>CBCTHM010000004.1:0-146862 GCA_965146675.1 uncultured Eubacteriales bacterium | reverse complement strand
ACATGAGCTATGAGAGAAATTTTCAGAAACAAGATTTGGATGCATTCAAAATTGGCGGGACATATCGCCCGGAATGTGATACAATGGAGCCGTTCCGGGTCAGCGGCGCCCTCAAGGGCGGCGGCAGCGCCTACGGCGGAAAATGGAGACCAAACCCTAATAAACCGCAAAATCTGCGATTTCTAGGCACCCCGGGAGAAATAAAGACAACCTATAAGAACGGTTATCGTGTGGACACGAAGATCGGCGAGGATGGACGTGCAATAATTGAGCGTCATTATACAGACCACAAACAGCCATGGGCACATACCGATCCACATGATCACCCGATTCATTGGGATAATCCTGCGGGATATCCTGATCCCCAGCCGCCAATAAACTACCCGAATGGAGCACCGGAGCTCAAAAAATATGGAGAATTATGCTTTATGAAAAACACGGTCATTCCTGCAAATACGCCGGAGCAAAACCGATTTACAACAATCAGCGACTTCAAAACGTGCATGAGATGGCATGGAGAGGTTGAATTCATATGGAACGGAAAAATATACTGTATTACACATCGCAGTAATGGGAAAATCGGCATTTCCACAGCCTATCAGAGAGAAACAGAAAAGCTCTGTGATACCTCGGACGAAGTCCTTGAATATATGGTAGGCAATGATCGCCTACGTGATGTTATTACGCAGATTACTGTACTTGACCGTACAATTTAAGATAAAATCGCCTTGCTTTCTGCTTGCAAACCATTGATTTTACTGGATTTTGACAGATCCTTTAATGACACTCGGACCAAGGGTAAGTCCTTATGGGACTTACCCTTTTTTGCTCAAAACGCTGAATCATTGTTTTCTTTCATTCTTGTTGCATAGAAACATACAACTTTTTCTTTGTTTGAGCCTTTGGGTTGAAATCAATTTTACTCATAGGAGGAGCAACCTGTATGTAAAAAAACCTGCGGGTGCGTTTTGAAAGAACCGCGTTCATCGGAAAACATTTACAAGGGATTGCTGGATATTTTTGTTCCAGATATGGTCCAAAGTAATCTTAAGAAATACTGGAGAGCGATTCTTGATCCTAAACTATGTGCGGATTGTCTGGCTGCCACGGGAAAATCTATGCTATGGAAGAAGTGCCGGATATTGAACCGCCTTTGCACGATCATTGCCGCTGTGCTATACTGCCAATGGAAGCAATTATTCCGGGTAGCACAACCAAGGATGGCGAAAACGGCGCGGATTATTGGCTCACACACTATGGGCAGTTGCCGGATTATTGCATTTCAGACGAAGATTTAAGAGTTCTGGGTTGGAAAAACGGAAAAACGCCTAAAAGATATGCACTGGGGAAAAAGTATTGGAGTGGTATATATCTTAACGATGATGGGCATTTGTCATCTGCACCGCGTCGCATTTGGAAGGACTTGCCCATTTTTTATTTTCCCGCTTTTTGGGAAGGAAATAGTATGCACAGGTGCATGTCGGCGTATTTGATTTGTTCTGCCTTTGCAGCAAAAAACAGTCTGGGTTTGCCGGTGGCCCTTTGTGTAAAGACCCTATATTCGTCATGCAGTCGGCATGGCCGCAAAGACCAAACATACATAGAAACGAGTGCGCACTTCCTTCGTTCCGAATTCACTCAGTCTGGCTTTTAAAATATCGCCTGGGCCATCCTTGTGACGGCCCAGGCGATCATTTTTCAATCTGCGGGATGGAAGTTCTGGCCCCCGGAGGGAGAGAATTCAGGATTTGCTGGGAAACAGAGCTGCAATGCGTCCGGCAAAATCACCGAAGTTTTGCGTTTGCAGAATAACCTTTCCGGGACCGCGAAGCCGGGTCAAAAATAATCCCTCCCCGCCGAACAGGATATTGCCAAACCCTTTGACGGTCTCAATTTCATAAGATACTGTGGCGTCAAAGGCCACCACATTGCCGGTGTCTACCTTCAGAATTTCGCCTGGAGCCAAAAGCTTTTCCATGGGGTCTCCATCCACTTCTAAAAACAGCAAACCAGTTCCTTGTGCCCGCTGCAAAATGAATCCCTCTCCGCCGAACAAGCCTGCAGAAAAACGCTTCGTAAAGGCAATCGAGGTGGAGACCTGGGGTTGGGCGCACAAAAAAGCTCCCTTTTGCACCAATATTCCCCCAGGTTTTGTGCTGAGATCCAACGCTACAATATTTCCAGGCACTGTGGTGGCGAAAGCCACCCGCGCTCCCTCCCGGGTTGCGGTATAGGTTGACATAAAAATGGATTCGCCTGCAAACATCCGTCCCAGACTCCTTGCCAGTCCACCTCTGGCGTTGGTGTGCATTTCAATGCCCTCCGTCTGATAGGTCATGCCACCTCGCTGGGTATACATGGACTCCCCAGCGTGCAGTTGAATTTCCACCGCCGGAACCGTTTGCCCCATAATCTGATATTGCATAGGTGTGCCTCCTTCCGAATGCGAAACTGCGCCCCCTTTTTGTTATATCGCAGATGGCAGGACTATAGAACCCTCTGCCCAGATACGAATTTTGCGGTAAGGCACCGATTGTCACCCAGATAGGCCAATCGCTCCACTCGATCGGCTATAGACAGATCCAGAACGGTTGGAAGCATTCTGTCGTCCAACACCAGCGCGTCAAAGGCATAGCCCGGAGCAAAGGAGCCAACCTGACCAAAGAAGGCGCCGCCACCCAGGGTGGCCAGGTAAAAGGCCTCGTCAAAGGTGAGGGGAGACACAGCCTGATCCAGCAGCCGCCAACGCAGCTTGCTGGCCTGAATGGCATAGGCCATGGCCCGGAGCATACTGAGGTCGCTGCCTCCGGCCACATCGGTGGCCAATCCCACGGAAAGCCCCAGATCCAGATATTGGGAGACCGGAGCCACCCCGGAGGAAATGTTCATATTGGATTCTGGACTATGGGCGATATATACCCCGTTGTTCCGGAATAGCTCTAGTTCGGCCTCCACAGAGTGGACGCAGTGCGCCATAATGCAGGGCTGATTCCCGCCCAGTAAGCCATATCGCTCATATACCTGAGCATAGTAAGAGGACCAGGGAAACAGCTGCCGCACGAGATCAACCTCGCCCAGATTTTCTGACAGATGACTCTGCACTGGCAGCCCAAGCTCCGCAGACAGCTTGCCTAGCCCCTCCAGTAGCGCGTCGGAACAGGCGGGCGCGAACCGGGGCGTCAGAATGGGCCGGGTTCTGGAATAACGCCCATCTACGGCTTCTAGCCAGCGCCTGGTTTCGGTAAGCGATTTGGCAGCATCCGCCTCTCGGAGGTCTTCGGGACAATTCCGGTCCATGTTCACCCGCCCCACCCAGGTAACCAGCCCAGTTTTTTCCAGCAGGTCCATGAGAAGCAGGGTGGCTTGGGTGTGGGCCGTGGCAAAGATCACAGCCCGGGTGGTAAAGCTCCGCTTAAGTTCCGAGGCAAACTGCTGGTAGGCCTGCTGCGCGTAGGAGAGATCCCGGAACTTTGCTTCTTCGGGAAAGGTACGGGTATTCAGCCAGTCCAGCAGCTCTAAATCCATCCCGAGCCCCCGATAGGCATACTGCGGTCCATGCAGGTGCAGGTCTACTAGACCGGGAATAATCAACTGATTTTCATAATCGAAAAGGGGAAGACCCACATAGGCTTCCGGCAGCGTATGGAATACGCCCTGGCAGACGCCGCGAATACAGACCAAAAAGCCGTCACGCACGCATACTCTGCTGTGACGACCGGCGCTGTAGCAAATCTGCCCCTTTAAAATCCAATTTTCCATCTCTAGGACCTCCTATTCGTTCCTCATGATACCGGAACATGGGCATTTTGTCAATAGAAGCGGTTGCTGTTGCAACTGTAAAAACTCGTTATATTTTCCATATATTATTCTTAAGGAAGCGGTAAATTTATAAAAAATATACAAAGTATAGATAAAATCTGGAATGGCCGACCAGTAGACGGCAATGGATTTGACAGAGCTGCCAAATTCACAAAAAGAACGCTTTTTCAGTTGTAAAACACAATTGGGTCTTGTAAAATAAAATAAAAGAATCGGCCAGAATGCGGTGTACTGGCAGATTTTATACCATTTGGAGAGGGCTTTGCCCGCAAGCAGTACGATTAGGAGGTTAAAAAATGAAGAAGATCATTGCACTGCTCTTGGCAGGGGTGCTGGCGCTGGGCCTGTTGGCCGGGTGTGACACCTCTGGGCAGGACGCGACCACCCCTAAAACGAATTCGCCCAGCGGCAGCAACGACACCCAACCCGTATCTCTGGCCGATGCAAAAATCGGCATCATCCTGATTGGAGATGAGAACGAGGGCTACAGCTATGCCCATATTGAGGGGATTCGGAAGGCCATGGAAACCCTGGGGCTCACGGATGAAAACGTAATTTTCAAGTATACCATCCCAGAAGATGAAAAATGCTACGACACCGCCGTGGACCTGGCCGACCAGGGCTGCCAGCTGATTATCTCCAATAGCTACAGCCATCAGTCCTACATGGTGCAGGCGGCCGAGGAGTATCCCAACATCACCTTTGTGGCGGATACCGGCGACACTGCGGCGGTCTGCGGTCTGCCCAATGTAAAGAATGCGTTTCCCCATACCTATGAGTCCCGTTATGTCTCCGGCGTGGTGGCCGGCATGAAGCTCAAGGAGCTCCTGGATGCCGGTACTGTAAAAGACCCTTACATCGGCTATGTGGGCGCATATCCCTACGCTGAAGTGGTTTCCGGCTATACTGCCTTCTTCCTGGGTATTCGCAGTATTGTCCCAGAGGCGCACATGGATGTGGTGTACACCAATGCTTGGTTCGATATGAACGCCGAGGCAGAGGCTGCCAACGCCCTGATGGCTCGGGGGTGCGTCATCATCGGCCAGCATGCGGATTCCACCGGCGCGCCCTCTGCTGTTGAGGCTGCTCTGGGCAAGGGCACGGTGGCCTATTCCGTGGGCTATAACGTGGATATGCTCTCTGTGGCGCCCAACGCGGCGCTGACCTCCTCCCAGAATAACTGGGCCGCTTTTTACCTCTATGCGTTCTCCTGCCTGCTGGAGGGAAAAGAAATCATGACAGACTGGTCTGCAGGTTATGCCGAGGATGCCGTTATGATTTCCACCCTGGGCCAAAGTTGCGCGGCAGGCACGGCGGAAAAGGTGGCGGAAGTGGAAGCGGCAATCAAAAACGGCTCGCTTAAGGTTTTTGACGCCAGCACCTTTACGGTGGATGGACAGAAGCTGGATGCGCATGAGTTCGATTTCTCCATTATAGACTTCTCCACGGGCAATGTGATTTATGCGGGCGAGAAGGTCAATGTGCTGACAGACGGCTATTTCCACGAATCCGAGCACCGTTCTGCACCATATTTTGATTTGCGCATCGACGGCATCACGGAGTTGACCCAGGAGGGCTGAGCACAAATTACGGCTTTTTTGAACATGGAGGCTGTGGCTTTTGCTGCGGCCTCCACTTCTATTTTCCTGCGTAGCCATGGGAGAGAGCCGGGGCATCCGCTCGGCCTTATCCTGGCACAGTCAGCAGGCCCTCTGGAATCGGCATGTTTAACGCTACCGGGTGCTGGTATTGACAAAGCCCGCAATGTTATTATAGAATAATGCAATTAAACATGGCGCTATCATAAAGCGGACGACTGACTGAGGGACGGAAGCCGACTGAGTTGCGTATGGAACAGATGGAAGAGGTAAATAAAATGCGGATTTTTCAGGAACCCTGTTATTTTGCAGAGGCGGTGTATCTCCTCTACTATTATGTCAACCATATTTCCTTCGACGAGGAATTTGCGCGTATATCCAGAAACTACGGCAGACGTACCGGCGATCCGGAGGATGCGCTTACGGTGCGGCGTCTGCAGGAGCTGACGCGAGTTTCCGCCGCGGTTACGGCGGGAATGAATCGGGAGGATTCCAGGCTCCGCTTTTATTTTGAAAAAATACCGGGAATGGATCGCAAGAACAACTGCTGCCTGGCCCAGATCATGCTGGTGACCATTCCGTTGGATTGCAGCGAAATTGACGCTTTTGCCGGGCGGCTTTTGCAGGGATATACCTATATGCAGCAGGAAGGCTTTAAGCTCAATGACATCAACGCTATGGGTCTAGTTCTAGAGCGATGGGACAAACAGGAGGAGCCGGAGTCCCTGATGGCGCAATTGGAGCGGCTACCCTGCAGCCTGGAGGGAAAATGGAATATTCTGCGGGTATGGTCGGAGTTTGAGTCCCACCTGCGGGAGCTGACCGAGTTGATCCGTCCGGTTGCAGAGCGGCTGAAGCAGGAGATGGCTCCCCTGCAGGCCTTAAACCAGAGGGTGCTCCGTCAATGGGCGGATTATTTTCAGACCCATACTATGGATGACTTTCAAAATGAGATGTTCAATACCACCTTTTTGTTTGTGGAGCAAAACATATCCCAAGAGATTTGGCTGGGCCTCTGGAATTTTAATGCCTTTGGGACCTGGTCGGAATGGCTGGAAGTGCCGGGCTATCCTGGTATGGTGCGGGTCGCTTACATCGGCGCGAGTATCAGTTTCCGTTTTGCGGCAAGGAAGCAGAGCAGACCCGATGCCGAAGGCATGGGTGGCATGCTGCGGGCCCTGGGCGGCAAGGACAAGCTGGAAATCCTGCGGCGCTGTGCGGAACAACCCTGCTCCGCAGCGAAACTGGCGGCGGAGATGAGCCTCAATTCCGGCACCGTCTCCAGAAATCTCTACGGCTTGTATAAGTTGGGTTATTTGGAGACGCGGGGCGACGGGGAGCGGGTGAACTATAGGACCCGGCTGGATGTGCTGGAACAGGTTTTTCAATGGGTTGCAGACTATGTTGGCGGGGCCGAGTAAGACACAGGATTCTGGCTGAACATCCATTTGGCGACATTCACAGCGAGGTTCTCCGGCGACAATTGATGAGTCTGGATGTAGCAGGCCGCGGAAGTACAGGATATGTCAACTGTACTTTCGCGGCTTTCCGTATTTATACATCGATATATTTTGATATCTATTCTCAGTAGTGGAAAATTTTAGGAATAAAATGCAAAAAAAGAGTCTTGCATTTTTTGAGTTACTATGCTATCGTATAGCCAGTATGATGCTGCAAAAATCGCAGGAATCGAAATAAAAAAACTGCCATTACAGCAGAAGAGAAAATTGAGTAAAAATAGTTTGCGAAAAATCGAAACATGCAGGTTTATTTTTCGCGTCCCATCCATTGATTCCCTTTTTTTAATTAAATTTGGAGGATTATGCGGGCTTCAAAATGCTTTGTTTGATACCCGAGACAAGAAAAGGCTTGGAGGAGCCATCCTTCCCCGCGTTCTGGCGCTATCCCCATCAGCCGGGCGTTCCGGCTGCTTTCTGTGGGTCGAACTGCCTGGCAGAATATCAGCTTGCTGCCTGCTGGACAGTACGATAGTGTACCGGCATCGGAATCCAAATTTCAACATCAAAGGAGGAGACAGGAAAATGAGGAACAGTGCAGCACGATTTCTCTCCCTGCTGCTGGTCGTGCTTTTGGTATTCGCCATGAGCACCACCGGCCTTGCCGTGGAGGGAAAGCCATTGTTAACCCTGCAGGACGCATCGGGGCACCCGGTTCGAGGCGGCAAGGTTACGGTCCAGGTTCATGCAACAGTTCCCGGCGTGGTGGCCGACGGCAAAATTACCGTGCGTTACCCGGGGGAATCCCTGCGCTTTTTGGAGGCAAAGGCAGGGACAGCCTGGCCGGAAGACGCAGACTTAAGCCTTCAGGTTAACGCAGAAAAAGAAAATACTGTAATCCTGGCGTTTGCCGGCGTGGATGCGGCGGAAGCAGGGGAGTTGGTGGTGTTGACCTTCGCGGCATTGGATGAAACCGGTGGGACCATTGCCGTTGACCCCCAGAAAAGCTATGTGACCGGTGGGGAGGCGTACTCTCTGGAGGCCAGCACGGTGGTTGCGGTGGGCTGTCCTTCCGAAAGATTTACGGATGTGGACCGCAGCCGGTATTATCACGAGGGCGTGGATTATGTGGTAGGAAAGGGCTATATGATCGGCGTCAGCGATACCCTGTTCGCACCGGAGCGCGACACGGACCGGGCCATGCTGGTGACGATTCTCTACCGAATGGCCGGCAGCCCTCAGGTCACCGGCAAAATGCCGTTTACGGATGTGAAAGAGGGCCGGTATTTTTATGACGCAGTTCTGTGGGCCAGCCAGAATGGCATCGCCAAGGGCATGACGCAGACGCTGTTTGCCCCACTCCGGGCGGTGACCCGGGAGCAAATGGTGACCTTTTTGTATCGCTACGCCAAAGACATAGGGGTAGATACCACAAACCAGGGCAGTCTGGACGACTTTAAAGACGTAGGCAGCGTCAGCCGTTTTGCCAAAGAGGCGATGACCTGGGCCGTTGCGACAGAATTGATCCAGGGCGTGGGGGAGCAGACGCTGGCGCCTAAGGCAAGCTCCACCCGCGGGCAGATTGCGACTGTGATTGTGCGGTTTGAAACCGTCAATCTGGCTTGAGAAAGGCAGGTGTGGAAAAGATGAAAAAAAGGTTCCTGTCGTTGTTTCTGGTACTGGTTCTGCTTCTGACCGGTATCCCAGCGGCTACTGCCGCGCAAAGTGGTTTTACAAGCGGCAGCACGCCGGAGACATCTTCGGTTGGCGGCCCCGTGCGGCTTCCCGTGGACACGCTGGCGGCCTCCGAGGGCTCGGGTCTGACACTGGATAAGGCGGATCCCGAGCCGGAGGCAGAACCGAAAATTGTGCAGGATGCCGCCGGTCGGTTTTCCTTGACAGAGGCCGCAAATCGTATTTCAGCCACCGATGTGGTAAACTTGATCGTGGTGATGAAGGAAGCGCCTCTGCTGGCCGCCGGTTTTTCCGCCGATGAGATCGCCGCCGGAACGGACGCGGTCGCTCGTTATGAGGGCAAGCAGCTTGCTAGCCTGGCTTCGCTGAAGACCCGGTTGGAACGACGCTTTGGCGGCAGCGCGGATTTTAAGATTGGCTTTACCTATACAATTGGTACCACCGGCATCTCTGTTGCGACGCAATATGGGAACTTGCCGGCGATTGCCTCCATGCCCGGCGTGGACCATGTGTATGTAGCCCCCACTTTCCAGGTTCCGGAGGATCAATCGGTAGAAACGGGCGACCTCTTCCAGCCCATGACCAGCAACGCTACCAAGATGATTGGTTCCGATGTCCTCAATCAGACGGGCTATACTGGAAAGGGAATGAAAATTGCCGTTTTGGACACGGGCGTTGTGGTGGACCATCCCAGCTTCGGCGCCCTGCCGGAGGAGAAGCTCACCGAATCCTCCCTGACGCAGGAGGGTGTGGAGGCGATTTGGGATCACCTGAACGCAGCCAAGACAACCCTGCGAAATCAATCCTACTACAATAGCAAGCTCCCGTTTATCTTCAACTATTACTGGATGAATTTCGATGTGTCCCACGGTGCGGCACAGCACGACCATGGTACACACGTGGCCGGCATCGTGGCGGCCAACCGGTTGGAATCCACGCCGGTCGTGGGCGTGGCGCCGGACGCCCAGCTGGTTGTGATGCAGGTATTCGGTCCTACCGGCGCAGGATGGGATACCATTATGGCGGCCCTGGAGGATGCGCTCCGACTGAATGTAGATGCGGTCAACCTATCTCTGGGCTCTGCCGCTGGGTTCACGACTTCCGGTGATGATATGGCGGAAGTCCTGGATCGGTTTGCAGAGACGGACATAGAGGTTTTGATTGCCGCGGGTAATGATACCAACAACGCATTTCAAAACCTTACAGGACTGAGCATGTCCAAGGCCGGCAATCCCGACATTGGGCTGGCCGGCACACCCAGTACATATGTGACGCCTCTGGCGATTGCCTCAGTGGACAATGACGGCGGCGAGCAGCTCTATTTTACCGTGGATGGTCGGAAAATCGGATATAATGACACGGCCTCCAGCCCCGCCACCAAATTTTTGAATAACTTTAAGGGGCAAACGTTGGAGTTTGTGGCGGTTCCAGGCGTGGGAGAGGCTGCTGACTACACGGACCTGGACGTTGTCGGCAAGGTCGCGCTGGTTTCTCGCGGACGTACCTCCTTCCCGGAGAAACAAGCGGCCGCCCAGGCCGCCGGCGCCATCGCCTGTGTGATATACCACAACGCGCCAGGCGTGCTGCTGATGCAGATTAACGACGGTACAGGTCATATCCCCTGTGTTTCTATCTCCAGGCTGGATGGAAAGTACTTGGCGGACAAGACCGCTGGAAGCCTGACAGTGTGTCAGGGGGATCTGATTCCGGCAACGGTGGAGCGGGCCATCAGTGAATTTTCCTCCTGGGGCGTGACTCCCGACTTGAAGCTGAAACCGGAAATTGCGGGGGTCGGCGGCAACATTTACTCCTCCAGAGACCCGGACTTGTTTGGTTCCAACTATGGCCCCATGAGCGGAACCTCCATGGCGACGCCACAGGTGTCCGGCGCCATGGCGGTGCTGATGCAGTATCTGCGGGACAAGTACGACTATGAGGAGGCGGAGCTGCGCCAGGTTGCGGCAAATTTAATGATGTGTACGGCCAATCCCCTGTGGTATGGGGATTTGGAGTATTCCCCCAGAGCCCAGGGCGCGGGTCTTGTGGACCTGGTGCGGGCGACCACCTCCCAGGGCTATTTGAGCAATCCCCATGCGGCGGAGGGCCGCCCCAAGGCAGAGCTGGGGGACGACGACGATAGGACCGGCGCCTTTACGCTGGACTTTGAGATCCATAATATGGCCGCGGATCAGGATCTGAGCTACACGTTTGACGCCTCAATCCTGACGGAAACCCTGCATGAAGACGCCTATATCGCAAATATGCCCCGTGCTCTGCAGGCCGAGGTGACCGTTTACGGCAGCCAGGAGACGGATATCCTGAAGTATGACTTCAATGACGACGGCACCATCACCACGGCCGACGCCAGAACCCTGCTGCGCCATGTACATGGGGTGCAGGCGCTGGACGAGACCAACGTCCACTTTGCCTACTTGGATGTCAACGGCGACGGCAGCACGAACAAGGCCGACGTGGACCTGATTACCGCCTACTGCGCCGAGCAGAAGGTGGGAATCGACCTTTTGGAGAAAGTGCGGGCCACGGTGGAGGAACCGCTTACCTCCGTGACAGTGCCAGCCGGTGAGACCGTCAGTCTATCCGCCCGTATTCAGCTGACGGAAGCGGATAAAAAATACTTAGACGACAGCTTCTCCAATGGCATGTACGTGGAGGGTTTCCTCTACGTGTGCAGCAGCGCGGAGGACGGTGTGGATCTGCAGATGCCGTTTGTGGGATTCTACGGCAATTGGTCCGACGCGCCGGTGTTTGATGAGCCCGGCAAGGAGGCCAGCCTGTATGACCGCCTAATTTTCACCAACACCGCCCAGCTGGGGACGAACCCCTATCTGCGCGGAGGAAGATCCGGCGACGCGTACAATGCGTTTTCCTACGCCAACCCGCTGGCAGAAATGGACTTCGGTATGCTGCGCAATGCCAAGAAAATGACCTTCACGGTTACGGACACCGCGACACAGGAGGTATACTTTGATTTAACCGGAGAAAATGTTGTAAAAACCTATTTTTCTAATGACTTTGGTGGAATTATTCCCTTCTACGTTTTGGCGCAGGAGGGCGAGGTCTGGGACGGCATGGACGCGCAAGGCAATAAGCTGCCGGACGGCACCAAGGTGAACTACGAGGTGAAAGCCTGGCTGGACGATGGCGACGACGTTATGGACGACAGCTTCAGCTTCCATGTGACCTTGGATGATGAGAGGCCCCGAATTGTCAACGCCTATACGCTCCAGGATGATGTGCGGATCGAAAACGGTAAGGTCCTGCTGCCTTTGACCCTGCAGGACAATCAGTACATCGCAGCGCTGATCTTTGTCAATCCCGATGGCGTCATCATGGGTAAGTACGACGTGAACAACACGCCGGGTCAGGCCTATACCGCCGAGTATAATATCACCGGCTTTGGCACGGATTTTACCATTGTGGTGGGGGACTATGCCTGCAACGAGTTCGAGTTCGATGTAACGTTGGATTTGGGGGAGGCCTCCGACGACGTATTGCCACTGAAGGAGCTGAGCAAGGACCGTCTGTATGGTTGTGAGACCTTTGACGGCGCCTCGATAGAGGCGGGGTGGTTCAGTGCCAATAAGACGGATCTGTCCGATGTACGGAATGAAACCTACGACAGCGCCGGCCGGTATTACTGCGGAGAATATGTCAATGGCTACGTGGTGGCCCAGAACGCAAATACCGGTGATTTGGTCCTGCTGTCTCCTAACAGCACGTACTGGGGTTCTACCACCTTGGTAAAAAATAATGGCAAGGAAGGGGATCCCGGCGTATGGGTGCTGTACGACATGGCCTTGGACTACTCCGGCAAGGGTAAGGAGGATTGGGAGAATAAAAACAACAGCCTGTACGCCGTGGGCTGGATGTATGCCGGAGACAATGACAACGACGGAAAAGACGACGGACATAACGCGTTGTTTAAAATTGCGTTCTATGAAAACGGAAGCATCTTTGTCAACGAGCTTGCAGAAATTACTGGTACCAAGGATGGAGGAGAGGGACTGACTCTGGGCTGCACTACAGAAGGCCAGCTGTACATGATCGATACGTTGGGCCACTTTTATAGTCTGGAGCGGGACGGCGTGGCCACCTACCTTGGTACTACAGATTTCGTCCATGAGAATAATTACTCCGGCGTCAATGTCATTCAATCCATGGGCTATGATCATAACACGGATACCATGTACTGGTTTGCCCATAGCCAGACAGCTAGCGGCAATAGCTACTTGAATGTTTGCATGACCTATACCATTGATTTGGCCACCGGCGCGTGTACGGAGGTGGGTACCTATGGACCCGGCGGTCAGACCGCGCTGTTCGTTCCCACGGATTTGACCTCCGACCTGTTTACCATGGGGGTGGACCCCACCGGGTTCAGCGTGTCGCCCTATAGCTTAACCATGGCGGTGGGCCAGGCCAAGCGGTTGACTATTGACTGGAATCCCTGGAATGCGGCGCCCGCCGCGGTGACCTGGACTACCTCGGACCCGGCCGTTGCCACGGTGAACAACTACGGCTTTGTGACTGCCATTGGCGAGGGCGAGGTGGAAATAACGGCTAAGGCAAAGGTCTGGAACCAGTGGGGCGGGGAGCCGGATGGAAGCGGAAACTATCCCGGTGCGTGGGAGGAACAGACCCAGCTCTGCCAGCTCCGGGTGGTTGGCTCCAATCAGGGCATCTACGGCTTTGTTGTGGTCGATTACAACAATGCGGACAACAATCAAGCTTGGATCACCTATTCGGATCAAACGCCCGGAAAGGTGACACAGATCGCAAAGCAGTATTTAAAAACCACGAACGCAGACGGGGAAACCGCCGAGACCTTGGCGCTGTGGCAAGGCGGCGCTTATTACAACGGCTATGTCTATGTGGTCGCCATGGAGCAGAGTCTGGACAATCAGGTGATGCGGGTTGGAACCGCCTTGTACCGCTGCAAGATAACCAAGGGCGAGACACCGGAACAGACCATCATCGGCGAGCCGGAACGGATCGGTTTTACCGGCGGCGTGGAAGCCGGCAATATTGGCTTTGACTACAATACTGGGCGGATGTATTGTGTGGATTATACCAACGGCGGTCTGGGCATCATCGATCTGGATACCGGCGCCATTGACCTGCTGGGCACCTACACTGGGGATATTGGAGGGCCCGCCATCACGCCTGCCATGTGCGTCACGGCGGAGGGCTATATCGTGGTCTCGGATATGTCCGGCAATCTCTATACGGTGGATTGCGACACCATGAAGACCACCCGCATCGGCTCCATCGGGCAGGACACCTGGTATTACGCCGGTATGACCTACGATTACGACACCGGCAACATCTATTGGAATCCCTGCATGAACGCAGGCACCTCCCCACTGTATCTGGTACGCATTGACCCCGACCAGTGGGAGCCAAACCGTCTGCAGGCGACGATCATGGACATCGGCGATGTGTCCAGCAAAAACGGTGTGGAGCAGACCGCCATGTTTACGATTCCAATCCACGAGCCTGAGACCCAACAAATTCCGGTGGAGGGCATTGAAATCACCAACGGAGAGACCGCCGTTGGGCTGGTGGGCGGCACCCTGCAGCTCAACACGGTTACCACTCCGCTACGGCCCACCTCTCAGGCCAGGACCTGGACCTCCTCCGATGAAGCTGTGGTCGCGGTAGATCGGTTCGGAAAAGTAACCTTCACGGGGGTCGGTACAGCTACGGTTACGGTTTCCATTACCAATAAGGACGGACAGACCTATGGCGGTCCGTTCACCGACAGCATCTCCTTCACGGTTTATGAAGCCGCCGGCGACTTTGCAGCCTTCCTGGGGTATGACGAGGGCGGCACCGGCTATTACGACTTCTGGCTGACGGTACATGACAACGACCTGCGCCGCTCCACGGTGGGCGAGAGCATGATCGGCACCTATTCTCTGCGGAGCGGCACCTATTATGACGGCTATTTCTACTGCTATGACAACACGGGCACCTTTTACCGCATCGACGCAGAGAACCACTCCGATTATGTGGACCTGGGCGAAGTCAATTTAGACGAGGACGACATGGTGGTCAGCATGGCCATGGATTATACCACCGGAACCATGTACGCGCTGACGCTGTCCACCTACAACTGGTCCAGCAGTACCTGGAATTACGGCTCGCTTATGACGGTGAATCTGGATAACGGACAGCTGACGGAGGTCGCAAAGCTGAGCGCTCCGGTCAGCACCCTGGCGGTGGACCACAGCGGCGTGCTGTATGCGGCGGGGAGCGAGTCCTCCAGTTCCGACGCGATTTTATACACCTTGGATCCCAAAACCGCAGTGGGTACCAAGGTGCGGACTCTGGAGGGCGCGTATGTGGGCACCGGACCGCTTTATTACTACCAGCAGATGTACAATGCCCAGATGACGTATGACTTTACCACAGATAGGTTGTACCTGTGGGCCAGCTATCACAGCAGGAGCAGCAGCAGCGGTACCTCCGGCATGTACATGATTCAGCTGGGCGGCGGCGGAACCCCCCTGGCTGTGAATCTGGGCAAGCTCTGCCTGGAAACCCGGGCTGGTAGTACCGTCAAAGAGGGAAATGTTTATCTGGGCCTGCTCTGCGCGATCCCGGAGGCCGATGAAGTTTCCGTCGGTACGGTAAATGGCGTTCTCTTAAACAAAAGCGCTGCCCGCGTTGCCATGGGCTCCGAAATCACCCTGCGGGCGATGGTCCGGCCCTCCAACGCTGCAAATCAGGCGGTGACCTGGTCCTCCAAAGACCCCTCTGTGGCCAAGGTGGACGCCAACGGCGTTGTCACCGGTGTGACCGCGGGCACAACGCAGATCACGGTTGCCAGCGTGGAGGATCCGTCTGTCACTGCCGTTTGCTCCGTGACGGTTGTAAACGTCAGCGGACCGCAGGCCATGGCTTACACCATATCCGCAGATCGGGAGGCGCTGCTTTCCTTCAATCCGGAGTTGCCAAGTACCACGGTGGAGACTGTGACCACCATCAGCGGCGGGGGCAAGATCTCCGGTCTGACCTACGGCGACGCCTGCCTGTATTATACGGTGAATACACCCGGCTTTGCTGAATTGTACCGGTACGATTTTGACACCAAGCAAAGCATTGGTATGGGCTCCCTTAATACCTTGACGAACATCCTCGATATCGCGTATGACGCGGAAAACGGTTTGCTGTATGCGGTTGCCGGTTTCTATGTCTATCAATTTGAGGTGGACCGTCTGGCGGCTGGCACGCTGAACCCCTATGCCGGCTATTTCCTGGATCCCAGCTATGCCACCTTGCAAACAATAGCCTGCAAGGGGGACATGGTTTACTATCTGGGGAACAATTACGGCAATAAGCTATATAGCCTAGACTCTTACCTGAGAACCCGGACGGAAATCGCCAGCGTGGCAGTCAATACCGTGGCGGGGAAGAGCGAGATGGCGTACAACAGCCTCAACGGACTGTTTTACGTTACCGACGCGGGCAACCGGCTATACTCCTTTGATGAGACCGGCAATGTGACGATGATCGACATTTTGGGCGATGGCCTGGATATCAACGGCCTGGCCATCGCACCGGCCCCCGCGGCGGAACCGTAAGAATCTGCGCCGCAAAAACTGCAGACGCCCGGGAGTTTTACTCCCGGGCGTCTGGCTGTTTCGTTTGCTGCTTACGGACGCGTCGTCGAGGGAGCGATACGGCGGCTCAATGGGAACCTTGGATGGCATGCCGTGCGCTGAACCTGATTGCTTTTATTTCATAGGAGCGGGTCCGCCAGCAAAGGAAAGAAGTACTCCGCCCAACCCAAGGGCCTCGCCATATGGCGTGGACCCAGGCCGGGCAGGGTATTTTCAACTGCCAAAACTAGAATATGGAGGGAACGGGCCTCGCACAGCGGGGCGGTGTGTGCGCCGTAAATTCGGAGCCGCTATTGACGGCAAAGATTTGCGGGTGGGCGAATTCACTTCGCCCACCCGCGGATAAAATAAAATTTGTATTTAAAGTATCCTGATTTTATCCGAAAATAATGGAAACGTTAAAACACAAAGGACCGTATGGCAAAGGTGGCGTTCCGGCTTTCTCCAATCTATCAAGGAAATAGTCTTATGATAGAAGCCTTAACAGAAGTGGTGGCTTTCTGTTTTGAAAAAACAGAATTACAACGTCTATGGACTGATGTTCACGTTCTAAATATCGCGTCATATAGAACACTTGAAAAAGCAGGTTTTAAACGGGAGGGGCATATTCGGGACGGAAAAATGGTAAATACGTATTGCGAATACTATCTATATGGTATGACGAGAACCGATTACTAGGAAACAGAGGGTATGACACAGCCGCCCAACGGAAAATAAAAAACCGTTGTTGTGACGGTGGGATTTTCATGCCCCCAAACAAAATTAAGGTAGCCTAACGGCGGTTTTGAAATAACAATCAAAGCCGCCGTTTTCTTTTAGCAATACACAATAGCAAAAGGACAGGGAATAGCGGTATCAAGGAGGTATCGCCATGTCCTTTTATATTTGCTCCATATTGCCTAACGACTGCTTATCAAAAAAAGCCCATTCCCGCCTACGGGATATTCCGGCTATCAAGAGGAACCCACACATTATCATATATGCCTTGTTACATCATATAGCATAACCACCTGTTCAGTTTCGTGCTGCACAGGTGGTTTTTATTATAGCCCTCATTCCAAACGGGAAGGGGGTGAGAATGATGTTATACAGAGAATATAGGGAAAGTATTGAACGACAGTTTCACGCATTTTGTAAAGCCGTATTGCACAACGAAGACTGTAATTATTACAGGGAAAGGAAATGCAAGATGTAACATGAAATATCCTTTGAGTATCTGCAAGAAAACACGCCCTTTGCGCCACACAGCACAGACAAATACTTCATCTTGCAGGAAAAGCCTACTGCCTTTGCAGTCAACGGGCAGACGGTTGTTGTCGACAGCAAAAAGTTGGCAAAAGCCTTGTTGTGCCTATCGGAAGGTTGGCGAAAAATTATCCTCATGCGCTATTATCTGCAATTAAGAGATAAGCAGATTGCGGCATTATTGGGGAAACCCCGCGCAACAGTCAACTATCAGAAAAACGCAGCTTTGAAACAGCTACAGAAAGAAATGGAGAAGATGAGTGATGAAGAATAGCAAATACAACCTTGCTCCCTATGGTACAAACTATAAAGTAGACGCAGAGCCTAATAACGGAAGAGGAAAAGCTGATTTCATTATTTCAATGGGACAAAAAAATCAAAACATTGTCGAGTTTAAATTAGCAAGCAACTCAATATTAGCCCATGTATTTACTCAAGTGAAGATACATGAAGCTGCAAATTGTACCGATGGTAGCTTAATTGCAATATTCTGCTTCTCTGAAAATGAATATCTTTGTTCGGAGCAAGTTCTTAAAGCGGCTGGGTACGAAAGTATGATTGGTGAGTCAATTTACCTACTTGACTGTAGAAATGACAACAAGCCATCCGCTTCAAAACATAAATGCAAAAAAGCAGGCATATCGTCAAAATGATACGCCTGCTTTTTTGCAGCCTGTATGGCAGCTACCCTAATTCAATTTGTTGGTTGATACTGTTTTATGAGTAGCTGCCTTCCGGCAGAATTTTTTCTTTGGTGGAGCATTCCAGACCAAAAACAGAAATGTATTACTTCGTGGGTGGATTCGCTGTTACGAGGTGGTTCTGATAGCAGTTAGCAATGGTTAAGGTTCTGTTTGATCTAACTAATTTTCACAGCATTACGTATCGCTTCTAACTTTTTCGCTCTTTCGAATGCCATACGCAAAAAATCCTCTGCCGAAATATTTTCATAACCCCGATTTGTGACTTCAAGTGCGATTGCGCCGGAGTAGCCTGCTTGAGAAATGTTTCTCATAGTTTTATCCCAATCAATCGTTCCCTCAAAAGGAAGACAGTGTTGATCGTCCGTACCATCGTTGTCATGTAAATGCAATGCCATTAACCGAGAACCATATCTTGTAATCAAATCATCTTTTGGATTACGACAATGGTGATGACCGCTGTCATAACAATAACCGATATATGGAGAATCAACTTGTCCCAGTACATAAGCAAGGCTCTCTGAATTTCTCAGGTTCTCTAATGCTACATGTATTCTATACTTTTCTGCCTTCTCTACAATACGTTTTATTCTATCCAAGCCAAAGATGTTCATCGGAGGAGGACTGTCTCCGCTGGACAAATGTACAATCATAGTGGATATTTCAAATACTTTGCAATCATCTACGCATTGGAGCAGGTAGTCCTCAATGCGTTTTCCCTCTTGATTATCGAGCCATATACTGTTTATGCTTTCGAATGAAGTATGAATATTTTCGATAAACAGTCCGGATTCCCTTGCATATTTCGGAAATGATTTGTAATCTGTATTACCGAATTCGTCGCTCCAATAAAGCAAAACTCCATCAAATCCCGCTTCTTTAATTATACGATATCGTTCTTTGTATGGAATCGTATAACCGAACCAATCAAATATTGTCAACATTCTTGTCTACCTCCTCATTTCATGTGTACGAATATTTTTATTATACCACAACGAATTTTAATTTTCACCTGAACGATTTGCAAACTTGCGCGTCTATATATAGAAATAAATAAAGAAATAACCACTATATCATACAGGATATAGTGGTTTGGTGGAGGCGGGGGGAATCGGACCCCCGTCCGAAAGCAGCTTGACAGGAACTTCTCCGGGCGCAGTTTGTTCTTTTCATTCCCTCGCTATGGCGGAAACAAACACCCTCCATACCTTGGTAGCTTCATGATGCATGGTACGCGCAAAGCTTAACGTACGCACGGTCACCACTAAAATCACACCCTACCCAGGCTCGTGGTCCTTCCTGGGCGGATGGGCGCCTAATTAGGCAGCCAGAGCAACTTGAGAGTTGTCAGTTAATTTTAAAAATTGCCCGTTTTATCGTGGCCAGGCGCCACGGCCCGCTATTCCTGCCTCACTACCCCCGTCGAAACCAGTACGCCCCCAGATAGGCGGCGAAAGCCGCATTTTTTGCTGCGATAGATAGGAGATGAGAGCTTTAGAAATTTTTGGAATGCAATCGAGCGCGCAGGGCAGTTTGCATAAAACTACCCCGCCTCGATTACAGCTTGATGAAAGGGGTCAGGCGTTAAGACCTGCCGTAGGGGTCCGGCAGCTTTTTCGGCTCCGGATAGGATTCGCCGTGGGTGTCCACGGTGATCCGCTTGATTTTTTGCTCCTGCAAAGGCCGGTCGTTCCGGTCACAGGAGACGGAGGCGATTCGGTCTACCACATCCATGCCGGCTGTCACCTTGCCGAAGGCGGCGTATTGGCCATCAAGATGAGGCGAATCCTGATGCATGATAAAAAATTGACTTCCGGCAGAGTTGGGGGATTGGGCCCGGGCCATAGACAAAACGCCCCGCTTATGCTTTTGCGGGTTGTCTACGCCGTTTAACCGAAACTCCCCCTGAATACAATAGCCGGGACCACCCGTCCCAGTGCCCTCTGGGCAGCCGCCCTGAATCATGAATCCGGAAATCACCCGATGAAAAATTAAGCCGTCATAAAACCCCTTCTGCGCCAGAGAAATAAAATTGTACACAGACTGGGGTGCGATTTCCGGGTAGAGCTCTGCGATGATGCTTTCGCCTTGCTCCATTTCGATGGTAACAGTTGGATTCATAAAATTAGTTCCTCTCTTTCATCACCCGGTCCATTTGCCGCTTGGCGTCCTTAACCGCGGCGTCCTGCCGTTTATCATAAAGCTTTTTGCCCTTGCACAAACCCACTGCCAGTTTTACACGGGAGTTTTTGAAATATACAGAAAGAGGAACCAGTGCGTATCCATCCTGTTTCACTTTCCCGTAAAGACGGCGAATTTCCTGCTTGTGCATCAAAAGACGTCTGGGCCGCACCGGATCCTTATTGAAAATATTACCCTTTTCATAGGGGGAGATATGCATCTGGTTTACAAAAAGCTGCCCCTCGCGGATACCGCACCAGGCGTCCTTCAGGTTTAGCGTTCCTGCGCGGATGGACTTGACCTCCGTGCCAAACAGCTCGATGCCGGCCTCGTATTCCTCTTCCACGAAATAATTATGGTAGACCTGCCGGTTCTTTGCTACAAGCTGAATTCCTTTCTGCCCCAGACCCTCACCCCCTGATAACCCTTACGATGGTTATAATAAGCATTTTTATTATACCACGGATGTCAAGAAGCTAAAACCGTCGAAAAAATCCGCCGTGGTTTTCCACGGCGGAAATAGAATTAATGCTGCAGTTCCGTTGTGGAAAAGACGTGTGCCCTTTCCAGAGCGAATACCAGCGGCGGAATCAAAACCAACTGGATGGCAATGCCGGGAAGGCCTGTAATAAAAGCGGCGGTGAGCCAAAGGTTCAGACTGTACTGCCCGGCTTTAAAAATCAGGGCATTGAGAACGCCATAGGTAACCCGGCCGATGAGCATAGCAGATACTAAGGAGATGTACAGATTTGCCAGATATTTTCCGGTCCGCACCCGGCGGGAGAGCAGCCCGGTGATCAGGCCATAGACTGCCAGCTCACAGGCCATGCCGGGGAGGACGGCGGCAGGGGGCATCTGCGTCAACAGGGCGGAGAGCACCGGCGTGAGGATGCCCACAGCCAGGCCGTAGCCCCACCCGCAGACCAAGCCACAAAGCAGTACGGGAATATGCATAGGGAGGAAAATAGAGCCAGCGTTGGGAATGGTATGGAACACCATGGGAAGCAGAATCCCCAGGGCAATACAGGCGGCGGAGGTGACCAGCCGCTTTGTCTGCGGTTTTTTCATGGGAAGCTCCTCTCTCTCATCTAAATTGTCCCCATTATACCGGAGAGAAACAGGCAGTACAAGCCCCCCTGGGGGATGGAATGGCAGCTATGCGAATAAAAATTGCTCCAGTTCTTGGGGCGAACGGAACATGTAGGTGCAGGCTTGCTGCATGAACTGACTGATTTCAGGAATATCTTCCCGCGCCCACCCCGCCCAGGCAAAGTCCACGCCTCTTGACTCGGCCATGTCATAGCCTGGTTTCAGGTCGTCTACCATCAGGAGTTCCCCCGGGCTCAGGGAGTAGGCGGCCATAATTTGGTCTAGGGAATAAGGTGCCGGCTTCCTCCGCTCCGGTCCCAGTTCCCAGCCGTAAATGCAGTCTGGACGCAGGCCAAAATGCGTGTCATAGTCCCGGAGAATATTTTCCCGGGCCGAGTGGGATACCACGCAAATTAAGCCGCCCGCCTCCCGCTGCCGGCGCAGAATCCGGCCTATGCCGGGGAAGCAGGGGGGAATATGCGCCATCACATATTCCAGCCATATTTGAAACTGGACCTGAAATTCCGCCTCGGTGAAACCGAAGCGCTGGGTGCAGAGTGCGGAAAATCCATAGCGGAAGCACCAAAGCGTATACTCGCGCAGAGAAATGGTCTCGTCGGGTCGGAGAACCCGCAAGGCCTCCAGAAAGGCAGGGTAATTCACGGTAGACTCACTGCGGACCACCGTATCGTCATGATCCAGGACCAGGCAGGGGTACTTCAGCATGAGCAACCTCCAGACGGCAGGGTGAATTTTCCTGTAGGCACGCATTGTAACAGATTCCCCAGTAGAAAGCAAGAACCTTGGGGAAAAATAAAAATGGAAAATTTTACTATGGCGCAATCTTCCTCTTGCAAATCACAGGTTCTGATGATATATTAGAACAAACGTTTGAATTTGGAGTGAGGACATTGCGACAAGAGAATAAAGTTGCGGTCATTGCGGCCTGGGATACCTGCGGTAAAATCAAGCCGCTACGCCTCCGGTTCGAAGATGAGCATCACCAGCTGATTCGACTGGACATCGACCGGGTGCTCAGTACCCGGGAGGTATCCTATGTTGGAATTGAAGCGATTATTTTTCTCTGCCGGGCCACGCTAGAGGATCAGGAGCGGGCCTTTGAGCTGAAGTATGCCATTGGCGCCCATAGCTGGGAGCTGTTGCGTTGGATCTATTGAGGAGGCGGCATGGATGAAGGTGGATTTTTACTATTGGGGCTGCCAGTGCCCTCTACATGGGCAGATGATGCGGTTACTGGAACGCTACCGAGATCGTCTGGAAATCACCTACCTGGATGTATCCAAGGCTCCGGGGCTGGCGCAGCAAATGGGGATGTTCTTTCCCATGTTAACGGTGGTGCAGGGGACCCGGCGGTATTTCAGTCCTCTGGGGGAAGTCTTTTTGGATGCGCTGTGCCGGGGAGAACTCCCGGAGGAGAGGCCTTACCGCTGCAAGCTGGGGACAAAAGAGGCCATCGGTTCTTTGGTGCTGCTGACAAAGGACAATTTTCAAGTGGCGGGAGCTTGCACAGGCCAGTTGTGTAAAACCGGCTGTATGGAGAAATTCGCCTGGCTGCGGGAATTGGGGCAGTCGGTGTATGGCTGTGTCAATATTGCCGGGACGAGACTTCTGGGAGGCGCAGAATTTTTGCCCAGTCTTCTGGTACCCTATGCCGTTCCGAAGGGGAGAGGCATCGCCTTTTTAACCTGTGTGTATCTGTCTGACGCATTGTGGGATTACAAATCGCCGCCGCTGCGACGGCTGGAGGCCTACCTGGTCCACACCTATCGAGTGCTTGAAGTGATCTCGGACGAAAAAGGGCTCTTTCCCAATGGGGACCTGGCTTTCTTCCTGCGCAACGGATACAAAGACCAAGGTGTCGTGGCAGAGGAGCCGGGCTACTGCCGGCTGCACCTGCTGCAAAAAACGATCCGGTCCGACTGGGAGGGGATATAGGGATGAATAGACCGCAGCGAGTTATTTTTCACATTGACGCCAACAGCGCCTTCCTCTCCTGGACTGCGGCGTACCGCGTGTTGGTCTTGGGGGATTCGTTGGATTTGCGGCAAATCCCAGCTGTGGTTGCAGGAGACCGTAGCTCCCGCCGCAGCATCATCCTGGCCAAAAGTATTCCGGCAAAGCGATATGGAATCCATACCGGGGAGCCCCTATTTCAGGCCATGGAAAAATGTCCCAATCTCACAGTGGTGGAGCCGGATTACGGATTGTACGTGGCGTGCTCCCGGCATATGATTCGGCTGCTGAAGCAGGTGGCTCCGGTGGTGGAGCAGTATTCCATCGATGAAGCCTGGGCGGACATGACAGGCACCCAGGGCCTGTACGGCCCCCCGGTCCAGGCGGCGGAGATGCTGCGGGAGCTCATATACCAGGAGCTGGGCTTCACAGTGAACATCGGGGTATCCTCTAACAAGCTACTGGCCAAAATGGCTGGGGATTTTCAAAAGCCCAACCTGGTCCATACACTGTTCCCCGAAGAAGTGCCGTCGAAGCTATGGCCGCTGCCGGTGCGTACGCTGTTCTTAGTGGGACCGGCTACGGAGCAAAAGCTTCGCCGACAAGGCATCCTAACCGTGGGCGACCTGGCGCAGGCGGACCCCAGACAGCTTCGGCGGCTCTTGGGCCGGCCGGGGGAGACCATTTGGCATTTTGCCAATGGACGCAATGCAGATCCGGTGGAGGAAGCATCCCCGGAGAATAAAGGATATGGAAATTCTACGACCGTCTCCTTCAATGTGACGGACGTCGGAACCGCCCACCAGGTGCTGCTAAGCCTCTGTGAGACCGTCGGCATGCGAATGCGGCGGGACGGAAAGGTCGGCGGCTGCGTCACCGTGCAGCTTCGGACCTCTGATTTTCGAGATTTTTCCCACCAAATCCAGCTGGCAGGGGCGACAGACCTCACGGCGGAGCTGTACCGGGCGGCCTGCCAGGCTTTTGACGAGGCTTGGGACCGGAAAACCCCGTTACGGCAGCTGGGCGTACAGGTGAGTAAGCTGTCCAGTGAGCGGTATTGCCAGTACGATCTGTTTTCCCCGGTCAGTCCGGCCCAATATGAGCGAAGGGTGGAGCTGGACCGGACGGTCGACCGCCTGCGGGAGCGGTTCGGGGAGGACGTAGTGCGGCGCGCCCGGTTTTTCAACAGCCGCGTGGATCACATGGCCGGGGGCTTGTCCAAGGAGCGCCGCACCGGCGTCACCAAAAAGGTGTGAAAAAATACCGGTATGGCGCGAGCGGGAAAGAGCGTTTGCTTTCCATGGAGCACGCGTTCCCGAAAATTACAGGCAAGAAAGTTTTATTGCATGCCTGGAACAGGTCCTGCGGCACCGCCGGCGCTGCAGGAGCACAACTGGCATTATGACCGCGCTGTCTAACTGGAGAAAGCGCCGCTGTGATTGTCACCGCCGCTCCTAATCCCTGGCCATACCTGAATTGCGGGTATGGCCAGAATTTATTCTCACAGACATTGAAAATTTTGTAATTTCAGGCTTGACAAAAAGCGTGATTCTGCATATACTATATATGAACAATTAATCATATGTAAATATGATAATGTGAGGTGAGAGGATTGGAAAATGAAGATCAGCTGATTGATATGGCGGAGCTCTTTAAGGTTTTCGGAGATTCCACCCGCATCAAAATTTTGTGCAGCCTGTTTGACGGAGAGCTCTATGTGCAGGAGCTGGCGGATCGGGTGGATGCCAGTCAATCCGCTATCTCCCATCAGCTGCGGCTGCTGAAGCAGGCCAAACTGGTGAAGAGCCGCAGACAGGGCAAGCTGGTGGGCTATAGCCTGGCGGATGATCATGTAAAAGTCATTTTAGGTATGGCCAAAGAGCATTTAGAGGAGGAATAAACATGAGAAAATCCTATGCATTGGAAGAACTGGACTGCGCCAATTGCGCCGCGAAGATGGAAGCGGCTATCAACAAGCTCCCGGAGGTGGAGAAGGCTACGATAAGCTTCATGACTTCCCGGCTGGCACTTGTTCTGCCGGACGGCACGGATTTGCCTGCACTGCTGGAAAAGGTGCAACGGGAAATCAGTCAGATTGAACCGGCTTGCAGAATTGTGGTGAAGTAGCCCCATGACAAAAAAACAGAAAAATTTACTGACTCGGATTGTGGCTGGTGTGGTGCTCTTTGCAGCCGGCATGATTTTGGAGCGAACAGTCTCAACCCCGCTGGCTCAATGGATTGCGGTGGGCCTGCTGCTTTTGGCCTGGCTGCTTTGCGGTCTGGAGGTGGCGGCGAAGGCAGTCCGCAACATCGGCCATGGACAGATTTTCGATGAGTTTTTTCTTATGACCATTGCCACCATAGGCGCCTTCGCCCTAGGGGATTTTGATGAGGGCGCGGCGGTCATGCTGTTTTTCCAGGTGGGGGAGCTGTTCCAGAGCATTGCGGTGGAGCGCTCCCGCCGCTCTGTTGCGTCTCTCATGGATCTGCGTCCTGATGTGGCCAACGTCCTGCAAGATGGCAAGGTCATGGAATGCGACCCGGAGGAAGTCGCTGTGGGAGACCTGTTGCGGGTTTTGCCCGGACAGCGGATTCCAGTGGACGGCGTTATCGTAGAGGGCGCTTCCTCTGTGGACACGGCGAAAATCACCGGGGAATCCATTCCATCGGACGTGGGGCCCGGGGACCGGATTCTCTCCGGCTGCATTAATATTTCCGGCGTTTTGACCATCCGGGCCGAGAGCGAATATGCGTCCTCTACAGTAGCCAGAATTTTGGAGCTCATGGAGTCCGCCAGTGAGGGGAAGTCCGCAACGGAGAGCCTCATCACCCGCTTTGCCAGACGGTATACCCCGTGCGTGGTCCTTGGTGCCGTCCTTTTGGCCTTGGTTCCGCCGCTGTTTGACGGGATGCAGTTTGTCAAGTGGATCACCCGGGCACTGAACTTTTTGGTGGTTTCCTGCCCCTGTGCGCTGGTAATCTCGGTGCCATTGAGCTTTTTTGGCGGGATGGGTGCTGTATCCCGCGCTGGAATGATCGCAAAGGGCGGCATTGCTCTGGAAAACCTGGCAAAGGCGGATACCGCCGTTTTTGATAAAACTGGCACTCTGACCACCGGTTCATTTTCCGTGGTAGGGGTAGAGGCGGTCCGAATGGAGAAGCAGGCACTGCTTCGCTTGATTGCAGGCGCTGAATCCAGCTCCAGTCATCCGGTAGCTCGGGCTATCGTGGCCGCGGCAGGAGAGCTCAAGTGCAAGGTGGAGGATCTGCAGGAGGTTCCGGGGAGGGGAATCTACGCAGTGGTGGACGGGCGCGCTGTGATTGCCGGGAATGCCGCCTTGATGGAGGAAAAAGGACTGAAGCATCCCGCTGGGGGAAAAAGTGGCACGGTCATTTTCGCAGCGGTTGACGGCCAGTATGCCGGCTGTATTTACCTGGGGGATACGGTTAAGGCTGGGACGCGGGAGATCTTGGAGGAGCTGCGGTCCCTGGGCGTTCAGGAGAGCGTCATGCTCACGGGGGATCGGGAAGCAGCCGCGGCGGCGGTTGCCGGCGAGCTGGGGCTGACCCGATGGTTTTCCGGGCTGCTTCCCCAGGATAAGGTGGAACGCGTCCGGCAGTTGCAGCAGACCAGCGGAGGAATTTTGTTTGTGGGAGACGGAGTGAACGACGCTCCGGTATTGGCCATGGCCAGCGTAGGCGTGGCCATGGGCGGTATTGGCTCGGATGCGGCGGTGGAGGCCGCTGACCTGGTGCTCCTAAAAGATGATTTGCGCTGTCTGCCCCGGGCGATTCGCATTGCCCGGAAGACCCTGTGGATCGCGCGGCAAAATATTGTCTTTGCCCTGGCAGTGAAGTTTGCCGTTCTGCTGCTGAGCATTCTGGGGTTGGCGACCATGTGGATGGCCGTTTTTGCGGACGTGGGGGTTGCGGTACTTGCTATCCTCAACGCAACCCGGACCTCCAGGTCATAGACGCAGGAAGCAAGTTGGTTCGGACGACTTCTCAATTGGCGGTATATCCTATTGTGATTGCATGGCCCAGGCCCGGCGGGTTTTCTCCCGCCGGGCCTGTAGCCTATTTGGACGGTTTTTTATTGTCGTGGCATAAGCCGCAGGACGGGCAGCTGCTGCAGTCACAGCCACAACTGGTCTTTCCTTGCTTTCGGTTCCGCACCAGCTGCCAGACGATACAGGCGACGACCGCAAGAAGCAGGAAGCTGATGACCATGGTACCGCCATATTCCTGTAAAAATGAAAGCATAATAACACCTCCTCATTACTCTGTAACCTTGACCCGCAGCGGCTCCGTTTTTTTGGCTGGGCGACGGAGCAGCAGATATAAAAGCGTTCCCAACAGCACAAACGCTACGGCCGCGCCGAACCAGTTGGCGGCGCCGACGAATATACTTCCTAACTGATAGACAATCAGCGCGATAACATATGCAAACACACACTGATATCCAATGGCGAACCATGTCCATTTTACGCTGTTCATTTCCCGCTTTATCGCGCCTATGGCGGCGAAGCAGGGGGCGCAAAGCAGGTTGAAAATTAAGAAGGAATAGGCGGACAGAGGCGTGAAGACCTGCCGCATGTTGGTCCAAATCTGCCAGCCGTTTTCCGCCACCTCTTGGAATCCGCCAAACAGAACGCCGAAGGTGGAGACAACGTTTTCTTTAGCAATCAGACCCGTGATGGTGGCTACGGCGCCCTGCCAGTGGCCCCAGCCCAGCGGCGCAAACAGGGGCGCCAGGACGTTACCGATGGCAGCCAAAACGGAGTTGTTTAAATCCTCCACCATGCCGAATCGGCCGTCTTCCACGCCAAAGCCCTGCAGGAACCAAAGCACAATTGCGCAGAGAAGAATGATGGTGCCCGCTTTTTTAATAAAGGACCAAGACCGTTCCCACATGCTCCGTAGCACGTTGCCCACAGTGGGCCAATGGTATGCCGGTAGCTCCATCACAAAGGGGGCTGGGTCGCCGGCGAAAAACTTGGTCTTCTTCAGCAAAATGCCCGAGACGACAATGGCGGCGATCCCAATGAAATAGGCACTGGGCGCCACCCACCAGGCGCGCCCAAACAGAGCGCCTGCAATCAACGCAATGATCGGCAGCTTTGCGCCGCAGGGAATAAAGGTAGTGGTAATAATAGTCATTTTTCGGTCCCGGTCGTTTTCAATGGTTCGGGAGGCCATAATGCCTGGGACCCCGCAGCCAGTGCCGATGAGCATAGGGATAAAGGATTTGCCAGACAAGCCGAACTTGCGGAAGATCCGGTCCAAAACAAAGGCGATTCTGGCCATGTAACCACAGCTTTCCAGAAAGGCCAGGAACAGGAACAATACCAGCATTTGCGGCACAAAGCCCAGCACAGCACCCACGCCGCCAATGATGCCATTTAAGATCAGGCCCTGCAACCAAGGGGCGCAGTGGATCGCCTCCAGCCCGCTCTCGACCAGGATGGGAATACTGGGGACCCAAACTCCATAGGAGGCGGGATCTGGCTCTTCCAGAGCGGTTGCATTCAGATATGTAGCATAATCCACGGGGAGCGTTTCCTCGACGTTGCCGTAGTCATCATATAGGTATGCTGTGGCGGTCAAATTCTGCGCTTGCGCAGGGTCCAGATTGGCGTCCGCTGCAGCGGTTTCAAAGGCTTCGATTTTAGCTGCAGGAGCGGCATAGGCCTCAGCCGCTTCCTCGAAGGCGGCAGAACCGATGCCGAATAGATGCCATCCCTCGCCGAACACGCCGTCGTTGGCCCAATCCGTGGCCCAGGTTCCAACCGTACTCACGGATACGAAATACACGAGAAACATAACCACGGCAAAGATGGGAAGAGCCAAAATCCGATTGGTGACTATCCGGTCAATTTTATCTGAGGTAGAGAGCTTGCCGGCATTTTTCTTCCGGTAACAGCCCTTGAGAATTTCGGCGATGGAACCATATCGGGCGTTGGTTATGATGCTTTCCGCGTCATCTTCCAGCTCTTGTTCGGCGACTTGGATGTCCGACTCGATATGAGACAGGATGTTAGGGGCAAGCTGGAGCTGCTCCAATACCTTCTGGTCACGCTCAAAAATTTTAATCGCGTACCATCGCTGCTGGTTCTCTGGCAGCCCATGTACCGCTGCTTCCTCAATATGGGCCAGGACGTGCTCCACAGGGCCCTCGAAACGGTGCTGCGGTACGGGCTTTTCTCCCTGTGCCGCCTGAATAGCGAGATCCGCCGCGGCGGCAATTCCAGTGCCTTTTAATGCGGAAATCTCTACAACTGGGCAGCCCAACTCCCAGGATAACTCTGAAAGATTGATTTTATCCCCACTCTTGTGAACTAGGTCCACCATATTGAGCGCCACCACAACGGGGATTCCCAGTTCCAGCAACTGGGTGGTCAAATACAGGTTACGCTCCAGGTTTGTGCCGTCTACAATGTTTAAGATTGCCTCGGGCCGTTGCTGTACAAGATAATTTCGCGCGACCACTTCTTCCAGGGTGTAAGGGGAGAGGGAATAGATGCCGGGAAGATCCGTGATCACCACGTCAGGATGCTTTCGTAATTTCCCCTCTTTTTTCTCCACGGTGACTCCAGGCCAGTTTCCAACAAATTGGTTGGAGCCGGTTAGGGCGTTAAACAGAGTGGTTTTTCCGCTGTTGGGATTGCCCGCAAGGGCAATACGAATGGACATGGTGGTATCTCCTTTCTCGTTTTAGCCTTAGGTTAGCTGTTTCTAACCAGCGGTGAAAAAATAACGACTGTTTCCGGCTTATTCCACAAAAATTTTTTCTGCGTCCGCCTTTCGCAGGGACAGCTCATATCCCCGAACGGTCACTTCAATTGGGTCTCCCAAGGGGGCGACCTTCCGTACGGTAATTTCTGTGTTTTTTGTGATACCCATGTCCATAATGCGGCGTTTGACGGCGCCTTCTCCGTTTACCTTGACAACACAGACCCGCTGGCCACATTTGGCTTCCCGTAAAGTAATCATTGCAGTCTCCTTTCAAACTTTTCACATTGCTCTGTTCAGACAAGAATTTTACTGGCCAGGGCCTTGCTGATGGCCACACGGGATTCTTTGACGCGGACAATCACACTTCCGCCAAACTCGGAGAGAACCGTGACGCTCTCACCGGCGATAAAGCCCAGGTTTTCCAGGTGTTGGCGCACTTCCCGCTTGCCGCCTACCTTGTGAATTGTGTTTTGCTTGCCAACTGCGGCGAATGTCAATGGCATACAATCCCGCCTTTCAGTTCCAGATAAAATGCCTCTGGTTAGAATTTCCTAACTAAAAATATGTTAGCACATGCTAACCAATTTGTCAACCCTGAATTTGCCAACGATTTTTCTGCAATGGATTGCAAAGAATAGAGGGATTGTGCTATAATGTCTCAAGTCATAGTTTTTTTACCATATAGAAAGGATGGTGTCAGAGCTTGAAGATACAGGAGTCCGCGGAAAATTACTTGGAAACAATCCTGATGCTGCAAAAGCAAAAGGGGGCGGTTCGCTCGATTGACATTGTCAATGCACTTTCCTTTTCCAAGCCCAGCGTCAGCGTCGCCATGAAAAATCTGCGGGAAAATGGCTATATTGAAATGGGAGCCGACGGCTTCATCCATTTAATGCCGTCCGGCCTGGCGATTGCGGAGAAGATCTATGAGCGTCATACGCTGCTTTCCCGCTGGTTGGTGGCGCTGGGGGTTGACCCGGATGTGGCGGCGCAGGATGCTTGCCGCATGGAGCATGTTGTCAGTGTGGAGAGCTTTGAGGCGATTAAGAGGCACGTGCAGGATGTGGATAACGCAGGGGAGCTGTAATTTAACATGAAAACAGCGAGCCGCTGCCTCCGTGCAGCGGCTCGCTTCGGCTTGCTCTAGTAGGTTCCTGTGCCAGGCCAGAAAGATATGGGGGAGGGAAGTCACCCCCCTGCGGAAGAAGTGCGCCGCCGGCGCCTGGGTCAAACGGGAGGATGCTCCATTACATGGAGGCCGCCTGCTGAAAAGCCTGCCGGACTTCCCCCATTTGAGGGATGGATGGGGCTGCACCGGGACGGGAAACTGCAATCGCCGCCGCCATGGAGGCAAAACGCATGGAATCAGCGCGGCAGAAGCCCTGGGCCAGACACCCGACAAAATAGCCGAAGAAGGTGTCGCCCGCCCCGGTGGTATCAATTGCCTGCGCAGGATAGGCCTTCTGCCGGAGCTCCTGGCCGTCCTTCCAGCAGAGGGAGCCTTCGGTACCCAAGGTCAGCAGGATGCCCAGAAAGGGATAGCGGTTCCGCAAGGCCAGGTAGGCCGTCTCCGTGTCACTGCATGCGCCAATGGCGGTGCACTCCAGCTCATTGACTACCAGCCAATCCAATTTTCCGAAATCCAACGACAACAGCGTGTCATGAACGGGAGAGGCGTTCAGCATAATATGTAAGCCTTTTGCATGGGCGGCTTCCACGGCATATTGCAAATTGGAAATCTCATTTTGCAGCATTATGCAGTCACCAGGGGAAAAATGGGACAAAACCTCGTCAATATACGGCTGATCGATCTGCTGGTTGGAGCCGCCATAGACCAATATGCAGTTTTGCCCGCTGGGGTCAACTTGGATTACGGTATGTCCCTGCTGGACTGCGCATGGCCGGAGCAGGGACGTATCGACATTATTTTGATGTAAAAAAGCCTGTAAGGGTTCGCCGCCGCAACCCAACATTCCAGCGTGGAAGACCACTGCGCCAGCGCGTGCCGCGGCAACGGACTGGTTTAGGCCCTTGCCGCCAATGGATTGCGTTAATCCCTGCACCAATAGGGATTCTGCGCCCTGGATGAAGTGAGGCACGGTATAAATGTGGTCAATGTTTAGAGAACCAAGATTTAAAATTTTCATGTCATGCACTTCCTTTTGCTCCATTATCCCGGGCGGCTTTATTGCGTCTAAAGGGTCCAATTGCCGGGACGGGATAGGATACCTGCATTATACACGATAACGGGACAGGTTTCCACCACCATAAAAATGAAGGTGTGAGCATTGGCCGCCTGTCTGGGAGATTTGCTGCAACGGATGTAGGAAGCGGTTTTCGACCGTTCCGCAGGCGAGGGCAGCCCGCCTCGCCGCAGAGACTGCGCTGCCGCAAATCCCCACCCATTCGGGTGGGGATTCTTGTCCACTTCGTCTTCGCTGCTTTCTACACCGAACCTGCTTGCACTGGGCTTCGCTTTGGGTTTCATATTCCCGCGGTATCCTCTGGTAACGGAATGTAGAGGCGCCCTGCGGCCTTTCCACAGGCGAGCGCAGGGCGCCTCTACAGTCTGTGAATGGTACCTTAGATTTTTCCCAGGTACTGCCCCAGGGACCGGCAAGCGGCTTTTGCCTCCTCATCCGGTGCCTCCTGGCAAATGACGCTGGGACAGGCAAGCTGGGCACCGCCGGCCAAACAGGTCTGCTCCCAATTTCGCATCCACGCTCCGTCGCCCCATCCGTAGGAGCCGAATAGAGCCACAGGTTTTCCCTGAAGTACGGGTAAGCAGCTCTGAAACAGGGGGAAAAAGATATCTTCCTCCAATTCCTCGTCGCCCATGGCGGGGCAGCCGAAGGCAATGGCGTCAAATTGCTCCACCATGGAACGGTCAAACAGCTCCGCGGATAGGAGCGCGGCTTCCGCGCCGGCAGCCTTCGCACCATCGACTACCGTCTGCGCCATGGCTTCCGTATTTCCAGTTCCGCTCCAGAAAACAACAGCGATCTTGGACATGTTCATTCTCCTTTCCCAAGCGGTATCATATTTCCGCCTGGCACGGTTAATTGCTCTAGGGTTCTGCCCTGCCGAAACAGACTGCTATAGAGGCCTTGGCATTTTTTGTATTCCGAAAAAAGCGCCCGCGCAGCTTCTTCGTTGCCGTACACCTTCCAGCAACCCGCATACCTGCAATTTTCACCATGATTTTTGATAAATCCGGCGACGTCTTCCAATGGATATCCTAAGAAAAGACCGATTTCATGGGGAAATGCGCCGCCCGAGCGGATCCGCCGCCGCAAAACGGCCAGGGCGGCGTCTGGGTCACTACTGGGATAGCCAAGACTCCGCAAAAACGTGGGGACGCCGCGCCGCTTGAGGTCCCGCGCCAATTGCTCTGGCCGATAAAGATAAAGCAGCGCGCTGTGCGCGCGCAGGCGCATTACCAGGATCCGGACGCCCTTCCGTATGAGCGCCTGGTTGCATCGAATGAGTTCATTTTGTAGCTCTCGCGGGGAAAAAAAAGAAAAATTGAATAAATTAGCGGTTTTTAACCGCGCCAGGGTAGGCGATCCGTGTTTCACAAGGGCCTGCTCCAGCATCTGGCATTCCTCCCCTTCGTTGGTCTAAGAGGCGATACTGGGAAATGGTGAAATCTGCTGGACGCAAACTGCTTCAAGAGAGGAGAAATCCGTCCGTTCCGTCCATGACAGTCGGCTTCCCAGTGCTAGTGTTTGCAATTGCGTAAAATTTGATGCGTAGCACGGATATCTGTTGAAGAGGGTCCCCTCAATTAGCCCGCATAGATTTTTTACAACCCAATGGCTGCAGGCAGCTTGATGTCTATGATCAAATTCGAAGTGACCTCGACACAAGGACAAAACTGCGTAGTACACGATCCCAGTCTGACTCTCTTTTTTACATGTTAAGGGCATAACAAGGGAAAACGGTAAGAGAAGACAATGCGGGCGTTCTTCCTAATCAAGAAGAAAATCAATGCGAGAAATGAATATTTATTTATTTAAATCTCATAAAAGATGCGGCAGATTTGCGCTTCTTTATCTCGATAAATTGGTAAAAATTGTAAGATATGACAGATTTTCATGGAAAAATTGTGCACTTAATTTGCTGGAAACGAATTGTTTTTTCTCAACAGATATTATACAATAACAGTTAGTGATTACCCATCGTGTGGCACGATGAATCCGCAAAGGGAGGTAGAAATATGGAAAGCGTTTTACTCACAGGTCAGACATTAACCCTGGAAGAGTTGGCTGCGGTCTGCCGGGAGAATGTCCCTGTCACGCTGTCAGAAGAGGCAAAGCAGAAGATCCTTGCTTCCAGGCAGGTGGTGGATCAGCTGGTGGACGAGGGCGCGGTGGTTTACGGCATTACTACTGGGTTTGGGAAATTCAGCGACGTGACCATTACACCGGACGAGTGCAAATTACTGCAGCGGAACCTGATCATCACCCATGCAGTGGGCGCCGGGGCTCCGTTCCCCCGGGATGTTTCCCGGGGCATTATGCTTCTTCGGGTCAACAATTTAGCCAAGGGCTTTTCCGGTACGCGCCTATGTGTGGTGGAAACCCTGGTTGCTATGTTGAACCGGGGCGTCACGCCGATCATTCCTGAGAAGGGCTCCCTGGGTGCCAGCGGCGATTTGGCCCCATTGGCGCATATGGTGCTTCCCATGCTGGGCTTGGGGCAGGCGGAATATCAAGGAGAGGTGCTGCCTGGCGCGGAAGCCATGGCGCGGGCAGGGATTCCCACCATTGAGCTGGTGGCCAAGGAGGGCTTGGCCCTGATTAACGGAACCCAAGCCATGACTTCGGTGGGAAGCTTGGCGGTATATGATGCCATTTCCCTGCTGAAGGCGGCGGATATTGCGGCGGCGCTGAGCTTTGAAGCCAACCGCGGCGTGTTGGACGCGCTGGATCCCAGGGTGCACGAGGTCCGTCCTCATGACGGGCAGGGAAAAACTGCAGCTATTCTTCGGAACCTGCTGGAGGGCAGCGGTAACGTCACCAGACAGGGACAGGTCCGCGTGCAGGATGGCTATTCTCTGCGCTGCGTTCCCCAGGTACATGGCGCCAGTAAAGATGCCATCGCCTACGTGAAATCCAAAGTGGAGATTGAGATGAATGCGGTGACGGACAATCCGATCATCTTTAAGGAGACCAAAGAGGGCATCTCAGGTGGAAATTTCCACGGGCAGCCCATGGCACTGGCCTTCGATTTTTTGGGGATTGCGCTTTCCGAGCTGGCGAACATCTCGGAGCGGCGCTTGGAGCGGCTGGTGAATCCTAGCATCGGCGGCTTCCCGGCCTTCTTGGTGAAAAAAGGCGGATTAAATTCCGGGTTTATGATTGTGCAGTACTCCGCAGCGGCGCTGGTTTCTGAAAACAAAGTTCTTGCGCACCCAGCCAGTGTGGACAGCATTCCGTCCTCTGCCAATCAGGAAGACCATGTGAGTATGGGTACCATTGCCGCTCGGAAGGCGGCTGAGATTCTGGGGAATGTGCGTCGGGTTCTGGCCATGGAATTGATGTGCGCCTGTCAGGCTATCGATCTGTTGCCGGGGCAGGATAAACTGGGGAAGGGGACGGCGGCGGCCTATGGCGTGATCCGTCAGGTTTGTGAAAAACTAGAGGACGACCGTCCTTTGTATGAAGACATCAACCGCTGCGAGTCGGTCCTGTTGGATCGGAGCCTGGTAGAGGCGGTAGAATCCGCGTCCGGAACTCTGCAGCTGTAAACGGGCTAAAGAACTGCTGGAACGCTGGTGGGGACCTATTTAGGTTTGAAGCAGGTCAGTAAGGAGGTAATTTAAATGGATTTTAACGCTAAACTGTTACAGCTGGACGAGGAGCTGCCGGATTATCCGGAATTCGTGTCGGGGATTCGCCGGGCGCCTAAGCGGGAGTCTCGATTGAGTCGGACGGACCGGGAACTGGCCATTGCCAATGCGTTGCGGTATATTCCCAAGCAGCACCATCGCCAAATGGCGCAGGAGTTTGCACAGGAGCTGGCAGAGCACGGTCGGGTTTACGGATATCGATTTCGTCCCGCAGGTCCGATTCACGGGCGTCCCATCGACGAATACAAGGGCGCCTGCATCGAGGGCAAGGCGTTCCAGGTGATGATTGACAACAACCTGGATTTTGACGTGGCATTATACCCCTATGAACTGGTGACCTACGGGGAGACGGGGCAGGTTTGCCAAAATTGGATGCAGTACCGGCTACTCAAAAAGTATCTGGAGGTGCTGACGGACGAGCAGACCCTGGTGGTCATGTCCGGTCATCCCCTGGGGTTGTTCCGCTCCCATAAAATGGCGCCCCGGGTCATCATCTCCAACGGCCTCATGGTGGGGGAGTTCGACGATTTGGCGGGCTTCAACCGGGCCGCGGCGATGGGTGTGGCCAATTATGGTCAAATGACAGCCGGCGGCTGGATGTACATCGGGCCCCAAGGTATTGTGCACGGCACCTTTAACACCCTGCTCAATGCTGGCCGTTTGGTGCTGGGAGTTCCCAAGGACCAGGATCTGGCCGGACGTCTGTATGTGACCTCCGGACTGGGCGGCATGAGCGGGGCCCAGGGCAAGGCGGCGGAGATTGCAGGAGCAGTGGCCATCATTGCGGAGGTGGACCTCTCCCGGATCATGACCCGCTATAATCAGGGATGGGTCAGCAAGTATACAGACAGCATGGAACAGGCCCTGTCTTGGGCCCGGGAAAAGCTGGCGGCCCGGGAGCCCTGCGCGATTGCGTATCATGGAAATATTGTGGACCTTCTGGAGTTTCTGTATGAAAAGAACATTGCCATCGATCTGCTGTCGGATCAGACCTCCTGTCATGTACCCTACGATGGTGGGTATTGTCCCCAGGGCTTGAGCTTCCAGGAGCGGACCCGCATGCTGGCGGAGGACCCGGAGAGATTCCGAGAGCTGGTAGACATCTCTCTTCGGCATCACTATGAGATGATCTGCAAATTCCATGACCGGGGAACCTACTTTTTCGACTATGGCAACAGCTTCCTGAAAGCGGTCTTCGATGCCGGAGTGTTGGAGGTCTGCAAAAATGGAGAGAATGACCTGGATGGTTTTGTATTCCCCTCCTATGTGGAAGATATTTTGGGGCCCCAACTGTTTGATTATGGCTACGGTCCCTTCCGTTGGTGTTGCCTGTCCGGAAAGCCAGAGGATTTGGATAAAACAGACTCGGCCGCCATGTCCTGCATCGACCCAAACCGGCGCTATCAGGACCGGGACAACTATGTTTGGGTCCGGGACGCGAAAAAGAACAAGCTTGTGGTGGGCACGCAGTGTCGGATTCTATATCAGGATGCTCTGGGGCGTATGAAAATCGCTCTGAAGTTTAATGAGATGGTCCGCAACGGAGAAGTGGGCCCCATTATGTTGGGCCGGGACCACCATGACACTGGCGGAACGGATTCTCCCTTCCGAGAGACCTCTAACATCAAAGATGGCTCCAACATTATGGCGGATATGGCTGTACAGTGTTACGCTGGAAACTGCGCCAGGGGCATGAGCCTGGTGGCTCTGCACAACGGCGGTGGCGTGGGCATTGGCAAGGCCATCAACGGGGGCTTCGGCATGGTGCTCGACGGCTCCCAGCGGGTTGACGCAGTATTACGCATGGCCATACCCTGGGATGTGATGGTGGGCGTGTCCCGCCGGGCCTGGGCAAGGAATGAAAACGCACTAGAGGCCGCCGCACTGTACAATGACCAATTCAAGACAACGGATCACATCACACTGCCTCAGGTGGCGGACCGGGATATGATTCGGGAGATTTTAGGAGAGTGACCATGGCAAATCGGCTGGTTTTGCATCACATTGGCCTGCTTGCAACGCCTGAGGGAAATGGCGCCAGGCGCGGCCCCGACCAAGGACGTATTGCACTTCGGTCCAACGCCTACCTGGTGGCGGAGCGGGGCCGCATCGTCGCGGTAGGAAACGGAATTGTGCCCGAGGAGCTGTGCCAGGGTGCCGATTTCCTGGATGCCGGCGGGCGTCTGGTGACCCCCGGCCTTGTAGACGCCCATACTCATTTGGTGTTTGGCGGCTGGCGGGAGCATGAGCTTGCGATGAAGCGGAGCGGCGTGCCATATCTGGAGATTTTGGCCCAGGGCGGGGGCATATTGTCTACGGTCCGCATGACCCGGGAGGCTTCGGAGGAGTCTTTGTATGACAAAGCCAGGCTGGCGCTGGACCAGATGCTGCGCTTGGGCGTTACCACGTGTGAGGCAAAGAGCGGCTATGGCCTGGACCTGCCCACTGAGCTGAAGCAGCTGCGGGTAAACCGGCGCCTGGATCAGACACAGCCTGTGGAGCTCATTTCCACCTATTTGGGCGCTCATGCGGTTCCCGAGGAGTATCGGAAGGATCGAGAGGGTTATCTCCGGTTTCTGTGCCGGGAGGCGATGCCCTTAATCGCCCGGGAGGGACTCGCTGCGTTTTGTGATGTGTTTTGTGAGACTGGAGTTTTTACGGCGGACGAGGCCGAAACCATACTGCGGGCGGGTCTGGACTGTGGACTTAAGCCGAAAATTCACACGGATGAAATCGACGCGATTGGCGGTACAGAGGTGGCAGGGCGCTTGGGCGCGGTGTCTGCCGAGCATCTGATTGCGGCGACAGACGCCGGAATCAGGGCCTTGGCGGCCGCCGGCACCGTTGCGGTCTTGCTACCGGCCACGTCGTTCTATCTGAACAAGCCCTACGCCCGGGCCAGAGACATGATTGCGGCGGGGGTTCCTGTGGCGGCGGCCTCAGATTTCAATCCGGGCTCCTGCCCCAGCTTTAACCTTCAGTTTGTCATGAACCTGGCCTGCTGGCAGTATCGGATGACCCCGGAGGAGGCGCTGACCGCCGTCACCTTAAACGCAGCGGCGGCAGTTGGACGGGCAGAGCGGCTGGGAAGCCTGGAACCGGGTAAGCAGGCTGACCTGGTGATTTGGGATGCGCCAAATTTGGACTATATTTTCTACCGTTTCGGTCAGAATCTGGCCCACACGGTCGTCAAAAATGGAGCGGTGGTCTCTGCCTTGCAAGAGTAGAAGCTTTTATCATCGTTCCACATAGAAGAAGTATAAAACCGACGTGTACAGAAAGGTAGGCAGCTATGGATCGAATCTTAGAGTGCGTGCCCAATTTTAGCGAGGGCCGGGATGTAGATGTCATTGAAAAACTGGGGGATTGCTTCCGGGGTAAGCCTGGCGTTCGGCTTTTGGACTATACCTGGGACCAGGATCACAATCGCAGCGTTTTTACTGTGATTGGAGAGCCGGAACCATTGCGGGACGCCATGGTGGAGGCCATCGGCCGGGCAGTGGAACTCATTGATATGACAAAGCATCAGGGCCAGCATCCTAGGATGGGATGCGTGGACGTGGTCCCCTTTATTCCCATTCGGGGAACTACCGTGGAGGATGCTGATCGGATTGCCAAGGAAACCGCTAGAACAGCAGCCCAGCGGTTTGGTCAGCCCTTTTTCCTCTATGAAAATTCCGCCACTGCGCCTCATCGGGTGAACCTGGCGGAGGTTCGGAAGGGCCAGTTTGAGGGAATGGCGGAAAAAATGAAGGATCCCATGTGGAAACCGGATTTTGGCCCCGATACCATTCATCCCACTGGCGGCGTCACGGCCATCGGTGCCAGAATGCCCTTAATTGCATACAATATCAACCTGGATACGCCAAATTTGGAAATTGCCTCGGCCATTGCCAAAAATATCCGGCATATGAACGGCGGCTTCCGGTATTGTAAGGCCCTGGGCGTCCGCCTGGAGGACAGAAATATCGCCCAGGTATCCATGAATCTGACGGATTTCACCCGGACCGCCATGTACCGGGTTTTTGAGACCGTGAAGATGGAGGCCAGACGCTACGGGGTGAATATCCTTGGCAGCGAGATTGTGGGTTTGGTGCCCCAGCAAGCCCTGCTGGACTGCGCCGCTTATTATTTGCAGCTGGAAAATTTCCAGGATGGGCAAGTCCTGGAGAATCGTCTGTGAGGGTTATATGGAACAGCTGAAACACCTTAGCATGGAGGAATTCACAGAGGTCACGGCTTCTGACGCGCCGGCGCCAGGCGGTGGCAGCGTTTCCGCCCTGGCGGGGGCTTTGGCGGCGGCTTTGGCGGAAATGGTGGCGCATTTAACCAGTGGCCGGGAGAAATACGCCTCCGTGCAGGTTGAAATGGAGCGTATTCTCCGCGAGTTGCCCCCGGTGCGGCGGAAGCTGCTGGATGCAGTGGACCGGGACAGCCGGGCTTTTGACCAATATATGGCGGCGCTTCAAATGCCCAAGGATTCGCCTGCGGAAAAAGAGGTCCGCCGGGCAGCCATGCAGGAAGGCCTGAAGGCAGCGGTTCAGGTTCCAATGGAAGTAGCGGAGACGGCGGCGGCTCTGTTTCCCACCTTGGACCTGGTGGTGCGGTGTGGCAATGGCAATGCGGTTACCGATGGTATGGTGGGGACCATGCTGGCTAGGACCGCGGTGCTGGGCGCGCTGTTTAACGTACGCGTCAATCTAGCCTCTATCCAGGATGCCGCGTTCGTCCGGGCCATCAGCGTCCGAGCCGATGCGGCGCAGGAGCTGGCGCTGAACTGGGAGCGGCAAATATTAACCTCTGCTGCGTGGTCCGGTCAGCTGTAAGGGCTCGTGCATTATGCGTAGATGGAAGAGAGAATAGCTTGCCTTTGCGCTTTATAACGCCTAATTTCCTAACACCGGAAAGGGAACCGTTGAGGTTCCCTTTCTTTTTTTAATACAATTTTTTGTGAAAGGTCCGAAAACGGTACCATGTGACAAAAAAAGCATTTGGAAAGCGCTTGGCGTGTGCCGGGCGCTTTTTCAGATTCAGGCCAACGGCAGTTTCAGGAGAGCGCTCGTTTTACTCATCCCACGTCAGGTGCGCTGCCTTTGAAAAAACAACGAAAAACCATAATTCTAAAAAATTTGCGCTTTTTCCAGAAATTTTCCTGGGAATTGATTCCACTTTCTGACAAAATATGCTATGATAAAGAAAAAAGTAGAAAGGAGCCTAAAAAATGAAAGGAAATCGAAAGCGGCTGTTGTGCTGGCTGCTGGTCGTGACCATGCTGATGGCAATGCTGCCGTCTGCGCTAGCGGCCGGGACGAACGCTGGCCCAAGGGTGATTAGCCAGGAGGCCTATGATAGAGTGAATCGTCTTTGGGATCAGGTCTGTGCGGTGGAGAACAACCAACTGAGCCAAGCAGAGAGTTCAACCGGATTTTCCGACGCAGTTGATATTCAGTCCATTGCAGCTTTGGTTCAAAATTTCCCCTTTTATGCCTCCGATTCTCTCTTCTGGCACAATGACGATTATTTCAGCTTTCAGACAACAGACGGCATCGCCTGTGGCTACAATTTATCACATCGAGAGAGATTACGGGAAACAGCGGCATGCGAGATGGACTCCGATGTGACCGAAATGTCCCCTGAGCTTACCTCATCTTCTAGCAATCAACCCGATATCGCTTTAATTGCTCCTTTTTATGGCTATGACACCTCCTTTACGGACCAGTACCAGCGTGATATGAAGGAATTGGCCCAGGCCACAAATGGGACTTATACCCTGTATTCCCAAACCGCTGCAACGGTTGACACAATTGCCGAAGCGTTGGAACAGGCCCGCGTGGTGGTTTTCGACTCCCACGGGGTAACAGATTATGAAAATCCGTTTCAAGACTCCGACAGTGTCTCCCGAGCAAATACATCTTATCTTTGCATCTCCTCTGGATCGGGCTTGACCACGGCGGATTATGCCAAAGTCAGCGGAACCTACGGTACATATCATCATGCCGAGGATTGGGGTGACTACGGCGGCTATCACGTGTATGTGGTGGATGGAACCGTGATTGCCAACCATATGGAGCGACCCGCCCAGGGGAATTTGCTCTGGATGGCCATCTGCCTCGGGATGGCGACCGATGGCCTGGTGAAGCCATTGCGGGAAAAGGGTGTTGGCGTGGTATATGGCTACTCGCAATCCGTCACATTCCATTATGACTATCAGTGGGAGGATGTGTTTTTCTCCCGCCTGGAGCAGGGAGATACGGTGGCACAGGCCGCCGCTGTCATGAAAGAACGGGTGGGACGCTGGGATTATGAGAGACAATATCCCACCATTTCCCAAGCGCGGAACAATTATTGCGCCTTTCCCATTTTCGTCTCCATTGAGGACGTCTATCCTGGGAAGGGGAACGTAGATAACCTGCAGACCGTGCAGGCCGGGTGGACCCTGGCAGAAGAGACGGAATTCCCCATTACCGCGGTGGCCAACCATCCGGACTGGGGAACCGTACATGTCACGGGGAGAATCATCACAGCGGTCCCAGCCCAGGGCTACGATACGGTGGGCTATGCTGTCACTGCCGGTCAGGCAGAGGTAGTGCAGCGCGGCAATGAATTTGAAGTGACGCCCGCTTCCGCCTGTACCATCGCGATTCAATTTGCGGCAAAAACAAAGGCGCGAGTTTCTTTTCAGACGCCGGCTGGCGTACAGCAGAGCCCGATCGAGACCTACCTTGGGGAGGAGATTGCGTTGCCGATGCCCGCTGGAGCGCCGACCAGGCCGAAAGAGGGCTACGTCTTCCTGGGCTGGACCGCCGCGCCGGTGGATTCCGTCCAGCGGCAGCCGGAATACTACAAGCCAGGTTCAGCTTTCCGGATCACGAAAGAAGAGCAAAATCTCCATGCACTGTATGCGTACCGGACGGATGCTGCCGGCGGGCCGGCCGCTTTTACGCAAGTGCAGACAGAATTACAGGATTGGTCCGGCGTATACGCAGTTGCCAGCCCTTCCTATCAAGTGGCCATGTCCAGCCAAAATCCCACGCAGACTTATCTCAGTGCTCAGTCGGTGAAATTTCAGGCAGACAAGCTGTTGGCCCCCGACGCTTCATGCATCTGGGTGGTGGAGAAGGTGGGAGCTTGGTATGCCCTGCGGAGTGCAGAAGGCGCCTATCTCAAATGTGATAATGTAAAGCATGTCAGCCTGGACCAGGGAAAGACCCAGGTTACGCAGGCGGATACCGCCTATCTTTGGTCCCTCTCCGCAGTCTCCGGGGCACAGTCGTACCTGAGCGCGCAGGGACGGCTTCAATACCATGCAGGTACATCTAAATTTACAACCTATACCGAGAGCTGCGAGCCCGCATATTTTTATAGTGGGCAGGGCCTACGCGTCTATTATACCACGGAACTGGTGCAGGGAATCTGTCCGGACGGCCATACGCCGGAGCTGCGGAATCAAAAACAAGCCACCTGCACAGAGGACGGTTATACTGGAGATCAATACTGCGCAGTTTGCGGAGAACTGCTGGAGCAGGGGACGGTTGTCCCGGCACTGGGCCATCGGGATACTGTGATTCGAGGAGAGCAGGCCCCTTCATGCAGCGATGAAGGCTATTCCGGAGATACCTATTGCGGCGTCTGTGGGCAATGCATCGCAAAGGGCCACACGGTTCCGGCTTTAGACCACGCCTGGGGCGCCTGGACAATCTCGGTGCAGCCTACCTGTTTTATGGATGGCGTGCAAAGCCGTGTCTGCGGACGCTGTGGCCAGTTGGAGCAATTGCCTATCCCGGCGAATGCAGAAAATTGCCCCGCAACAAAGTTCCGGGATGTGAATCTCGCGCAGTATTACCATGAGGGTTTGGATTTTGTCTTGGCGCATGGTTACATGAACGGAACATCTGACAGCACCTTTGCGCCGCAGGCCGGATTAACCCGAGGCATGCTGGTCACCATTTTGTATCGAGTGGCGGGAACGCCGGCGGTATCTGGTGCGACCACACCGTTTACAGATGTGGGCAATGGTTTGTACTATACAGATGCGGTTGCCTGGGCTTACAATGCTGGTATCGTGACGGGAACTACAACGACGAAATTTGCCCCGAATACAAAAATTACCCGGGAACAGATGACCACAATCTTGTATCGCTACGCAGGATGCCCGCAGAGCAAGGGGGATTTAAACGCTTTCCAGGATGCTGTTGACGTATCGGCCTATGCCAAGGCTGGGATGGCTTGGGCAGTGGAGCATGGCATCGTCAATGGCGTGATGCCAACGACTCTAGCGCCGCAGCATGGCGCGACCAGGGCCCAGGTGGCTACCATTATCATGCGGTTTCTTCTAGATTTGGAACAGGACTAGAAAGCTATTGATATCGTTACGGCACACATTAGATCAGTGATAGTAATTGTTGGCTTGCCGGCCATAACAGGAGCGATACCCCCAACAGGGTCTTTGGCAAAATGAGATAGCCGCGCCTCAGGTGTGAAAGAGGTCCGCCCCGGAACCAAGTTCCGGGGCGGACCTTTTGCCTGGGTTAAACTATTTTATAGCAGATGATGCTCCAGTTCCAAGAGAAACCGACGTAGCGTCTCCGGGTTTAACTCATAGAAAATGCTGGTGCCTCGTTTGGTGGCATATAAAAAGCCCTCGTTGCAGAGCAGATTCATGTGGTGGGAAATGGTCGCAGGCGCAAGACGAAGCTTCTCCGCAATGTCCTGTCCGTTGCAGGGGCCACATTTTAAGGCCTTCAAAATTTCCAATCGACTCTTATCACCAATGGACTTGAGCCGGCTCACCAGTGAGGCGCTCTGGTCCGAATACTTGGCGACCAATTTGGTGATTTGCTCATACAAGACGCCGAAGTAGAGACAGGACTCTGAAAAATCCCACCGCAGGCCGTGGAAACCCATCAGACAAGGCAGAACGGAGAGAGAGGCAGTCTCCTGGACCGCCTTAAAGTTGGAAAAAATTTTGGAGGGATCGTTTCCAATTTGTGCTTTCGCAAAGATGGCTGTGGAGCGGCATAGTTCAGACATATCCGGCAAATGCTCCAGGAACAGACCGGTAGCTTTTCGCAAAATAACATCCAGTTCTTCCAGATAATCGTCGATTGAGTAATATAGGGCGGTACAAACCCATTTTACATCTTCGGTACAGCCGGATTTTAAAAGATATCGAATCAACCCATTTAAATCTTCAATGGCAGACAGATCATGGGGAGAGAGGCTGAGAAGGCGGCTGATGATTTTATTTAGCTCCCGTAGCCGTTCCTCCTCCGGCAAGCCGCCATAGTGGGTACGGGATTGCAGCGCGGCGTAAAGTGGCCATGCCAAGGAAGTGAGGCCACCGCTGCGGGCGGTGAAAAAAAAGCGAAGCCGGTCCTCGTCCACCGCAAGGTTGGTGATGACGTAGTTTTCCACGTCGATCAAAGGTTGTATTAAGGGATCCAATTCAAAGGTGGGAATATTATATTTTTCCGACAGATGGGTACGGACCTCGTCGGCGCTGTGCTGGGTGTCTGAAGCGGGCTGAAAGTGGCGCTCCAAAAGAAAAATACATTCCGCTTCAGGGTTAAACCGGTCAAGGATATTGAGTTTCATGAGAGCCCCCCGCGTGTTGCAAAAAGTTTAATTATGGTAGAATAGTTCTATTGTAACTCAAGAGTTCTTTCGTGTCAAGCAAATAAACGAAGATAGAAATCAAACTTTAACCTAAAAGAGTGCGAAAAACATGAGAACAAACATCCATATTACTCTACTGTATGCGAAAAAACATGTACAGTATATACTAAATTAATTTACATAATATAGGGAAAGTGTTGTTCTTTCATTATAAAATGGACTGCCGACTAAAATAAAATACTAATTTACAAAATTTATCTAACTAAAATTAGATAGAAATAGAATCAGATGCTGACTTTTTTCGATGCTGTATGCTAGAACGCGAAAACACAAGCGGGTACGCCCACAGAAAAACGAAACTTTGAATGGAAAGGAAGAAGGACCATGAAGATGAAACGGGTTTTGGCATTTGCCCTGTTGTGACCATGACGCTGACCTCTTTGGGCTTCGGCCCTGCGCAGGCCGCGGAAACAGGCGGCATATCTGGGGACAACGCAATTGCGGCACAGTGGACCAACAAAAAGGACCTGATTCCAGCAGATCAGAAAATCGTCCTCCAGGCAGAAAAGGCACGCTTTCCGAGGAACCGGGAACCGTTTCCGCTAATCAGGCAAAACAATATCGGTCTTCCGATGTAGGAACAGTCATTGTTGAGTTGGAAGAGGAACCGCTCTTAAATCATTTGCGCGAATCTGAAGGAAACGGTATTCAAAACTTTTCGGCTTCCGCCAGAGGGCAGGCGCTGATGAAGGTGCTGCGAAGCACCCAGGTGGATGTAAAGGCGCTGATGCAGGCGCTCAGCGGGGCCAACGTGGCTTACGATATTTTGTCTGGGGCTTATGGAGGTTGATAGAAAATGCCTGATGGCAGAGGGCATTTAGGAAAGGGAATTGAGTAGTTATGAAGATATATGAATTTGGGGTTGCTCTAATCCCCACGATGAAGCCGTATCGAAGGACTGAGCGCGGGATGCCGGTAGAGACAGGATTTTTGAGGCGTTTGAACGGTAATCTGCTACGAAGTTACGCCAAATGATGCAGAAAATTGTGCAGAAATAGAGCTGGCCGATCAATTGACAATTGAATACGATGCAAATGTTTAGAGCCTCTCTGAAAAATGCGGGGCTATTTTTTTGCTCAGTAATTGCTTGTAATCATAAAAGGTTGTATTTACTTGGACTCACGATGGATCCAATAGACTTGTGAAAGGAGATAAAAATGAGGCAAGGGGTTCTGGTCTATGACATGGAAAGGGATCGAATAGATATTCGTTTTGGCATTGATGATTATTATGCGGTTTACATTGTGGTACATCAATGGATGGTGTTGTAGATCTGATCCGTGTACCCATTTTGGGCTATGAGAATATCAGCATAAGCATAAGAGAAAACGGATATATGATGAACAACATCCTGTCCCGAGCAAACTGTTTCATATTGGAGAGGAAAGCAGGCAGACATTTGTGGATTATGTTTTGCGCGAGTGTTATGGATATAAAATTGTGTATCAATCCGATCCCAACGCGGAGATTACGTCGGAATAAATCCCGTTGGGGAAATGTAGCCGTTAGCCGGCTCCAAACTTATTGCATGGCATGCAGAACAGCTTCTTTCTATCATTCTTGCGGTTGTTGCTCCATATGCCAATCAGCGAAAAGCCCTGTAACGGAACCTTCCGTTACAGGGCTTTGAAACATCCGCCTACCGGGTGAGGAGGCTTTGGATAAATGTCTCCAGGAGCCAGTTCATTTCGTCCGGCTGATCGTAATTCGCGTTGTGCGAGGTGCCTTTTATGATATGGAGCGGATATCCTTCTTTTTCGTGCCACCGCTCGTTGTACGCTCTTACCTTTCCGGTTCTATCCTTCTCTCCCACCGTCAGGCAGACGGGGCAGGGGATGCAGAGGTTTTGGATTTCAGGGATGAAGCCTGCGAAGCCCAGGTACATGAGGCGGCACAATTCTTCTTTGTCATAAGACCCGAGCATCCGCAGCATATTCTCTCTGCCCGCCAGCGTGACGCTGCACATTTTTACGATGGAGGAGCGCAGCAGGCGGTCGGGGAAACATTTGAACATCCATTTTGTCTGCATCAGCCAGAACAGGTCGGAGCCGCTGTAATAATCCGTGCCGTAGGGGCAGGTGCCTATAGTGAACAAGCCCGTTACCAGAGAGGGATACCGGGCGATAAAGGACTGCGCCACAAAGCCCCAGGCGGACTGGCCTACAAGGATGACTTGCTCGATTCCCTCCGCATCTAAAATGGTCTTCAAATCCTCCGCCAGATGGGCATAGGAAAAATCGAGGTAGGGCCTTGACTTTCCGTGGGCGGGAGCGTCCCATACCAGCACGTTAAACTCTTTGCGAAATATGGTAACTGGTAATCAAAAAGGCGGTGATCCGCGGTCAGCCCCGGCAGAAAGACCAGACTTTCCACGCCCGCTGTAGCCTTTTGCGTCCAGTAGACGACCCTACCCCTGCTAGATTCATTACTTTTTTCTTCCATACTACTTTTTCTACCCGCGTTTTGAAATAACCATATCAATTAAGCCATATGCTTTCGCTTCTTCCGCTGTCATAAAATGATCCCGATCCGTATCACGCTCTATTTCTTCGATTGTCCTCCCCGTGTTTTTTGCAAGCAGCCCATTTAATCTCCGCTTATTCTTTTGCATATAGTCTGACATGATCTTAATGTCGCTGGCTGGGCCTTGAATCCCCCCGGATACGGCGGGCTGATGGATCATAATCTCAGCGTTTGGTAAAGCGAATCGTTTCCCCTTGGTACCAGCAGCCAGCAAAAAAGCCCCAAAGCTTGCCGCAAGTCCAACGCAGATGGTAGATACATCGCACTTGATATAATTCATGGTATCAAATATAGCGAACCCTGCCGTCACAGAGCCGCCCGGACTGTTAATATAAAGACTGATATCCTTATCAGGGTCTTGCCCCTCTAAAAATAATAATTGCGCGGTAATCAAACTGGCGGTTGTATCGTTCACATCCTCACCCAGAAAAATGATTCTATCCGCTAACAGTCTGGAGTAGATGTCGTAACTTCTTTCCCCTCGGCTTGTTTGTTCGATTACATACGGTACTGTACTCATGCGGCAATAACCTCCCGTTTTATAGCTGGCGCATAGAGCATAACAAGCTTGCCTTTCAGCTCAAATTTACCACATTTGGGAATATGGACTTTTATCGCTCGATACACTTGCGGGGAATGCCCGTATAGTTGGCGAAACGCGAAAGTGAACGATTGCTGCGAGCTATAATTTGCTTCATAAGCAATTTCTACTATAGGCTTTTGCGTATGAACAAGTTTTTCTGCCGCCACAGTAAGCCTGCGCATTTGAATATATTTGTATATCGTGTAGCCAACGCGCTCTAAAAACACCCTGCTCAGGTGAAATTTAGAATATCCCGCCTCTTTCGCAATTTCATCCAAGCTTAATTGGCTTTCCAAGTGATTCTCAATGTAGTCAATTATTTTTTGAATGATGTTTTCATTTTCCATAATCTCACACTCCGTTCACGATACAAATTCAGTATAACACGCTTCGCCGCAGTAGTCTTACTATAAATTGCTGTCTTTTATAAAAGGGCACGGTTCTGTCTAAGATGCGCCCTTTATAAATCCCATTGTATGAAAAATAAACTTTTAACTGTATCCCTTGCAGCTGTTTGCTTTCCACAAACCAAATTCACTTTTAATTGGGAGAACCCCACTTAAACTTCTTCCATCCAGGGCATCGGTGGCAGCAGGCAGAACGGATGCCCCGCGGGATCCAGCATCACGCGCCAACCGTCGTCGCATTGCGTTTCGGACATGGTCACTCCGCAGGACAGGGCGACCTGTACCGCTTCGTCCACATCTTGGACATGGAAGTCCAAATGCGCCATCTGCTGCTGTTCCTCCGGCGTCGCGGGCCAAACGGGCCGAACATAATCGTCCACCTGCTGGAAGGTGATCCACGTCGGAAACCCCTTTTGCTCAATGTTGCATAAGGTGGTAAACTCCTCGCCAGGAAACCTTGTCCAGCCGAGCAGCCGCTCATAAAAAGCGGACAATTCGTCCGCATGATTGGAGTCCAAAACAACATTCCAACCTACAAGATTCAGTGCCATAACATAACACCTCCATATTTTTTATTGAATAAGGCTTGTCCGCCTGAGCCGCCAAATACCAATAAGGCATACTTAGATTAGCCTGATAAATGGAAATTTGTTTTATCTCAAACTGCTAATTTCCTTTTGCAAATTTGCCAAAAATCTACCCGCATGAGCACCATCCATCTGCGTATGATGGAATTGAACTGAAATGGTCAAATAATATCTAAACCATTTCTTTGAATATCGTCCCCAGATAATAAATGGATTGTTGTAAATACCACTGTTCATGCCAACTGCACCGTCAATTTCTGTATCAATGATCGCAGATGTACCAATTACCATACTGTCCGCGGACAAGTCACGGTCACGACAACTTTCAGAAACTTGAGATGTGTATGTTAGGTACTCTCGATTGAATAGATCCAAGTTGTCTGAGTAAAGGATATCGCAGGAACTTACTTCACAGTCCTTATTCTTTACGATTGTATTAACTGCGATGCTGTCATATTGTATCAACTTGTCTCCGACAGAAAGCACGAAAAACTCTTTTACACTCACCGCAGCTTTTCCAATGCAATAGTCCAGAAGCATGTTGAACTTCATTTGCTTTCTTTTACTGGCTTTTATCAGATTTGTGACATCCAAGGTCTTAAAAAAAGTTACCATTGGATTGGGTGCTTTCATCCAAAGTTCATATGCCACGGCTCTTGTCGTGTCTTTCGGTTCAATTTGTTTCGCCATTGTATCCTCCATCCATTCCGATTTGTCAAGTTCAGCAATCTTCTATAAGCCCTTTTCGTTAAGGATTTTTTCAAATTTCTTCTCAGAGAGTATTTCGTGCGTGACAAACTCGCCATTATAAAACAAACCGAATGTTGTAAAAGGAACCGGCGCGTTTTGGGCCTGTTCCCTGGTAAGGATAGGAACCGCCTGAAAAGGGACCTTTCTTTTTTTCGCCAGTTCCTCAAGAATGGGAACATATTTGGCCGTAAATGGGCATTGACTGGTGAAATAAAGGGTAAAGCCGGCCGGTACGCCGCCGTGTCCGGATTCTTTTACAGAGGCGTTGAAGCAGGGCTTCCCGGCGTTCTTGTCAAAGGGCAGATACAGCAGTTCAAAATAGGGGTTCGCCGTGTCCGCGGTTTCAAATCCTTTATAGCGCATGAACCTCGGGTCGGAAAGAAATCCCATCTTCTTTTGGGAAGATAAGATCACAAGCCCCTTTTTTTCTTTCTCTTTACTGTCCTTGATACATTCAGTCAAAAGAAGATTGGAGTATCCATGTCCTTTGAACTGCCCGGATACCCACAGGCAATCAATATACATATAGCCGTCCGCTTGGATGGGCGCCCACGCATATTCTGCGGGGATATATTCAATAAAGCACTTTCCCCGAACATCGCATTTCAGGAAAACAAGCCCTTCGTCCAGCCTTTCTTTCAGCCATGCCTTTTTGGAAAGCACCTGACAATCTTGATTGTTTGCAATCGCGCAACAAATGTGTTCCGCTTCAATGTTCTCATGTGTTATTTTTATAAGATCCATACCATAGTCTCCTGTTTTACTCTTACTTTACCGACCTTCGCATGATCCGCCAAGGCCGCCCTTACAACGCTATTTTCTTTTCCAAAGCAGCATCCCATCTATGAAGCGGGCCTCCAACTGCCCCTTGTCCAGGAGCCAGGAAAGATAGGAGCGCACCGTGCTTCCCACAAGAACATACTGCTCAAAATTCATAGCGAGGCCGTAGCCGACAAACAACTCCTGCAAAACCGCTTCAAAACAGCGCGGCTCACTGCAAAGGCTCAAGATCCTTTCCGCGATCTCCATGACCTTATCGATGTTGTGCTGCGCAAGGGGGGCGATCTCTTTGGCTGCCTCCGCGTGGGCCGGAACAAAGAGCGCCGCGGTCATCGACTTGACCCGTTCAAGGGTTTCAAGATAGGCGGCAACGTCATAGATAAAGTCGACCTGATACTTTTGAAGCGTCTCCCGGCTGGAGAGGCAGTCGGCAAGGAATACAACGTTATCAGACGTTCGGAACCCGACCATGTCGAAAAAGTGTCCGGGCAGCTCGATTAATTCCCACCCGGCGGGCAGGGCCTCTTTCGTCAGGGGTTCCGCGCTGCTTTCCTGGGCGAGCAGAAACTTATGCCGCAGCTCTTTCGGCGGAAATCCGCCGTACAGAAACGCAGGCTCCAGAACCGGATGCCTTGTAAAATCGCAGTCGATGCCGGGCGCGAATACCTTGCACCCGGTCTGGCTTTGCAGATACCTGTTGCCGCCAATATGATCGGCGTTGGAGTGCGTGTTGTAGATGGCTTTCAACGTCCATCCCTGTGCGTCTAAAATCTGCCGGACCTTTCTGCCGGCGTTCTTATCGTTTCCGCTGTCGATCAGACAAACCTCGTGTTCGCCGGTCTTCACAAGCCCAATTTTCGCGGGGTTTTGAATATAGTAGCTCTGCGCCCCGACTTGATGCAGTTCAAACATTTTGCACCTCCAATTTGTTGAGAGAGTCATCCGTAACCCGCCGCTTTCACCCACGTCGCCCTTACCCAATAAGGCGCACTGAAATTCGCCCCAATACTGGGATTTATTGTTTTCTGCCAATATAACGGCAGACTTTTTTCTTATATTGTAGGTACTCATTCCCGAATGTGGCAAGCAGAAAATTTTCCTCCACATAAACAATCTGCAAATGGTACATAATGACGGCAAAGACGGTTAGAACACACAAAATCCAATTAAAAAACATCAATAATGTACCAATATACAAAAGGTCAAAACCCAAAAAGGCAGGGTTGCGGCTCATTTGATAAATGCCGCCTGTTACAAGTTCGGTCTTATCGGTTTTGGACACTCCTGCCCTCCAGCTATCACGCATGGTCTGTACTGCGAAAATGAATATAATCGTTCCCGTAACGCTCATCGCCGCACCCATAACCCGAATAACCGTAAGACTATGACCTTTCCCAATAAAGATACTGAAAATACCTGCTGCAAAAACAAGAACAGCCGCAATCTTCATTGTGATTTCCACGAATTTTACAAAACCGACCTTGCCCTTTCCAATTTGGTCTGTCTGTATTCCTTGCTTTTTTTGATGAAGCGTTTTCACAAAATAGCAACCATAGAAAGCAATTAAGGTTGCTATGGAAATCAGCTTAAACTCCATTGCTATTCTCCCTTCAAGTCCCGATTTGTCGTTCTGCGCCTTATCAGCCAAAGACGATCAAACACAATTTTTAGTTCTTACGAATCGTTGTATGCCTGATACGCCTTTCGGTAAAGGGGCACAAAATACAGGATGATCGCGGCGATCAATGCGCTCCATTTTCGGATGCTTCTTTTCATGTCCATAACAGGAAGCTCCTAGTTTAGATCGTTGTTTTTCTCTTTGTGTTCGATTCCTATATCTTTTGTAAGTACGATATCCTATTTTGAATTGTCTGATTGTTATTCATTAGGATGGGCCTCCTGCTTTTTCTGATTTGCGTGATCCATCAGGCGAAACGAAACAGCCCGATCGATCAGTATTTCATACTGTTGATCCCTTGCGCATCTTGAACGTCTATTCTATTAACAATTTTACTCCCAATACGGTTGCGGGAATTCGATCGTTCGGAGCAAGGTTAGAAAGCACTACGACCGCCGTTCCTGCTTCAGGGTTAAAGCCGAGATAACAGTTATACGCTCCTGTGCCTCCGTTATGCCATATCATGCCGTTTTCGTCATCCATGATCCAAGCCATTCCAATCTCGTCCATATGGATGCCCATCTTTTGATAATCTTCAGAAGAAGCATGGATTGTCTTCAGGCTCTTATGACATTCGGAGAAATAAGGATCGTTTTCAAGCTGCATTTGCGCATAGGAAAGCATATCCGCTATATTGGATGTAATACCGCCGGCCGGCAAATAGGCGTCGGTTGCATTCCAGTCCCAATATTTGCCGAGGTCGCCGCTTTGATCGGAAATTTTTGTAGCGGTCAGCTCCAACTCGTTTTGTGCAAAGCTATTTACCAATGTTGTATAGTCAGTATCATATACCTTCTCAAGCACCAGGCCTAAAACCGCGTAGCCATAGTTGGAATAGGTAAAGTCATAGATTTCCTGATCCATACGCAAGCTGCTTGCTTTTTCAAGTACCATTTCTTTGGTGATACCGTAAAAATCATTCCTGCCATTGAAAAAATTAGAAATCATCGGGCTTTCAAAATAATGCTCTTTATAACCCGAAGTGTGCGTCAATAATTCTTTTATCGTCGGGTATTCGTTGCCGCCGGGGAGTGGCAAATAGCTGTCTATCGTGTCGTCGATGTTGATTTTCCCCTCAGTGATCGCTTTGTTGATTAAGGCGGCGGTAAAGGTTTTGGTAAGAGACCCTATCTCATAGGTGTGGAGCTCGGCGGGCAGCTCTTTTCCGTTTTCTCCGTACACCTTGTAGGAACTCTGGTGGTCTTTGATCATCCCAACGGTGATCACCGCGTTCGGGTTATCCCTTGTCGTATATGCAAGAGCTTCGGTAAAGGTCAGCTCCGGTATCTTGCTGATTTGGTATTTGCCATATATCATAAAACCGCCAATCACCAAAGCGGCACAAAGAAAAACCGCCGCGGATATCATGATCGCTAGCTTCGTTCTCTTTTTTCTGCCCATTATCAGGATCTCCTTAAATTTTAATTTGTCTCGTACGCCCTTTCTGCAAGGAGTACCTTCTGCCAATCAGGCGCCGGGTTTTATTTCTGTGCAGCGCCGGCCTGCCGCCGGTCTTAAGGACGCTGTGACGCGGGCGGAAAGATAGCCTCGGCTTCGTTCAGCGCACTGCGATTCAGTTCTTTTTCTGTCGAAGAGAAAGCGGGCGCGAATATGTCCGGGTGACTGGAAACGGCCGCTAGGACAGGCAGCTGCGCCAGGACCAGGAGCGCCGCTGCCAGCATAGCCGCAACTCCGAGCCGGACCGTCCGCCTGTTCTCCCGTTCAAAGCCGGCAATTTTTTCAATCCGGTACCGCATTTGTGTTTTCCCGCTGGACAATCCCACATGGACCAAGCGTCCTTTGCCCTGTCTCGCGCATTTAATCAGTGTGCTGCCGTAAGCGGTGCGTTCATCCGGGTCCTTGAGCAAACTCAGCACGGACCAGTCGCAATAGGCCTCCCGGTCAAGGCGCATCCGGGAAAAGGCCAGCCACACAAAGGGGTTAAACCAGTATACTACCTGCCCGGCACAGACAAAAACATTTGTCACCGTATCCCCGTGGCGGATGTGCATCAGCTCATGGAGCAAAATGTGGCGGAGCTCTTGCCCGGTCAGCCCTTTTATCGCCCTAGCCGGCAATAGGACACTGTTCTTCCGAAACCGAACGCTGAACGGAGCCTCAATGAGGTCGGATTGCAGCAATTCGACTTTTCCCTTGATTCCGGCTTGCTTACAGCAGGAGGAAAACAGAGCCTGGATGTTTTTTGAGGGAGAGGCCGCATGGCGCTTGATTTGGATCAGCTTCCCGAAACTGACCACGTATAGCGCCATTGTCAGCAGCATGCCGCAAATCCAGATTCTTCCTAGAATCGTTGCCAGGGGAATGGCTTGCTCCACAAGGCTGCCCTGTATGAGAGAGGGCATCAGGCCGGAAGCCTGATTCGGCGTTACCGTGGCCTGGAGGGTGGATTCGTTCGCTGCGGGGCCGGCAAGCTGGAACAGCCGTAAAAGAGACGCAGGCAAAAAGGCGGCCCCTATAGAGAGCAGAAGCAGCCCCCAGACCCCATACTGATATCTCAGGGGGATTTTCTTTCCCAGCAGCTTTTTCAGGCCGCAGATCAGGGCAAAAAAGAAGAGGCAAAATAAATTGCCGGTGATAAAGCGTGTGATAAACATATGATTTCTCCTATCGGTCACCGCGTTTTTTGTCCAGAGCCGCCTGCAGGGCGTCGAGCTCCTCCGGCGACAATTCGTTTCCGCTCAAATAGTTCACCACGAGCTGAGACAGCGCCCCGTCGAAAAAGCGGTTCAAAAAGCTTTTCCCCTCGGCCTCCCGGTAGGCTTCTTTCGGAATCAGCGGCGAGTAAACAAAAATGCGGCTGTCCTTCTCATGGGTAAGCACGCCCTTCTTTTCCAGGCGGGACAGCATGGTCTGGATGGTTTTAGGACTCCATGCCTTCTTCTTCGAGAGGCGCTCGACAACTTCATTCGTGCTGATCGGTGCATAGTTCCATACGACGTCCATCACTTCAAATTCGGCCTGTGAAATCTGCGGCAATGTATTCATAGCGTCCCCCTGTATCTTACTTTTGTAGGATTTCATTATATCACGCGAAGACTTTCCCGTCAATATTGGCGGCCCGGCATAGATTGACAATACTTTTTCCTTGCGGTATCTTAAAATATTACAGGCGTAGGATTTTAGGGCGTTACCCTTTCCCTGGTTCAGGAAATCCCTGCCATCTTTTGAGAATGATCAATCGGGAGTCATGTTCCCGATTGATCTGCTCCCGAAAGCGGTTGAGATGATCGGTAAAACCTTTCCCGCCTCCTGGGGGTATGACCTCATGCTGGATGGCGATTTCAACTGGGGAACCTGTGGTACTTGTTCGCTGTGTTTTTGATTGCGGCTATTGTTTGTGGGATCCTTCGAAGAAGAAAAAACCTAAAAAAACCGAATAGCGATACCGCCCTGTAAGGATTTGATTGCAAATCATTTGACGATTGTGCCTCGAAGTGGTATAATAAATCCTACAAGTGTAAGGATTTGGCGAGCTATGTTCAAAAGGGCGGCGAAACAGAGGTTGACTTTACCGAAGACGTCACCGCCGAATTAGTTTTAATGAAGCCGTTCGTCAAGGCGTATTTGAAAAAGCAACAGGCGAACGATGTGTCCGATTTGAAAAGGGCATTGTCTTAGAGCGAAAGGAGCAGTGAAGGATTATGAAAAAGCAAAGAGTTGAATTAGTCGCCGGTATGCTGCTCGGCGGATTGGGCTGCTGTTAGAGCGGTTTATACTGGAAAGCCCTGTTTCTGATTTTTACTGCGGCGCTTTTATGGCGGCAGGGCTCTTTCTGTTTGTGATAAGCCTGCTGCCAGACGATTGGCATAATCGGCTGCTTTATCAGAAATGGTTTGCAAATTGGGACAGGCAAAGAAGGTAAAAAGGATATGAGAAAAACACATAGAAAAAAACGGCTGAGGCGTGGAATTCTTCTTTCCATTCTATTGATCGTCGCGGTAATCGGAGTGGTCTTTGTACCGTGGCTCATGCGGCCGGAAAACTTTAGAGCGGAAAAAAGTGAGATCCGCGCTTTCTTGTTCGGAGGGTTCGAGCAAGATTCCTATAACGCGAAGTCATTGATCCTGGTAGACCTGTCCGACGACAACATATTTATTTCAAAGAAGGAACACGAACAGCAGCTCCCCGCCAGCTTGGCCAAACTATTTGTCATTGAGTACGCGGCAACGATTGTGGATTTAGAGAGTATCGTCCCGGTCAGCGAGGAAGCCCTTGCGTTAACGAAACCGGGCTCCTCTGTTGCGGACATTGAAGCCAAGGATTATGATCTCCTCAATTTATTTGCGGCAATGCTGGTCCCCTCTGGAAACGATGCGGCCTATGTGGTCGCCGATTACTGCGGCGGACTTTTCGCGCCGCAGGCTGCGACCAGCCGGGAGCGCGTCGCCGCGTTTATGGAAAATCTGAATCAGCATTTGCAGGATCAAGGATATACGGATACGGTTCTTTATGATCCCAGCGGGTTCGACATGGACGCTCTTACAACGGTTTTAGACATCAAGGCCGTTGTGACCAAGCTGTTGGAAAATGGGTGGTTCCGGAACATTGTCAAGCAAAGCTCATATACGGCAACCCTGCCCGATGGCAGCACGCAGACGTGGAAAAACACCAACACATTCCTTGACTCCGCATCGGAGTATTACAATGAGAATGTGACGGGAATCAAGACCGGTTCTTTGGCCGACGATTACAATTTGGTCGTCCTATACAAACAGCATGGAAAGGAGTTTTTGATCTGCAGTCTGGGTTCCCAGTCCAATTCCTCTCGATATGACGATGTGGGCTACATTATCAAAACAATAGACGAGTCGAATTATTTGGCAAACTAGTGATTTTGAAAGGAGAAATGAGCCATGAATGAACTGTCTATCACCCAGGAATACCTGATCTTTGCGGTAGACGAAAAGGGGAGGATCTCGGGCTTCAGCACTGAGAAGCTGGTCTGCTTCGTTGCCTCCGCCCTGCAGGACATGCAGCTCGCGGGCTGTGTCACGATAGACGGAAAGAAAGTGACTGTCACGGGAGAACTCCCCGCCGGGAGAAACTACTTGAGGCCGCTGTATGAGTTCATCCATCAGCCGAAGCCAGTGAAGCTCGAAAAAATCCTGGAGGAATTTTACTACTCCGTCACAGACAGACGGCTGAATGAGCTGATGGGGGCCGTGGGCGGCTCCCTGGAGCAGATGGGGTTGGCGGAAAGCGTGAAGGCCGGGTTTCTGCGCGGGAAGAAAAGCTATATCCCGACGAAGGCCGCGCTCGATGGTGTCATTGGCAGGATACGGGCCGCGGTTTTGGAAGGTGGCGAGATGACGAAGGAGATCGCCGTCCTGGTGACGCTTTTGGACAAGAGCAAGAGCCTGAAAGCATATTTCTCCGACCATGAGCGCCGGGCAATCGGCAGCAAGCTAAAGGAGATCGTGAATACGCCGGACGGCAGGCTGCTGAAAGACATGATTGACTATGTGGACGAAATGACCGCAGCGATGGTGGCGGCTATCTCAGTACTCGGAATATGAGGCTAGGCCAGGAGAGTAATCATGAGGCTGGGAGGTGATCGCCATATGCCTGAAGGGGATACCACGCAAAACCGTAAATCAAATACAGGTATGCGTAAAATGATTCCGTTTTGTTCCATACTGCTCTGTACCTTGCTTTTACTGCCGGGGTGCAGTGTGTTTTCCGGTTCCGCCTCTGCAAATTTTCAGTTGGAAATGGAAATGACGAAAAGCTATGACGACACCGCCCCCTTTGTGAATGAAAGCCTTTTTACTGTATCCGAGCATGTTGATACCTTGAGCTTGGAGGTTACCTTTACAATGAAGGGTGAAAGCTGTGTCCTGGAAATTGCGGACAATCATACCAAGGCTGTATTGTGGAGCGGTCATTGGAATAAAAACATTGAAAACAGTACGTTCACCGTACCGCTCGATTCACTTGAAAAGGGCGGCGAGTATGTTCTGCGGATCACCGGCACAAAAGTTGAATATACAAAAGTGCTTGTAACTTGCGACAGCGATTTGATCCAAAAACGAGAGAGGCCTGCGAATACAGAACCGGACTGAAAAGCATAAATGGAATGATTCAATAAGCTGACATTATTGTTTCTCGACGAATGTTACGCCGGAATATTACATTTGTAATTTTCGTTTAAAACTTCGTCTAACTGTCATCTACACAAACAGTAAAGGAACTGAATGCATGTATCTGCTGAAAAATGCCCTGAAAAACCTGGGCCGGAATAAGGGGCGCAACACCCTTGTTGGGTCTGGACACCGCCCTGGGAATGGAAATGTACGCGGCACGCGGTCAGCTTAACACCACCTATTATCTAAAGGATCCCGACATGCTGGAGGCGTTTCAAAAGGAAGCGACGGACAAAGGGCTGGCTCCCTATTTTCGTGCCACCACCGACGAGGCCGCCCACAACAAGATCGTCAGCCCGGTGGAGGGTATCTCCCAAATTATGACTGTTTTCCTGATCGTGGTTTTGATTTTCGGCGGGGTTATCCTGCTGCTCCTCTCGGAAATGGCTATCCGGGAGCGCAAATATGAAATCGGCGTGCTGCGTGCCATGGGGATGAAGCGTGGCAAGGTGATCGTGGGCATGGTCTGCGAATCCCTGATGATCGCCTTTGTTTGCCTGACCATCGGTCTGGCGCTCTCCACCACGCTCTCCCAGCCCATTGCGGATAAGCTGCTGGAGGATCAAATCCGCATAGCCGAGGAACAGCAGCAGAATAGCGGAACCATGGAGCTTACGCGAAGCGGGGGGGAGAAAAGCGCTATCTCTGAGATTTCGGTTCAATTGACCCCACAAGCCGTCGGGCAAATCGGCGGTTTGGCGCTGGTACTGGTTTTGATTTCTTCTATGGCAGGCATTTTAGCCATCATGAGATTTGAGCCAATGAAAATTCTTTCGGAAAGGAGCTAATTATGAAACTCTTATCGTTACAGGACGTGGCCTACCAATACGAGGGTTCAAAGAATTCTGTTTTGAAAGACATTCAATCGGAGTTTGAAACCGGCGCGCTCTATGGAATTATGGGAAAATCCGGAGCCGGCAAGAGCACGCTGCTCGCTCTGATTTCCGGATTGGGCCTCACGACCAGCGGCGTCGTTTCCTACAACGGCAAGGATATGAGGCAGCTTGTCCGCAATAGGTACCGGGCCCGAGACATCGGCGCGATTTTTCAGAGCTACAACCTGTTGACGAACGCCACAGCGGTGGAAAACATTGAGCTTTCCATGTACATCTCGGGAACAAAAGCAAAAAATAAGCGGCAGGAGGCCTATATGATGCTGGAGCGGGTGGGGATCGATCGGGAAACCGCCGGTCGCAAGGTACTCAAGCTGTCGGGCGGAGAGCAGCAGCGGGTAGGGATCGCCAGGGCTCTCTGCCACGACCCGGCTCTGATTATCGCGGATGAACCTACCGGTAATCTGGACGGTGATACCGAGGAAACGATTATGGGTATCTTCCGGGACATCGCTCACGATCAAGGCAAGTGCGTCATTATTGTTACCCATTCCGACAAGGTGGCTGCGCGCTGTGATTTCGTACATCATCTGGAAAAGGGTAAGCTGAAGGCTGTTGGCTAATAATAGTTTGGAGGATTCTATTCGAAAAACGGAGGTTATCAAATGGCGAGAATATCAGATATTACTGTGAAAGAGCAACTGGAATACTGTTTTGTTTCGATCAGAAAGACGATTGATTTTGCAAATGAGTTTGCATCCTTTTCAGGCGGCGGCTTTCAGAAAATTATGGATTATTTAGACAGTCAGAACATTTTAGTTTGCGATGGCCCCATCGTCTGCTTCCACAACATGGATTTGGAGCGGCTTGACGTGGAAGTGGGGTTTCCAGTAGCCAAGAGCGCGAACGGTGATGGTGAAATACATGCCAGAATGGTTCCGGTGCAGAAGGTTGTGACCGCGATTGATTTGGGCGCGTATGAAGAACAAGACCCCACATTGGAGGATATGTTCTCATGGATACAGGAGCATGGATGTAGACCGTTGAGTGTTATTTATTATCAATATTTGAATGACACAAATCGTCCCGCAAGCGAATATTTGACGAAGATGATGATACCGATCCAATAATCCATAGCTGTGTCTTTGTCTTTTGCTATGGGATGCCATTTAAAGCAGAAGCGAACAGGAAAGGACATATGGTGCAAGAAGAAGGAGAATCCCATGAAAGCAGTCTCAACAAAAACCTTTCAAAAACATACAGCTCGGGTAAAAAAGCTGTGGATGACATCGGCATTGCCCTTGAATCGGGCGAGGTCTTCGGGTTTTTAGGCCCGAATGGCGCGGGAAAACAACCACCGTCTGCTCTGCGGTATGCTTGCGCCCACGCGAGGAAGCTGCCGGGTGTTTGACATCGACCCTTCCAGAAACCGGAGAAACTGCATCAGGTATCCGGAGTGGTTAGAGAGCAGGCGCAGATGTACGACTAAATGACATGGCTTGAAAACCTGATGTTCTATGGAACTTTATTTGGTATGGACGCTGCTGAAAGCAAAAAGCGCGGGGCCAACCATCTCTTTGGTTGCGATCAGTATCACAGTTCGCGGCTCCGCAAAAGCGCAGACGATAGAAAAGCGCAACAATGCGCCGTATTTCCGGTTTTTCCGATCATCGCCCTCATCATCGGTCAGTTTACAGGGGTAATCATGGTAAGCGCGTGGATTCATTTGGCGCTGGGTCTCGTCCTGACATTGTTGGCCGCGATTCTCCTGAAAGGGTCTGTCAGAAAATTCACCTATGAATTGCTTCTAAAATAAGAACAGGGCGAGAACAAAAAGGCAAGGGCATCAGGTGGTTCGCCTTCTTAATAGAAACGCCAGCAGGCTGGAATACTTTACACTATATGAAAAGGAGAAAATTAAAATGGAAAACAAACAACCATCCGTAATGGATTTACTGATCGAAACGCACGCAGAGCTGGAACGGCAGGGGCCTGGCAGCCCTGAGATGATACGCAAGGCATTGGGGTTTCTTGATAATCTGGATCAAATCTCACATGCGGCAGATTTAGGCTGTGGAAGCGGCGGACAAACTATGGTGCTCGCACAGCATCTGACCGGAACCATCACTGGCTTAGACCTGTTCCCCGACTTTATCTATGTACTGAATGAGAATGCACAAAAGCAGAATGTTGGGGAACGGGTAAGGGGCGTTGTCGGCTCGATGGATGAGCTACCTTTTGAAAAAGAGACGTTCGATCTGATCTGGTCGGAGGGCGCGATAGACAATATCGGCTTTGAAAAAGGGCTTGCGCATTGGCATGGATTTCTTAAAAAGAACGGCTATGTCGTTGTGTCATGTCCCTCGTGGCTCACGAAGGAACGGCCCGCCGTCATTGAAAAGTTCTGGTCTGATGCCGGGAGCGGATTGGATTCGATTGAGCATAATGTTGAAGCCCTGCAAAAATGCGGCTATCAGTTTATCGCTTCCTTTACGCTGCCGGAAACATGCTGGACGGACAATTTCTTTATTCCACGGGAAGCGGCGCTCAAAGGGCTTTTGAAAAAATATCCCGGAAATGAGACCGTGGAAGCGTTTGTCGCGGAGAACCGGGATGAGGTAGAGCTGTATGAAAAGTATAAACAGTATTATGGATACGTCTTCTATATTGGTAAGAAAATATAGGTAGGTGGAGGGCCTTATGAAATTGAAACATGCAAAAAAGAGTCTCTTGCGGTAATCGGAAAAGAGGGTTCCACCTCGGATGGCGCGGGATTTATCCAGCGGTTATGGGATGACGCGAACTCTCATTTTGGCGAAGTTCAGCATCTGGCTAAAAAAATGAAAACGGAGCTATCCGCGGAATATGGGGTGTGATGTCTGATTTCACCCGTTCTTTTCACCCATGGGAGGATTTCAGCAAGGGCCCTTACCTCGTGGGGGTAGAGTGTGAAACAGATGCGGTGCTCCCGACGGCTGGATAAAGTGGACGATCCCCGGTTACGAATATGTTTATGTTGAAAATGAAAGCGAAACTACCTTTTCAAATGTGATTCAGTATCTGAAAGACAACCAAATCACGTTGGCAGGTACCGTTCATGACTTTACCTGCCTGCAAACGGGGATAAACTATATGTTTTTCCCTATCAGAAAATGTAGATCATATCTGTGAATGGAGGCTATGAAATGAATAAGTACGACGAAGCCATGAAGCATCTGGACGAAAAGTTGGCCACAAGGACGGCCTGATTTCTCTGTCCATCATCGCGCTGGAACCGGGAGCCGACGGTAGGAGCCGCCTCGCCGCCCGCCTTGTGGACGCGTATCAAGAGGACGGCGCGTTCTATATCGTTACATACGTGACCTCGGATAAGATGTTGCAGATCGCTCAAAATCTCGAAGTGGCCGTTTGCATCGTTGTCGAAAACTTTACGTCTGACGGTATCGGTGAAAACCTGGGCCGGGTGTGCGACGAGAAAAACGCGGAGATAATGGCGAAGCTGCGCAAAATATTCAGCGAGTGCTACTATGAGGTCAACAATGACGAAGACCCTAACACATGCCTTCTGCGCGTCCGTTTGACCAAGGGCCTTTGGAATGACGCTCACAAAGGGATCAAAAATGAGATTGATTTTGTCAATAAGACGGCAACCTGATCTGAAGTAAATCAATACAGCGGCAATCGACCCCAAGGAGGAGTCGATATGATCGAAATCAAGAATTTGACATTCAGTTACACCAAACAGCCCTTTCTCACCGACATGACGTTCTCTATGGAGATAGGGGAGATATTCGGTTTCTTGGGCCCCTCCGGCGCGAGAAAAAGTACGCTGCAAAAAATCCTCACCGGCCTGCGTCTCCATTACGACGGAAGCGCAGAGTGTTTGGCAGAGCGGTGAAAAAGCAGGGCAAGGACTACTATGAGCGCATCGGCATAGACTTTGAATTTCCTACCCTGTATGAAAGGCTTACAATTCGTTCCATAGCAAAACTTCTTTTTGAGCGTAACACATTTCATACAGATTTCACATTGTGCTGTTATGATAATCCAAGGAGGTGGAAAAATGGCTGTTTTATTGGTCGTTGAAGACGATACCGCAACAAACAAAGCAATCTGTGATTATATGAAATCCGCAGGACACACGACATTGTCCGCTTTCGATGGTGAGCAAGGTCTTAAAATGGGAAAAGAGAATTCCCTGGATCTCATCATTTTGGATATTATGCTCCCAAAACGAACCGGTATAGAGGTTCTGAAAAAACTTCGCTCTGAGAAAACCCTTCCTGTCTTGATGCTCACCGCTATTGATGATGAGCCCACACAGGCTGTCAGCTTTGATGAGCAGGCCGACGATTACATTACCAAGCCCTTTTCTATGCTTTTATTGGGAAAGAGAGTAACCGCGTTACTTCGCCGTTGTGGGAAAAGCCCTGAGCTGAACCAAATCCAATTCGGTGACGCGCTCGTTGATTTCGGTGGTTATACCGCTACGAATACGAATAAAAACGAACGCATCGACCTGACTCCGAAAGAAATAGACCTGCTCAAGTTACTGGTGGAGAATAAAGGGTTGGTTTTAACCAGAACGCAGATATTAGATGAACTGTGGGGATATGACTACCCAATTATAGATCGCACCATTGATGTCTATATTAAAAATCTGCGAAAAAAGCTAAGCCTGGACCGAATCGTTACGGTAAAGGGGATTGGCTATAAATATGAGGCCGTTCCATGAAAAGATTAAAATTATTTCCGAAGATTTTTTTATATACCTTTCTTGTTATCCTATTTGTAATGATACTTGCTCATGTTTTTCTATATATTCTTTCGCCTAAAATGATACTGAGCACAAACAGCTTTTTAGAGGGCGGTGTGTATATAGAAAACAGCTTGCATACGGAGGCATTGATAAAAACCGCGATTTTGAAAGCCCTCCCTTTTTCTCTGGTTTGTTGTACCGTGATTTCTCTTCTATGCTCCTTGCTGTTTTCCAAAGCCATGACCACACCGATCAAGCAAATCTCCAAGATCACGGAACAAATGGAGAAACTGGATAAAATGGCACAATGTCCGGTAAATTCCGCCGATGAAATTGGAGCGTTAGCCATCCATGTGAATATGCTCTATGCCAGCCTACTTTCCACAATCGAAAATCTCGAAGAGGAAAAGCGAAAAGTCCGGGAAGCGGAAAAAATAAAAATTGACTTCCTGCGGATGGCTTCCCATGAATTAAAAACACCAGTCACGGCCTTAAATGCCATTTTAGATAATATGGTTTTAGGAGTTGTCAAATCCAAAGATCGGAATAGCTCTCTGTTAGAGTGTAAAGAGATCGCCGGGCATCTCTCCTCAATGATTCGGGAGATCTTGGATACCTCCCGGCTCGATTTTATGCGGGAGAAGCAAACCGCGGAAAATTTTGATGTATCCGATATTCTTCCAACCATTTGCGAACCCTATCGGCTCATCGCAAAGGCAAAACAGCTGGATTTCCATCTGGAGATACGGCAAAAATGCCCGGTTTGTCTATCACGAAATAGTTTCGAAAAAATACTTTCCAATCTGCTTTCTAACGCGGTTGCCTATACGCAGGCAGGTAAAAAAGTAACGGTTGTTCTGCGCGCCAATCAAATATGCGTTGAAAATGAGTGTACACCGATTCCGGCAGAAAAACTACCGCGTTTGTTTGAACCATTTTACCGGCCTGACTTTGCCAGAGATCGCAGGGATGGCGGAAACGGATTAGGCCTCTATATCGTGGACACCCTATTGAAAGCAATGGGAATCTCCTATTCCTTTGAGGCGATGGCTTCTCCGCCTGGAATGCGGTTCACCCTGCTCTTGTTCTAAATCTACTCTCCCTACTGGGAGAGTTTTTTTGCGTTTCATACAGGTTTCATATTGGGTTGTTATCTTTTCTGTGATACAACGTGCAATCTTATGAAACGGAGGTCACTCTATGAATTTTTTGAATCGCACATGGCTGTATATCATCCGAAAAAAGGGGAAAAGCATCCTGCTTTTTGTTGTTCTTTTGGTGATGGCCACATTTGTACTGACAGCCTTATCGCTTGGTAACGCTTCCAATTCCGCCCAACAAAATTTACGAAAAAGCCTCGGCGGAAGCTTTCAAATTGGGTTTGATTACACGCAGGCGAATCCCTATTTAAAGGTGGAGGCAGTAGAGGGCGGCACGATCATGTATTCCACACAGCAGATTACTCCGGCTCTGGTGAAGCAGATCCGTAAAATTGACGGCGTAAAGTATTGCGGTGCCACCATGGAAACCCTGGCAGCTTTCTCTTCCTTGCATTTATTTACGGGTACCATCCCAGTTGAAGAAGAGTTCCGCCAGTCAACAAAAGTGCTTGGCACATGGAGAAGCGAGGAACTTCCTCGTTTTGCTTCCGGGCAGCTTACTTTAGCGGAAGGCCGCCACCTTACACCAGAAGATAAAAATAAGGGGATCATCAGCAAAGACCTGGCGGACAAAAACGGGCTGAAAATCGGGGACGTCATCCAGACGGACCAAGGGATAAAAATTGAAATTGTAGGTTTATTTGCTTCAAAGCAGCTTGAAACCATCAATGATCAGGTGACGAGTTATGATAAGATACAGAACCTGATGATTTGTGACCTTACTACTTTAATTGCCGTGGAAAATAGTCCGGCGGTTCAGGGATTTAATGAACTGAAGGTATCGGTAGATGATCCGCAAAACATGGAGAATATCATTTTGAAAGTAAGGGAAATTAAGGATGTGGACTGGAAAGGATTTTCCATCATGGCGGATAATCAAAGCTATGAAAACGCGTCATCATCCCTGCGGCAGCTATCAGGGCTTGTATCGACGATCTTGATTGTTGTCCTGATTGTCAGCGTCTGCATCCTATCGCTCATTCTTACCATGTGGGCCAGAACCCGTGTCCATGAAACCGGAGTGCTGCTTTCCGTGGGAATACGCAAGCTATCCATTTTGGGGCAATACATCGCAGAGGTTTTAATCATAGCAATTCTTGCTTTTTCAGTTTCCTACTTTTCATCCAGTGCGATTGCGAGTCAAATGGGTACGATTTTGCAGTCTCAATCTGAACAGGCTGTAAACGAAGTACAGACTGAGGAAGGCGGCTTGTCGGCGGATAGTCGCGGGGAGGCTGGATCGAATACACAAGACCAGGAAGTGAAAATACCGGAGCTGCAGGTAACCGTACAATTTAGTGAAATGGCGCTTCTATTTCTAATAGGGATCGGGATTGTAACGGTGTCTGCCGGAATTTCCTCAATTTCTGTTATGCGGCTCAAACCTCGGGAGATTTTATCAAAAATGAGTTAAGAAAGGTGGTACCGATATGAAAAAGGCACGTAGCGTTTTCTCTGTCCTCCTCATTCCGTTTATGCTTTTTACGGGGTATACGCCACAGGAAAAAGAATCTGATAATATAAAAGAGCAATCCGGCTCACCCGAAAGGAACCACGAGCAAAAGGATGAAGCCAAAGATTTCGATTTTCACATTGAATTTGTGCCGGATGGCGAATAGGAGGAGCTGTTATGAGCGTACTGGAACTACATGATGTGACCTATTCCTATGATAAAAAGAAAAAGGTCCTCAGGGGCATTGATGCCCAGATGGAGGCTGGGATGATGTATGCGATTCTAGGCCCGTCCGGGTGCGGCAAAACAACTCTGCTCTCTTTGCTCGGCGGATTGGACAGCCCCACCGGTGGCACCATCCTATTTGACGGAAAGAACATTGAGCAGACCGGCCTGGGTCAGCATCGTAAAAAACATGTTTCATTTATCTTTCAAAGCTATAACCTGATTGATTATATGACCCCGCAGGAAAACGTCCGGCTGACCGCCAGAAAACCGGCACTTCCATTTCTGGAACGATTGGGCCTTACCAAGGAAGAGGCAAAGCGAAATGTATTGAAGCTCTCAGGTGGCCAGCAGCAGCGGGTGGCTATCGCACGGGCCCTGGCAAGCGAGGCCCCGATTATTCTGGCCGACGAGCCAACCGGCAATCTGGACGAAGACACGGCCCAGGGAATTACTGAAATTCTCAAGGAAAGCGCCCATCAGATGAATAAGTGTGTGGTGGTAGTAACCCATTCGAATGAATTGGCGAAACAGGCGGATGTGGTATTTCGGTTGAAAAAAGGCGAATTGAGTGTGGAACAGAGCAAAAGAAAAACGTGATTTTAACAAGGCAAGCCTGTAACTTGCCGATACGGGCCAGTCCCCTTTGTGTGGATTGGCCCGTCTATAAAACAACCCGATCTTTACCAAAGAAACAGCGCATAGATATGGAAGGGGTTGCAATTTTGGCAAAACACAGTTTAATCTAGTTGAATAGTATCGTAGGCTATATGGACCAGTTCGGCAACGAGATGGTCTGGCGGTATCCCATCTCTGATGGAATGCATATGGGAACCTTTATCGTGTGTGTACAGGAGGGGTTTATCAGCCTGCCTACGACGTCATCGACGCGGAGGACTATGAACTACTGGAACTGCAGGTAGCCGCGATGTACGACGCGGAGTCCATGCGGATGTTCGCCGAGGACTGGGAAACCTTCTCGAAGGATTTGACCAGCGCGATGCAGGAGATGCTGCGCATTCTGTCCGAAGAGGAGTAACAACCAAATTACTACGGTTCATATTGACCCAAACCTGGAGAAGCTTTAATCGGCTTCTCCTTTTGTTTTATAGGAGGATTACCAATGGATAACAGATTGCAAGAAATCGTCGATAACCTGGATAAATTCAAAGTCGGCCTTGATGATCCCTTCCGCTTCAAGTGCCGCGGCTGCTATGTCGGGCAGGATTCCCGGATCCCCATCGCCTGGCTGCAGCCCAAAGGCGTCGACCGGGCATGCCCGTTCCTGGGAAATAAGCGCTGCCGCGTTTATGAAGTGAAGCCGGTGGTATGCGCGCTGTATCCCGTCGGCAGAATATTGATGGCCGAGAAGAAGCCCGAGGAAGGCGAGGAACCCAGCTATGAGGCCGGCTACATCTTGAATCAGATTACACGCGGTTCGCTGAAAAAAGCTCTCCGGCGTGGAGGCCGTCTATATTGACGGGGAGCGGTTTACCAAGCTGACAAACGGCCCCCTTGATATGCCGCTCCGGGATTTAGGGGACGATTACGACCAGTTTTCTTTTCAGGCCGTGGATGGAGCCGGGAATAAGTCTAAAACGGTGCAAGTGAAAAATCCGAACTACAAGGCCCCTACCACAAACAAGGGAGAGGATAAGCCCACCACGAGCACCCCCGCGCCGGAAACAAGCATCCCACCCGTTTCCGGTAATACGGCCAAACCCACGGGCGGCGGCATAACAAGCAAGCCCACAGGCGGGAGCTCCGGCGGCTCATCCGCTGTAAAGCCCACCGAAACCCCAGAGCCGGGAACGGGAGGAACGGTGAGCGGCAAGCGCCTGCGGGATGTGCCTGTCTGCCTGTGGGTGAGCCCGGAGGAACTGGAGGCCATTCAGGGCCGCATGGCCGAGGCGGGCATCCGCAATATGAGCGCCTATCTCCGCAAAATGGCCCTGAATGGCTATGTACTGGGCGTCGATCTTTCCCCGGTGCGGGAGCTTGTCTCGCTCCAGCGCCGCTGTTCCAACAATTTAAATCAGGTGACGATCCATGCCAACACCTACGGCGTGTACCCGGAGGAAATCAAGGCCCTGCAACGTGACTATGCGGAATTGTGGGGCCCCCTCTCCAACCTGCCGAAAAAGCTGTCCAGGTGGTGGCGCTTTACAGGATCGGGGGGCGAGCTTTGTGCCGCTCCCCGGTTTTCACGACTTCTGGACATTTTGTCCAGAGGTGGTGAAAGCCGATGCTATCCATGCGGCATGATAGACAAAACAACCTCTTGATGGTAGAATATCAATAACAGGCAAATGCGCTTTAGCCGGAGAAAGCGTACTCGACAATTCGGAAGTTGAGGAGATACGAATGGATAACATAAGAATTGAAACAAACAGACTTATAATGAGAAGATTTGAAGAAAACGATATGGAAGCAATATACTTGCTTTTTTCAGACAAAGAGGTAAATACTTTTTTGCCATGGTATCCCGTAAAGGATATGAATGAAACTAAGAATTTTTTTGAAAAGCAGTTAAAAGGTAAGAAGTATTGTTTTACAATCTGCCTAAAAGACGATGATTATCCGATCGGGTATGTACATACGGAAGATGATGACAGCCATGACTTTGGGTATGCACTCCGCAAAGAATACTGGCATCAAGGAATTGTCAGTGAGGCAAGTAATGCTGTTATCGAATTACTAAAAAAAGAAGGGATTCCTTATATTACTGCGACACATGACAAAAACAATCCCAGAAGTGGGGCTGTTATGAAACGAATCGGCATGAAATATTGTTATTCTTATAAAGAACAGTGGCAGCCTAAGAACTTTCCGGTGATATTCCGAATGTATCAGTTAAACTTTGACGGACAAAAAAATAGAGTATATCAAAAATACTGGAATTTATATGATGAGCATTTCATTGAAACAGATCAATAACTTTCCGTTTATTGGGCCGATTCAAGTACGCATTATAATCGTTTATTAACTTCTGGACATTTTGTCCAGAGGTGGCGGGTTTGGGGAGCAACCCCAACAAGCATTTTTGCGGCCCTGGCGGGGCGCAAAAATAGCAAATGTTATACACTTGCTCTGCTTGCAGGTAGCGCATTCCCAGGAAAACGGGTTCAAATCGCAGAAATTGCATTGAGCTTGACAAAGCGACAATGCTGTCGTATAATGAAAAAGACGTAATTGTCGCTTTTTAAAGGGGATGAGTAACGATATGGCAGACAAAGGAAATAAAACAAGAGCCAAGATAATTCAAGCGGCAAAGGCGCTGTTTATCGAAAAGGGCTATGCTGCGGTTAGTATGAGCGATTTATGTTCGGCAACTGGTTTAAGCCGGGGCGGTCTTTACAGACATTTTTCTTCAACTGAGGAAGTGTTTTCTTCTTTGTTGACGATTGATAAAGAAAACTGGGAAGAAGAAATGGAAAAAGCAATTCAAACGAAAACTTCTGCTATACAAATGATAAAATTCTTTTTTGAACAATTTAAAAAGGACATTTCAAAAAACGCTGGGCGGCTTTCACTTGCAACCTATGAGTTTGAAAGGGGCGGGCAGGATAAACACGGCTTTCTTCATAAACGATATGAAAGTGCCGTGAATATGATGGAGCGACTTCTCCGCTATGGACAGGAACGCGGAGAGTTTTCTTTGTTTGAACCTCGATTAGAGGCGGAGCACCTCACAATCTATCTCGAAGGATTAAAAATGACAAGCGCCGCCCTTTCCTTGTCAGCAGAAATGGTGGCACAACAATTAGATTATCAATTAAACAGAATTTTAAAAAATGGCGGTAATCCACAATGAAAAGAAATCCAGAGTTTAAAACAATCGAAATGAACACTTGGCCTATGGCACAAGCGTTTTACTATTATACTCAAATGGCCCCCACCACCTATACTATAAATGTTATGATGGATGTTACCACTCTTAGGAGTACTTTGAAGAAAAAAGGGTACAAATTTTTCCCAGCCTATCTCTATTTAGTGACCAGAGCCATTGAAAAGCAACAAGAGTTGAGAATGGCTGTGAAAGATGGGGAATTAGGTTATTGGGAGACACTTACTCCTGCTTATCCCCAATTTCACAAAGATGATAAAACCACCTCGCTGTTATGGACAGAATACGATGATTGTTTTCAAAGTTTCTATCATGCGTATATTAACGATACGCAAGCCTATGGTGACGATCATGGAATATTGACTACAAAAGGTGTGCCGCTACCGAACTCCTATATTATATCCTGTATTCCCTGGTTTCCGTTCAATAGTTTTTCGCTACACAACCACGGAATCAAAGATTATTTTGTTCCCAGTTTCGAAGCTGGTGGTTTTGTAGAAAATGATGGAAAAATTCAAATGCCACTTTCTGTCACGGTACACCATGCAACAACTGACGGCTATCATTTAAAAGTGTTTTTTGAGGAGTTGCAAAAAACTATGAATAAGCCGGAAGAATGGATATGATAAAAGACCCTATAAAGGCGGGCCGCACTATGACGTGGGACACATGGTAATGGTAAGTGTATACGCCTTTGGCGGATAAGGTGCAGTTGGCGAATCAGGCATATTATAGGAGGCTGGATTTATGTTAGAAAAAATTAACTTACTTGCAGAGGCTAATAGGGTTGATAGGCTATATGTTTATGAAAAGGTTGGTAAACTAAATGGTCATACTCTTAGCGTAGTCAATGTGGAAGATAGAACATTGGATTTTCATGTCCATGAAAATTCGGACGAACTATTTTACGTTATTGAAGGAAGTTTTCAGTTGGAGACAAAGGACGGATTGACAAGGGTAAATGCGGGTGAATTTATCATTGTACCCAAAGGTATTTTACACCGTCCCGTAGTCAAATCAATGACTAGATTTTTGATGATTGAATTAGATGGAACATTGAATAAAGAAAATAGTGGAAATTTATATGAAGATTAGTGATTCTCAATGATCGGTCTGGTTTAATACGCCTTATTGGTAAAAGGCGGCTTAGGCGGATAAGACGCAGTAGACGGACCTATTCTCGTATAAAAAATACACATGAAGGAGTGATAACATCATGTTGATAAAAAACATGATGGGCGATACATCCACGCTAACTGATAAGCCTGTCATCATCACAGGCGGTGGCGGTGGAATTGCACAGGAAGCTGGGGTAGCACTGGCTTATCTGGGCGCGAAAGTAGTGATTGGTGAAGTGGACGAGGAAAGGGGACGAAAAACAGAAAACCTCATCACGGCACTTTTCCCTGATCGTGCCAGATATATCCCCCTCGACCTGGAGAAACCGGATGTAATACAAGCATTTTGCGAGAAAGTATCGGCAGAATATGGAACGCCCTATGCCATCATCCATAATGCGGCGATAACGCCCTTTGATTCGATTGAAAAGCTTCCCCTGACGGATTGGGACAGGAGCTATCGTGTCCACCTGCGCGGGCCGCTACAATTGATCCAGTTTTTCCTGCCCCAAATGCTGAAGAACAAACAGGGTGTTCTTGTGTTCACGCCATCCTCAGGCGCTGTGGCCTACATGGGAGGCTATGAAGTATTTAAGACTTCGCAGGTGGAACTGGCTAATACATTGGCGGCAGAGCTTGAGGATACCGGGCTGTCGGTTTTCAGCATTGGCCCCGGTCTTGTAAAAACCCAAACAGCGGTGCGGGGCATTGAGAAAGTGGCTCCCCTAATGGGCATTTCCACCGATGAGTTCTATCACATGAACCGGGAAAACATTGTTTCCGCAGAGGAGGCCGGAACGGCATTTGCCGTATCCTTACTCTTGGCAAAAAAATACCATGGGCAGGAGATCGGCGGTATACAAGCATTGGTAGACGCAGGAATCCATCAAAAAAAGATAAAAAAATCTCAGTAACGTTTTGTGAAGCAGGCCGGACGCTGCTGACAGCAATTGTCCAGACCTTTGACGAGCAGAATGATGGATGGAAAAAGAGAAATGTATTTGAAAAGCAATGGATGTTACGTGATTTCAAAAAGTATGCGGGCCGTTCCGCTGACGAAATGGCGAACGCACTCCACCAATATCAGATTGCCTACAGCCAAAAGGACGCAGAGAGGCTGGGTGGGCTGTCACCGCTTCTGAAAAGTCTTTCCGGGTATTACCGGCATCAGTTGGAAATGATGCAAGGGTACATTAAGGACTCGGAGAAAAGGCGGGAATATGACACGTATATTAGAGGATGGCTTAAGGATATTGAATCAATGAAACGCATGGTGTAGCTGCTGCGTCTTATTGGTATAAGGAGTAACGAGTTCCACAAAAGTATTTTATAAACACGCTATTCGTCACCTCTGGACAAAATGTCCAGAGGTGACGAGGGGCCATTAACCAGAAAGGAGGGCTACCCTATGAACGCGGAGCAGAGGGTTTTGATTATTGATAGTGGTTTACCTTTCTGTAGAAGGCAACAGCCGGCCGAAGGTGGAAATGGGAAGCAGCAAGGATGGCATGTTCAGCTACACGGCGACGGTACATAAACTTTCCGGCGCTGCCAAGACCGATTCCCAGGACACAGCGGTTTTGGCGGAGACAGTAACCGGTCTGGAAGGGACTGATCTGCGCTTCGCGGCAAACTCTGAGAAACGGTTTTCCAGCAGCGAGGTCAACGTGACCTATACGGGCCTCACAAATGGGAAAAACTCTGTTCCTGCAGGTGGCAAAGCTTCGTTCACCGTGCGCATTGCATTGACCGAGGCGGGAAAAAATACTTAAACGATAACTTTGTGAATGGCACTTATGTAGAGGGCTATACCTTCCTGACCACGGAGGATGACGGTGGCATCTCCCTGAGCCTGCCCTCCTGGGCTTCTACGGGGACTGGGGCAGCCTGGATGTGTTCGATGCCGACCTATCCGGAGACCGAAACATGCTGCGCACCGCCCTGGCTGATATTGATACGGCTGGCGGCAGTTATTTCCTGGGGATGAACACCGCGGCTAGGGTTTACAACGAGTCTAAAATGGCCCTGCTCCCAAGCGCGGCAACCGGCAGATGATTGCCCGGGTGAGCCTGCTGCGAAATGTGGACAGCTTGAGGAGACCGTCACGGATGCCCAGGGAAATAGTATTTAGATGGCGCTTTCTACGGAAGCGGGCTCGGGAAGCTCACGATTCTCAGTTCCGTGAAAGAGATTGGCGACTGGGCTTTTGCCTGGCGCACCGATATGAAGGAAATCACCATCCCAGACACGGTGGAGCGCATCGGCTTCAGCGCCTATATTTACAGCTTTCGACCAGATATTTAATGTCTGCGAGGTCAACATCCCCAAAAATCTGAAGAACGTAGGCTACCAGGCCATGGGCTATTTTGGATGGGACGGCAAGGTCCTTGGACGGCACCTTCCATACGGGGACCTTGGAGATCCCTGAAACCGTGGAGGCTTGGCGAGACTGCGGCTTTGCAGGCAACCAACACAAGACCATTGTGGTGGGAGAAGGCGTAACGTACATTGGAAATTACGGAGTATTCAGCTGCTACAATGCCACCTCCGTGATGCTGCCTTTCACACTCAAGTGCATTGGTCTCGGTGCTTTTCAGGGCTGCAGCAGTCTGTCTTCCATTGACATCCCCGACGGCGTGACCGATATTGATGACACTGCCTTTGCTTCTGTGCCGCTGATATCCATTGAACTACCCCAGGGCCTGCGCGCATGCCGTCGGACTAATGGACGGCTTTGGCAACAGATCTCTGAGTCCCAAACACCAGAAAACCTGGACGCAATTGGCAAAGCTTCTCCCAAATAGTGGCCGCTGCCCTAGCGAACCTTCACTGGGGCAGCGGCCACTTTTACGGATGGATGCGATCAGACGACGCGGGGCGGACTTTATAGATAGTTGACCGCCAGAATGGCCAAACCGAGGATTGTGAGCACGATGCCGGTGGCCCGATTCAAGACGATGGGAGAGGCCTTATTGGCAAACTTGGCCGCAATTCGAGCCCAGAGCAGCGTACTCAGGACGCAGAACAGCAGGCTGATCCAGTCGGGCTGACCGCCAATGGCAAAGTGGCTGACGGCGCCCGTCAGTGCGGTGAAGGTCATGATGAATACACTGGTTCCCACAGCGGTTTTTAACTCATAGCCCAGGACGCTGGTCAGCAGAAGCAGCATCATCATGCCGCCGCCAGCCCCCACGAAGCCGCAGATCAAACCGACCACACCGCCGCATGCAATGGATTGAATCAAACGCTTTTTGCGGCTGGCACCTTCCAGCTTGGATTTTGTTGCCGTCACCGGCCGGACAATGAACTTGATGCCTAAAAGAAGAGTCATAAAGGTGGAAAAACCACCCATGGCCGTACTGGGAACCAGACTGGACAGATAACTGCCCACGAGTGTGAAGCACAGGACCGCGGCCATCATGACTAGCCCGTTTTTAATATCCAGATTCTTGTTCTTTCCATAAGTATAGGCAGATACAGCGCTGGCCAGCACGTCACTGGCCAAGGCAATGCCCACCGCCATATAGGGGTCCATATGCAGGAAGGTTATGAGCATGGGGCTGATGACTGCCGCCGCACTCATACCGGCAAAACCGGTACCCAGTCCCGCGCCGATGCCTGCCACAAAACAAATTAAAAATTGATACAACATGTCTTTTTACCTTCCCGATTCAATTTCTTTCGTTTCTTTTTGAAGGGCTTTTTGGATATTATGATCCGCGCGCTGCAGGAATTGCTGCAGCAGGTCTCGTTCCTCCGGGACAAAGCCCTGCAAGATAACAGAAAAGCATAGTTCCTGACGATGTACCAGCTCCTCTACGCATGGCTGCTTATCCTTTTGCAGGGCGAGACGGAATACCTTTCGGTTAAAGGGCTCCGGCGCCGCTGCCAGATAACCGCGCTGGCGCAGACGGTCCACCGCTTGAGAGACATTGGATTTTGCAAATCCTCGCATCGTCGTAATGTCCCGGGCGGTATTGTAGGTCGGGTTGTTCCTTAGAAACAAGAGGATGTCGATTTCCAACTGCGTGAGCCCATAGCGGGCGGAAAGAGGCTGGAACATCTGACGGTACAGCCTTTTCCAATGGTTGACATAAATAATGAGATTCTGCAGCATGCCTTCACCTTCTGATTGTTATAAGTATAACTGTTCTAATTATAACTAATTTGCGGCTGTTGTCAATTGAAATGTTGGGAAACATGCAAGCCGGCGACAAAATAAAATTATCTGACAAAATGTCCCTTTTTTCGAAGATGACGCATCTTAAATAGTAAAAGCCTTTTTCAAAATTTACCATGCTTGGTCAAGGAGGTGTGCGGAAGGTTGCAGCCTTATATCGCCCATATCCGTGGGGACGGAGCGGTCCAGACCGTACTGGAGCATCTGCAAGGGACCCGAGATTTAGCGGCATCTTTTGCTGCGGAATTTGATGCGGCGGCGGCAGGGGAATTGGCTGGGATGGCCCATGACTTGGGGAAGTTCTCCCATGAATTTCAGACCCACATCCTGCACCCGGAGCGCAAGATGCAGGTAGATCACAGCACCGCCGGTGCTCAAATTTTGATGGAGCGTGAGGGCGGGCTGACACCGGCGGCCTTTGCCGTAGCGGGGCACCACGGCGGCCTGCCGGATGGTGGAAGCCGAATAGACAGCGCGGAGCAAACGACACTCTGGGGCCGCCGGCGGCGCCAGGTGCCCACCTTTGAAGCTTGGCAGAAGGAACTGGAGCTTTCAAACGAAGTGCTCCCTGCGTTTGTCCGAGGAAAAGACGCGTTTACCCTGGCCTTTTATACGCGCATGCTCTATTCCTGCCTGGTGGATGCGGATTTCCTGGACACAGAGCGGTTCATGAACCCGGAGACGGACCGGAAACCCCTTGGCTTGCCGCCTAAACAGATGCAGGAGCGGCTGGACCAGCGTTTTGCCGAGTTTGGCGCGTCCAAATCAGAGCTAAACCAGAGACGGAGCCAAATTCAGGCATCGTGCCGGGCGGCTGCCGAATATTCGCCGGGGCTATTCACCCTGACGGTGCCCACGGGAGGAGGGAAGACTCTGTCGTCCCTGGCGTTTGCCTTGAAACACGCCTGCCTATATGGAAAAAAACGGATTCTTTATGTCATTCCGTATACCTCCATCATCGACCAGACTGCGCAAAACTTCTCAAAAGTTATGGGCCCAGAGAACGTGCTGGAGCACCATGCCAGTGTGGACTACGACAATCCGGAAAACGCAACTTTGGAGACTTACCGCAAGGCCCTGGCCACGGAAAACTGGGACGCGACTCTGATCATCACCACGGCAGTACAATTTTTTGAATCTCTTTTTGCCAATCGAAGCTCCAAATGCAGAAAGCTTCACAACATCGCCAATTCCGTGATTATATTTGACGAGGCCCAGACCATTCCAGTGGCCTATTTGCAGCCCTGCGTGGCGGCCATTGCGGAGTTAGTGGCCCATTATGGGGTCACTGCGGTCCTATGTACCGCCACCCAGCCGGCACTGGAGCCCCTGTTTGTGGAATACGGACTGTCCGCCCGGGAGATCTGCCGGGACAGCGCAGAGTTGTATCCGGTTTTTCGCAGGACGACTATCCGGGATCTGGGTATGCTGGACCAAGAGACGTTGGCCCAGCAGCTAAAGGATTGCCCCCAGGTGCTGTGTGTGGTCAACCGGCGGAAAACGGCACAGACCCTGTATACGGTTCTGGAAGGGGAAGGAAACTACTGCCTGACGACGCTTCTGTATCCCGACCACCGGAAGGCGCTATTAAAGGAGATCCGGCAGCGCCTGGATACGGGTCAGCCGTGCCGAGTGGTCTCTACCTCCCTCATTGAGGCGGGGGTAGATGTGGATTTTCCTCTGGTATACCGGGAAGAAGCCGGCTTGGATTCCCTGATTCAGTCTGCGGGCCGGTGCAACCGGGAGGGAAAGCGTCCGGCCTCGGAGAGCTTCGTCTATCAATTCCGCATCAGTGCAACGGCGCCTGCCATGATCCGGCAGAACGTGGACGCCTCCCGGGCGGTACTGCGAACTGGGCGAGACCCACAAGACCCGGAGGCCATCACCCGCTACTTCCGGTTTCTCCGGAATCTAAAAGGCCAGGGGGGACTGGATAAGCAGAAAATTCTGGATGCCTTCCGTCGGGGGATAGACGGATGCTGCTTTCCCTTTGCGCAGGTGGCAGAACGCTTTCGCCTAATCGACGCGCCCACCCGAACGGTATACATCCCGGAAGAAAAGGGCGCGGTGCTGGTAGAGCGCCTGCGCAAAGAGCAAGTCAGCCGCAGCCTATACCGCGCTCTGGGCAATTTCAGTGTCAGCATCTATCCGGACCATTTTCAGCGGCTCATGGATGCTGGAGCCCTGGAGGTCCTGGACTCTGGAGACAGTATTTTATGGGATTTAAAGCAATATAACAGGCACACCGGCCTGGCCCTGGACCCGGGAACGGGATATGGCTGGATGATATAAATTTAAAGTGCAATAGGGAAGGAGTTGAACTTGTGGCAGTAAAAGTAGAAGTTTGGGGGGACTATGCCTGCTTTACCCGGCCAGAGATGAAGGTGGAGCGGGTGAGCTACGACATTATGACGCCCTCCGCCGCCAGGGGCCTGCTGGAGGCAATTTATTGGCATCCAGGCCTGTGTTGGAGGATCGACCGGATTCACGTACTCTCGCCCATTCGATTTACCAACATCCGGCGTAACGAGGTGAAAAGCAAGATCAATGCAAATACCGTCAAATCTGTCCTGAACAGAGGCGGTGGCGCGCTGTATTTAAACGCCGCGGCAGACATTGTACAGCGGGCGGCCATGGTACTGCAGGACGTGCACTATGTGCTGGAGGCACACTTTGAACTCACGGACCGGGGGAGCCCCGGGGACAATTCAGGAAAATTTCAGGATATCATTTGTAGGCGGCTGGAGCGGGGTCAGTGCTATCATCAACCGTATTTTGGAACGCGGGAGTTTCCCGCCCACTTTCGGGCTTGGCCAAGTCGAACCGTGCCGAGTATTTCTGAGACGCGGGATTTGGGGTACATGCTCTATGATTTGGACTATTCGAACCCAGAGGACATTCAGCCCATGTTTTTCCGGGCCCGATTGGAGTCCGGGGTCCTGGATCTGCAAAACTGCGAGGTGGTTCGATGATTTTACAGGCATTGACCTCGTATTATGAGACGTTGGCCCAAAGAGGGGAGATTTCCAAGCCCGGCTGGGGTAAGGCCAAGGTGAGCTTCGCCCTGGACCTCCACGCGTCAGGAGAAATTCAGGGCCTCTACAGCCTGAAAACCGAGCAGCAAGCGGGAAAGAAGATGGTGCTGCGGCCCCAGGTGCTTGAGGTTCCCATGCCGGTGAAACGAACCGATGTTTTACCAAACTTGCTCTGCGACAATTCAAGCTATATCCTGGGTGCGGATGAAAAGGGGAAACCGGAGCGAGCCCTTCGGAGTTTTCAGGCTTGTCTGGACCTGCATCAGAGTGTATTGGATGGGTTGGATTCGCCGGCGGCCCAGGCAGTTCTGGCCTATTTTCGCACCTGGGACCCACAATTGGGGCCCACCCATCCTGCCTTGATGGAAGACTGGGAGGAGTTGATGGCGGGGGCCAACCTGATTTTCTGGTTCGACGGCATGCCGGTGCAGGAGGATCCGGCAGTCCGCGCCGCCTGGGAACAGCATTACGCTGGAAGGGGGGGGGAGACGGTTATGCAGTGCTTGGTCACCGGGCAAAAGGCATCCATCACCAACATCCACCCCTCGATCAAGGGGGTAAAAAATGCCCAGGCTGTGGGTGCCGCCCTGGTGTCCTTTAACGAGCCCGCCTTTTGCTCCTATGGACGAAAGCAGAATTACAACGCCCCGGTGGGCGCCTATGCCGCCTTTGCCTATACCACGGCGCTGAACCAGCTCCTGGCGGACCGGGAGCACACCCTGGTGGTGGGCGATACCACGGTGGTCTGCTGGGCTGAGAGTGGAGAGCACGGGTATCAGGAGACTCTCCAGCAGGGCCTGATGGGAGGGCCTGTTCAAGCGGAGACGGAGCAGGATATCCGCGCGGCGCTGCAGGCGCTGGCGCAGGGACGGTCCGTTTGTTGGAGGGAGGAGGAGCTGCACCCGGCCATGCATTTCTTTGTTCTGGGCTTGGCGCCCAACGCCGGCAGGCTTTCGGTTCGGTTTTTCCTGCACGATTCCTTTGGCGATTTCATATCCCGGCTGGAGGAGCATGACAGGCGGCTGGACATTGTTCACCCGGCCACTGACCGGTTCGAGCAGCTCCCACTTTGGAAGCTGTTATCGGAGACCGTCAATCAGAATTCCAGGGACAAGTCTCCCCCACCGCAGATGGCCGGCTCCGTGCTGGAGGCTATTTTGCTGGGAGGCCGGTACCCGGCCACGCTGCTGAACGGAGCCATGCTGCGCATCCGGGCGGAGCGGAAGGTCACCCGGGGCCGTGCCGCTATCTTGAAAGCGTATTATTTGAGAAATCCCCACGAGGGATGCCCAGAGGAGGTTTTGACTGTGGCATTGAATGAATCCAGCGCCAACCCAGCCTATCTTTTGGGGCGACTGTTTTCCATCCTGGAGGCAGTCCAGCTGACGGCCAGCCCAGGCATCAAAACGACCATCAAGGACAAGTATTTTAACTCCGCCGCCGCCACCCCGTCTACCATATTTCCCATTCTAAATCAATTGTATCAGAAGCACCTGCGCAAGCTGTCTCCCAGGCAGCGCATCTATTACGACAAGCAGGTAGGCCAAATCAAAAATAGGCTGGGGGAGAGCCTGCCAGTTCGGCAAAACCTGCCGGAGCAGGCCTCCTTTGACCTGGGGTATTACCAGCAGACCCAAAAACGGTACGAAAAAAAGGAGGAAATACAAAATGGCTGAGGCGATTGGCAACCGGTATGAATTTGTTATTTTGTTTGACGTGGAGAATGGGAATCCCAATGGAGACCCTGACGCAGGGAATATGCCTCGGGTGGACCCGGAGAGCGGCTACGGTCTGGTGACGGATGTTTGTCTGAAACGGAAGATCCGGAACTATGTGGAAACTGTAAAGGAGGAAGAGGACGGCTATCGGATTTACATTAAGGACGGGGTTCCGCTGAACCGCTCTGACGCGGAGGCCTGCACCAAATTGGGAGTCAAAGCGGACGAAAAGAGCCTGAAAGAAGCCAAAAAGAAAGACACTGATTTGGATATAAAACTGCGGGACTTCATGTGCAAAAACTTTTTTGATATCCGGACCTTTGGCGCGGTGATGACCACGTTTGTAAAAGGAGCTTTGAATTGCGGACAGGTACGCGGACCGGTGCAGCTGAGCTTTGCCCGGTCTGTGGACCCCATCGTGCCCCAGGAAATCACCATCACCCGCGTGGCGATCACCACCGAGGCGGATGCGGAAAACAAGGGGACGGAAATGGGCCGGAAGTACATAGTACCCTACGGACTGTACCGGGCCGAGGGCTATATCTCGGCCAATCTGGCGCGAAAGGTGACAGGCTTCAGCGAGGCGGATTTACAGCTTTTATGGACGGCAATTTTGAATATGTTTGAGCACGACCACTCTGCAGCCCGGGGGAAAATGGCGGTTCGGGAGCTGATTGTGTTCCGGCACGACAGTGAATTTGGAAACGCACCGGCTCATCGGTTATTTGAAACGGTGGAAGTGAAGCGAAAGGACGGCGTGATATTCCCCAGGTCCTACAGCGACTACACGGTTACGGTGGGCGATGTACCGGAGGGCGTGAGCTGCACACGGATGGGGTGACCTACGCAGAAGAGGAATGGCTCGCCCTGTCCGGCTTGCAGCACTTTGCCTTTTGCCCCAGACAGTGGGCGCTCATTTACCTGGAGCAGCAGTGGCAGGAGAACAGCCGAACGGCGCAGGGGCATATTCTTCACGAAAAGGCCCATGATGCTGCAGCCTCAGAAACCAGAGGGGACCTGATTATTCTGCGGGACTTGCGCGTTTTTTCGGCCCGCTTGGGTGTCACTGGTGCCTGTGATGTGGTGGAATTCCGGAGGGATCCCCAGGGCGTGCCCCTTTGGAATCGGGAGGGGCGGTGGCAACCCTTTCCGGTAGAGTATAAACGCGGCGAGCCAAAAGACCATTTGGCAGACCAGCTCCAATTGTGCTGCCAGGCTATTTGCCTGGAGGAAATGCTGTGCTGCGCTATTCCGTCAGGCGCTTTATATTATGGACAGACTCGCAGAAGGCAGGGGGTGGATTTTACGCAGGAACTCAGGCAGACAGTGGAGCGTCTGTTGAGCCAAATGCAGGAATATGTACAGCGGCGGCAAACCCCGAAAGGAAAGCCAAATAAATCCTGCAACGCCTGTTCGCTGCAGGAAATCTGTCTCCCTGGCCTGTCTAGAAATCCGGGAGCAGCTGCGTATTTGCGCCAGGCGATGGAGGAGGTGGCGCAGTGCGAAAACTGCTGAATTGCCTGTACGTATTGACAGAGGACGCCTATTTGACGCTGGAGGGGGAAAATGTAGTCATTCTCCAAGGAGAGACCAGCTTAGGGCGGTTCCCGTTGCATGCGCTGGAGACCATTTTGTGCTTCAGTTATAAAGGCGCCTCTCCGGCTTTGCTAGGCGCCTGCTGTGCAAGAGGCATCCCGGTTTGCTTTTTTACGCCCTATGGCCGTTTCCTCTGCCGGGTTACCGGGGAAGTCCGGGGCAACGTGTTTCTGCGGCGGGAGCAATTTCGGCGGGCAGAAAGCATGCCTTCCGCTTGCGATTTAGCACGCTGCTTTTTAATTGGGAAGGTATGGAATTCCCGACAGGTGCTTCTTCGCGCCTGCCGCGACCATCCGCAACGCCTGGATACGACGGCTTTTCAGACGGCCTCTGATCGGCTGGGCCAGGCCATCTTGCAGTTGGACGGAGCGGTCAGCATGGAAACACTGCGGGGACTGGAGGGAACGGCTGCTAAGCAGTATTTTGATTTATTTGACCAAATGGTTTTGCAGAATCGGGCGGACTTTGCTTTTCATGGCCGTACCCGGCGTCCTCCTCTGGACCGAATCAATGCGGTGCTTTCCTTTGCGTATACGCTTTTGGCTCACGACTGCGCATCAGCGCTGGAGGGGGTAGGCTTGGACCCTTATGTGGGATATCTCCATACAGACCGTCCAGGTCGGGCTTCCTTAGCGTTGGACTTAATGGAAGAGCTGAGGCCCGTGATGGCGGATCGCTTGGCGCTGACGCTGATCAATACCAGAGCTTTGGCTCCGAAGCAATTTGAAGTACGGGAAAACGGCGCGGTTTTTTTGGACGAATCTGGGAGGAAGACCGTATTGACGGCTTGGCAGGAACGTAAGCGGGATTTAATCTTGCATCCATTTTTAAAAGAACGGATGGCGTGGGGACTCGTACCTCATGTGCAGGCGCTCCTGCTGGCTCGTTGCTTGCGGGGAGATATGGAGCAATACCCACCTTATTTTTGGAAGTGAAACAATGTTGGTTTTGATCACATATGACGTGAATACGGAATCGACGGCAGGCAGAAAGCGGTTGCGGCTTGTGGCAAAGCAATGCGTGAACTATGGGCAGCGCGTCCAAAATAGCGTCTTTGAGTGCAATTTAGATGCGGCTCAGTATGTGGAGGTCAAACGGAAACTGGAATCCTTAATTGATAAAGAGGTTGACAGTCTGCGATTTTATAATTTGGGAAATGCTTACCACAATCGAATTGAGCATATAGGTTCAAAAGCAGGTTATGATGCGGAAGGTGTCTGGCTGCTTTAACGCGAATACCAAGCACGCAGAATTTTCTGGCTACCTTCGCGCTACGGAAATGCAGAAAAATTCGTTGGGAAAGAAAATAAATGGGCTCAAATTAGATAAAAGATAGAAGAAATTGGATGATTCAACAAATATAAACCTGTGATTCTGTACAGTTGTTGTGCAAAATTGCTGCCGCGCCACGCAAGTGGCGCGTGGATTGAAATATCTTGCTTGCCTCGACGAGTCCGTAGACCCGGCGCCGCGCCACGCAAGTGGCGCGTGGATTGAAATTCATTAAAAACTATGAGGAGGACTGACTTATGCAGCCGCGCCACGCAAGTGGCGCGTGGATTGAAATAACGGCGCGATAACCAAAACGCGACAAAGCTCGAGCCGCGCCACGAAAGTGGCGCGTGGATTGAAATTTATCATTATGTTTAATCCTTGTACTGGGCGCATGCCGCGCCACGCAAGTGGCGCGTGGATTGAAATCCGCGCGGCGAAAAAATCCAGGCTGGTATGTATCCCGCCGCGCCACGCAAGTGGCGCGTGGATTGAAATGTCGACTCTGGAGAAAGGAGAAGAGCCTTGAAAGCCGCGCCACGCAAGTGGCGCGTGGATTGAAATAATTTTATCTGATGCCGCCATTATAAGCTCCTCCGCCGCGCCACGCAAGTGGCGCGTGGATTGAAATTTTGGGCTTTCGTGGTTCGCAGGGTCCCGTCTTGGCCGCGCCACGCAAGTGGCGCGTGGATTGAAATTGGACGTATACGGCGGAGAATACGAGTGGGACCGGCCGCGCCACGCAAGTGGCGCGTGGATTGAAATTCTGATGTTGAGTTCCGAGGCGGTGATACGCACATGCCGCGCCACGCAAGTGGCGCGTGGATTGAAATTCTCCATCGCTTGACTGCTCCTTTCCATCGCGATGCCGCGCCACGCAAGTGGCGCGTGGATTGAAATTTTGGGGGTCGGTACATGCCGAGATTTCCTTGGCGCCGCGCCACGCAAGTGGCGCGTGGATTGAAATTCCCAGGATACGCCAGAACTGCAAAAGATATTGGGCCGCGCCACGCAAGTGGCGCGTGGATTGAAATTCTTGGAGTGCGGGCTCTCGTTCCGCAAGCTCCAGCCGCGCCACGCAAGTGGCGCGTGGATTGAAATGCTTTCCACGACCGGCGGTGTGGCCAAGTGGGGGCCGCGCCACGCAAGTGGCGCGTGGATTGAAATGGTCTGGACGAGTGTTGGATGGACGTCACTGGTAGCCGCGCCACGCAAGTGGCGCGTGGATTGAAATCTCCTGCGCTGCTCAACGGCACCGTACAGGATGTGCCGCGCCACGCAAGTGGCGCGTGGATTGAAATCCCGAATTGCTATGCCAGCCGCTAAATTTGGGTAGCCGCGCCACGCAAGTGGCGCGTGGATTGAAATATTTGAATCAAAAAATATTGCACCAATGTTGATTGCCGCGCCACGCAAGTGGCGCGTGGATTGAAATCCAGAGGATGTGTTTGTAATTTGCTAGTAACTGAAGCCGCGCCACGCAAGTGGCGCGTGGATTGAAATAGGAACGCAAGCGTAAGTATATCCCCTATGCAGGCCGCGCCACGCAAGTGGCGCGTGGATTGAAATATAGTAGGGTTAGATATTCTCTTTTCTTTATAGTGGAGCCGCGCCACGCAAGTGGCGCGTGGATTGAAATCGGCAGTTGGAGCACCCCATCACCCACACCATCACGCCGCGCCACGCAAGTGGCGCGTGGATTGAAATCAGCCTGTACCACGTCCTGCAATAACTGCTTTCGGCCGCGCCACGCAAGTGGCGCGTGGATTGAAATTTCATGTCGCTGCCGAGCTTGGCGAAGACCTTATGCCGCGCCACGCAAGTGGCGCGTGGATTGAAATTAATACACCCGGCGATCCTACTTTTAGCTGTGCGGCCGCGCCACGCAAGTGGCGCGTGGATTGAAATCAGGATGCCATCCTAGGTCACGCCATCAAATTTGGCGCCGCGCCACGCAAGTGGCGCGTGGATTGAAATACTAGATCTTCCATCACACCGCCCCCAGGATTGCGCCGCGCCACGCAAGTGGCGCGTGGATTGAAATCTTCCGGGCATGGGATATGGTCACAAGCGAGTTCGCCGCGCCACGCAAGTGGCGCGTGGATTGAAATAAGTACAAGTTGCGCTATGTTGACCGGCTGAAAAGCCGCGCCACGCAAGTGGCGCGTGGATTGAAATACGGAAGCCTATCAGACCAGCGACCCCGCCGCCTGCCGCGCCACGCAAGTGGCGCGTGGATTGAAATTCCAACTGCGAGCGGTACTTCGCCAAAGGCACCCGCCGCGCCACGCAAGTGGCGCGTGGATTGAAATTGGTGTATGCGGGATGATACGCACTTATCCGGTTGCCGCGCCACGCAAGTGGCGCGTGGATTGAAATTTTGAACTGACCAGCCAAGACATGCGGGCAATCAGCCGCGCCACGCAAGTGGCGCGTGGATTGAAATCATGGGTCCAGGTATACAGTAACTTAAGGACGCAGCCGCGCCACGCAAGTGGCGCGTGGATTGAAATTTCAGCGTCTCGTCACAGGCGTTTTCCGCCTGCTGCCGCGCCACGCAAGTGGCGCGTGGATTGAAATGAAGACATGTGTGAAACTAAATCCGTAACTTCGGGCCGCGCCACGCAAGTGGCGCGTGGATTGAAATGAAAAAGCCTTTGCAGGCGGCAACGACTACGCCGGCCGCGTCACGCAAGTGGCGCGTGGATTGAAATCCGGTAACGCTCCTGACTCAACAGGGCGGCTACGGCCGCGCCACGCAAGTGGCGCGTGGATTGAAATAGTAATTAACAATATTTGTAAAGAATTTAACGTCGGCCGCGCCACGCAAGTGGCGCGTGGATTGAAATATGGCTCCCTCTGCCCTCGTGACCTCCGGGGCGGGCCGCGCCACGCAAGTGGCGCGTGGATTGAAATTAGCCTATCTGCGTGTTAAGGGCTCCGGACCAGGCGCCGCGCCACGCAAGCGGAGCATAAATTAAAATTCCATGGCTTGGCTGTGCGGAGAAAACGGCAAAAAGGAGTTGACAAAATCCGCCGGGACCGGTATAATAACAACCGCTATCTATGAATTGCAAGAGTGTTGGAATCGGTAGACAAGCACGTTTGAGGTGCGTGTGGCAACCGCCGTGGGAGTTCGAGTCTCCTCTCTTGCACCACACCGCCGCGAACTGTGCATGGTTCACGGCGGTGTTCTTTTTTTAAAGCGCTTTATTTTTCAGAGGGCCCGGAGATTCCGCCGACCAGGCGCATTCTACCTGCATGGCCATCAGGTTTCCCGCTTACATGGGTATGAAAGAAATAGACAAAGGAGGAGTTCCTGTGCTTCAAGAGGTCATTGCGGCTCGAACCATGAACACGCTTTACATCTGGCTGGATATCGCCTTTTTGCTGACGGTCTTGGGTGTCCTGCTCTGGACAAGGCGTTATCAGGCTATCTTTGTTGGCTTGCTGGGCGGCCTTCTGTACTTTGCTGTAGATTACGGCATATTCTACCAGTGGCTGGGAACCCGGCAGGTGGTGGGTGCCGACCCGTTTTGGTTTCTGCTGTGGCTGTCAATGAGCTATGGCTTTACCAACTTTGTATGGATTTGGCTCTGGCTGGACCGGGACGGCCGTGCCCTAGAATGGTCCCTGCTCATTGTCTCCGGCTGGTTTGCCACGGCGCTTCTGTCGCAGAATTTTGGCGCAGGGCTTCCGGAAATTTCGATTCTCCGCGGAACCAACAGCTATCACGGTGTCATGGCGCTGCTTTTGTTTATTGGATATGCCTTGCTGTGCGTCCACAACATCCGATGCCGGGATTCGGGGCAAAGGGCGCCCATACTTTGGATCCTGTCCATCGGCATTTTGGTACAGTTCGGCTGGGAGTTCGTTCTTTTAATTTCCGGGATTCGAAACCAAAGCCTACAAACTCTTGTGGTAAACTCTCTTTTGGAGACCAACATGGGCCTGCCCTATCTCTACCTCATTCATCGGGCCATTGGACTGCGTTGGAACGAGGCCCTAAAGCCGGTCCACAGCCAAGCCGTTTCCGTATAGATTAAATTTCGCCGGAAAGGAGTCCGCCCTATGCAGCCGGAGCTACGCATTCTCGCCCGTATCCGCAGTGAATTTCCCACCAAATTCGGCATTCCCAGGCAAAGCGGGCTGGTCCCAGCCTTAAAGGCTGCGGTGGTTTTTGAGCCCCCTTTCCGGAATCCGGAGGCAGTGCGGGGGCTGGAGGGCTTTTCCCATATTTGGCTCATCTGGCATTTTTCCCAGGTCCCGCCGGGTACATGGTCTCCCACCGTGCGCCCCCCGCGCCTGGGCGGAAACCGCCGCATGGGCGTATTCGCCACTCGTTCCCCCTTTCGACCCAACGCCCTGGGCCTGTCCTGCGTCCGACTGGAATGTATCGAGCAGGATCCAAATTTGGGGCCCGTCCTGACCATCTCCGGTGCAGATCTGATGGATGGCTCGCCCATCTTGGACATCAAGCCCTATGTACCATACGCAGATGCCCACCCGGAGGCCACCGGCGGCTTCACCAGCGAAGTGGATAGGTCTTTGTTGGAGGTGGAATTTCCTCCGAAGCTTCTTCAAAAGGTGCCGGGCCTCCACCGGGACGCGCTTTTGGGCGTGCTGAGGCAGGATCCCAGGCCCTCCTATCAAGACGACCCGGGGCGGGTCTACGGCCTGGCCTTCGCCGGCTGCGACATCCGTTTTACCATACAAAACCGCCGGTTATCTGTTCAAGCGGTGGAAATGCTGCTCCCGGCCAGTGACTCCAAAACCTGAAGAGTACAAGATTAATCGATCTAGCATTTGCAAATTCGGCACTATGCCGGCATCCTTTGTAAAGGGCGCGTGGATTGAAATCATTTTTGCTCCTCCTAATTTGTTGTTTTTTGTGGGCCGCGCCACGCAAGTGGCGCGTGGATTGAAATAGTTACCGAGAAAATCTCGGCAACTGCCGCAGACGGCCGCGCCACGCAAGTGGCGCGTGGATTGAAATCCTTGCTCGGTAACGCCCCCACGTCCCCGGCGGTGCCGCGCCACGCAAGTGGCGCGTGGATTGAAATGTCACCGTAGTTGCCGTAAAAGCAGGCGCGAGGCGCCGCACCACGTAAGTGGCGCGTGAATTGAAATGCCGCTGGAGCCGCCGGGCACCGTATCGTAGGCCGCCGCGCCACGCAAGTGGCGCGTGGATTGAAATCTGCCAGCCCAGCATGGCGGGGACCGTCAATGTAGGCCGCGCCACGCAAGTGACGAACCAGCAGGTAGACTTTTGAACCTTCTCGTGGCATCGATTTGCAAAAAAGCCCGAAACAAAAACGCAATCCCATTTGGGATGGGGACTCGGCTCATGGCATAACACCAACTGGTGAGCGCATGCGGCGCGGAAGGAATGCATTGAAACCGCTATGAACTTGTTTAACGCAAGGGCGAGATATTATCATACCAAACGGCACGCCAGAGTATGCCTTGACTTGTTGCCCGAACTTAGAAATAGAATATCCTGAAACGCGAGCCGAAATTAGGAGGATGGAACATGAATCGACGGAATTTGGGAAAAACTGGACTTAGCGCCTACCCCTTGGGCTTTGGCATGATGCGTCTGCCCAAACAAGGCACCGAAATTGATGAAAAGGCTTCCGTGAAGAACCTGCGCTATGCCATTGAGCACGGGTTAAATTATGTGGACACCGCATATAACTATCTCGACGGGGCCAGTGAACGCATCACGGGGCTGGCCTTACAGGACGGTTATCGGGAAAGGGTCCTGATGGCTACCAAATGTCCTGTCTGGAAGATTGAAAAGCCAGAGGACTTCGACGCCCTGCTGCAGGAGCAATTGGACCGCCTGCAAACGGACCATCTGGACCTGTATCTGCTCCACGCCCTGAATCAGGAGTCCTGGCAAAACTCCGTCTTGGCCAAGGAGGTCCCGGAGCGGCTGCTGGCAGCCAAGCAGGCGGGCAAGATCCGGCAAATCGGTTTCTCCTTTCATGATAATCTGGAGACTTTTCACACCATTGTGGATTACTGGACGCAGTGGGATTTCTGCCAAATTCAGCTGAACTATGTGGACACGGCATATCAAGCCGGCCTGGCAGGATTGGAATACGCAGCTTCTAAGGGACTGGGCGTGGTCATCATGGAGCCGTTGCGAGGCGGTTATTTGGCCAGCCTACCGGAGCCTGTGGAAAAGCTTTTGGCGCGTGCAGGAAAAACGCCTGTTCAGCTGGCGCTGGAGTTTTTATGGGACCGGCCAGAGGTCTCCGTGGTGCTCTCCGGCATGAGCAGCATGGCGCAGGTCCGGGAAAACGTATCTTACGCAGCCCAGGCTATGCCCGGTATGCTGACGCAAGAGGAGCACGCAATTTTGGAGAAGGCCGCCGCCGCTCTGCGGGAGCACGCCGGCGTGCCCTGTACCGGCTGCAATTACTGCTCCGTCTGCCCACAGGGGATAGCGATTCCGCAAATTTTTTCAGCCTATAATGCCTGTCGGTCCAGCATGAACCTGGGGAAGGGGCACAAGCTTTATATAGAGGATGCCGCCCAAGCCGGCTCGCTGGCAGATGCCTGTATTGGCTGCCAGAGCTGTGAGGCCCTCTGCCCCCAGCACATTGAAATCAGCCGCTGGATGCCGGAAATTCATGAGCTTTTGAAATAAAGAAATCCCCAGTGGACCGAAACGGTCCGCTGGGGATTTTTCTTGGCCGGATTTTGCTAGTCACTGCGCCTGCGGCTGCCGCCGAACAGAAGCACCAGCCGGAGCAATTGCATCAAGGACACAGCCAGAGCCGCCACGTAGGTCAACGCCGCTGCCCGCAGGGTTTTTTTAGCGCCCTGCAGTTCCTCATCGTACAAAAGGTTTCCGGACTCGATAGCAGCCAACGCCCGGCGGCTGGCATTGAATTCCGTCGGAAGCGTCACCAACTGAAATATGGCGCACAGACCGAAACAGATGATGCCTGCATACACCAAGTAATACAACTTTGTGTCGAACGCGGAGAGCAGCAGACCCAGTAGGATCAGCGGCATGGAGAGCTTGGAGCCGATGTTGGTCACCGGCACAATCGCGTTGCGCAGCTTAATGGGGCCGTATCCCATGGCATGCTGCACAGCGTGCCCGGCTTCATGACAGGCAACGCCAATGGCGGCGGTGGAGGCGTTGCTGTAGACATTGTCGGAAAGGCGAATGACATTGGCTTTTGGGTCGTAATGGTCGGTCAAATTGCCGGAAATATGCTCAATGCGCACCTGGGTCAAGCCGTTTGCATCCAGCACGCGCCGGGCAGCCTCCGCACCGGTGAGCCCGCGCCGGGAGTACTGCGTGGAGTAACGGCGAAAGGTGCTGTTCACATTGGCACTGGCCCACATGGCCAAAAGCACCGCGGGTATGACCAAAATGACATAGGTCCAGTCAAAGTAAAACACGTGTGGTCCTCCTTATTGGAGCGCGGCAGGCTCCATGGCTTCGCTGAGCCGGTCTGTAATCGCGCCGCGGAACAGGCTGTCCGCCTGCTGATGCAGCGTCTGCATGGCGCCGGCCGACAGGTTGACGGGGATATTGCCGGACATGTACAGGTCCTGATCCAAAATAAAGCGGACCTCCTGATCTTCTACGCCGGGACGGCGCACCATGCCAGGGCCCGCGTGTAGCTTCACCCGGCAGCCTCCCCGCAGGGCCATCTCCACATCGGTGGAGCATCGTGTGGTGGAAGTTTCGTTGACATCCTCCTCCGCCAGAATGCCGAGATAGCAAGGCTGAAACAGCTCGCGGAAGGGCGTCCCCTCCAAACACAGGGCTTTTCGGGAAAAAGCATTGATAAACCGCAATCCCACCCGCTCAAAATAGGCGGGCTTGTAGAGCTTGATGAAAGCAGCCAGGGGCCGGTCCAATTTTTTTGCAAAAGCCTCCCAGTTGTCATAGCGGGAGCAGGCCAGGGAGATGAATTTGCTGGTCAGATTGACTCGCCAGGTTCCATCGGCGGAGAGAAACTGATAATTGACGGTTTCCGGCTGATTTTGCAGGGTAAAGTTTCCAGGTGTGCCGGCAATTTTCGGCGCGGGAGCCTCCTTGCGGGCGCTGTACTGCGGATATTCAGAACGAATGGACTCCTGGAAGTCCACAGGCACACGGGCCCCAATGGACAGAATTTCGGGAAAACGCAGCTGGCAAATGACTTCCATTAATTGATTTTTGCGGTATATGCAGCGGGTCTCCTGAGAAAACATGGCTTCGCACTCCTTTCGCAGTTCGGCTGCGCAGATATTTTACTTATTATACCCGCGTTTTACCAAATTGGCAAGGATATTGCCTCAGCTTACCGCCCGAAATTCTTTACTTTTCTGTAAACTTTGCGTATAATGAGCTTTATTAGGTGGGAGGGATGAAATTGGAGCTTTTGCGGTTTTTGGAACGGCTGCGGTTTCCGGCCTTGAATACAGGCATGCAGGCCTTGACAGAGCTGGGCTCCGAGGCGCTTTTTCTGGTGGCGGCGCTGACGCTGTTTTGGTGTGTCAATAAGAAAGAGGGTTATTATCTTTTGACTGTGGGGTTTTTCGGAACCGTGCTCAACCAGTTTCTCAAGCTACTGTGTCGCGTTCCACGGCCTTGGGTGCGCGACCCCAATTTTACAATCGTGGAATCCGCCAGGGCGGGTGCCACTGGCTATAGCTTTCCCAGCGGCCACACACAAAATGCAGTTGGAACGTTTGGGGTATTGGCCCGGTGCACACAACGGCGCTGGTTGCGCAATCTCTGCATTGCTTTGGCTGTTCTGGTACCGTTTTCCCGGATGTACCTGGGGGTTCACACGCCCTATGATGTGCTGGTCGCCGCTGGCATTGCCTTGGTCGTCCTGTTTCTGGTGCGCCCACTGGTGTACAGCAAGAACCCCCGTGTGTTCCCGGCTTTGTTGGGAGTTATGGGCGCCTGCGCTTTGGGTTTTGTGGTATATGTGGAATGGACAGAGTTTCCGGCCGACATGGACCCCAGCAATTTAGCAGAGGGCGTGAAGAACGCATACAGTCTTCTGGGCGCTTTTCTGGGAATGCTGCTTGTGTACTGGGTGGATGAAAAGAAGCTCCATTTTCCGGTGCGGGCTGTGTGGTGGGCGCAGCTTCTGAAGCTGCTTATCGGGCTGACACTGGTGATGGCGCTGCGGCTAGCGCTGAAGCAGCCGCTTCTTGCGCTGACAAATGGCCACATGATAGCCCATGGCTTGCGGTATTTTATTTTGGTGGTGTTTGCCGGCGCTGTCTGGCCGTTGAGCTTCCGCTGGTTTCAGCGGCTGGGTGGAGAGGAGGAGAGCAAAACTTGATCTTCTTATACGTGGTGCTGTGCCTGGGGGTGCTGCTGCTTTCCTGTAGCTACGCCCTATTTCGTACGGCTGCGATGCGTGGCCGAGAGCGCCCCTGGGAGGACCCGGACACTCTGGAGCGATACATTGGAGCGGAACACGTGGCCTTGGTCCGCAAAGGTTTGGCGTGGCTGGAGGAGCAGAAACCCCAGGATCTCTTTTTGCAGAGTAATGACGGTTTGCAGCTTAGGGGGCGTTGGATTCCCACACCCTCTGCATTAGGGACCATAATCCTGTTCCACGGCTGGCGTAGCAGCGTTGTGGGTGACTTTAGTCCGGTGTTACCGTTTTATCAGAAACTTGGCTTCAACCTGCTGCTGGTGGACCAGCGGAGTCATGGGAAAAGCCAAGGGAAATACATTACATTTGGAATTCGGGAGAGCCGGGATGCGGCGGACTGGGTGGCGTTGCACAACCGGAAATTTGGTGCTTGTCCTGTTTACCTCGGCGGTATCTCCATGGGCGCTACCACGGTTCTGCTGGCCTCCGGCGCAGGTTTGCCCGATAACGTTGCCGGTGTGATTGCAGACTGCGGCTTTTCCTCCCCCTGGGAGATTATGAAAAGCGTTACCAAAGATCGGCTGCACCTACCTGCATTTCCCCTTTTGTATTTGGTGGATTTCTGGTGCCGGGTGGCTGCTGGATTCGATCCAAAGGCAACCAGCACCGTGATGGCGCAGAAAAACAATACTTTACCCACGCTGTTTTTGCATGGGGAGGCGGACCACTTTGTCCCCTGCCAAATGAGCCGGGATGCGTACGCGGCCTGCGCCGGGGAAAAGCAGCTGCTTTTGGTCCCCAATGCAGGGCATGGCCGCAGCTACCTCACTGATCAGCCTCGCTGTCAGAGCGTCCTGGAGAATTTTCTGATGGAGCACCTGCCGAAATAATTGTTTTTTCGCGGCTTTCATGGTATGATATATGCAATTGAACGCAAGTTTTACCATAGGCAGGTGATGCACATGCACTACGCGACCATTAAAACCAACGACGTTGCCAACGGTCCTGGCGTAAGGGTGAGCCTGTTTGTCTCCGGCTGTACCCGGCATTGTAAGGATTGCTTTAACAAAGAAGCCTGGGATTTTAGTTCTGGAACCCCCTTTACGCAAGAAACTGTGGATTTTATTTTGCAGGAGTTAGCGCCCAGCCATATCCGAGGTTTGACGGTTTTAGGCGGGGAACCATTTGAGCCGCAGAATCAGTCGGCGGTTTTGGAGCTGCTGCGGCAGGTGCGGCAGCGTTATGCTGCCTGCTCCATTTGGGCATATACCGGTTACACCCTGGACGGAGATATTTTGGAGAAAAAGCTGGGGCCGTGGTCTGTGACAAGCGCCCTGCTGTCCTATTTAGACGTGCTGGTGGACGGGCCCTTTCTGGCGGAGGAGAAAGATTTGACGCTCCGCTTTCGAGGCTCCCGAAACCAGCGCCTGATCGATATACCGCAGACGCTTCGTACGGGCAAAATTGTGCTTTGGTCGGATTGGCAATCCGATAGGAGGAGTTGAACGATGGAGTTACAGGTCAAGCTTTTACATCCCAAGGCCCAGGTACCGACCTATGGAACAAAACTCGCTGCCGGAGCGGACCTCTATGCCTGTTTGGAAGATCCCGTCACAATTGAATCAGGACAGACCCAATTTTTGCCTACAGGCCTGGCCGTGGCGGTACCGACAGGCCATGTGGGATTGGTTTTTGCCAGAAGCGGATTGGCCTGCAAGCGCGGACTGGCCCCAGCCAATAAGGTCGGCGTGATCGACAGTGATTACCGGGGAGAAGTGCTTGTGGCGCTGCACAATCACAGCGCGGAGTCGCAGCGTGTCGAACCCGGGGACCGAGTGGCGCAGCTCGTAATTGTGCCAATTTTGTCGCCCACGCTTCGGGTGGTTGACGACCTGAGCGAAACGGAACGGGGTGAAGGAGGCTTTGGTTCTACCGGGCGAAATTAAACGGGGAATATTTTAAAATACTGCTATGATAAATAATTCTATTTCATGGCCTATAAAGTTTTTCATGTAATAAATAGTGAATAATACAAAAGGCAATTTGTAATCAAACTTTATGCGGAGTAAATGCAGTTTAAATTTTTTACACCCCGCCAAGGACCGGTGAAAAGAAATAACTTTTCACCGGTCTATTCTTATTGCTTCAGCGCTTTCTCCTTCACAATGAACTACCAAAATTGAAATGAAAACTGACTTTTGCCAAATGTTACCGAAGATACGCAATCTCTCTTTTTTGGGAGCGCGGCTCCCTAAGGATAATTGGGTTGGACAGACGGCAAAAGCCGATAATTACAGAAAAGCCGCCCCGGTTATGGGGCGGCAGGCTTACACATCGTTGTTCGGAATCGAGTGCTTCTTTGCATTCCGGTTATGATTTTGGTTTTCACGCGTGATAGGGGTCTGACCGTTGCATTTTATCATGCGGACAATTTTGTTGTCCGGCTGGCTGTCCTTCGGCATAAAATTCACCCCTTAACCGTCGCCGCGGGTCAGGTTTTCTGCGTAGTCCTGTAGACTGGCAAAGGAATTGACACTTTGCGGCCTGGTGCGAATCTGGTCACGCACATAGTCAGGCAGCTTATCGAAATACTGCTTTGCCTCTGCCTCACTTTGGAGCAGGGCGTTTAGGTCCGAATACTTCAAGTAAATCACCTCATGAATAGTATGCCCGTTTATCATTGCGGTTATTGGGCTGCTTCTGCCTCGTCGATGATCTGCTGCAGCACACCAATCAGATCGTGGAGACTGTTAATCGTGACGTCGCGGGAGAGAATCTCGTTTTTCAGATCAATGGATAAGGATTCAAACTGGGATTTCAGTTTGGGGCTGATATGGGACATGTGGATCACCTCGGGCATAGTTTACCCGAAAAGAATGCGGATACCCAGCCGTCGACATTTAATTGAGGCCAAAAGAATCGCTATGTAAAACTAAATGAAAAGCTCCACGATACCGAGAAGTATCATGATTGCGCTGCCCAATAGGACAAACAGACGCGGATGTACATGGAGGTCTGTAGCGGCAAGCCCGGCGGCATTCCCCGCAGCCATGGCCAATAGACTGATTCCACCTACTGAACACGCAGCGGCCCAAGGGGAAACGCCGGTTAGACCAGCGGCGAAGGCGACAGGGATGCAGTTTACGGCCAGACTGGTGCCTAGTATAACCGTCTCGCGCATGGTAAAACGAGTACAACTCTCTCCGTAATCCTGTTTCCCGGGCAGCAGACTCCATAGTCCCATGATGATAATTAATACGCCGCCAACCAAATTGGGAAGACGCCCCAAGCCGGAAAGTAGGGCGGAACCAGCACAGAACAGACCGGTGACAATAGCGGAAAATAAACTGATAATACAATTGGAGACCAAGGACAGCTTTTTCTTTTGCAGGCCAAGAGATAACCCAAGAAAAAGGTTATCCAGGTTCGTGGAAATTCCCAATAGAATAGCAGATACTAGGTGCATATTGAAATCCCTCCGCATCAGCATATGGCGGCAGGGCCAAGGTGGTGCGACAACATCAGCAGCAGTCGTCAGACCATGTCGGGGCGCAATACATACAGGAGCTCCAATTGGGCAAACTGAACCAGGGCTATGGAAGTTCACATAGCCGAGATCCTCCCCCAGTACAGACCATATATAACAATACCAAGAGGTAATAGCATGACGAAAAAAAGGTTTATTAAACACATGATGGCGCATGGAGTGCCTAGAAATTTGGCCGCAGATTGCGCCGCGAGTATCCTATTGTATGAAACCTATGAGGCTACCTTCTGGTCCCAGACTGCTGTCGCTTTGAGAAATGGAGCGTGGGCAGAAAACCTTGCAAAGATGGGAAGCGGACTTGGCAGGACAAAAGAAGATGTCCTGGAAAAGCTTCACCAAATGGCGGAGAGCGAATAATCCTGGGGAAAGGTGCACGCTCAATGAAATAAAATGGCAGTGCTTCGTGTGAGACGCAAAATTTGTGGGCAAAGCTGCGGTCAGCGTGATGACGCGAAGTCGCCGCGTGATCAGGCGAATTGGGCCACTTGTTGTCGAGGCGGAGCTGAAAATTTTTATTTTTCGGGCGCAGCTAAATGCGAGGCGGTAAAAACGGCTGACAGGGCAAGGATAAAATGCAGATCGCTCCAGCTTTTTTGTCTCATAAAAGGAACATTTTCCATGGGGCACCATAACATGGAATAAAGGGAGGTGTCGCCATGGATCAAGAAGAACTGGCGTTATACCAAGCGATGGGAAACTATGCCACAGAAAATTTGTTCTGGAGCCTCATTTATTTGAATAATACGGCGTTTAACACGCCGCTCAGAAACGACGCAAAAACCAAGCTGTTTGGAATGACGAAAATGTACGATACCATCATTTCAAGTGTTTACCCATCCGGTGAGGGAGATGAATTGATTGCGGCTATGGCAAATAACAACCGCCTGTTCGTTTCTTATGTCGATCATTTAATGCAGGGGAGCAACCAGGCCAGCGTATTTCAACAGCAGTGGAAGGAAAACGGCTGTAAAATTGCTCAAATCCTGGGTAAAATGAACCCCTACTGGCGGACTATGGAATGGACGGCCATGATCAACCATGAAGCCGACCTATTGGATACAATAGCCTCCAGTATGCAGGCGAAGAACTATGGTACCTTTGTAAATACAGCCCCAATTTGTCGAAGACTGGCCATCGATATGTCGAACTACATGTGCAGCGGCATTACGAAGCAGCAGCAAAGCACCTGGGAATACCGCGGGTCCTAAATCGTAACGCCACAGGCCGGCAGATGGTTCAGCAAACAACATAAATTCGAATGAGATTAGCACGCGACCTGAATCACTAAACCTTCTTTCCATATCTCTGAGGTGTTGCTTAGCTGCAACACCTCTTTTTCATAGATAAAGATAGGAGGCAGGGCTTCTCATAAGGAAACCGCCCCCAAGTGGGGCGGTATGATAAAAGCAAAGCGATCCTTGCAGGAGAAACTGGTCCACAGCAAGCAAGTTTTCAGTTTATGCCGCAGCAAATTATAGAAAATGGTAAATATTTTACGGGAATTAAGCCCTTTTTCCAGTCGAAAGAGCGCATGAAATCACCCCTTCTGTTGTATGCAATGCAATTCTGCAAAGGGTAAAATGGTGCACGAATGGTGCCCAAGCGAACAAACAGGGTTATGAGCAGTAGCATGAAATAATAAAACGAAATGAGCTGTTTGACATTTCCATACGCTGATATTAGTATGAAATAAGCTAATTATGTGTTTGTTCGCCTTAGACAAAAAACTCCCTGTTGTAGAAAAGTGTTGATATGAGGTCTGGTAAGCCGGCTTCGTTGAAATAGCCAAAAAATCCCTGTACTTTTTCGGTGTAGGGATTCTTTGGCTTAAAGCATTATACCAATAAGGCGTACGAACACCAAAAAATACAAATTTATTTTTCTTCCTTATTCCATAGTATATAGCTATGCCAGCACATATTATTGCTGCTCCTATCGCTATCCACAATGATAAATCCATAGATATACCCCCTATTCAAATTTATATTTGTCGAGTACGTTTCCTCCGCTAAAGGCGACATACATTTTTATATATTATCATATCGCTTGGTCTTCTCAAGGTCGTCTAGTGAAACCGACGGAGTTCTTGCCATAAACACTTATCTACAACAGGGACGCAAAAAAGGTTTCCTTGACTTTCACAAGAAAAATATGTTATTATAATCATGTTGGACAGCTAAGTGCGTAGAATTCCGAACGAATTCTACGCACTATTTTTTTGCCCTCCGTAGTTTTCAGGTAGCTTTTCTCTGATAAAGTCTCCAAATCGTACATTCTGTATTAGGAGGAGAATCATGGAACAAACAAATCAAAATCGAATGCTGGGTGAGGAAAAAATATCGAAACTGCTGGTTAAGTTTTCGATTCCCTGTATCCTTTCACTGCTCATCAGCGCACTTTATAACATCGTTGACCAAATTTTTGTCGGAAACAGCGCGTTAGGGTATCTCGGCAACGCGGCCACGGGAATTGTATTTCCTATCCTGATCATCGCACAAGCCTTTGCATGGTGTATTGGCGATGGCTGTGCCGCCTATCTCAGCATTTGTCAAGGGAAAAAGGATACACAAAATGCACACCACTGTATTGGAACCGGCATTACGATTACGCTGATTCTCAGTATTATCATGCTGGCCCTCTGCGCGGTAGGGAAAGAGCCGCTGCTCCGATTATTCGGCGCGTCGGACCAGACGATCGGAATGGCAATTGAATACTTCACCATCGTGCTCTGTTTCTTTCCGGCTTTTATGCTGATGAACATGATGAACGCAGTCATTCGTGCGGATGGAAGTCCGGCCGTTTCTATGGCGTCCATGTCGCTTGGCGCAATTTTGAATATCATTCTTGACCCGGTATTTATCTTTGGTCTGGACTGGGGGATCGCCGGTGCGGCATGGGCAACGGTGATTGGACAGACGGTGTCGTTCCTCGTCAGCGTATTGTATTTTTTTAGAACCAAGAGTTTTCGCTTGACGGAGAAGAGCTTTATGCCGCATTTTAAAATTTTTAGCAATGCCTTGAAATTGGGTGCATCTTCCTTCATTACTCAGATGTCCATCGTCGTCATTTCTTTGACCTGTAACATTATGCTTGCTAAATATGGCGCTCTGTCCATCTACGGGCAGGATATTCCGATCTCGGTCATCAGCATTGAAACAAAAGTGTTTACCATTGTCATCAACATCGTTGTCGGCATTGTCCTTGGGGGGCAGCCAATTTTAGGCTTCAATTATGGCGCGAAAAAGTATGACCGCGTCAAAGAAACGTACCGCACTATACTAATAGCAACACTCTCAATCGGTATTGTGTCTACTTTCATTTTTGAAATTTGCCCGCAGGTTGTAATCAATATTTTCGGCTCTGGCAATGATGCGCTCTATCTGGAATACGCAACGCGTACGTTCCGCATTTTCCTGTCGCTCCTCATCTTTACCTGTGTGATTAAAATGTCTTCTATCTTCTTTCAGGCTGTAGGGAAGCCTGCCATGGCGGTTATTGCATCCCTGACCCGCGATATTGTCTGCTTTGTGCCGCTTGTAATCCTGATTCCATCTATTTTTGAGGGGAAACAAGCCGGCAGCGGTATTAATGCAATCCTATTTGCCGCACCTGCTGCGGATATAATTGGTATGATTGTTGCCGCGTGCTTGACAGTACGGTATTTCAAAACAATGAAATCCGGCGAAGGCCCTGAGAGCCTGTCCCGGAAAGAGCAGTGATCCGTCCTTCGCATAAAGGGGAATCGCCCGGCAGCATGGTTCTTGCGGAAAGAAAATCGCACAGATTGTGCCAGAACGAATAGGAGTAGCCTGTTACTATAAGGAGATGACCGCGCTGGCCGCACAGGAGATTGGCTTAGACCGACACTTTGTATCGGACATCAATGAAAATGCGCCGGAACTGCTGCGCTCCCTATAGCTTAGTATGAACGTCGTTCAAAAAGCAATCGTTGCGCAGAAACAAATCATTCGCAAAATTGCCAATAACGGCTTCTGCGTCATTATAGGCCGCGCCGCTGATTACGTTTTGAGTGATTACCCCGATGTGGTTCGTATCTTCCTAGATGCCCCCAAAGCATACCCCATGAAAAAAGTAATGGAAATGTACGGCGACAAGGAAGAAGCGGGACAGAAAAGTATTGCACGTTCTGACGCGGCACGCGCTTCCTACTATAACAGTATTCCGGGTGGCGAATGGGGCGATCACCTCTGTATTGACAGCTCATGTGGTGTGGACACTACAGCTAGTATGATTTGTGATTATATAAGGCTGCAAAATTGACTCGACTTTCTTTTATTGAATGAGGCATACTTCCTCTTTGGCCTTTTATGATAGTCGCGTGCATATGCACTAGGAATTTTACCCGAAAATCCGCTTGTTGGAGTCGCTTCACCCGCCAGGCAAGTGTCGCTTACGCTGCTTTGCCAAACGCTCCACAGATGAAGCGGCTACGCGCCCTTGCGGGCGCTGTATGACGGGAAGCTTGACCGGCTTGGAGAAGTATGCCTACAGCGTCCGGCAGGACGCGCAGCCGCCCCGTAAAGGCGATAAAAAAGGCCGCCGATGGCGGCCCTTTTCCGGGGCTTGGGGCCATCCCCCAACAAGCGTTTTGCATGAGTGTATACGCTCATGCCCTGATTGGCAAGATTGTTTTGAATGGGATTGGGATTCCCGCCGCGCATGACAGCTCCGGTATGAGACAAGTTAAGTCTCACGCCGGAGCTGTCATGCGGAACGATAGAAACCCGTGTCCAGGGGTTCAGGCGGAAATGATACAGGCCCCCTCGACTCCGCGCCCTCTGTCAGAGATTTTGAGGCCCTTTTTGTCCCTGCCAGCCCTGCCAACAAACTCCGTCCTGCCTCTTGCGGTTGCGGGGAAGTATGGTTTACGAAACGTGTCAGCAGGCCACAAAAGGGCTTGCTGTTTTTTGTTTTGTGGCGCCCAACTCTACTTAACTACGCTGTTACAGGTTATGCCGACTAATTCGCAGGATTTGAGAAAACCCGCATTTCATGCGGGTTTGCGGGGCCTGCCTATGAAACGATTTGCCACCTTATGACGGCTAATTTAGCTATACAGGCAATAAAAATAGCCGCAAAAGCAGCTACTTTTACGCGCATCCACCCGCTCTGCGGGCAGGCGTTTGGATCTTAAGGCCGCGGGCCGGGACAGCCCGCAGGGCTGTCGTTTATAGCTTTGCTCTGTAATACTATAAACAACAGCGCAGCACCGCTTACCAATATTTTATTTTTAAATTTGCGCTGCGCGCGCTGTGTGTAAAGTGTGCCTCGGAGCGTATTCATGAAATACCGTTTCTGCATAGTATAATTTATTCTTCTTCCATCGCTACCTGATTCACAAAATCCAGATTGTAACGCACCGCGCCATGGTCTCTGAAAATCGTGCCATGTGTAATGCGGATTGCCAAAATAACACAGTTTTCATCCTGTTCATTGTTTGCTTGGTCGTACCAGTCGGCAAATACTTTGCGTAATTTTGATCTTAGCTCTGCGTTTTTCGGGTCTAAAACCCATCCGAGGTTTTCACCAATTCCAATCCCGGAAATCCCCTCGAAACAAACTGCAAATGCAACCTCTTTGTTTTGCTCTATCTGCTGTATTTTATTTGATTTTGCCCAGGTAGTAATATAAAACACGCCGTTTTCATAATAAGCGTCCACATCACGGACAAAGGGTTGGGGTTTTCCGGTGGCGTTTGAAACCGTTGCTATGGTTGAAAGAGCGATGACGTTATCTTTTCCGTTGCCGCAGCTCTGCTCAATTAATTGAATACCTTCTTCGTATCTGCTCATTTTAACTCCTTGTGCAAATTATTTCCTGCTTTGCGCGAATAACCCGCGAGGATATTTATATCCTACAGGATGAATACTATTTTGTCAAATGCGCGCACTGCGGTTTAAAGGTTTTTTCCATACTATTGAATTGTTTTAGCACCATCAAGGCCTCGTTTCCGCGCCCATTCTGTCTGTTTATACGCTCAAAAAATGGGTGTTTATGCGCTTTTCTTGCGGGATAGAAGGCTGCAACTTACTGGAACGAAAACGATTTTTTATTTCTAAGTATGCAAAAGTTAAAAATTGTGATATACTGGACCCGAAGTCCACCGGATGGGCGGAGAGAGGATTTGCATATGGAACTTTCGCAAAAAATGCTTCGCAAGCAGCTTCAGCTATTAAAGCCGGTTCTTAATGGCTGCTCCATAGAGACGGCACGAAAAGGGCAGGACCTTTTGGGAACCCTTTTATGCTCCACATACCGCAAGGAGGTTCGTATGGAGCCCCTCTCGTTTTCCAATTGCTCCGCATGCCGTATGGTCCCGCGTGATCGGATATCCAAGGGCCGAATTTTGTATCTCCATGGAGGCGGCTATGTCTGCGGGGATTTGGAGTATGCAAAGGGGTTTGGTGCGGTTCTGGCGGCTGTGACTGGCGCAGAAGTTCTATGCCCCGGGTACCGTCTGGCGCCGGAGGCTCCCTTTCCTGCGGCCTTAGAGGATGCCATGGAGGCCTATTCCTTCTTGTTGGAGGAGCGCGGCCCCTCCGATTTGGTCCTCTGTGGAGAATCTGCCGGGGGAGGGCTGATTTATGCGGTTTGCTTGCGTGCCAAGGAATTGGGCTTGCCGCTTCCTGCGGGCTTGGTGGGCATTTCCCCCTGGACGGACTTGACGGCTTCTGGGGAATCCTATCGGGAGAATCTGGATCGGGATCCCTCTATGATGCCGGAGCGGCTGGATTTTTACGCGAAATGCTACGTGCCGGACGAGGACCGGAGGGTGCCGCTGGTGTCGCCGCTCTTTGGGGATTTGCATTGCCTGCCGCCCAGTCTGCTGTTTGTAGGGGGCGACGAAGTGATGCTGGATGACACACGCTTATTGCAGCGCAAGCTCCTGGACGCGGGCTGTGAAAGTGAAATGATTGTGGCGCCAGAGCTCTGGCACGCTTATGTTTTGTATTGCCTGAAGGAACGGCGCGGTGATCTGGAGCAAATCCGAGAGTTCTGCGCAGACCGATTTTCCGCAGCACGGGGCGCTCCCGATGCAAATTAAGGCTTGACAATTTCTAGGATATCGTGTAATATAAACAGGCTGATTTCCGGGTGGCAGATGACAAATTGTGCGAATTGGCGGCCGGGATTGGCGAGGAGCAGCACGGAGAAGTCGCGTAGCTGGTCGAGCGCGCACGATTGGAAATCGTGTATACCTCAAAAGGGTATCGAGGGTTCGAATCCCTCCTTCTCCGCCATAGTATAGAAGAAGCCGATTGCTGGTAAGCAGTCGGCTTCTTTCGTTTGCGCGGAGTGCTCAGGCTCCGCTTCCCGCGTCCTCCACGGCGCGATTGGGCCAGCGTGGCCTTTCGCGGCTCTTTTCGTGGCGTTTTTACGCGCATGACCGCACAAACACGTTTTCCGCGGTTTAATACACAGATGCATGAAAAGAGCTTCTCGTTGCGGAAGCTCCTTATTTATATCTGCAAGACATCGCCGATAGAACCTTGCGGCACGTCCATTCCCAGCGCCATTTCAGCTAGGCTGAATTGTGGACCTACAGCCGTATAAGGACTGGCAAAAGCTCTTATTTGGCGGATTGACTTTTCATATGGATTAAATTTGTTGTTGACAAGATAAATCTACTGTGGTAGATTTTAATAAAATCTACGGGAGTAGTCTCTGGAGGCTGTCTTATGGAAATTAAGCTACAGGACGCGGAGCTGAAAGTGATGGATGTCATTTGGAACGAGGGAACGGTGAGCGCCAAACATATTTATGAGACTCTCAAAGAAAGATTCGGTTACAGTCGAAGCACCACCTATACCCTAATTAAGCGCTGCATTGACAAGGGGGCCATTGAGCGCGTCGAGCCGGGGTTTCTGTGCGAGGCGCTGGTGATGAAGGAAGAGGCACAGGAGCTCGAAACCAAAGAGCTGATCAACAAGCTGTACGACGGTTCGGCCGACAAGCTGGTGGCTTCCATCTTAGGGAAGCCGGATTTGTCCGAAGGAGAGATCGAACGCCTGCAAAAAATAGTAAGGGATTGGGAGGAGTAGTATGACCTTATTTTCCATACAGCTGCGGGCCACCCTCCTGATCCTGCTGATCCTGGTGCTCCGCTCGCTGTTTCTCTATAAGCTGCCGAAAAAGGCCTTTTTGGGCCTGTGGGCGCTGGCGCTGCCCGGTTGTTGATTCCCTAATATCAGCCAGGACTTCGCAAACGGCAGCCGCTCGCTTGTAGAGGGGCGGGCTTTCCAAGAGCCAAACGAATGCATGATCAGCGAGGAGCTGGCACAGCGCAACGGCCTGTCCGTCGGGGAGCAAATCACTGTCACAAACACAGGGAAAGACGCGCTTATGCCTTATATCTTTACCGTCTGTGGGATTTATCGGGATAACCTTCCGGAGACAAGCACCGGTTTCAATGTCCCACAGCTCAACCGGGGCAACGAGATTCTCACCGATCTGGACACCGCCTTGGGGATGGAACTATACGAGGCTCGTGGTGTGCTGAACGCCACCTATTTTCTGAAAGACCCCGGTATGCTGGAGGCGTTCCAGAAAGAAGCGGCGGAGAAGGGTCTGACGCCCTACTACCGCGCCACCACCGACGAGGTCGCCTACAACAAGATTGTCGGCCCGGTGGAGGGCATCTCCAAAATCGTGACCATCTTTCTGGTCGTGGTCTTGGTTTTCGGCGGGGTTATCCTGCTGTTCCTCTCGGTAATGGCTGTCCGGGAGCGCAAGTATGAAATCGGTGTGCTGCGAGCCATGGGGATGAAGCGCGGCAAGGTGATCGTGGGCATGGTCTGCAAATCCCTGATGATCGCTATCCTTTGCTTGACCATCGGCCTGGCGCGCTCCACCACCCTGTCACAGCCCATTGCGGATACGCTGCTTCAGGATCAAATCCGCATCGCTGAGGAGCAGCAGCAAAACACCGGAACGATGGAGCTTATCCCTGGCGCGGAGGATGGAAGCACGATTTCTGAGATTTCGGTGAGGCTGACCCCGCAGGCCATCGGGCAAATTGGCGGTTTGGCGTTGGTGCTGGTTTTAATTTCTTCCATGGCGGGAATTCTCTATATCACAAGATTTGAGCCGATGAAAATACTTTCGGAAAAGGGCTAACCATGAATATCTTATCGTTACAGGACGTGACCTACCAATACGAGGGTTTAAAGAATTCTGTTTTGAAAACATTCACACGGATTTTGAGACCGGCGCGCTCTATGGAATCATGGGAAAATCTGGGGCCGGCAAGAGCACCCTACTTTCGCTAATTTCCGGTTTAGATCTGCCAACAAACGGTCTTGTCTCCTATGGCGGCAAGGATATGCGCCGTCTTGACCGCGACCGGTACCGCGCCAATGACATCGGCGTGATCTTTCAGGGCTACAACCTACTCACCAACGCCACGGCGGTGGAAAATATCAAGCTTTCCATGCACATCTCAAAAGTGAAGGCGAAAAGCAAGCGCAAGGCCGCCTACGCCATGCTGGAGCGGGTGGGGATTGACCGAGAAACCGCCGTTAGGAAGGTTTTGAAACTGTCGGGCGGCGAGCAGCAGCGGGTGGGGATTGCCAGGGCGCTCTGCCACGACCCGGCTCTGATTATCGCGGACGAACCCACCGGCAATTTGGACGGCGACACCGAGGAGAACATCATGGGCATCTTTCGGGACATTGCTCACGAGCAGGGCAAGTGTGTCATCATCGTCACCCATTTCGACAAAGTGGCTGGACTTTGCGACTTTGTACACTATTTAGAAAAAGGGAAATTAAGACGATTCCATTGACAATATTTATCGATAGAAAGAAGGTGGCCAATTGGATCTATGCATTCGGTTGGGAAGAAGAGCGGACATAGACGCGTTGGAGCGTCTCTACGACGCTGTAAACGAACACCTGGCAAGTACGATCAATTATCCCGGCTGGCGCAAGGGAATTTACCCGGTTCGGGATACCGCAGTACAGGGGATTCAGGAGGGGTGTTTGTATGTAGCGGTAGTAAGTGAAAAGGTTGTAGGCTCAATTATTTTGAGGCACGAACCAGAACCGGCCTATCGAGAGGTGAAATGGAGGGCTGAATTGCCAGATGAGGCTGTGCTGGTGATTTACACGTTGGCAGTTCATCCGGAGTATCTATCAAGAGGGATCGGTCATGCGTTGTTGGACTTTGCCGCCGATTTCGGCCTGAGAACCCATATTAAGTCGCTGCGATTGGACGTTTATGAAAAGAATCTGCCTGCAATTCGTCTTTATGAAAAATGTGGATTTCAATATATTAGAACCGTTGATTTGGGGTTGGGCGTGCATGGCTTAAACTGGTTTAAGCTGTATGAAAAATGGATTACCTGAAACCAAGTACTGCTGCTTAATCCCATTCTATATATCCCTATTTCGGATAGACGGGCGGTTCAGCATCAGGTGATTGCCATTACGAGGTGAACCTGCAAAAGACCAGCCGCTGCAAATTTGGAGCCTCCAAATTTACAGCGGCTGGTTTCCTTTATGTTAAAATACCATATTCCAGTTTTAATGTCAAAATTCGAAGAACGCTCTCGTCGATTCGTTGCGCGGTAAGCGTATCGGTTTCCAGCGCGTTCTGTATGCCGGAAACGGCTTCCGAGAGGCTCTTTGGCATCAACAGCATGTCGCATCCCGCTTGCAGCGCAAGGACAGCGGCTTCTCCCGACGTGTAGGCATCTGTGATAGCTTCCATCTCCAGGGAATCCGTGATGACGACCCCAGAAAATTCCAGACTATCCCGCAGCACCCCGGTTATAAGATAAGGGGAGAGAGAGGCGGGCAGCCCGTCATTTGTGACATTGGGACAAGTGATGTGCCCGGCCATGACCATAGGAACTCCCGCTTGGATGCCGGAACAAAAAGGGATCAGCTCCGTTTCCTTCATTTCCTCCAGTGTTTTTTGTGTCTCAGCATAGCCCCGATGGGAGTCGGTCGCGGTATCGCCATGGCCGGGGAAGTGCTTTAAGCAGGACAGGACGCCGCTGTCAGTAAAGCCGCGGACACAGGAAGCGACCATACCGGCGGCCACCGCTGGATCGGGGCTAAAGGCGCGGGCACCGATGACAGGATTATCCGGATTGGTATTCACATCTGCTACCGGCGCCATATCCAGATTAAAACCCAGCAGCGCAATTTCTTTACCAATGGTAATTCCCACGTCATAGGCCCTTTCCGGATCGCCCTGGCGCCCGATTTCCCCCATAGGCGGAAAGTGCGTGGTCCCCATGGCAGGATTGGAGGCAATGCGGGATACCGAGCCGCCCTCTTCATCCACGGCAATGAACAGCCTGACGCTGGCAGAGCCCTGTAGGTTAGTAATCATGGACCTGCACTGTACCGGGTCCAAAATGTTATCCGAGAAAAATGCAACGCCGCCCACAGGCTGCTTGACCAGGGCTGCACACAGCTCCATCCCAGCGTCTGTCGCGGGATCGGGGGTATCCAAAAGCGCCTCTGGTCGGACGATAAATAACTGATAAATTTTTTCTTCCTGCGTCATACCATCCAGGATCGCCCTCGCCCTTTGCTCCAGGGACAGCGTGGTTTCTTCCGTGGAAGGAGCGGTTTCCGGAAAGGTCGTTGCCGGAGCGGTTGGGATCCGGGTTTCCTCTATGGTTGAACGGGTGGTTTCCTTGGAAAGCTGAGGCTCCGTCAGAGACGGCTCGGTCACAGGGGGAACGAAAACTTGAAACAATAGGGCGCCGATGACCACAAAGGCGAAGAGAAGGAAAAAAATCGTCAGAATCGTGGTCACGGTCCGCTGCCGCCGTCTGCGCCGCATCTGTTCTAAAAAATCATCGGAATTTTTCATAAGGCGCCTCCAAGGTTAAAATCTAATATGCGGCAAAAAAGAAATGAGAAAGCTTTATAATCTTATATTTTATCATACCATATCCTGGAAAGAGTTGCAACAAAGGAAATGCCGGACAGCATGCCTGAAAAAAGTTGCGAATGAACCTGTTTGGAGATATAATGGCGGAGGAATCCAGTGAGGAAGGAAATGCCGCTCAGGGCGGTGGGTACGCACCTTGAAAAAATTACTTCGTTTTTTAAAAGATTTTCGGAAAGAGTGTATCTGGGGCCCCATATTCAAACTGCTGGAGGCAGGCTTCGAGCTGTTCGTCCCTCTGGTGATGGCGGCCATCATTGATCGGGGAATTGCGAATGCCGACAGGCCGTATATTGGCAGAATGTGCGGCGTGCTGGTTGCACTGGCGTTGGTCGGGCTGCTATGCTCGGTTACCGCCCAATATTTTGCGGCCAAAGCAGCCACCGGTTTTGCCACGAAAATCCGGCACGCCTTGTTTTCTCATATTTTGGGCCTGTCCTATTCGGAAATTGACCATCTTGGTGCTTCCACGATGATTACTCGGATGACCAGCGACGTCAATCAGCTGCAAAACGGTATTAATCTGGCCCTGCGGCTTTTGCTTCGTTCCCCCTTTGTGGTCTTTGGCGCCATGATTTTGGCATTTACCATCGACATGTCAGCCGCGTTGATTTTTGCAGTGGCAATTCCCGTGCTGTTTGCTGGGGTGTTCGCCATCATTCTGGTCACAATTCCCATGTATCGGCGGGTGCAGACCCGTTTGGATGGGATCACTTCCGCAACGAGGGAAAACCTGACAGGCGTCCGCGTCCTGCGGGCCTTTCGCAAGGAAAAAGAGCAGGTCGCAGGATTTTCCCAGCGGAACCAGCGCCTCTACCGCATGCAGCTCCAGGTGGGCCGGTTCTCCAATTTGCTGAATCCGGTGACCTACGTCATTCTCAATTTGGCAGTGGTGGTGTTGATTCAGACGGGGGCGGTGCGGGTCAACCGCGGTCAGCTGACCCAGGGTCAGGTCGTGGCGTTATATAACTATATGACCCAGATCCTGGTAGAGCTGATTAAGTTTGCAAACTTAATTATCACCATGACAAAGGCAGCGGCATGTGGAAACCGTGTCCAGGGAATTTTTGAAATATCTGCCAGCCAGGCACCGGGAACCAGAAGGCTTCCCACGGGGAAACGCCAGGGACGGGTAGAGTTTCGCCAGGTGAGCCTGACCTTTCCGGGCGGCTCAGCGGAGGCCATATCCGATGTGGATTTTGTAGCAGAGCCGGGGCAGAGCATTGGGATTATTGGCGGGACCGGCTCCGGTAAGTCCGCGCTGGTCAGCTTAATCCCTCGTTTTTACGACGCGACGCGAGGTGTGGTGCGAGTAGATGGCGTGGATGTCAAGGAGCTTTCTATCCAAGCTTTGCGGGAACAAATTGGTGTGGTCCCCCAGAAAGCAGTGCTGTTTCAGGGAACCGTTCGTTCCAACCTGCTGTGGGGGAACCCGGAGGCTACGGACAAAGATCTGATGGAAGCGCTGGAGCTCGCCCAGGCCATGGAGTTTGTCAAGACGAAGGACGGTGGGCTGGATGCCGCCGTGGAGCAGGGAGGCAGAAATTTGTCCGGAGGCCAGCGGCAGCGGCTTACCATAGCCCGGGCATTGGTGCGAAGGCCGGAAATTTTAATTTTGGACGACAGCGCGTCTGCGCTGGATTATGCAACGGACGCCAAGCTCCGGTCTGCAATCCGGACGATGCCGGAGCCTCCCACCACATTCGTCGTTTCGCAGCGGGCCGCATCCATCCGGCATGCCGATTTAATTTTCGTGCTGGAGGACGGAAAGGTGGCTGGGCGCGGTACCCATCAGGAGCTGCTGGAAAGCTGCTCAGTTTATCAGGAAATTTATTATTCCCAATTTCCTAAGGAGGCAGAATTCCATGGGGCATAAACGTTCTGCACAAGGAAAGACTTTCAGAAGAGTTCTGCGTTCCATAGGACCCCACTGGCCGCTGCTGGCGACCACGCTGCTGCTGGCGCTGCTTACGGTTCTGCTGCAGCTTTATGTGCCAATTTTAGTGGGGAAAAGTGTGGACTGTATCGTAGGACCAGGCAAAGTGAATTTCTCGGCGGTCAGTGCGTTCCTCCTGCAAATCGGCATTGTTGTCTTAGTCGGTGCCTTGGCGCAGTGGTGTATGGGGGAGCTCAACAACCGGATCGCTTTCCGGGTGGTACGGGATCTTCGGGACGAGGCGTTCCGACATCTGCAGACCCTGCCACTTTCCTATTTGGACGGGCATTCCCAAGGAGAGATCGTCAGCCGGGTGGTAGCGGATGTGGACCAGTTTTCCGACGGGTTGCTCATGGGGTTCACGCAGCTGTTTACTGGCGTTATGACCATTGGCGGGACGCTGGTGTTTATGCTGTATGTGAACTGGAGGATTGCGCTGGTAGTCATATTGATCACGCCGCTGTCTTTGTTCGTGGCAAATTTTGTAGCAAAGCGGACCTATTCTTTGTTCCGGCAGCAGTCGGAGATCAGGGGAAAACAAACCGCAATTTTGGACGAGACTTTGGGAGAATTAAAGGTAGTGCAGGCTTTTGGACATGAGGCCGCCTCCCTGCACCAGTTTGATCAGGTCAACGAGCAACTGAACCGCTGCTCGCTCCGCGCCACCTTTTTTTCCTCCCTGACCAATCCCTGCACCCGCTTTGTCAACGCCCTGGTTTATGCAGGCGTTGGCCTGGTAGGAGCGCTGGCGGCGGTGGGCGGTGGCTTGACGGTAGGCGGGCTGACCAGCTTTTTAAGCTACGCCAACCAGTACACCAAGCCTTTTAACGAAATTTCCGGTGTCGTGACGGAGCTGCAAAACGCCTTGGCTTGCGCAGGACGGGTCTTTGAACTTCTGGATGAGCCGTCGCAAGCCGGGGACCCGGCTTTCCCTGCTCCGCTAAATCGGGTTGCCGGCCGAGTGGATTTAGAGCATGTTTCGTTCGCCTACAGTCTGAAACAAGCGCTGATTGAGGATTTTAGTCTCCACGTGGAGCCAGGACAGCGGGTGGCTATCGTCGGACCTACCGGCTGTGGCAAGACGACGATAATCAATCTTTTAATGCGCTTTTACGAAGTGCGGCAAGGGCGCATTTTGGTAGACGGCGTATCGACCCGGGACATGGCGCGGGGAGATTTACGTGCCTGTTTTGGTATGGTACTTCAGGACACCTGGCTGAAGGCCGGCACCGTCCGGGATAATATTGCGATGGCAAGGCCGGAAGCAACGGAAGAGGAGGTGATGGCGGCCGCTAAGTCCGCCCGCGCGCACGGCTTCATCCGGCGGCTTCCGCAGGGATATGAAACGGTCCTGGGAGAATCCGGCGGCTCGCTCTCCCAGGGGCAAAAACAGCTTTTGTGCATTGCCCGGGTGATGCTCGCCCTGCCGCCCATTTTAATCCTGGACGAAGCCACCTCATCAATCGATACCCGAACGGAACAAAAAATTCAGGCGGCCTTTGTCCAGATGATGCAGGGCCGCACCAGCTTTTTGGTTGCGCACCGACTTTCCACCATACAGGAGGCGGACATCATTTTAGTGATGCGAGATGGGCGCGTCGTGGAGCAGGGCAACCACACAGAGCTGCTGCAAAGGGGTGGATTTTATGCCCAGCTTTATCAGAGCCAATTTGCTCCGTAAGGCTGGTTACAAATGGTTGCAGTTTCTTTAGAATAATTTAGGTAAATAGCTCTTGCATCTTGTCGAAAGTTGCCCTATAATTTTTTATGTCGACCGGGACCAGGATGAAGACCCGCCTGTGCATACGGTGTACAGGCGGGCTTTTCACAGCTTTCAGGCAGTGCAGATGGGAATGAAATGCGAGTTCTGCTGCGGGGCACGTGGCGGATACGCGGACGGCGCGTAGGTTGCATACATGCGGAAGACGAAGAATCATAATTGGGAGATAGGAATTGCGCCATGAGCTTTAACAGTCTGAACTTCATTTTTCTCTTCCTGCCAATTTTTCTGGCAGCGTACTACTGCACGCCTGACCGGCATCGGAATCTGGTTCTGTGTCTGGGCAGCCTGGCTTTTTATTGTATTGGAACATGGAAGCAGCCATGGTGCATTGCTTTGCTGTTGGCGTTAACATGCCTGACCTGGCTGGCTGGTATGGCTTTGGAAAAGTGGGGACGGAGCCGGGGACTCCTGGTAGCCTGCCTGGTGGTGCTTTTTGGAGCCCTTGCCAGTTTTAAATATGCCGGATTGTTCGGAAGTTCCCTAATTTTACCCCTAGGAATGAGCTTTTATGTGTTTCAAATGACGGCTTATTTACTGGATGTATATTGGAGCCGTATTCCCGTAGAATCCGCCTTCTTGTCCTTCTCCACTGGAATTTTGATGTTTCCCAAGCTCCTGTCCGGTCCCCTGACACGGGCGGAGGAGCTCCAGCCGCAGGTTCGGCAAAGGCGCTACACTCTGGAAGGGTTTGACCAGGGCCTTCGGGATTTTCTAGTGGGACTCGCGATGAAGGTGCTTTTGGCGGATCGGGTGGGCGGCATCTGGTCGCAAGTGAAGACCATCGGTTTTGAGAGCATCTCCACCCCCTTGGCCTGGATGGGTCTGGTGGCTTTTTCCCTGCAATTATACCTCGACTTCTGCGGCTATTCCTGGATGGCCGTCGGCCTGGGCCGAATGCTGGGATTTCATTTGCCCCGCAATTTCGACCATCCTTACGCGGCCCGCTCCATGAGCGAATTTTGGCGTCGGTGGCATATCACGTTAGGGCAGTGGTTTCGGAATTATGTCTACATCCCGCTGGGAGGAAATCGGAGGGGTTTGCTTCGGACCGTTTTCAATTTGCTCGTAGTTTGGCTGCTCACCGGTATGTGGCACGGAGCAGGTTGGAGCTTTCTGCTCTGGGGCTTGTTTCTGTTCCTATTAATTGCAAACGAAAAGCTTTGGCTGGGAAAGATTTTGGCGCGCCGGCCTATTTTGTCCAGAATTTATATGCTGTTTGCAATCCTGTTTAGTTGGATGCTGTTTGCAATTCCGGACTTGGGGCAAATTGGGGTCTACTTGAGCCGTCTATTTCCATTTTTTGGCGGCGGCGTGGCGGTCAGCACAGGGGATTTCCTTCGGCTGGGCAAGCAGTTTGGCGTATTTTTGGTCTTAGGACTGGTCGTGTCCTTTCCCGGTCCGGAACGGCTTTGGAATCGCATCCGCACCTCTGCCTTGGGGACAATTTTGCTTTTTCTTCTTTTCTGGGCGGTGGTATATTGTCTATCTGTTGCAACCAACGACCCATTTATGTATTTCAGCTTTTAGGGGGGAGCCGTTATGTGCGAAAGAAAGATTAAAAAGCCCGCCTTGACACTGGTTGTGCTCTTGGTGCTCAGCAGCGTCTGTGTTACCTGCGTGGGGCTTGTGATGAAATCCAAAATTCAGAGTTCGACCGGCGGCTACGAGAAAAAGATTGCCATAGCGGTTCCGTTTTTGCTGCTTCATGACGACACGGAGCTGCGCTTAATGCAGCAACACGGCGGCGTGCAGCCATCCGAGCCCGCCGACTCTACCGGAACGAACGGCGGCAGCACGGAGCAGCCGAGTTCACAGCCGTCCAGCGAACAGACCGTGCCTTCCACGTCGGAGCCTCCGACCACGCAGCCTACAACGGTTCCGGACACGGTACCCACAGTGCCGCTGGCGGTATACGGCCAGGATGAGAGCTATTTTGACGACGCTTTGTTTATCGGGGATTCCCGTACCGTGGGGCTGTCCCAATATGCCAGACTGGGCAAGGCGGATTATTTTGCAGATGTGGGCTTAAGCGTGTTTCAAATGTTTTCTGTGAATGCCACGGACGAAGGCTTCAACAAAACGTCTCTGGAGGAATTGCTGGGCCAAAAGCAATACGGCAAGATTTACATCATGCTGGGGCTGAATGAGGCGGGCTATCCCCTGAGCTCCCTGGCGGATACCTATCGCAGCGACTTAGAGCAGATCAGAGCCCTGCAGCCAAACGCAAAAATTTATTTGCAGGCACTTTTCGGGGTGACACGGAATAAGGCGTCGGCAACCAGCTATCTTGTCCCAGAAAATGTGGCTGCGGTGAATGCGCAGATACAGGCCCTTGCCGATGGCACGAATGTATTTTTCCTGGATTTTCAGAGTATTTTCACGGATGAGGAAGGGTATCTCTTGGAAGACTACACGGGCGATGGCGTGCATCTGTACGGCAAGTATTACGCCATGTGGGCTCAGTGGTTGTGTGAGCACGCGCAGTAGCGATTTCGTCTGAAAAACCCGATGTAGACGCTAAAGAGGCAGGCGATACAGCGAATTGCTGCTGTATCGCCTGCCCGCTTGTTTTGTTACAGCAATGTTGATTGAGCGCTCGACTGGCCGATGAAGACCAGGGCGGAACCAGCGGGCGGTCGGTATGCTACCGACCGCCCGCCTGGAGCGCAGCCCGTTATAATTAAAATCGAATTAGGAGCGAGCCGGAATGGCGTTTTTACGCTTTGGTATACTTTGCAAACCAATCCGTCATCTCCTGTAATCGGCGAATGCGGTGCTTTGGCTTTCCGGACCGGGACAGTTCATGGTTCTCTCCCCGGAAATAACAGAGCCTGGCGGGAATTCCCCGGTCCATCAGGGCAGTGAACATTTGCATGCCCTCCGGCATGGGGCACCGGTAGTCCTCCGCGGAGTGGATGAATAATGTGGGCGTGGTTACGTACTTTGCGAAGCGCAGAGGGGAATGGGCCCAAAGCTTTTCCGCGCTGTCAAAGGGATTTGCATCCCCCTGATCAGTTGCGAAATAGAACCCAATGTCGGATACGCCGTAAAAGCTGAGCCAGTTGGAGATGGACCGCTGAGAGGCGGCGCAGGCGAACCGGTCTGTATGTCCGATGATCCAGTTGGTCATGAAGCCGCCGTAAGAGCCGCCGGTAACGGCGATTCGTTTGGGGTCGATTTGAGGATATTGAGATAGTACGGCGTCGGTAAAATCCATAATGTTTTGATAATCCGTCTCCCCATAGTGTCCGCGGATATCCGCAAATTCGTTGCCCCGACCGTCGGAGCCCTTGGGATTGCAGAAGAAGACGAAGTACCCTAAATTGGCCCAGACCTGCATTTCATGGTAAAATACAGGTCCATAAGCGGTTTTTGGCCCGCCGTGGATATCCAAGATACCAGGATATTTCTGGGTGGGATCGAAATCTTTGGGCAGCAGCACCCAACCGTCAATGTCTAGACCGCAGCTTGGAACAGAAAGATAGTGCGGTGCGGCGACGTACTTCCCTGCAAGCGGCGCGTCGTTGAAATGGCTGATCTGCCGAAGCTCGCCGCTGGTCAAATCATACCCATAGAGCTCCTGGAGATGGTTGTCATATAGGGCAACGAGAAGTACCTGATCCGTCTCCTGGCATAGCGCGAAGCTATCGATGCTGCCCTGTTTTGTCACAACCCCTTCATCGCGACCGTCTGGCAGAAGCCGGTAAAGGTGGGAGGCGCCTCGCCGGGTGGTGATGTAATACAAGTCTTCTCCACGAGCCTGGCGGGAGGCTCCGCCGCCATAACGGCAATCACTGCCGACGCTTCCGTACATACCGTTGTCTTCCTCGCGAAGAACGGATAACTCGCCGGTCTGCTGGTCTACCTCATAAACCCAGCTGTTTTCGTTGAGGCCGTGCCGCTCGCTCCTGGTTCCCAGCAGCAAAAGCTTTGAGCCGGTGGCAATGAGTTGGTCGGTGTAGATGGGAAGCGTCTGTACAAGCTGCTGCAACGCCCCGGTTTTCCAGTTCAGCTTCCAGAGGCTGCCGCGCATGGTGGGTTTGGCGCAGTAGGCTTCCCCGGCGAAATAAGCATACTCTCCCACCAGCTCCAGGGACTCCAATTGGAATGTGGGCTCCGTGATGCGGGAAATTGCGCCGGTTTCCACGTTGACCAGAAATAGGGCGGACCGGTGCTTGTTGGTGAAGCTGGCCCCGTTTGACCAGAAGGGGATCTCATCGAGCACCTCGTAGTCCTGATTGTCCTCGTAGGCCTTTGCCACCTGGGACCGCTCTTCCTCACTCATTTGATCATAATCTGGATAAGCGACGTCCAATTGGCCGATGGCTAAATAGACTGGGCCCTCCGCGTGCTTCAGCGATTGCACAGAAAAGGGCAGGGTGAAGGCGGGCAGCGCCTCACCGCCCTGCACGTCCAGGCGATAATAGCTGGTAAATTGTTCTTTTTTCTCCTGTCGTTTTTTCTCTGCTTGGCTGCGTACGGCAGGGAAGAGCAGGTGCGTTTCATCCTCCCAAAGGAAGCTGCGCTCCTGGCCCAAATCCGTCAGCTGCCGGAGCGCGCCAGCCTCATAGAGCCAGAGACGGGACTCATAGCAATTTTCCTCCTCCATGCAATTGGCCACTACAAAGGCGGCCCGCTTGCCGCCAGGGGCATACTTGAGCTGGGACAGAAAGCGATACTGCAAAAAATCGTTTAGCTGTAGCTGTTCCATGATGACTGCTCCTTTTTGTATTTTTTGGTTTGTATTATGGCAGAGCTTGAATTTCCTGATAAATCGCCTGCATTTGCCGGTCAATGGCAGCGATGGCCTGGGAGGCCTCCAGCATTTCCTGGGAAATGTGGGCTGGAATGTTCTTCTGCGATTTGTACCGCAGGTCGTGCTCCAGACTGGCCCAAAAGTCCATGGCAACCGTGCGAAGCTGCACCTCCACGTTGACGTGTTCTGTATGATCAGATAAATAAATGGGCAGTTGGATGTCCAGGTGGAGACTTCGATATCCATTAAAATTGGGTTTTTTAATATAGTCCTGGGCTTTTAGGAGGACGATATCCGACTGGCGCAGAAACATTTCCGCTACCCGGTACACATCGTCAATATAGCTGCAGATCACACGGATGCCGGCAATATCGTTCAGGTTCTGTTTGGCGGACGCCAATGTCACCGCATAGTTGCGGCTGCGCAGCTTTTGAATAATGCTGCTTGTGGATTTCAGGCGAGTTTCAATGTGATGAATGGGGCTTCGACCGGACCGAACCCGGAATTCGTCATTGAGCACCTCAAATTTGATTTGCAGCTGCCTCAGAGCGGCCTGATACAAATGCTGCAGAGCCAGATAGTCCTGATAGTTTTCAAAAAGCTCCATGCTGGAAGCGTTTTCTCCGGGAACCTGCTCCATATGCTCCCTCCTTTACCGACTGGCGTCCAGACGGCTAATTAAAATGGCCAAGGTGAGTTTATTAGAGAAAAGCTGGCGATAGGTGGCGGATTTTTCTTTCCCCTGCGCCGTGAGCATTTGCATGCGGGCAGTGGCTGCCTCCCGTTCCTGATAGAGTTGCTCGTACAAATCCTCCCACCGGCCCAGCCGGTCTAACGCGGCTTGTGGATCCGGTGAGCTATAACCAATTTCGGTCCGCTTGGTCAATCGTTCCATTGCACACCTCCAGGCGCGGCTAACCGCCAAATGATTAAAGCTATTGTACCCCTTGACAGGATAGGAATCAAGAAAAATCTCATGGTTCGGCAAGCAAAAAAACGTTGACAACCAAAAGAAAGGGTGCTAAAATACAGGGCGTGACGGTTCTTGGGTTTCCGTCCGCTCTTAATACGGGCCTTTAGCTCAGTTGGTTAGAGCCTCCGGCTCATAACCGGATCGTCCCGGGTTCGAATCCCTGAAGGCCCACCAGAAACTAAGCCTTTGCTTCCAATATAGATAGGGGTATAGCTCAATTGGTAGAGCGGCGGTCTCCAAAACCGTAGGCTCAGGGTTCAAGTCCTTGTGCCCCTGCCACAAACGCCCGCGTGCAGCGGGCGTTTTTTGCGTCGTACTGGGAGTTACGCCCCAAAGGTGGGCGTATTACGGTTTTTTCGCAAAAAAGCTATGGCTGTATGCCGAAAAAAACGCTGCTGAAATCTACAAAAAACCGTTGGTTTTTCGAAAATCAAGCTTGACAATTTATGTGCAGTTGGATATAATGAGGAAGCTGTTTGGCCCGCTGCTATAGCTCAGTCGGTAGAGCGCATCCTTGGTAAGGATGAGGTCCCCAGTTCGAATCTGGGTAGCAGCTCCAAAAAACCGCATGGCGTAAAGCTGTGCGGTTTTTTATTTTTTAGACAATTAACTTTAAAAAACTCCATGAAATGGGAGGTTTTTGGTAAATTGCCGACTTTAAGACCTTTTTTCTGTTTGCCTTAATTTTAACGCATACCGAACAGACGGTGTTTGTTCCGTGGTCTGATTTGCCCCAGCGGGATTCACTGCTAATTTTTCTGCTAACAAGCCAGCTACACTTTAAAGTAATGATATAAATCGTTGGCGCAAGGAAAATATTCATAAAAATCGGGATAAGAATCAATTCCTGTGTTCGTATTTGTCGACCTGAACAAACACAGGAGTCGCAGTAATAAAACAATAGGCATTAGAACTATTTTGTTCGATTTTTTGCTTTCTTTCTGCATTTTAGTTTTCATATCTCAATGAGAGCAGTGAGGTTTTAAATGGAACATCAATAATTGAATGACAAAATTTAAACCAACAGGATCAAATTGAAAAATTTTCTTTTATTTTCCCCCTTCTGTGCTGTATAATAAAAGGACGGCGGCACATGAATTGCCGACAGAAGGGGAAATACGAATGCTGGATGCACTGTTTGACGCACTGATTGACACAGGCAAGCTATTGCCAATTCTGTTTTTAACCTATCTTTTAATGGAATATCTGGAGCATCATGCCGGCAGCCGGATTAACCGGGCGCTGGAACGCTCCAGAGGGGCGGGCCCGCTGTTGGGCTCCCTGCTGGGACTCGTGCCGCAATGCGGATTTTCAGGCGCTGCCGCCAGCCTATACGCCTCCGGTACCATCACAGTGGGAACACTGCTGGCAGTGTTTTTGGCCACCTCTGACGAAATGCTGCCGATCCTCGTCTCCGCCCAGGTCCCCGTCCGGATCATGCTTCTGATCCTGGGCGTCAAACTGCTCTCCGGCCTTTTAGTCGGCTTCCCCGTGGATGCCATCCAGAGGCGGCGGCACCGGGAAAACCACTCCGATATTCACGCCTTTTGTCAGCAGGAGCATTGCTCTTGCGAAGGCGGCATTTTCCGGTCTGCGCTCCGGCACACGGGAAAGATTATTTTGTTGATTTTTATAGTGACGCTATTGTTAAATGTAGCGTTTTTGTACCTGCCGCAAGAGAAGATCACCGCCTTTTGGGGGATACCCGTAATTGGGGAATTGGCCGCGGGGTTGCTGGGCCTGTTTCCCAACTGTTCCGCCTCCGTTTTATTGACGGATCTATATGTCAAGGGGGTCATGGGGCCCGGACCCATGCTCTCCGGTCTGCTGGTCAATGCGGGGGTGGGCCTTTTGGTGCTGTTCCGCGTCAATCAGAAACGCCGGGAGAATTTTGCCATAGCTGGATTGCTGTTGGTTTCCGGCATAGCAATGGGCTGCCTGTGGGGACTCGTTCTGGGACGCGTGTTGTAAAAGCGTGGAATGCGGAACAAGGGCCGTTTTTAGCTCTATGAAATACATGGAAACGCCGTACTTGTTTCCTCTTTGATAATTTATTTGCTTTTTTTATTGACTTCTGTTACAATAACGGGCAAGTGAGGCGGGAAGAAGCCTTGCGCGCCGATCGCTGCGGTTGAATGACCTCCTTCGGCGCTTGCCTTGTTTTGAAGTTTTGTCCCTGCCGTTCGTGCGCCGGAGAACTCACCGGCGCCGCAGGGCATACCATGGGATATCTGGATTGCCTCTGCCCCTGCGGTGCAAAGGCATGGAATCTAAATTGTTATGGAGGTTTTTATGGAAAAGGCTGTTTTTGCGTTTCCTCTTGTAGGTAAGCCTGTGGAGTGTAAGGTATTCGGCCATGGACATATCAATTTTACCTTGCGCGTAAAGACGGACGCCGGCGCTGAGTATGTATTGCAGCGAATCAACCGGTATGTCTTTAAAGATCCAGAGCGCCTGATGGCCAATGTGGGATCTGTGACGGCCTATTTGAAAGCCCGCGTGACGGACCCCCGGGCCGCGCTGCATTTTCTGCCGGCGCGGGACGGCAAATGCTACTATGTAGACGAGGACGGAGAATACTGGCGGATGTACGACTTCGTGGGGGGATTCTGTTTGGACGCGCCGGAGTCTGACGAGGATTTTTATCAGAGTGCCTTGGCTTTCGGCCGGTTTCAGGAGCTGCTTTCCGATTTTCCCGCGGATACTTTGTACGAGACGATTCCGGAGTTCCATAATACGGTGAACCGTTATCAGATGTTCCAGCAGGTTCTGGAGGCGGACCCCTGCGGTCGGGCCGCAGGAGTCCAGAAGGAAATTACATTTCTGCTACGGCGGGAGGCAGACGGAGCGGTTTTGCAGCAGATGCGGGAGTCCGGCACGCTGCCTCTGCGGGTGACCCACAACGACACGAAGCTCAACAACGTCCTGCTGGACAAAGAGACCAGAAAATCTCTGTGCGTCTTGGACTTGGACACGGTTATGCCCGGCCTTTCTCTCTATGATTTCGGAGATTCCATTCGGTTCGGCGCGGCCACTGCGGCGGAGGATGAGCCGGATACGGAAAAAATGGGATTGGATTTGCATTTGTTTGAAATTTATACCCAGGGATATATGGAGGCTTGTCCTTCTTTAACGGATATGGAGATACAGATGATGCCGGTGGGGGCGAAAACCCTGACCCTGGAATTGGCGGTACGGTTCCTGACCGACTATTTAGATGGAGACCGCTATTTTAAAATCGATTACCCGGACCACAATCTGGTCCGCGCCCGGGCGCAGATGAAGCTGGTGGCGGATATGGAACAGAAGTGGGATGCGATGAACCGAATTGTAGCGGATGTGGCCCAAAAGGTCCGCAGACCGTTCTAAAAGTAAGGAGGAACGGAACATGGAATATTTCGGCATTCCCTACTGTGTAAAGAACTTGCCGAAGCTGGACCCGGAGTTTATTCCCTTTGGCGTCTGGATGCAGGCGTATCAGCGGGACGCTGCACGGCCGATCGCCATTGCCATAGAACGGGACCAGGGGCGGATCTCTGTGCACCATACCCGAATTTATGGTACGCCCGAAATGGTGGAGGCGGACTACCGCTATGTAGAGCGATATGTGAAATTCCTGCTATGGTCCGTGGGCGGCTTTCGGATTGCGGTCTGCGGCTGCAGCCACTTGGCAAAGCGCCTGCAGGAGGATTACACCCTGACCGGAGCACGTAAATTTGATGTGCAGTTCATGCAGGATGTTTATGAAGTGCCGTTCGAGGTGCTGGACCTGCCGCTGGACCAGTGCCCTCCGGCCCGGGAAGCCTCCGTGCCTATCGGTGGGCATTTGGAGGGATGCCGGATTGGATTTGATGCCGGGGGCTCTGACCGAAAGGTCTCAGCAGTCATAGACGGCAAGACTGTCTACGCTGAAGAGGTTGTATGGCATCCCAAAACCCAGGCGGACCCGCAGTATCACTTTGACGGCATTGTGTCGGCATTTCGAACGGCGGCGTCCAAAATGCCCCGTGTGGATGGGATCGGCGTCTCCTCCGCCGGAGTTTTCATCGGCAATGCGCCTATGGTATCGGCGTTGTTTATCAAGGTCCCCAGGGAGAAGCGGGAGCTGGTCAAGACCATCTATGACCGCGCGGCCCGAGAGATCGGGGACGTCCCCATTGTGGTGGCCAATGACGGCGACGTGACGGCGCTGGCAGGCTCCATGAGCCTGGGGCGCGGCGCTGTCATGGGGATGGCCATGGGAACCTCCGAGGCTGTGGGCTATGTGGACCAGGACGGCAATGTACTGGGCTGGCTCAACGAGCTGGCTTTCGCGCCGGTGGATTTGTTTGAGAAGGCCCTGGCGGACGAGTGGTCTACCGATGTGGGGGTAGGCTGTAAGTATTTTTCACAGGACGCGGTGATAAAGCTTGCGCCCCGGGCCGGGATTGTCCTGGATGAGAGCCTGACTCCTGCGGAGAAGCTGCAGGCCGTACAAGCGCTGCTGCAGCAAGGGGACGCTCGTGCACAGGCCGTTTTCGAGAGCATCGGTGCTTACTTGGCTTATACGGTGGTTCTGTATAGTCAGTTCTACAAAATGCAACATTTAATCGTTCTAGGCCGGGTGATGTCCGGTCAGGGTGGGACAATCATTTTGAACCAGTGCCTGGAGATCCTCCGGCAGGAGTATCCAGAGCTGGAAAAACAGATTCAGATCATGTTGCCGGATGAGAAAACCCGCCGGGTGGGGCAGTCTGTGGCTGCCGCCAGTCTCCCGGATATCCGCAAGTGAATTGGAAGACAGCGCACTGCTTTGGCAATGCGCTGTCTTCCGTGGAAGGAGTCGTTGTATGTTTTTTAAAAATGCGAATGTTTATGCAGAAGATTTTCGGTTCCATTCTGGTGCTTTTGCCGTAAAAAATAAAAAATTCTCCGCCGTTTTTCCGGAGCAGGTTCCGGAGGATGCGGTGGATCTGCGGGGCGCCTACGTCATTCCCGGCCTAATCGATCTCCATAACCATGGAAATTCCGGGGCGGATTTCTCCGACGGAGATTTAAACGGCCTGCATTCCATGGCGGTTTACTTAGGGAAAAATGGCATTACATCCTTTGCGCCGGCCTCCATGACGCTGCCCTACGACGTTCTGGGGCGTGCCTTTGAGACGGCGCGGCAGCTTCGGCAAGAGCGCCCGGCCGGCGCGTCCAAGCTGATGGGGATCCAGATGGAGGGCCCCTTTTTCTGCGAAAAGAAAAAAGGAGCGCAAAATGGAGCGTATTTGCAAAATCCAGATTTTGAGGCGTTCCGGTCCCTGCAGGAGGGCTGCGGCGGCCTGATACGGTTTGTGGATTTGGCGCCGGAACTTCCCGGCGCGGTGGGGTTCATTCAAAAAGCAAAGGAGCTTTGCGCTGTGTCCGTGGCTCATACCGACGCCACCTATGACCAGGCTAAGGCGGCTTTTGATGCCGGCGCAACCCATCTGACCCACCTGTACAACGCGATGCCCGGTATTCACCATCGGAACCCCGGTGTTATTCCCGCTGCGGCGGAGCAAGAGACTGTCCGGGCAGAGCTCATTTGCGACGGGCTACACGTGCATCCAGCATCTGTGCGTCTGGCCTTCCGCATGTTTGGCGCAGCGCGTATCGTCTTAATATCAGACGCACTACGATGCTGCGGCATGCCGGATGGAGCATACGAACTGGGGGGCCAGCAGGCCTATTTGCAGGGAGGCGTGGCCAGGCTGCAGGACGGCACCTTGGCAGGTTCGGCAACGAACCTGTATGACTGCATGCGCCGGGCGATTTCCTTTGGAATTGCGCCGGAGGACGCGATTCGGGCCGCAACCTGGAATCCCGCCTGTGCGCTGGGTGCACAGAGGGAAATCGGGTCTATTGCAGTAGGAAAGTGGGCGGACTTTGTCATCTGCGGGCCTGACTTTATCCTGCAAGAAGTATATTTGGATGGCCAAAAGGTTTAATTCTTTGAAATGAGCATGAACCTTTCACCAGTTTGAAAAAGGTAAAGGAAGTACGGAAACGAATGCTAAACCAGTACATAGGGGATAGACGTTTCTACAAAATGGTCATGGCGGTAGCAGTCCCAATCATGGTACAAAACGCCATTACAAATTTTGTAGGAATGTTGGACAATATCATGGTCGGCCAAGTCGGCACCGCGCAGATGAGCGGCGTGGCCATTGTAAACCAGCTTTTGTTTGTATTTAATCTGTGCATCTTTGGCGCGGTGTCCGGCGCGGGAATTTTCACTGCCCAATTTGCCGGCTCCAAAGACCACGCGGGGATCCGGCACACCTTTCGGTTCAAAATTCTAGTCTGTATTTTACTGACTGCTTTGGGTCTAGGAGCGCTGCTGCTCGGTGGCGAGGGCCTAGTTCGCCTGTATTTGCGGGGGGAAGGAGACCCTGCAGACGCGGAGCTGTTTCTGGGCTACGGCCTGGACTATTTAAAAATTATGCTTTGGGGCCTTTTGCCCTTCGCCCTTGCAAATGCCTACTCCAGCACGCTGCGGGAAACTGGTCAGACGGTGGTGCCCATGACTGCTGGAATATCCGCCGTTTTTGTAAATCTTATTCTCAATTATATCTTGATTTACGGAAAGCTGGGGATTCCTGCCATGGGGGTCCAGGGCGCGGCTCTGGCCACCGTAATTTCCCGGTACGTGGAGCTGGCAATCGTAGCAGGGTGGACGCATACGCATCCGGAAAAGGAGCCATTTGCCAAAGGCGCCTTCCGTTCTCTGGCGATTCCCCGCGAACTGGTCGGCCGTATTGTGGTGAAGGGGATGCCGCTGCTGATCAACGAGGCGCTCTGGGCCTCCGGAATGGCCGTGCTGAACCAATGCTACTCCTTGCGGGGACTGGACGTGGTTGCCGCCACCAATATTTCCAGTACCATCTGGAATGTGTTCAGTGTTTCTTTCCTGGCAATGGGTAATGCGGTGGGGATCATTGTGGGTCAGAAGCTGGGGGCCCGCATGCCGGCCAGAGAGGTGCGGGAATTGGACCGCAAACTGATCGCGTTTTCCGTGGCCTTCTGTATCGGCTTTGGCATCGCCTTGGCGGCCCTGAGCAATGTATTTCCTCAGATATACAAGACCACCGATGCGGTGCGACATCTTTCAGCCAGCTTTATCCGCATCGGAGCGCTGTTCATGCCCTTCTGCGCCTATACCAATGCGGCCTATTTCACTTTGCGCTCCGGTGGCAAGACCTTAGTGACCTTCCTGTTCGACAGTTGTTTTGTCTGGTGCGTCTGTGTGCCCCTGGCCCTGGTATTAAGCCGGTATACGGGTTTGCCCATCGTGCCGCTGTATTTCATCTGCCAGGCCACAGAGGTTTTGAAGTGTTTCTTAGGCGGCATCATGCTTCGCAGAGGCACATGGATACAAAACATTGTAGAACCGGTTGCCTCTTAACTTCAGGTTTAAAACGCATCGCGGCATTACTGCCGCGATGCGTTTTTATCGCGCCCAGCGTTTGTGCCCAAGGCTGAAAGCTTATAAAATTCAAACGGCGGGTCTTGCAACTTTTTTAAAATTCGCTATAATAGGGAGAGAATTTAAATTACATAAAAAGCGAGGAATCTAGAATCGTGATGACCATTAAGGACTATCAAACCAAGAGTCCCCTGCGTATTTTCTTTTCATATTTTAAGCCGCACTTGCGCCTGTTTTTGTTGGATATGACCTGTGCAATTTTGGTTTCTGTCATCGATTTGGCTTTCCCTCTGGTCTCCCGTTCCGCAATGTACGATATGCTGCCCAATCAGCTATACCGAACCTTTTTTGTGGTAATGGCCATCGTGATCGCCGCCTATGTGTTGCGGAGCTTACTAAATTATGTCATTTGTTACTGGGGCCATACCTTCGGCATTCGGGTGGAGGCAGACATTCGCCGGGATCTATTTACCCATATGCAGGACCTTGGTTTTGATTTTTATGATAAAAACCGGACCGGCCAGCTGATGAGCCGGTTGACCTCGGATTTGTTCGACGTGACGGAGTTGGCCCACCACGGTCCGGAGGACACGGTTATATCCTGCATTACCATCCTAGGTTCGCTGATCGTCATGTTCACCATACAATGGCGCCTGGCTTTGGTGGTGGCGGTCCTCATTCCGATTTTCACCATTGTCGTCATGACCCAGCGCAGAGCTATGTCCAGCGTATCTAAAGAAGTCAAAAGGAAAATCGGACATATCAACACGGAAATTGAGTCGTCTCTGTCCGGTATCCGCACGGCGAAAGCCTTTGCCAATGAGGACCTGGAAAACGACCGGTTTAGCCAGGCAAATGGAAAATATAAGGTTTCCAAACGGCGGTTTCACAAAGCAATGGCTCGGTTTAACTCCACGATGGAGTTCTTCTTATGTAGTCTGAACGTGGCGGTTATTGCCTTCGGCGGTTTTCTAATCATGCGGAAGCAGATGGATTTGGTGGATCTTTTGACCTTTTCTCTCTACATCAACACCTTTATCAACCCACTGCGTAAGTTGGCGAACTTTTCGGAGCTCTTTGCCAGCGGCTTCGCCGGCCTCTCCCGGTTCCGGGATTTGATGTCCACAGAGCCCTCCCAAAAGGATGCGCCAGACGCCAAAAACCTGGCCCGTGTGGCCGGACGGATCGATGTCAACCGTGTCTCGTTTGCCTATGACGGGGACCTGGCTGTACTGCATGATGTGGATCTGCATGTGCAGCCCGGGGAGACGATAGCCATTGTGGGGCCCTCCGGCGGTGGCAAGTCCACCTTGTGCCAGCTGATTCCCCGGTTCTATGATGTAAGCGCCGGTAACATCTGTATCGACGGACAGGATGTGCGATCCGTCACGCAGCGCTCGATCCATCAAAATATCGGCGTGGTTCAGCAGGATGTGTTCCTGTTTGCGGACACCATTTTTGAGAATATTCGATATGGTAAGCCGGACGCCACAGAGGAAGAGGTGGTGGAGGCGGCGAAACAGGCGGAAATCTATGAGGATATCATGGCTATGCCGGACGGTTTTGACACCTATGTGGGAGAGCGGGGCGCGCTGCTCTCCGGCGGGCAGAAGCAGCGGGTGTCCATTGCCCGTATTTTCCTGAAAAATCCGCCGATTTTGATTTTGGATGAGGCGACCTCGGCCTTGGATTCTGTGACGGAGGCCAAAATTCAACGTGCATTCGACAATCTATCCAAGGGGCGCACCACCTTGATCATTGCCCATCGTCTCTCCACCATTCGTTCAGCTTCCCGCATTGTGTCCATTGCGGATGGGGTCATCCAAGAGCAGGGGACCCATCAGGAGCTGCTGTGCCGGGGCGGCTTGTACGCAGAGCTGTATAAAACGCAAAGCAGTATTGCATAAATTTCATATCTTTGTATCGAACGCCCGCCGGAATTCCGGCGGGCGTTTTTATCGAATAAATGGCGCTGCGCTCCAGAAGCAACCGCTTTTCCTCCATACGGGGTAGCAGCCTCTCTATTTCTGTCACAATTCGGGCAGGAGCCGGATACACTGATGATAGGAAACTGCAAAGGGGACTGGAGCAATGAAGCAAATGAGAATCTCGCTGGACCAGATGCAGATCGGTCAGCGTTGTACCGTAGAGGAGATTCGGCTCACCGGCGCCCTGCGCCGGCGCCTTCTGGACCTTGGCTTGATGGAAGGGACTTGTGTCGCCTGCCGCCAGCGGGCGCCCCGGGGCGATCCTGTCGCCTATGAGCTGCGGGGCGCCGTCATCGCCCTGCGAGCCGTGGATGCCCGGCAGGTCTTAGGTAGATTGGAGGCTTAAGAATGGAGCCGATTATCGCGAGAAAAAGTCAGGATGACCGGGTGGTCGCCCTGGCAGGTAATCCAAATGTAGGAAAGAGCACAGTGTTTAACTGCCTCACCGGTATGAAGCAACATACCGGGAACTGGCCGGGTAAAACCGTGGCGCTGGCCAGCGGACGGATGCGATACGGGGGCAGGAACTACATACTCGTAGACCTGCCCGGCACATATTCCCTCAGCAGTCGCTCCCGGGAGGAAGAGGTGGCGGAGGAGTTCATTCGAGACGGCGACGCGGACTGCGTCATCGTGGTTTGCGATGGCACGAGTCTGGAACGCAATTTAATTCTGACTCAGCAGGTTTTGGAACGGCATGACCGGGTAATCGTCTGTGTAAACTTAATGGATGAGGCGGAGAAAAGCCGGATTAAAATCGATTTGCGCTCGTTGGAGCGCGCCCTGGGCGTGCCAGTGGTGGCTACGGCGGCGGGAAGCGGAAAGGGAATTGAAAGGTTACAGGCTATGCTTCGCCAGGTGGCGGAGGGAGAAAAACTTTGTAAACCCGTGCGGCTGGGCCCTGTGGCGGGGCCTGAGGCGTATGTAGAACGGGCGGAGACCGTGGCACAGCAGGTCATTTCTCAGGGACAAAGCGCATACCGGGACAGACAGCTCCGTGCGGACCGCTTCCTGACCAGCCGGCTTACCGGCTTTCCCATTTTGCTGCTATTGCTGCTGCTGGTCATTTGGCTAACCATTTCAGGGGCAAACTATCCATCGCAATTGCTGCAAAAGCTTTTTGACGCGGGATATGTGGGCTTGCAGCGATTAACCGCGCTCTGGCATATTCCCAGGTTCCTGTCGGGTCCACTGTTTGACGGCGTGTACCTGACCGTAACCCGGGTCATCGCGGTAATGCTGCCGCCTATGGCCATTTTCTTTCCGCTGTTTACGTTGCTGGAGGATGTGGGATATCTGCCGCGCGTTGCATTTCTCCTGGACCACGGCCTATCCAGCTGCGGGGCTTGCGGCAAGCAATCCCTGACTATGTGTATGGGGCTGGGCTGCAATGCGGCGGGTGTAACTGGGTGCCGAATCATTGATTCTCCCCGGGAACGGCTGATTGCTGTCCTCACCAATGCGTTTATGCCCTGTAACGGCCGGTTTCCAAGTCTGATTTTACTCGGCACCATTTTTTTCGGCTGCAACGCAGGCGGGGGACTGTTCAGCGCCCTGCTGATTACGGGCCTGATTGCCCTAGGGACCGCTGCGACTATGGGGACCTCCTGGTTCCTCAGCCGCACGATCCTAAAGGGGGAGACCAGCGCGCTGATTTTGGAGATGCCGCCCTTCCGCAAACCCAGGGTGGGGCAGATCATTGTGCGGTCTCTGCTGGACCGAACCCTGTTCGTTGCCGGCCGGGCTGTCATGGTGGCGGCGCCCGCGGGGCTGCTTCTTTGGTGCTTCACCAACCTTTCCATTGGAGGGGAAAGCCTGTTGCAGCTCTTTGCCGACTTCTTGAACCCGCTTGGAGTCTTTCTGGGCATGAACGGGGTCATTTTGTTGAGCTTTTTGTTGGCGCTGCCCGCCAACGAATTGACAATGCCGGTGATTCTAATGGCATTAACGGGTGGCAGTGCCATTGGGGCGGAGCTGACCGCCGCCGCCACGGGGGAAATCTTACGCGGAGCGGGCTGGACCTGGCAAATCGCCCTGTGTACCATGGTGTTTATTGTGTTTCACTGGCCATGCAGCACCACGCTTATCACCATACAAAAGGAAACGGGCAGCCTGAAATGGACGGTATTGTCGTTCCTTTTGCCCACGGCAGTGGGGATTCTGCTGTGTATGCTTCTCAATGGAGTCTTCTCCCTTATGTAACCGTCGGTTCCAATTGCGCGGTCAGGGCGGAAATCTCATATGCTGTGCGCAAATCCAGGCCCTCCTCCGTGACCTTTCGGTAGGTGCGGCTTTGAAGTCTGCCGAATATGCTAATGCGGTCTCCCACCATACAGCGGGCGGCTTCCTGGGCGGTCCGGCCCCAGAGAATGCAGGGCAAGTAGTCCGCGCGGCGGTAGGTTCTAGGCACGGCCAGCATAACATCGCAAATTTCTCGTCCCAGAGGCGTTGTTCGATACACCGGCGGCTTGCAAATCGTGCCGCATAGCGTCACCTCGTTACAAGGCGCGTCTTCACAAGAGACGATTTCCTCCGCAAAGACAAAAATTAAGAGCCGCTGCCCTGTGGGTTGATGATTATTGAAGGAGCGGATCTGCCCCCGCACCGTCAGAAGACTTCCGCCAGAAGGGTCCATCTGGTTTAAGACATCCTCGGGCGTGATTACGGGCAGAACGTCTACGGTACCGGAGAGCCTGGCTACCTCCAGGACAAAACGGTAAAATTTTTTTCCGTGGTTTTCATGTGAGAACTGGGGCAGCTCCAGAAGGGAGCCCCGAAGCGTGACCTGGTTGGCTGCGTTTTCCATACTTCCACCTCAAATTTCAGTTCGTATGGAACACTATATGTCAGGCTTGACCGGGATATGAAATGAAGCGCAGACCCCAGCGGGTGTACGCGGGGCTGAAGACTCCAACGATATGCAAACGGATGAATATGGCAGCATCTTGCCGGGACGGCTGGAACCGTCCGAGCAAGATGCTGCCGCACCAATTTCGTTGTTTACGTAGTTCGAGAGACAATCAACTGCGGCGTCGCCCACGTGGCTTGCCGTGGGAAGTGCCTTGCGCGGGAGAACGGCTTTCTGCCTTTTTGTTGCGTTGCGCCGACGCGGTTTGATGGCTTTGGGCGTGAGAAGAACGCCCGGCTCTGGGGCGCAGGAGACATTTAGGTCCCACACCGATTAAATCCGGCCGGCCCGCCAGCAGGAGGGCTTCCCGAACCAACTCTGCATTTTTTGGGTTTTTATATTGCAGCAGGGCCCGCTGCATGGCCTTTTCGTGGGGGTCGCGTGGCACAAAAACGGGCTCCATGGTACGCGGGTCCAGGCCGGTGGCATACATCACGGTGGAGAGTGTGGAGGGGGTTGGATAAAAATCCTGTACCTGTTCTGGCTGATAACCCAAATTCCGGACAAATTCCGCCAGCTCCACTGCCTCCTTCCAGGAGGAACCTGGATGTGACGACATGAGATAGGGCACAAGATATTGCTTTAAGTGATACTGTTGGTTTAAAGCCGTATATTTTTCCAAAAACCGCTGGTAAACGGCATGAGAAGGCTTCCCCATTTTTCGTAAAACCGCATCGGAGACATGCTCCGGCGCGACCTTCAATTGCCCGGAGATGTGATATTGTACCAGCTCTCGGAAAAAGGTGTCATTTGGGTCTGCCAAGAGGTAATCGAATCGAATCCCGCTGCGGATAAAAACCTTTTTGACGCCTGGAAGCTGTCGAAGCTTCCGCAAAAGGGCCAGATAATCGCTGTGGTCAGCCCGCAGATTCTGGCAAGGGGTGGGAAAGAGACACTGTCGGCCCGGACATGCTCCCTTGCTCAGCTGCTTGCTGCAGGCAGGCTGCCGGAAATTGGCGGTGGGGCCTCCCACATCGTGGATATAGCCCTTGAAGTCCGGGTCCCGGGTCATGGCCTCTGCCTCTTTCAAAAGAGATGCATGAGTTCTGGTCTGAATGATACGGCCCTGATGGAAGGTAAGTGCGCAGAAGGAGCAGGCGCCAAAACAGCCGCGGTTTGAGACTAAACTAAACCGGACCTCCTGGAGGGCCGGGACGCCGCCTGCTTTCTGATAGTTCGGATGGTAGGTCCGGCAATAGGGGAGATCGTATACTTGGTCCATTTCCGACTGCGACAGGGGCTTTTGCGGAGGGTTCTGCACAACCAGCAGCCCGGAAGCATAAGGCTCGACCAAACGCTTGGCGGAAAAGGGATCCGTGTTCCGGGACTGAATTTGGAAACTAGACGCATAGCGCTCCGGATGGGATTGAAGCTCTGAAAAGCTGGGAAGAACAATGGTAGGCAGGCTGTCGTCCAGGTGCCGGGTTTTGTAAACGGAGCCGTCAATATAGGTGATGTCTCTGATGGCTAGCCCGCTGTTCAGGGCTTCCGCCACCTCCAAAATACTCCGCTCTCCCATACCGTACAGCAGCAGGTCCGCCTGGGAATCCAACAAAACAGAGCGCCGAATGCGGTCCGACCAGTAGTCATAATGCGCCAGGCGCCGCAGGCTTGCCTCAATTCCGCCGATGATGATGGGAACCTCGTGGTAAATCTGCCGGATGAGGTTGCAGTAAACCACGGTGGCGCGATCCGGTCGCCGGCCCATGACACCCCCCGGCGTGAAAGCGTCGGTTTTCCGTCTGCGTCGGGAAACGCTGTAATGGTTGACCATGGAATCCATATTCCCTCCGGTTACCAGGAAACCCAATCGGGGTGCGCCCAAAGCGGTGATGGAATTGGAGTTTTTCCAGTCCGGCTGAGAGAGAATACCCACCTTATAGCCTGCGCTTTCTAAAACGCGGCTGATGATTGCATGGCCAAAGGAGGGGTGGTCCACGTAAGCGTCGCCAATGATATAAACAAAGTCGCATTGCGTCCAGCCTCTGGCAGTCATATCTGCTTTGGAAATGGGTAAAAATTCAGACATAGGAGAGCCTCCTTTGGCTGGGCCGCTAATGCGGCGCAAATACGTGTATTTTATGTATTATAGCAGAAGCTTCGAGAAAAGGAAAGCGAAAGAGACATGAATATGCCAGAATGCCGCAAATCTCTTGCTATTTTTAGAGCAAAGTGCTATAATGTCATGAAATGAATGGAAACGGAAGGTGTTTCGGTTGACAAAGATTGATATTTACTCCGGGTTCTTAGGCGCCGGCAAGACCACACTCATTAAAAAAATGATAGCAGAGGGCTATGGTCCTCAAAGCCTGGTGCTCATTGAAAACGAATTCGGAGAAATCGGAATTGACGGCGGCTTTCTCCAGGAGGCCGGGATTGAAATCCGAGAGATGAACTCCGGTTGTATTTGCTGCTCTCTGGTGGGCGATTTTGGGAAGGCACTGGCACAGGTCATTGACCAATATCATCCGGACCGAGTCATCATTGAGCCCTCCGGCGTAGGTAAGCTCAGCGACGTGATTGCCGCCGTACGGAAACTCACAAATCCGGATGTGGAGCTGGGCTATACAGTGGCCGTGGCTGACGCCGGCAAGTGTAAGGTCTATATGAAAAATTTTGGAGAATTTTATAACAATCAAATTGAGACCGCCTCCACCATTGTGCTGAGCAGGACTGACGCTATCCCCCAGGAAAAGCTGGAAGCTGCGGTTTCTTTGCTTCGGGAGCACAACGCCGCCGCAACATTGGTAACCACCCCCTGGGGCCAGCTCACAGGAGCGCAATTGGTGGAGGCCATGGAGCACAAGCAAACACTGGCCGATAATTTGGCGGAGCTACAGCGGCAAGGACAGGAAGAGGCACATTGCTGCCATCATCACGATGAAGACCATGGGCACCAAGAAGGGTGCTGCCATCATCACGATGAAGACCATGGGCACCAGGAAGGGTGCTGTCACCACCATGATGAAGAACATGAGCATCATGCGGGGTGTTGCCATCACCATGGCGAGGATCACCAGCACAACCATGGAGAAGCTCACGCCCATCACCACGCGGACGAGGTTTTCACCAGTTGGGGCGTGGAGACGCCCAGAAAATACACTGCCGTCGGAATCCGCAGGGCCCTAGAGGAGCTGGAGGACGGCCGAATGGGGACGATCCTGCGTGCCAAGGGGATTGTGCCGACTCCCGATGGAACCTGGATTCACTTTGACTATGTACCGGGAGAGTACAATATTCGCTCCGGCTCTGCGGCAGTGACAGGCCGATTGTGCGTGATCGGAGCCGAGCTGAATCAAAGTGCGATAGCCGCGCTGTTTGAGGTGTGAGTTATGCCGATTCCCGTCTATGTGTTTACTGGCTTTTTGGATGCGGGAAAGACTAAGTTCATTCAAGAGACCCTGGAGGATCCCCGCTTCAACGCAGGAGAACGGACTCTGCTGCTGGTCTTTGAGGAAGGGGAGGAGGAGTACGATCTCTCTGCCTATCCCCAGGGGAATGTATATCTGGAGGTCCTGGACCAGAGTAAGGTGACAACGCAGCAGCTTCTGTCGCTGCAGCGGAAATATCGGGCGCAGCGAGTGGTGGCGGAACTCAACGGTATGCAGCTGGTGGGAGACCTTTACGTCAAATTCCCCCAGGAATGGGCGGTGGCCCAGGAGGTCATGTTCGCTGACGGAAGCACGATTTTACAGTACAATGCCAATATGCGAAATTTGGTGGTGGACAAGCTATCCGGCTGCGAGATGGTGGTATTCAACCGGGTGGAAAAGGATTTGGATACCACGGCGCTGCATAAGCTGGCCCGGGCGGTAAACCGGCGGGTGGAAATTCTATACGACCACCCAGACGGCACCTCCACCTATGACGAGATAGAGGACCCGCTTCCCTTTAATCTTAACGCCCCGATTATCGAGCTCCAGGATGAGGACTACGGGCTTTGGTATCGCGATGTTTCAGAAGAGCCCCAGAAGTACAATGGAAAGACTGTCCGCTTTAAGGGCCAGGTGGCCAAGCTGCGGCGGGAGAAGGAGGGCATTTTCGCACCCGGGCGGTTCGTCATGACCTGCTGCGTAGAGGATATTCAATTCTGCGGCGTTCCCTGTGAGTATGCGGAAGCGGTCAAATTGAAGGCCCGGAGCTGGATTATGGTGACGGCAAAGATCCGGGTGGAGCAGCATCCTTTGTATAAAGGGGATACTGGCCCCATCCTGACAGCTCTGTCCGTGGAGCCGGCGCAGCCGGCGGCCCAGGAGGTCGTCACCTTTTAAATCGCCCACTTACGCAACCGGCGCAGCACTCAAAAGGAGTGCCGCGCCGGTTTTTGCTCAACATAAGGCTGATCGATTAAAAGTTCGGCTGGATGCCGACAACGGCGGAGGCGACACAGTAGATAAACAAGATAATTGCGCAGGGCGTACCGAAAAACCAACCCGCTGCCGGAGCATAAATCCGGTACTGCCGCCGATAGGTACGAATGCCTCGGCCATGCTTGACCAGAATCACGATCCCTGCGATGAAGAACAAAAAGATGAAAACCTGAGATAAGCGGGGAAAGAAAGAGAGCAGCTCGCCAAAGATGCAGTTATTGATGAAATGCAGCAAAACGCTCCACCAAATGGAGTATTCCAGCGCCACATACCCCAGCACCAAGCCGACCAGAAAAGCATAGGGAATTTGGATGACATTACCGTGAAAAACGCCAAACAGCAAGGCGGAGAAGAGAATGGCGAAGCGTTTACCGTAAGGCTTTAGGCTATGCAGCACGGCGCCGCGGAACAGTAGCTCCTCTGTAACCGGTGCAAAGATGGAGACATAGAGGAACATGGAAATGGTTGTGCTGCCGCCGGAGGCCGCCTCCAGAGCGCGCGTCGCGGATAAATCGAATTGATTCAGAATAAATTCTAGCCCAGTGGAAAACAGAGAGGATAGAAATTGCGTACCCATAAACACACAGAAAATTTGAAGAAAACTGGACACCGACATGGACTGGTTTTGGCTCTTTGCTACGCTGCGCAAAAATCCGCCGCCTTTCCACAGCCGAATCAGCAATAAGCACAGGAAGGTGGTAAGAATGTAGCCGATTCCGCTGTAAGAAATACGGTTGATGAAGTCCTGACTGAGCAGCTTCTCCTGCGCGCGGATGAGGTCGAGTCCCTGAATCCCTGACTGCAGCAGACCGATACCAATCTGGAGGAAGATATTCAAAAATACGATCACCGTCATGATCCCCAGATAGACCAGCAGCATACCACAGGTAGAATTAAACCGTTTGCGTGCCGCTTTGGCAATATATTTTTCTCGTTGATCCATCCTAGCGTACCTCCTTTTTGTTGGTGACTGCCTCCAGCAGAGCTTCTGCGCACTGCATCCCATCCACGGCGGCGGAGAGAATGCCGCCAGCGTACCCGGCGCCCTCGCCGCAGGGAAACAGGCCACGGAGCGCCGATTGCTTATCTGCATCCCTTAAAATGCGAACCGGGGAGGAGCTGCGCGTCTCCGGCCCAGTGAGCACGGCGTCGGGACTGTCGAAGCCGCGGAGACGGCGGCCAAAGATCCCGAGAGCTTGCGTTAGGGACTCCGTCACGCAGCTTGGGAGCACGGATCGCAGGTCGCAGGGTACGACGCCCGGACGATAGGAGGGACGCACCCGGCCAAAGTCTACAGAGGGGACGGCGCGGAGGAAGTCCCCCACCCTCTGTGCTGGTGCACGATAGGTCCCGCCGCCGGCCCGAAAGGCCGCAGTTTCCACCGCCCGCTGCCAGACGATTCCGCCCAGCGGCCCGCTGGAGGGAAAGTCCTGGGGCTGTACGGAGACAAGCACCGCCGCATTGGCATTCTCCCCGTCCCGCGCCCGATAGCTCATACCATTGGTGACGATGCCGCCAGGCTCTGAGGATGCCGCCACCACATAGCCGCCGGGACACATGCAGAAGCTATACACAGAACGCTCCGGCAGATGACAGACCAGCTTGTAGTCCGCCGGCGGAAGCAGATGAGATTCCGCCATGGCGCCATACTGTGCTGCGTCAATATCCTTTTGACGGTGCTCAATGCGGACGCCCATGGAAAAGGGCTTGGATTCCATGGGAATACCGGACTCGAAAAGCATGGAAAAGGTGTCCCGCGCGCTATGCCCAATGGCCAGGATGAGCCGCGAACAGGGAAATACTTCTCGTTGTCCCTGCAGCTGAAGCTCCGCCGCTGCCAGCCGCCCGTTTTGCTGCCGCAGACCGGTGAGCTGGCAGCCAAACTGTATGGTTCCGCCCAATTGTAGAATTCGCTGCCGAATATTTTGTACCACAACCCGCAGGCAATCCGTTCCAATATGTGGTTTGGCGTCCCAGAGAATTTCCTCTGGCGCCCCAAAGGCGACGAATTGCTCCAGGACCCAACGGCTGCGGGGATTATGTGTGCCTGTGTTCAGCTTTCCGTCGGAGAAGGTGCCGGCACCCCCTTCCCCAAACTGGACGTTGCAATCTGGGTCCAACTGCCCCGTATCCCAAAAACGGGAGACGGTACGGCATCGCGTCTGCGTATCCAAGCCTCGCTCTATGACCACAGGGCGGAGACCAGCCTCCGCCAGGACCAGCGCGGCAAACATTCCCGCGGGTCCAAAGCCCACAACCATGGGGGGCTCGGCGCCTTTTGGCTCTAGGGTCGGTATCCAATAATGATATGCCGGGGCCAGACAGACATCCCTGTGTCTGCGGCGCTGTGATAGCCGCGCCGACTCCGGGACCAAGGTTACATCTACACTGTAGATAAAATGGATGTTGTCCTTTTTTCGCGCGTCCAGGGATTTTCGGGCGATTTTAAAATCCTGAATATCGCAGGGGCGGACGCCGAGCCGCTGCGCCGCCGCGGCGCGCAGCTCTGAATGGCTATGCCCCGGGGGTAGCAAAATTGATTGAATCCGAATCATGCGTTTTCCCTCCCGGCAGAGTTGCCTGCCACGTACCCGGAGCTCCAAGCCCACTGCAAATTATAACCGCCGCAGTCGCCATCCACGTCCAGCACCTCGCCGCAGGCATAAAGCCCGGGACACAGGCGGCTCTCCAAGGTGTCGGGAAAAAACTCATCCGTTCGGATTCCACCTGCAGTGACCTGGGCGAAGTCCATTCCCATGGGCTCTGTGAGGGGAAAGACCAAGTCTTGCAGCCGGTCCGCAACAGACCGTAGCGACTTTGCAGATAGCGTGCCCAGCGGTGAAGTAAGACTGAGACCTGCCTCCTGCACGACTACCCGGCCCAGCCGATTGTGCACCATACCGGTCAGCAGGTCCTGACAGGTCAGGGATGGGGACTGCTCTACACGTTTTTGCAGCATTGGCTGGATTTCCCCGGTGGTCCAGCCGGGCAGCAGATTCAGGCGACAAACCCAGTCGCCGGGCTCCCAGCAGACCCCCCGAGAAACCTCAAAGATCGCCGGGCCGCTGAGTCCATACTCTGTGAACTGAACTTCCCCGCTGGTGCAGGCTAATACCAGGCCGTTCCGTGTAATTTGCAGGCTGCATTGCGCCCGGATGCCCTTTAGGGATACGCAACGGGGGCTGGAGGACCGTAGCTGAACCAGGGAGGGGCGAAGCTTGGTGCATCTATGCCCCAGGGTTTGCAGCAACTGATATCCGCGCATCGAACCGCCTAGCTTGGTGCCTGCCAAACCGCCGCAGGCGACAATTAAACGGTCGCAGGCCAGCGTGCCCTGACAATGGTGCAATTGAAAGCCGCCGCCGGGCACCCTGCTGACCTGAAGGACCTCGCAGCCGGTGTGAAGTTGGAGATTGGGCCGCGCCAAGGCAAAACGCAGCACGTCCACCACGCTGGCCGCCTGGCCTGAGACGGGGTACACACGTCCGGATGCCTCCGCCGTGGTTAAAAGGCCTAAATCACGAAAGAAAGTCAGCGTCTTTGATACATCGAAAGCGTTCAGGCTTGCAGCGGGAAATTGCGGCTGCCGGCTGTGGTAGATGTCGGGACTCGTATGCAGATTGGTCAGATTGCACCGGCCATTACCCGTGGCGGACAGCTTTTTTCCAACCCGGTTCTGCCGTTCCATAAGATGGACCGTATGCTTGGCGGTATCACTGGCAGCAATGGCCGCCAACATTCCGGAGGCCCCTCCTCCGACGACTGCAATGATCATACTATCACCCCTGTGATCTACCATTATAGCCTAAAATTCCTGTGCGTACAAGAAAAAATTACATTGATAAACAGCAAAAGCCGACCGCGCTTTCCGATACTATATTTTCGGGACTAGGAATTAAAAGCGCAACGCGGTATAATAAGCTAGAGTCAATGAAATTTGAAATACTGGGAGCGGTTTGACGCTAGAAAGACAACAGGAGATGATTCGAATGGGGCGAAAAGAGGAACTGGAACGGCTGGCGGAGACACCGGAGGAGCGGCTTTTGCTGGCCAGGGCTTGGGATAGGCTATACGTCGGCGCACAGCGAGGCATTCCGGCTTTCACGAGCTTTCTCTCCTTGCGGGAGCAGGACCTAGTTAGCCGCCTTTTTCGTGGGAACTTGGAATTGGTGTTTTTTGGGGGCTTTCCGGAGGCGGAGAGAAAAATTGCCTGTTTTCTTCCGGATTATTGGACCGAGGACCAGCTTCTGGAGCAGGAAGGCCCCATTGCCTGCATCCATGCGGCCTATTTTCAAGAGGACCAGCTGTCTCATCGGGATTTCCTGGGCGGCTTGGTGGGCAGCGGCATCCGGCGCGATGCGGTGGGGGACATCTCTGTCTATTCAGGTGGATGCGACTTTTTCCTGACCGCGGAGCTTGCGCCATTTGTGCTGCAGAATTTTCAGCAGGCGGGCCGCTCTCGGCTGCATTTGGACCAAATACCTTTGCGACAGGCAAAGATTCCGCAGCCAGCTACACAAACTCTGCAGGATACCTTGGCCTCTCCGCGACTGGACAGCGTGATTGGAGCGGGCTTTCACGTTGGAAGGAGTCGAGCCCAAACCCATGTGACAGGGGGTCGCGCTTTTGTCAACGGGGCACTGTGTGAAAAGCCGGACCGGCAGCTGAAACCGGGGGATATTGTTTCCGTGCGCGGCTTGGGAAAAATACGGCTGGCGGAGATTGGCGCTCCAACCCGGAAGGGGCGTTTTCCGGTTCAAATTGAAAAATTTATTTGATTAAGGAGACTTGCATGGAAGATATAATTGCGCGGATCAATGCCTTGGCACGAAAGTCAAAGGCGGAAGGGCTGACGCCGGAGGAAACCGAAGAGCGCGAAGCGCTGCGGAAGCAATATATTGCGGCGGTGCGGAATAACCTGGTTGCGCATTTGGAGCGTACCTATGTGATGGATGTAAACGGGCAAAAGCGGAAGTTAAAGAAAAAGGATGAGAAATAGAATATCCTGTCGGGCCGGCTTCGATCCTGTCGCGCTTAGCGGCCCCATGGGGTAACGGCGCTTTCGGATGGATATGCTGCGGCCGTATTGGATTGGAGGACACAACTGGAAAAATTTTTTTCTTTCTTGGCAGAGTTATTGATTTTTTGATTGAAATATGGTAGATTGTTGTAGAACCTAAACAAGGAAATCGGGCATATAATCGGAATAGAATATTGCACAGCTCTGAACTGTCCCCGCGCAGCAAACAGTATTAGGGGCGCGGGGGATAAGCTGTGGGTTTGGGTCCATACTTGATCTGATCTGAATTTCACTCGAAAGAGGCGTAACGAATGAATCAAAAACCGTTGGTGGGTGTTCTGCCCCTTTTTGACCCCAAGCGGGAGAGCCTGTGGATGCTGCCTGCTTATTTTGAGGCCATTCGGACTGCGGGTGGTTTCCCAATCATGCTGCCGCCTCAGATGACAGAGGAAGAATTGGAGCAAACGCTGGCCCTGTGCGCAGGCTTCCTCTTTACAGGCGGTCAGGATGTCAACCCAGCGCTGTATGGTGCGGAGCGTTCATCTATGTGCGGGCAGCTTCTGGCAAGCCGGGACGAGTTGGAGACCAGGCTTTTCGCCAGAGCCTATGCTTTGGATAAGCCGGTGCTGGGTGTCTGCCGGGGGCTGCAGCTGATGAATGTTGTCCTGGGCGGGACGCTTTATCAGCATTTGCCTGCGGAGATGCCGGGCAGCTTGGATCATGACATGACGGCCCCCTATAACCGCATAGTCCATACGGTGGCGCTGGAACCGGAAACCCCGCTGCAGCGCCTGCTGAAGCAACAAACCCTGGGTGTCAACAGCTACCATCACCAGGGAATCCGGACTTTGGGTCGAGGCCTGATCCCCATGGCGCGGGCGGAGGATGGCCTCATTGAAGCCATTGCCTGCGCAGAGCGGCGTTTTATCTGGGCTGTGCAATGGCATCCAGAGTATTTCTATCAAATGGAGACCCATGGCTTGCCGATTTTTCAGGCGTTTGTTAGCGCTTGTGCGGCGGGAGTGTCCGCCGGCGTTTGGCAGTCCTCCACCTCCAAGGAGCTGCTGCCCAAATTTGCTTCAGAAGAGGATTGACATTCTTTTTGCGCCGGTGTATACTGAACCTACAATTGAATTTTTCTTGTGGCTTCACGGTACGCATGCGGCTGTGAAGATGTAAAAAGGGAATGGGGTGTGAATCCCCGCGCGAACCGGCGCTGTAAGTGTCGAGACGCTCCTTCGTTGGTGTAAAGCCAGTCATTGGGGAAACCTGAGAAGGCAGAAGGATGCGTCGCTTGAGACATGAGTCAGAAGACCTACAGGAGAAAAAGACCTTTTGCCCAGGGGCGAAAGGCATTTGTGACGCGGGAAAACGGCTGCGGCGATTCAAATCGCCGCAGCCGTTCTTTTTGGGCAATGTGCGTCCCCCTCGCATTTGGCCCGCGCGGTGAGGACGGCGGAGAGTGCGGCTCCGCCGTCCTCTGGACCGCCTCCCCGATTTTTAATTGCTGTGAACTGACGGAAAAACCGAAGTTCAGAGGGCCGGGGTATGCCTCGGCCTGCTGGGCTTTTTTTCTGCCTGGCTTTAACCCCGTCTCCGCTGGAGCGTTCCGTCCGGCGTTTTCATATATCTAAACTTTGATTTTAGGAGGAACGAGGCGTGCGAAGAAGAATTCTAAGTATGGTGCTGGCACTGGCGCTCTACCTGTCAATGCTGCCTACAACCGTATTGGGTGCGGCCGCTTTCACGGAAGAGACGGCCAGCGCAACGATTCGGGTAACCATGTCCAACGATGGCGCCGTTTTGCTGGGAAATGATAATCAGGGAAGCCGTGTCAATCTGATGACGGTAACAGTGCCGTATTTTGATTTGGCCTTGTACGGTTTAGAACAATTTTACCGTTATGAGGCGGCCAGCTTTGACGAAGGCGGCGAGTATATCCATGATACGATAATCGAACAGCCCACACTGCTGCATCTGTACATCTATCTGCTGGAACGATTTTACTACGGCCTCCCGGAAGAAGATTGCTGCAAGGGAGCGGCCTATTTAAAAAGCCAGGGCATTACGTTTGGAGAAAATACGGACGCCTTTGACGAGCTGGGAAACTCAACTGGGCGCAACATGGGACTACATATTACCGGCTCGGCCACACACCTGTATCTGTCCAATTTCTGGGGCCATGATGAAAATGTTATGTATTATGTCAACCATTCGTATCCAATGATGTGCAAAGGCGTTGGCGCCACGGCGGATTACATTCTGCTGGAGGATGGCGACGAGGTGGATTTGGCCATGTTCTCCAATTGGGGTTTCTACACCCAAGGCTTCTTCTGCTATATGGACCCTGACGAAAAAACCGTGAATGCCGGTGAGAGCGTAACCTTCCAGTCGTATGGCGTTCCCACTTACGCGGTTTCGTCCGGCTCCACCGCGCCCACGGAAGAAGTGGCCGTACAGTGGAGCGTTTTGAACGAGTCCGGACAGGAGGTGGAGACCTCTGAACACGCTTCCTCTTCCTTTACTTATACTTTTCAAAAAGCTGGTTCCTATACGATTTTGGGCTACGACCCCAACCGGGGAACGGAGGACGCCTGCATGGCCCCGGCGATTGCCCATGTGCAGGTGCAGGCTGCCATGAACACGCCGCCCGCCCTATCCGGAGCGGCGTCTGGCGTTGCCCAGATCAGCCGCTCGGATACCCTGCCTATAGATATCACGTCGTTGTTTACGGATGTAGATGGGGATACCCTGACCTACTTTTTTAGCACCACGGGCGCCGATTATCAACAGGTAAGCGGAAGCACCTATCTTTTTACCCCGGAGGCCGTGGGCGAGACGAAGCTGTACTTCAAGGCCTCCGATGGAAAAGCTGAATCGCCGGTCTACACGTTGACCGTCACCATTTCAGAATTGGCGGGTTTCCTCTCGGAACTGAAAATTGCAGCGTCTATGTCGGCCTCCTCGGCGACGCCCTTTGCGCTGACGCCAACATTCAACGCCGGCGTCTTCTCCTATGAGATAACCGTGCCAGACAGCACCTATTCCATTTACGCTTGGGCCGTTCTCTCAGAGGCTGGCGCAGGCGGAAGCATTACAGCCGATTATACGGATTACCAGGGGACTGCTCGCTCTATTTCCATTCCCCCGGCCAGCGGTGGCAATGGGAAGTACCTGACGAATTGTGTCAGTACCGGCACGGCGGGCAATACGGTCTCCTTTCGGATCCAGGCCGGAGATCAGAAACAGGAATATGTGGTGAAGCTAAACCGGACTCGCACCCTCACTAGCTTGTCTGCCGTGGACGAGGCAGGCAACGATTTGATCTTCGACCAGAGCTTTTCCGCTACTACCTATGACTATCGCGCTAATACAACTTCGGATCAGATCACCATTGCCGCCGGCCTGCGCAACGAAGGCTATCAAGTGACCTTGAATGGTTCAGCTGACCATACAGTGGCGCTGCAGGACGGAGAGAACCGGATCGAGATCCTGGTATCCTATCCGGCGGACGGCACCAGCGCCCTGTATACGCTGACCGTCAACAAGCTGCAGGCGGCCTTGCTGGATTTTGACGTGACGCCTGGGGACGCCCTGGTCTTCCTGTCCGACGCATCCAACGCTCGGATCTGGCAGCAGAATGGGAAATATGCCCTGATTCCCGGAAACATCTACTCCTATACGGTGACCAAGCCGGGTTATGTGGGGCAAAAGAACAATTTTGTGGCTTCCGATTCTGGCACGATCACCTTGGCTCTGACAAAGGCGGAAGAGAACGAATCCATTGACAAGACTATTTATGCCGAGTGGGGCAACTTCCGCAAAGGCGAAAACCATCTGGGCGTTACTGACGCGGCGACCCCTTACGACGCGCAGGATGCGGAGCTGCTCTGGGCGGTGCGGTATGGCTCCGGCTGGGCGTCGGCCCCCGGCTCTCCCATTTTGGTAGACGGAGCCCTTGTGACGTACATCGGCTCCAAGCTTTATAAGCTGGATAAAAATACGGGCGAGGTGCTGCAGGAAGGGGAAATGGTAGGCTCCTCCAGTTTCTCCATGGTCCCGGCCACTTATGCTGATGGCATGATTTTCGTGGGCCTATCCGGCGGAAGAATTCAGGCGTTCAACGCCAAAACCCTTCAGTCCCTCTGGGTCTATACGGACCCCCTGGGAGGACAGCCCAACAGCCCGATCACCTACAAAGACGGCTATCTCTACGCCGGTTTCTGGAACAATCATACGGCGGACGCAAACTTTGCCTGCATCGCGGCGACGGATGAGGACGTCGCAGAGACTACGGAGGAAAAGCTGGCCTCCTGGACCTACGCCAGCGCAGGCGGATTTTATTGGGCCGGCGCTTATGCCAGCGATAAATATGTGGTGGTGGGCACAGACGACGGAGACAGCGGCTACGACCAAGAAAGCGCAGCTTTGCTGGTCTTCGATCGCTTCTCTGGGGAGCTGGTTGCTTCTGAGACCGGCTTCCGGGGAGATATTCGCTGCAACGTATCCTATGATCCGGGTTGCGACCGGGTATTTTTCACCACCAAGGGCGGCCAGATTTGTAACGCGAAAATTAACTGGCAGACCGGAGAGATCAGCTCGGTACACAAAACTGTGATTATGGATGCCAACGATAACGAATACGCCATGTCCACCTGTACGCCATCCGTCCATAACGGCCGGATTTATATTGGAGTCTCCGGTACCAGTCAATTTACACCTAGCAGCGGCCACGCCATATGCGTATACGATTTGGCGGAGGACGGCACTATGACCCAGGCGTATGCCTACGCGATTTTGGGCTATCCGCAGACCTCCGCTATGCTGACCACGGCGTATGAGGCCGAGAGCGGCTATGTGTATATCTATTTGCCCTATAACTACACACCTGGCGGCATTTCCGTGCTCAAGGACAAGAAGGGGCAAACCGAACCTCTGACTGCTAGTGGAGAAGGGTACAGCGAGGTCTTTTCTCCCAGCGCACCCTTGAATCAGTATGCCATCTGCAGTACGATCTCGGACCAGTATGGGACCATCTATTACAAAAACGATTCCTGTTACATGATGGCAATCACGAGCAAGATTGAGTCCATCCAGGTATCCCGGCGGCCCGGCAAACTGCGCTATGAAAACGAAGCGTTCGATCCTGCGGGCATGGTGGTGGTAGCCAATCTGGCCAACGGCCAGCAGCGGGATATTACAAACTGCGTGACCTGGCCGGAGGGGCCGATTTCCGGCGATGCAACCAGTATTCTGCTCTCTTATACCTACGGCTTTGAAAGCGCCAATTACGGCCTGCAAACCAAGACCACGGAGCTTGCCATTAACCAGGTCGCGCTCCAGGCCCAGGTTACCGTCTCGGCCCAGGCGGAAAACGGCTTCCTCTGCGCGCCGCAAACCAGTCTCACCGTAACCTCTGACCTGGCGGAAGCTTATGGTTACGTGGACCAGCTCTTGTATAGCGACGGGGTGTCCGCCTTGGACGCTTTGGTACGGGTCCATGAGCTGATCTTCGGGGAAGGATTCGATGAGGAAACCGCACGTACACTTTTAGACGTCGATCAGGCAGGCTCTATCACCACCATATTCGGTATCAAGACCACAAATTGTGGATTCACCATCAACGATCTGACGCCAACCCGGGGAGACGAAGCCAGTTGGGGCGGTTATGTGGGGTATACCCTTAATGAAGCGCCGGTGCAGACGGGCGACGAGTTGAGCTTCTTTCTGTATCAGGACGATTGGGCCTCCGACCTATACACCTGGTATGAACAAAACGGACAGGCGACCCGGCATCTGACTGCGGAGGCAAAGCTTCCGGTGGAATTCACGGTTCAGGGCTATGTGATCGGCTGGGTCGGCTGCAATTATAAGAGTTTTGATGAAATCGTCGCGGACGTTAATAACGCAATGCCTGCCGAGGGAGCGCAATTGGCGCTTGTGGACCGAGAGACCGGCGCGCTCACCGATTTGAGCGGTGCGGTTTGCGAGGAAACCGGCATGGTTAGCGTCACATTCCCGGAAAAGGGCGTCTACACCATTACGGCCTACGTGCCGGAGAAGGCACAAAGCCAGGACTATGCCACACCGGTTATCATGACGCTGGCGACAGTCACAGTAGGCGCGCACACCCACACCTGGAGTCAATGGGGGACTGTGACAGAGCCCGATTGCACCCAGCCCGGTCAGGAAAGGCGGACCTGCGTCTGCGGCGAGCAAGAAACTCGCGCCGTCCCCGCGTTGGGTCATGACTACGAGTCTGTGGTAACGCCTCCCAGTTGCACGGAAGGTGGCTACACCACCTATAGCTGCGGCAGGTGCGGTGATACATACGTGGCCGACCGGGTTCCAGCCCTGGGCCACACCTGGGACGAGTGGAAAGAAGCCCAGGCTGCGGACTGCACCCACGTGGGACGTCAGGAGCGGAGCTGCTCCGTCTGCTACGAGAAGCAGACTCGTCCCATTCCGGCTCTGGGCCATGACTACAAAGCCGTGTTGACGGCTCCCACGTGCACGGAGGGCGGGT
>CBCTHM010000003.1:0-147407 GCA_965146675.1 uncultured Eubacteriales bacterium | reverse complement strand
TTCTTCATCTCGTCCTGGCAGTTGGCCATGCCGCCCTTGATGGAGTGCATCTCGCAGGGAGCGTAGCCGATGATAAGGGAGGGCCCGTTGTAGGCCTCTGCCTCTGCGATGGCTTTGATGGTCTGCGCGGGGTTGGCGCCCATGGCCACCTGGGCCACATAAACATAGCCGTAGGACATGGCGATTTCCGCCAAGGACTTCTTCTTGGTCTCCTTGCCGGCGGCGGCGAACTGCGCCACCTGGCCGATGTTGGAGGACTTAGAAGCCTGCCCGCCGGTGTTGGAATAGACCTCGGTGTCAAAGACAAAAATATTGACATCCTGGTTCTGCGCCAGCACGTGGTCCACGCCGCCGAAGCCAATGTCGTAGGCCCAGCCGTCGCCGCCGAAAATCCAAACGGACTTCTTGGACAGATACTCCTTTTTGTCGAGAATCTCACGGGCCAGGGTACAGGCTTCGCAATCGCAATAGGTCTCGCCGGCCTCCTTCAGAGATCTCATATGCGTCAGCGCCTCGTCGCGGAAATCGCCGAAGAACTGCTTGCTCTCTTCACACTCCAGGAAGGAAAGCGCCTCGGGTACCGTCAGGAGATTTTCCTCCAGGGCGGCCACGTAAGTCCTGGTTGCGGACTTATTGGCTTCTCCATCCGACATGGTGTCCAGCCAGGCCTGCGCAGCCTCCTTCAGGGCGGGGACGGTGTATTCCACTGCAATCAGCTTCCGGGTTTTTTCGGCCAGCGCCTCCCGGATGACCTCCTGCGCGGTGTACATGCCAAAGCCGTGTTCTGCGTTATCTTCGAACAGGGAGTTGGACCAGGCGGGGCCATGACCATCCTTGTTGGCACAGTACGGCGCGGTGGCGGCGGGTCCGCCCCAGATGGAGGAGCAGCCAGTGGCGTTGGAAATATACATCCGGTCACCAAAGAGCTGGGTCACTAGGCGGGCGTAGCTGGTCTCGGCGCAGCCGGCACAGGAGCCGGAGAATTCCAGCAGGGGCTTCCGGAACTGGCTGCCCTTGACCGTGTTGTCCTGCATCTCCGGTTTCTCCGCCACCTTGCTGACCATGTAATTAAACACATTCTGCTGCTCGAGCTGACTCTCCTGGGGCACCATGGACAGAGCCTTGGTGGGACAGACGCCGACGCAGACGCCGCAGCCCATGCAGTCCAGAGGGGAGACAGACATGGAATAGGAATAAACACCCTTGCCCTTGCCGGCCTTCACCGGGACGATTTTCGCGCCCGTCGGCGCGTTCTGTGCCTCCTCTTCGGAGAGGGCGAAGGGGCGGATGGTAGCGTGGGGGCAGACATAAGCGCAGTTATTGCACTGAATGCACTTGGACTCGTCCCAGGTTGGGACCATCACAGCAACGCCGCGCTTCTCATACGCGGAGGCGCCCAGCTCAAACTGGCCGTCCACATGGTCCACAAAGGCGGACACCGGCAGGGAATCGCCGTCCATCCGGCCCACGGGCATGAGGATGTTCTCCACCATCTTGACGGTGGCGGGATAGCCTTCCAGCTTCAGGGGCTGGGTGTCGTCTGTTGCATCGGCCCAGGCGGCGGGTACATCCACCTTCACATATGCGGTGGCGCCAGCGTCGATGGCCTTCCAGTTCTTCTCCACCACGTCCATGCCCTTTTTCAGGTAGGAATGCTCGGCGGCATCCTTCATATAACGGAGGGCATCCGCCGCCGGCAATACATTTGCCAGGGAGAAGAAGGCTGACTGCAAAATAGTGTTGGTCCGCTTGCCCATCCCCACCTGGATGGCCAGGTCGATGGCGTTGATGGTGTAAAGCTGAATGTCATTCTTGGCGATATACCGCTTGGCTTCCGCGTTCAAATGATGCTCCAGCTCCGCCAGATCCCACTGGCAGTTGATCAGGAACACGCCACCAGGCTTCACGTCCTGAACCATTTTAAAGCCCTTGGTGATGTAAGAGGGGTTATGACAGGCGACAAAGTCGGCTTTGTTGATGTAATACGGGCTCTTGATGGGCTGATCGCCAAAGCGCAAATGGCTAATGGTGACGCCGCCGGTCTTTTTGGAATCGTACTGGAAGTAAGCCTGTACGTATTTGTCGGTATGGTCACCGATGATCTTGATGGAGTTTTTATTAGCGCCAACCGTACCGTCGCCGCCCAGGCCCCAGAATTTGCACTCGATGGTACCGGGAGCCGCGGTGTTGGGAGAGGGCTTTTCCGCCAGGGACAGGCCTGTCACATCATCCACGATTCCGATGGTGAATTCCCGCTTGGGCTCCGCCTTGGTCAGTTCCTCAAAGACGGCGAAGACGCTGGCAGGAGGGGTGTCCTTGGAACCCAAGCCATACCGGCCGCCGACGACCTTCACGCCAGTCTTGCCGGCGTTGGCCAGGGCCATGACCACGTCCATGTATAGGGGCTCGCCCTGGGAGCCGGGCTCTTTGGTCCGGTCCAGTACAGCGATGGACTTGCAGGTGGCGGGAATGGCCTCAAGAAGTTTCTCCGGGACGAAGGGCCGGAACAGACGGACCTTGATCAGGCCGACCTTTTCGCCGTGGGCCAGCATGTAATCCACTACTTCCTCCGCCACATCGCAGAAGGATCCCATGGCAACGATGACGCGTTCGGCATCGGGAGCGCCGTAATAGTTGAACAGCTTGTAATCGGTGCCCAGCTTTTCGTTGACCTTGTCCATGTACTTTTCCACGATGGCGGGCAGCGCGTTATAATACTGATTGCACGCTTCCCGGTGCTGGAAGAAGATATCGCCGTTTTCGTGGGAACCGCGCATAGAGGGGCGTTCCGGATTCAGGCTGTGTTTGCGGAACGCAGCCACCGCGTCCAGATTGCACATCTGTTTTAAATCATCGTAGTCCCAAATGGCGATTTTCTGAATTTCGTGGGAGGTGCGGAAGCCGTCAAAGAAGTTGATGAAGGGAACCCGGCCCTCGATGGCCGCCAGGTGCGCCACGGCGCCCAGGTCCATGACCTCCTGAGGATTGCTTTCACAGAGCATGGCAAATCCAGTTTGGCGGCAGGCATACACGTCGGAATGATCGCCGAAAATATTCAGCGCCTGGGTTGCAACGGTACGCGCAGACACATGGAATACGCCGGGCAGCAGCTCGCCGGCGATTTTATACATATTGGGGATCATCAGCAGCAGACCCTGAGAGGCGGTGTAGGTGGTCGTCAGGGCGCCAGCGGCCAGGGAACCGTGGACCGTGCCAGATGCGCCGGCCTCGGACTGCATCTCCACCACCTTGACGGGATTGCCGAAAATATTTTTCCGGCCTGCGGCAGCCCACTGGTCTACATAGTCGGCCATCGGGCTGGAAGGCGTGATGGGGTAGATACCAGCTACTTCCGTGAAGGCATAGCTGACATGGGCGGCAGCGGTGTTGCCGTCCATGGTTTTGAATTTTCTGGCCAAAGTGAAATACCTCCTAAAAGTATTCAATTTACTACGAGACTATCATAACACCAAAGACCTGATTTGTAAATCGGTAAATTCCGCCGAAGCCAATGAATTGCAGAAATTTGTTGAAAAAGAGAAGAGAAAAGCGGAAGAAACATTTGAGTTTTTGCAGGAGGTGCGTTATGATAAAAGCAAACTGTAAAGATTTGGGAGCGTGGTTCGCATGATTTGCAGCGTCCGTTCTTTGGGACTGACCGGAATGCAGGGGCGTCTGGTGTACACGGAGTGTTTTCTCTCCAGCGGCTTGCCAGCGTTTGAGATCGTGGGGCTTCCGGATGCAGCGGTGAAAGAGGCCAGGGAACGAGTCCGCGCCGCAGTCAAAAGCAGCGGCTTTAAGTTCCCGGTCAGCCGAATTACAGTCAACCTGGCGCCGGCCGGGATCCGCAAGTCAGGAACCCTGTATGACCTGCCAATTCTGCTGGGGATTCTTGCTGCTTCCGGCCTGGTGCGGGTGCCGGACCCGCAGGAGGCGTTCCTAGGGGAGCTGAGCCTGCGGGGGCATTTGCGTCCTGTGCCCGGTGTGCTGCCTATGGCCCTTGCCGCCAAGGCGGCGGGGATCCAGACCTTATATGTACCGGAGGAAAATGCAGCAGAGGCAACCTTGGCGCGGGGACCCGCAGTGATCCCGGTTGCGCATGTGGGGCAGCTGGTAGCCCATCTAAACGGGGAATCGACCATTCCTGCGGAGCCTTCCTGGTATCCAAAAGAAAATGTGGGAGAGGGCCTGGACTTTCGGGACGTAAAGGGGCAGGAAAATGTGAAGCGCGCCCTGGAGATTGCGGCAGCAGGCAGCCACAACGTGCTGCTGATCGGACCACCTGGCTCCGGTAAGAGCATGCTGTCCAAGCGTCTTCCATCTATTCTGCCGGACATGACCTGGGAGGAATCCCTGGAGGTCACCCAAATTTATTCCATTTTGGGCCTGCTGACCCGGGAAAATCCCATGGTGCAGCGGCGGCCATTCCGCAGCCCGCATCACACAATCTCTACGGCAGGATTGGCTGGCGGCGGAACCACCCCCCGACCTGGAGAGATTTCTATGGCGCACAAGGGCGTTCTGTTTTTGGATGAGTTTCCGGAGTTCAAAAAGGACACTCTGGATATCATGCGCCAGCCGCTGGAGGATGGCTGGGTTACCATTTCCAGGGCCAGCGGGGCCGTGACGTACCCAGCGGAGTTTATGCTGGTGTGCGCTATGAATCCCTGCAAATGCGGTTGGTATGGCGACCCATCCGGCCGGTGTACCTGTTCTAAGGCAGCGGTGGAGGCTTACCTGGGCCGAATTTCCGGCCCATTGCTGGACCGGATTGACCTGATCGTTGAGGTCCCCGCTGTGCAATACGAGGACCTGCGGCGCAGAGAACCGGCGGAGTCTTCCGACAGTATCCGAAGCCGGGTAAATGCAGCCCGGGCCCGTCAGCGCCAGAGGTTTCACGATTCCGACACGCAGTGCAATGCCCGCATGACACCAGCGCAAACGCAGTTATTTTGTACGCTGGACCAGGCCTGCTCCGACCTGATGCGCTCCGCGTTTCAAACCATGGGCTTGACAGCCCGGAGCTATGACCGCATTCTAAGGGTGGCCAGAACCATTGCGGATTTGGATGCCAGCCCTGAGATTCAGACAAGTCAATTGGCGGAGGCGATCCAGTACCGTTCCGCTTCATTCGGGTAAAAAGCAGCCTGTTCCGGTTACGGACCGGAGCAGGCTGCCAGTTTTAGGACTCTAAGGCTGTATGCAATGTTCAGGCTATTTTTCATGGCGTTGCATTTGTAGCTTCTTCTGATTCCTGAGCCGGTTCCGTTTCAGACGAGGTCGGTGGGACCCATTGTGTTCTGACGACGGTGTCTACCGTAATACAAGGAAGCTTTTCATCCACAGTCACTTCGGTCAAGTAATCATAAGTGATTTGAACAAAATCCCCGGTTTCAAGACTGGTGCCGCCGTGTATTGCGTGGTACTTAATTGCCAGTTGGGTTCCAGTGTCGTAGTGATGGTCCTCTTCTACAACGGTAATGGTTAAAAGCTTATCCTCTTTTGCGGTAATTTGTCCTATCAAAGTCGAGCTGCCGCTGGGCAGGCGCTTGGAGAGGGAACAGGCGCTCAGGAAAAGGGATAGAACGAAAAGGCCCAAAACCAGACTCCATTTTCGACGCAATACAATCCCTCCTGACATATCTTCTGAGGCGTTCGCCTTCATTGGTCAATTTCGTGGTCCGGTCTTATAACGCCGGTGGCAACGAAAATAGTATTTTTATCATATCCCGGGTGTATGGGAAAATCAATGGAAGATATTATTAAGAATTCTGAATTCAACCAGGCGGAAAGATGGGCCTTGACAAAGCAAAATGTATCTGATATGATTACAATACAAATTGTAACTATGGATGGTACAAATAAGGAGGCAAGCATATGAAGCGAAAGATGCTCGGAATTCTGTTGGCACTTACTTTGCTTTTTTTGACGGCATGCGCGGCAATGGCGGGCATGCCGTTGCAACAAAACGGGGAGGCGACCAGTACAATGAATCAGAAGGTAGCGGGCCGGTATGATACGATTACGCCGGAGGAAGCAAAAGCAAAAATGGATGCCGGCAATGTCACGATTGTGGATGTCAGAACCCAGGCAGAGTATGAGCAGGGCTATATTCCTGGCGCGATACTGGTCCCCAATGAGACGATTGGAGATGCCCTGCCGGAAGCGCTGCCGGACCAGGAGTCCGTGCTTTTGGTCTATTGCCGCAGTGGACGGCGCAGCAAGCAGGCAGCTGAGAAGCTGGTCGCTTTGGGCTATCAAACCGTGTATGACTTCGGCGGGATCGTGGATTGGCCCTATGATATCGAACAACCGTAGGTTTGCGCGGAAGGTAAAAAAGGAGGACGCAACTCATGGATAGCGCTTTTTGCGTGGCTGCCCACGCGCTGGTCTATCTTAACCATAAGGCGTGCATGCTCTCCAGCGAGGAGCTGGCGGAGAATATATGTACCAATCCGGCCCGGGTCCGCAAGGTTATGGCTTGTTTAAAGCGGTCTGGACTGGTAGAAACCAAGCAGGGAAACGTGGGCGGCTATCTTTTTACTGCCGATCCGGCAAAAGTCACCCTGGCTCAGGTAGCCGAGGCGGTTCAGGTCCGTTTTGTGGAGGCCGGCTGGCACAGTGGCGACAGCGATATGGAGTGTTTGGTCGCCTCTGGTATGGCCAGACTCATGGACGGAATTTTTGCGGAACTGAACATGACATGTATGGAGCGTTTACAGCACATCAGAATTTCAGATTTGGACCACAGCATTTTTCAACAGAAAACATAAAGGATGAAGGAGGAAAAGTGAATGGAGCACTACGACCATATTATTTTGGGGTTTGGCAAAGGCGGTAAGACCCTGGCTGGGGCGCTGGCGGCGCAGGGACAGCGAGTGGCGCTGGTGGAGCGGTCCCGGCAAATGTTTGGTGGTACCTGCATCAATGTCGCATGTATTCCCACGAAATTCCTGGAATACAGCGCCCGGCAATCCGCCGCACAGGGGGGTTCCTGGGAGGAAAAAGCGGAGCGATATCGCACGGCAATTGCGGAAAAGCGAAAGCTAACAGCCGGGCTTCGCCAGAAGAATTATGAAAAGGCTACAATGGCAGGGGTGAAAGTTCTGGTGGGAACCGCCCGCTTTCTGGATAGCCATCGTATTGCGGTAGAACTGGAGGATGGAAAAACAACAGAGCTTTGGGGAGAGCAAATTTTCATCAACACAGGAGCTAGGCCCTATTTGCCGCCCATTGCAGGTTTGGAGCAGAGCCGCTTTGTATTCACCAGTGAAACGCTGATGGAACTAGAACAGTTGCCCCGGCAGCTATTTATCCTTGGCGGCGGCTATATTGGAATGGAGTTTGCTTCCTACTTTACCAATTTTGGCTCGCAAGTTATCATCGTGCAGGACGGCCCTGTGGTACTGCCCCGAGAGGACCGGGAGATTGCTGCGGCGGTTTTGGAGAGTATGGAGCGGCGGGGTGTCCGCGTCCTTTGCAATGCCTCGGTGCAGTCAATTCAGGACGGCCCGGAGGGGGCGATTGTCACCGTGCGATCCGAGACCGGACTGGAGACGCTGCAGCCACAAGCGGTACTGGTAGCCACAGGCCGCCGGCCCAACGTGAAGGAGTTGCAACTAGCGTCGGCCGGCGTTGCACTGACAGATCGGGGCGCAATTCAGGTCAACCAGCGCCTGCAGACCTCCGTGCCGCATATTTGGGCCATAGGCGATGTCACAGGCGGGCAGCAGTTTACCTATCTTTCCCTGGACGATAGCCGAATTGTGAAGTCTCAGCTATTCGGTGACGGCGCGCGTACCCTGCAAAACCGGGGCGTGGTGCCCTACAGCGTATTTCTGGATCCGCCTCTCTCCCGCGTGGGGCTAACGGAGGAGGAGGCCAGGACAAGGGGCTATGCAGTGAAGCTCGCTGTGCTTCCAGCCGCGGCGATACCTAAGGCGAAAATTTTGCGCCAGACCACCGGTCTGCTTAAGGCTGTTGTGGATGCGAAAACGGACCGGCTTTTGGGCGTGCACCTATTTTGTGCAGAGTCTCATGAGATGATTAACCAGGCCAAGCTCATGATGGACCAGGGGCTTCCCTATACGGTCCTGCGAGATGCGATCTTTACGCATCCGACTATGAGCGAAGCATGGAACGACCTGTTTTCCTCCCTACGGTAATTAAAAACCAAGGGCGCAGAGCTTTTGCTCTGCGCCCTTGGTTTGACAGAAGACGTCACTTAGCAAAGTGTCGCGTAAATTACAGCCTTTATGGTATGCATCCGGTTTTCCGCTTCGTCAAAAACCAACGACTGTTTGGCTTCGAAGACCTCGTCTGTGACCTCCATTTCAGAGATACCGTATTTTTCCGCAATTTGTGCGCCGATGGTGGTGTTGGTATCGTGGAAGGAGGGCAGGCAGTGCATGAAAATGGCGGAGGGCTTTGCATTGGCCATGGCGGCGGCATTCACCTGATACGGCTTCAGCAGGTGAATTCGGGATTCCCAAACCTCGTCCGGTTCGCCCATGGATACCCAAATATCCGTGTACAGTACGTCGGCGTCCGCCGTACCTTCCTTCACGTCTTCCGTTAGCCGGATGCTAGCGCCGGTTTCCTGGGCGATTTTTCTGCACTCTTCCACCAACTCCTCGGCGGGGAAGAGCTCCTTGGGCGCGCAGGCGGTGAAATGAAGGCCCATTTTGGCGCAGGCCACCATGAGCGAATTGCCCATATTGTTCCGCGCGTCGCCCATGTAGGTAAAGCGAATTCCCTTTAGATAACCAAAATGCTCCTCGATGGTGAGCAAATCCGCCAGCATTTGCGTGGGATGGAATTCGTCGGTGAGGCCGTTCCATACGGGAACGCCAGCGTATTTAGCCAAATCCTCCACAGTCCTTTGGCTGTATCCGCGGTATTCGATGCCGTCGTACATCCGGCCTAAAACACGGGCAGTGTCTGCAATGGATTCCTTTTTTCCCATTTGAGAGCTGCCGGGATCCAGATAGGTCACGCCCAGCCCTAGATCGCGTCCGGCTACTTCAAAGGAGCAGCGGGTTCTGGTGGAGGTTTTCTCAAACAGCAGGACGATGTTTTTTCCCTCCAGATAACGATGAGGCGCGCCGCTGCGTTTCATTTGTTTAAAGTCCTTGCTCAGGTCCAGCAAATAGCGAATCTGGGCGGGTGTAAAGTCCAGGAGCTTCAGATAGCTTCTTCCCCGAAGATTGACAGGCATGGCAGATTTCCTTTCTTTCTTAGAGTTTGGTGTCGCGAATCAGAGGCATACTCATACAACGGGGGCCGCCGCGACCCCGGGAGAGTTCCCCGCTGGGAATTTTCAACACGGTGATGCCGTGGTCTTCCAGAATCTGATTGGTGATATAGTTCCGGTCATAGGCAATGACCACGCCAGGCCGGATGCAAAGGGTGTTGGAGCCGTCGTTCCACTGCTCCCGCTGTGCCGCAATTTGGTCCTGGCCGCCGCATTGAATCAGCGTTACTTGCTCCAGCTCAAGATAATGGGCCAGAGTTTCCGCCAGACCGGTTTGTAGCTGCCGCGCCACCAGTTGGCCTTTGGGACCGCGCCGGACCTCAAAAGTTTCCAGGATCGGCAGAATGGCGGGATGGACCACGAATTTGTCCACATCCACCTGGGTCAAAACGGTATCCAGGTGCATGAAGGCCCGCTTGCTGGGAATGCTCAAGGCTAAAATTGTCTGGATCTGGGAGGAATCGCTGTCGAAAATATTCTTTGCCAGCCGTTCGATGGCCTCCGGCATGGTGCGCTGGGAGATGCCAACAGCCAGCACGGACTCGGAGAGATTCATGATATCCCCGCCCTCCAGGGCGTAGGGAAGGTCCGGGGCGTAGTACAGCGGGACCTGCCCGGCATAGTCCCGGTGATACCGGAGGATGTAGCTGCCGTAAAGGGTTTCCCGGCGCCGCGTGTCGGAGTACATATGATGCAATGCGGCGCCGCAGCCGATGGAGGCGAACGGATCCCGGGTGAAATACAGGTTGGGGATTGGCTCCAGGGCGAAGTCGGAGGTGCCGTGCAGCAGGGCGGTCAGGGATTCCGGATACTCCAGCGTCAGGTCGGAAAAGGGGATCCCGGCCATGGTTTGCAGCACCATCTCATGCACATTGGTAATTCCGCTGAGATAATCTTGTAGTTCCTTGCGATACCGGTGGGCAACACAGCCGCTTTTATGAACAAAGTCGTGGATGAACGCCTCTTTTAAGGTCTCGTCCTGAGATAACGTCTCCGCCGTAAGCTGAGAAAGGTATACAACCTCTACGCCGTTATCCCGTAATACCTGTGCAAAACGATCATGCTCTAATTGCGCGCCCTTTAGATATGGAATATCGTCAAAGAGCAACCGTTCCAAAGAGCCGGGCACCAAGTGCTCCAGCTCCTGACCGGGGCGATGGAGCAGCACCCGCCGCAGGGGTGCAATTTCACTGTGAACTTGAATTGGCATATGAGAGAACTCCTTTGGCTGGTGGATTTGATAGCATCGCCGGATTAGTTTGCCCGGTTTTCCCGTGATTTCCGCAGCGCCAAGATCCGCTGCATTTCATTGTAAACGATCATATAGCCCTCGTCCACGCCCATGCCGGGCTTCGCCAAAATTTGAACCGGCTGCGTGGCCATGGCGCAGTGCACACAGACCTGGGCGCTACGGTCCGTCTCGTTACAGGTGCCGCCCTGATAAGCGCCGATACCCCGGGCTTTGCAATAAAGCACGGCTTCAATTGTGTTGTTAATGCCGCCCAAATCCGGTGTCTTAATCTGGACCATGTGGCCGGCCCGATTGTCGGCAAACAGCTTGATATCCTCCAGGGTATTGCACCATTCGTCGGCAACCAGCTCGACCTGAATGCCCCGGCGGTCCAGCTCTGCTGTCAAACCGGCCAATGCCGTTAGCTGGGCTTGGCGGTCACTGTCACAGTCCATGGGGCCCTCAATGCGCAGGTGGAAGGGCCTTGCCAGCTCCTCCAGCTTGGCCAAGTAGTCGGCCATGGCGGCATAGTTGTGATTTCCAAACAGAACGCCGATGGTGCCATAGACATCGATATGAAGGACGGGCGCATAATGGGGGTCCAGCCGTTTCTCCAGGATCCGATTTCTGAGCCAGGCCACATAGTCGGCCAGTTTCTCTCCCTTAAGTCCCAGCTTTTCCTCCACATTGTTGATCAAACCGTGAGGAAGAACCTGCGCGCCCTTAATAATCATTTTGTCTGCGTTGCTGTAGCGGTCGTCGCCTGATTGGGTGAAGATGGGGATGGGGGCTGTCGCCACGGAACAGCCGTACTCATCGGCCACCACTTCGCACATCATCCGGGATGTTGCCTTTGCCACGGCATCCAAAATCGCTTGGGACAGGCCGTAGCGCAGGGCGGTATGCAAGCGGCGCCCCTGGATGGTAATCGCTTCCATGTCCCGGCACAGCGTTTGAAAGGAATCGGCTTCCCGGCCCACCAAAACAGGCTTGATATACGCATCAATAAGAGGAATGAAGTCTTTGGCTAGGAACAGGGGATCCCGTCCGCCCGCGCCGCTGTACTGAACGGCGGCACAATCTCCCCAGCCAATTTGACCATCCTCCAGCACCAGCATGACGGAGATGGACTCGCCGGCTTGCCGTACGGACTGGAAGCCCTCCGTCACTGGCGTACCGGTATAAAACATCCCATCATGGCCAGCGCCGCCTTTAATGGCCCGCTGGTCGTCAAAATAGAATCCGGTACGGCCAGGCGCACAAATGACATCTACAATTTTCATCACTGCTGCCTCCTATTAATATCTGGGCCGACCCACAAGCCGCCCCTTGCCAATGGCGTATACGTCGTCAATGACCATTTGGAAGGAGACCTTCCGTTTCTCCGCCGCTGCCCGCTGGGCAATTTTGTTGGTATGGAAATCCTTTAACTCCTTGGTAAAGGGCAAGTTCCCCATGTTGAGGATTCGTACGGCGCCCTCGTTATCCCGCGCGGGAAGTAGAAGTCCTGCATTGGCGCGACAGGGGGCGAAGGGGACGTCCAAAACGCCGGCCTTGACGCCGCGGCACACGCCCAAAGCAATATCGCCCTGGCCCAACTCGAAGCATTTATCCACGATGCAACGGGTCTCTTGGCGAATGATCTCTTTTTCTTCCTCCAGATTTGCGTTGCCAAAATTCTGGTCCGCCAGCATATTGACGACCTGCTTGGTGCAGCGCAGCCCGGAGGCGTTGGCCTCCTTTGTAGGGATGCCAATGGCCTCGTGGGGGGTTTTTACAATTACTTTGGTGGCCTTGGACAGAGCGGCTATGGTGCTGCCCAAGGAGATGACGCCGAAGGCCTTTGCCTCGTCCGCTGGGAAGCCGCCCATCCACTGGTGAAGCACCGTAGTGACGACTACGTCGCCATACCCATATTTCCGGAGATATTCCTCCGTCAAGTCCTCCAGGGTCTGGATGGCGGCCACGTCCTGAATCAGATTGCCGCACTGCCCGTATCCCACCGTGATGTTTTTCACCCCTTGCTCCGCAGCCAGCAGCGCCTCGATGATTGCCACAGCGTGGGAGATGCAGGGCGGGACCAAGGTGCCGGTGAGGGGGCCGTAGGGCTCCCGGTTAATGGAGACGCCGTTTTCCTCGTAGAGTCCGGTGAGCCGGTCCACATACTGCCAGTCCTGAATGGTCCGCTCCAGGGGAATGCTCTTGCAGTAGGGCAAGTTATAGGAAATACCGCCGCCTTCGTAACTGGTAAAGCCGCCGGCATAGGCGATTTCCGTCAGCAGTCTGGCATCCGGCGTTCCGTGCCGCACCTGCAGCGGGACCTTCACGCTCTCCACCACGGCCCGGCACCCGGATACGCCGTGGTTCACAGCCGGGAAGCCGTTGAGCATGGCGCGGCCCAGTCGTAGGGACTCCCGAATTCCGTTCTCCGCCTCTTCATACCGGTTTTGGCGGGTGTAGCTGTCGATGGTGGTGGGAAGCAAATCGGCTTCGCCTTCATCTTGCAGAAACTGCAAGAGCTTGATGTGCTCATCGATGACCGGCACGCCGGCCCGGGGTTGCACCAATGTGGTCTGACTGGTCTTCGCAGCGATCAGCTTATTGGAAAAAATCTGTTCCTTTGGAAGGGCCTTATGAAATGCATAGGCTTCTTCCAGGTTAACTTCCCGTCCGGTGGGCCATTGGGCGAGTACTTCGGAGCGGATTCGTTGAAATATGTCCTCAGGGAGTTTCTTATTTTGAATCTCCATCAACCATTATCTCCTTTTTCATGATTCGCAAAGCGCATGTCGGGTGATTGGCAGCTAGCAGACCCATCGCGGAGAGAATATAGTTCCGATCCACCAAAACCTGGGCGTGCTTGGGACGCAGGGACATGGGGGATTTGGGATTATACAAAGCGTAAGACGCGATTTCTGCTGTTTGCTGGGTATGGATCAGACTTCCGCCTGTAACCACCAGATTCTGAACAGCAGTCAGATCCTTGCCGGACTGGACATAGGTCAATCCCATCAGGGTATAGGTCTCTTCTATGGTGCCGGCATGCCGGCCGACTGCTGTTTCAATAGCCAGGCCGGCCAGAGCCCGGTCCAGAGCCTCCAGCTCCGGGTCTCCGCCCGGTGTGACATCGGTGTGAGAGCGAAGATACGCCACAAGCTCCCGGGTACGTTCCTCCGGAATCCCGGCAAGCTGGCTGACCCGGCGCAGGCCGGCAGCTTCCACAATACCGTGGATGCTGTAGCGCATACCAATGTCGCCTTCCACGGTCCGCTTTACAAAAGGTTCCGGCAGACCTTTGCACACGGTGTTGGCATGGCTGGGCGTTCCGTCGGACACGGAATACACGTCTGTGGTAGCACCGCCCACGTCCACCGCCAAGAGCTCTCCGATGCCCGGCTCCTCTTCCCGGCCGCAGGCCAACAGTTCGATGGCCTGCATCACGGCGGAAGGTGTGGGCATTAAAATACCGGAAATCAGGGAGTTTGCCTTGGACAGCCCCTTGGCCTGAATGATGCGCCGGAGGAATACCTCCCGGATTTCCTGCTGCGCGGGAGCGATGTTCAGGACCCCAAAGCGGGGCATCACGTTTTCGCAGACATGGACCTCCCGACCGGCCAAAATCTTCTGGCACTGCCGTGCGGCGGAACGGTTCCCCGCGATGACAATGGGGAAGTCTCCCGCGATAGAGGCCAAGACCGCCGCGTTATGTAAGATACAGTCAGTGTTGCCCCCGTCGGTACCGCCGACCAAAAGGAAAATATCCGGATTTAGAGCCTGGATTTCCGCCGCATCCTCCTCGGTCAGCTGGAAGGAATAGACTTTGAGAACCTTCGCGCCCGCGCCCAGACTGGCCTGCCGGGCCGCCTCCGCGGTCAGCTCCGGAACCAAGCCGGAGGCCACCATTCGCAGTCCGCCAGCAGCGGAAGAGCAGGCGTACCGGGCGGAAAACGACAGGGGACCGGTTTGCCGCTCCAATTGAGCCAAGGCTTGGTCCAGTCCATCCATAATATCGGTGCTTACCGTGGTAAACGCGGCGGCCGTACCCAGAAGCCGCGCCGTATCCAGGTCAATGGCAGTGACTTTGGTGTAGGTGCTGCCAAAATCAATCAGTAGAATGGGGGTCATGGTCAACACCGCCTGTCTCGTCTTCCATATGTAAAATTTCCCGCAGGGCTTCGATGGTTACTTCCGGCATAGTTCCGGGAGGAAAGGCCCGGTCGAATCCCATGGCGTGAAACCGACGCTCAACGTCTTCAAATTTCTGCTTGCCAATGACAATGTTTCCGCCTACCAGCAGGGGAATTCCTGTCAGTCCAGCCTCATCACATTTTTCCCGCATGCCCCGGCAATCCAGCTCTCCTTGCCCATACAAGGAGGAGACTACGATGGCGTCCGCCTTGGATTCGATGGCCGCGGCAATATACTCCTCCTGAGACACCATGACGCCCAAATTGATGACGTCGAAGCCGGCCTCCGTAAAGGCCTGATAAAGAATCCGGTTGCCGACTGCGTGGACATCCGCGCCAATGACGCCCATGACCAACACTTTCTTACGCTGCATAAGCTATCCACTCCGATCTCGTGTTTTGCTGCATAAAAAACCAGCAAATATTCGATTATGCAATTTCAATATGTACTATACTCTGTTTTTTCAGTGCTGTCAATCTAAAAGTCCAAAAATTACAATTCATCCGGCAGGCAGCGGATGGTGTCCTGCACTCTGCCGTCACGCCCCAGGACCCTTGCCACCACCCGGTCGCCCAACTGAATGCTCTGTGGCTTGCCGGTGATGCCCTCGGCGGTTTGCTGCAGTGTCCGGATATCCGCCACCGGAAGCCCGGCGGCCAAGAGCCGCTCCCGCAGCTCCGGGCGATTGGGATTGACCGCAACACCCCGCTGGGTAACCAGCACGTCGATGCTGCTGCCCGGGGTGGAAATGCAGGTGACGCGGTCCGTTACGATGGGCAGCCTCGCCCGGGAAAGGGGAGCCAAAATCATGGTAAGTTTGGCGCCGGCCGCCGCGTCCGTATGACCGCCGGCTCCACCCATCAGGCAGCCGTTGGAATCCGTATGCACGTTAACATTAAAGGCGGTGTCGATTTCTGTGGCGCCTAAAATTACCACATCCAGGCTGTCGACAACGGCGCCTCGGGTCCCCGGACCTGCATAATGCCCGGCGGAGATTTCCCGATGCTTGGGGTTGTCTCGTATGGAAGCCACTGCGTCCAAGTCAAAGCACTGTACGTCCAGAAGTTGCTGGAAACAGCCGGCCTGGAGCATCTGCACCAAGTATCCGGTGATGCCGCCCAAGGCGAAGCTGCCACGAATCCCTTGCTGCAGCATAATTTTTTTCAGAGACGCTGCGGCTGCTAAGGATGCGCCGCCGGCCCCCGTCTGGAACGAAAATCCATCCATCAGAAGCCCTGAGGCTTGAATCACGCGGGCTGCCAGATCCGCCATGACCAGGCCCACCGGATCCCGGGTAATTTTGGTGGTGCCGGACAAAATCCCCTTCGGGTCACCGATGGAATCAATTTGCACCACATAGTCCACATACTCTTCTGAGATAGCCCAATCAGCTAGGGGGTACGGCATCAGGCTATCCGTAATGATAATGACCTTTTTCGCGAACATGGCGTCTGGAATCGCATAGCCCAAGCTTCCGCAAGCGGATTTACCGAATTTTCCGGAGCAGTTGCCCCTGCAATCCGCCGCAGGCGCCGCGACAAACGCCACGTCGATGGGAGTCCGCCCCAGCGCGATGTCCGCTGCCCGGGTGCCATGAGAGCGAAATTCCACAGGCTCCTGTAAAATTCCATGGGACAAATAGCGCCCTATGCCACCGGACACATAATCCGTCAGAAGCTTGGTGACGACGCCGCTGCGCATATGTTCCAGTAAGGGAAGATGTACGTCAAACAAAGAGCTGGCGTTTACAGTCAAATTTCGAATCCCCAACGCCGCCACCTCATCGAGAACACGGTTGAGCACAAAGTCGCCGTTTCGCAGGTGGTGGTGGAAAGACACGGTCATTCCGTCTCGGAGTCCAGACAGGGCAATCGCATCCCGCAGGGAGGATACCAATTTACTTTCCATTGGGCTGCCCTCCAATCATACCTAGGATGTTCGCGGCCTCCAGGGTTTGCCGGGCCCTGGTCACAATGGGCGCGTCTACCATCTTTCCATGGAGGGAAATTGCGCCCCGGCCCTGCGCCTTTGCTTCTGCAATGATCGCCATGACTTCCTGCGCATAGGCGACTTCCGCCGGAGTCGGGGAGAAGACTTGATTGATCGCCCCAACGTGGCGGGGGGAAATGGCGGCCTTCCCCGTAAAGCCCAAACTTTTGGCCAATAGTGCATCTTGCTGTATACCATCGTCGTCGTTGACGTCTGTGAATGGCGTATCAAAAGCCGCCACGCCGGCGGCCCGGGCCGCGTTGATCACGCGGTGTCTGGCGTAGTCGATCTCCCGCCCCTCCTTGGTACGCTGACAGCGCAAGTCTGCCGTCAAGTCCTCGCCACCCAGAAACAGACCCTGCACCCTGGAGCTGGCGCTGGCAATGGCGTAGGCATTCTCCACACCTAGCGCTGTCTCCAGCAGGGGTATCAGCCGGATTGAACCTGCAGCAATTTTATGCTTAGACTCCAAGCGGGTAATAGCCCGGTCAAGCGTCTCCACGTCCGCGGCCCCGGCGGTTTTCGGCGGCATAATTGCCATAGGCTGACAGGGGATAATTTCTTCCAGGTCGCGCGCCCAGAGGTCGGTGTCCAACGCGTTGATACGGACGACCACCTGGCATTGAAAGCCCATTTCCTGCATCGCATTTCGCACCAGAATACGGGCTGCATCCTTTTCCCTTGGCGATACGGCGTCCTCCAGGTCCAGAATCACGGCGTCTGCGCCTAGAGCATCCCCGTTTATTAAAATGTTTGGTGTATTCCCAGGCAAAAACAAAAGGGAGCGGATCACGATATATCCCCCTTTCCCCGGCGGATCGCGGTCTCCACCCGGGCTCGTATCACACAATCCAGAGCACCACGATCCACCAGGCTGATTTTTGCATTCTGGATCCCAAACCGCAAGAAAACGGCTCGGACCGACTGTTCGATGTCCTCGCCGAATTGCTGTAGGACCACCGATTCCAGATGGATCTCCAGGCCGTTGTCATTTGGTTCGATTTCCACATAAACGTCGCTTGATTCCATGGTGCCGGCAGTAGCGCGCTGAAGTATCTCAGGCATGTGGTAATCCTCCTAAGAAAGTTTTCAGGGTAATATTCGGTTTTGTAAGTATTGTACAATATACTTCCCGCTTTTTCAACAGATATTTTCGCCTTTTTCCTGTTGCAACCGGACCAAATTCCTGTATACTGGAATTAAAGGTGAGAGCGGGGTGTTTTCTCTAGATGGAAATCATTTGTGGACCGTCCATGGATGACGGCCTGAAATCGGCTGTTTCCACATTCCTGACCCGGCAGAGCCTGGCCCTGGACCCGGAGGTCCAATACACGGTCTGTATTTTAGAAAGCGGCCGAGTGGTGGCCACCGGATCCCTGGACGGCGCAATTTGCAAGTGCATCGCCGTAGACCCGGCGCGGCAGGGTGAGGGGCTGGCGGAGAAGGTTCTGACAGAGCTGCGCCGGGAGGCTTTTGCCCGAGGAGTCAAACATTTATTCCTATATACGAAGCCCCAAAACGAGACCCTATTCCGCAGTCTCAGCTTTTTCCCGGTGGCAGCTACGACGGAGGCACTGTTGATGGAGAGTGAGCGGGGGGGACTGCACCGATATCTAAAGTCGCTGCCCCGGCACAGTGGCGCTGCTGGCGCGGTGGTGGCCAATTGCGACCCCTTTACCCTAGGTCACCAATACCTGCTCGAGAAGGCCAGCGCCCAGTGTGACTGGCTGTATGTATTCGTGCTTTCGGAGGAAAAGGCCGCGTTTACCGCGGCAGACCGCTTCAACATGGTTCGCTTGGGGTGCCAGGGCTTTCCAAACGTGTCCGTTCACCCAACGGAAGGGTACCTGATTTCCTCCGCCACGTTCCCAACCTATTTTTTAAAGGAAAAAGCCAAGGGGGGCGAAATTAGCTGTCAACTGGACTTGGAGATATTCGCCGCCAGATTTGTGCCGGCACTTGGAATCCAAAAGCGGTTTGTGGGAACCGAGCCTTTGGACCCGGTCACGGCAGCATATAACCGGGCTCTGCAAACGTATCTGCCGCCTCGGGGGGTGCAGGTGGAGCAGATCCCTCGCTTGATGCTGGCAGACGGGCCGGTCAGCGCCAGCCGGGTTCGGGCCTGCCTCACGCAGGGCCGCTGGCGAGAGGTAGAAGCGTTGCTGCCTGAAACAACCTATCAATATATAAAAACGCTGGGTTATATTCCAGAATAGGAGGATCAGTCATGTCATACTCCGGCAGAATGCAAAAAAGTCATATTTTCAGCTCCTTTTATGCCCCGCGGGGCAGGAATCGGATTTATGACCTGGGCATCCAGATTGCGCAGATGTATCTGAGCCCGTTCGACAAGCTCATTGGGGTGATTGGAGACAGTGGCTCTGGCAAGAGCGTCCTGATTCGAGGCATGTTCCCTGGGCTGGAGCTTACCAACGATGACGACGGCGTGAACGTGCGCCCGCTTCCCATCTTAGACCAGGACAATGAGACCGGTTTTTTTGCGCCGCATACCTATCATGTGGACATCCGGTTTGAAATGGGCTTTACCCAGCCCCATGAGCTGGCGGAGGCCATCATGCGGGCCGTCCGCCGGGGCAAACGTGTGGTCGTGGAGCATTTTGACCTGATTTACCCATTCCTTCCCACCAATGCCAATTTGCTGATTGGGATGGGGGATGAGATTCTGGTCACCCGACCCAACCCCTTCGGCCCGTTTCCGGAGAGCATCAGCCAGACGGTGCAGGAGTCGCTGAAATACCGGCTCATGGCCCATACGGCGGAGGACTTGTGCGAGTTTTGTATGAGTCCCCAGGAGCGGGATCGGGCAGAGCACGATGATATTCACCATGGCTTTATATTGGCGTTTCCGGAAACCAAGCCGGACCTGAACCTGGAGGAGCTGGAGCGCCGGATTCTGGAACTCATCGACCAGGACTTGCCAGTGGATTACGTAGACGAGGGACATATTGCAATTGGCGGCACCCTACATGTTTGTACAGGACCGCGCACGCATGTGCCCAGTACAGGCCACGTGGTCGGCTTTCATCTGGTAAAGCGGTTTCTTTTGGACCATTTCAACAAGCGGTATTTGATCGTTGGGTGCGTCGGAGAGGACTCCTTGGAAATCATGGAACGACTCGGCTGCCTGGGCGTGGATTTGAACGAGGCCTGATGGAGGAGCTCTTTGCACAGGCAAGCTTGGAGGACGTCCTGGCGGCTCGGGACCGGCGGCAGGAAATACAGCTGCGGCTTTTATCGCTTTGGAACCGGCCCGTGGTTTGCCTGACGCTCAATATCCCAGGCCCTGTGAAGCGGACCGGTTTGACGGAATTTTTGTTTGAACGGACGGCGAAGGCCCTGCGCGCTCAATTGGGGTTGCCGATCGCTTCGGAATACAGCCGGGAAACCGCCGGAAGCGCCGGTTTTTTCGTCTGGGATCAAAATGCGGAAGTGTTAAAGTCCTTTTGTATGCAATTAGAAACGGCTTATCCGGAGAGCCGGTTGCTGGATCTAGATGTGATAGCCCCCAAAGGGGTGAAACTGTCCAGGAAATCGCCCCGCAAATGCCTTTTGTGTGAAAATGCGGCTGCTGTCTGCGCGCGAAGCCGGGCCCATGGTTTGCCTGCGTTGCAGGAGCAGACCAACCGTCTGCTGGCCTCGGCGGCTGCGGAGGAAGTGGCGGCCTGGGCGGTGGAGGCGCTTTTGGAGGAGGCAAATTTAACGCCGAAGCCAGGTCTAGTGGATCGGAATACCTGCGGAGCGCATCAGGATATGGACCTGCCGCTGCTGGAGGAAAGCGCCCGCAGCCTGCTGCCCTGGTTTCGCACTGCCTTTTGTTTGGGCGCCAGGGAACGGGACTGCATGCCCATGCTTCAAGCAGAGGGCAGAAGGGCTGAGGCTTGCATGCTGGAAAAAACCGGCGGTGTCAACACACACAAAGGCGCTTTGTACCTGCTTGGGCTAGCCACCGCCTCCCTGGGTGCCTGTATGGCCCGGGGCGAAGACCTGTTTGCGGCGGTGGCGCGGCTGGCAAAATCCGGCGCGCCGGCATCCTGGGAAACCCACGGCGGCGCGGTTCGAGCGTCCTTAGGCGCCTCCGGCGCACGGGGGGAGGCAGAGGCCGGAATCCCCCATGGGAAGCTGGCCTGGCAGCGTTTGCAGGCGGGAGAGAGTGGTTCCCGAGTCCTGATGCGCTTGATCTTGGCCTGCGACGATACCAATCTTTTATACCGGGGTGGTCCGACGGGATTGACCTTTGCCAGGCAATGGGCGCAGAAAATTTTATTTGTTCCTCCGGAGCAATTTATAGTGGCTTTGGAGGAGATGGACCGGGCTATGATCGCCAGGAATCTGAGCCCTGGTGGCTGCGCAGATTTGTTGGCTGTAGGTATGTTTTTAAGTAAGTCAGAGCGGTGGTGGAGCGGCAGAACCGCTGTTCAATGAGACCGGCAGAAGTAAAAATTCTAGGGCAGCATCTACTCGAAAGAAGCCGCCGGGCCAGCAGGGCCCGGCGGCTTGGTGTTCTTCTTATAAGTGGAGCGTTTTAGGCGCCTCTATAAAGGAATAAAAGGTGGCGGTGGCGTCCTGCAGGTAAAAGACCTCCGTATTTCCATCGTCTGGCGCGTACATGGACGCCAAATCGGGATATTCCTTCAGAACAGCCGTCCTGGATTCCAGACTGTCGTCCCGCACCGCGGTGGCGGCAATGCGAAGCCAACGGCCGCCGTCGGCCGCCATACAGCATAACTCGATTTTGGGATTGAGGATGACCTGGGCGTAAACGCTTTTGATGTGTCCGGTCTGAAAATACAAACGATTATTAAACCGACAGATGGTACCAAACGGGCGGACCCTGGGCTGGTCGCCCTCGCAGGTGGCCAAAAAATAGGTGGGATTCTCCTTAAGAAACTGCAGTACTTCGTCCAAAATACTCATTCCTTTCCGTATAAATATTCTTCGTTACTGCGGCCTAATCTTCCTCCAATACCAAATGGTCTACGCCGGAGACCTCGAACTCGTCCATATAGTTGTCCATTCGCTGCACGATTTCGTCGTAGTTTTCGTCTGTGATATCCACATAATCCATATCCCGCCGGCTCAGCTCTTCCGCCAGAATCTCGTAAAAAACATTGTCTTCGTAGTATGAAATGGCCTCATGGATACCGCCTTCGGCATAGGCCTGAGAGGGAACCGGCACCCCCTGCCAGTTTTCCACCAGGGCGTCCATTCCGCTCTTCCTGCACAGGCCGAAGAGCTTGCTCTCCAAATGATCGTATTCCTGAAACCGATCCTCGCCCCGGGTGGAGTTCAGCACCCAGTTCCCGATGTACACCAAATCCAGCAGCCTTCGAAACTCTTTATTGCTCATCTCGATTTGCATAAAGCTGCCTCCTTTGCCAGAAGTTAGTAATCCGCCGCCTGCAGGAACCAAACGCCAAATAGCTGCATATCCTAAAATTCAGGGCGGCAGAGCGCGCAGATGCCGCGCCGCCCAGGGCGCGGCTTCTTGCGGCGGTTCGCTTTCGGGTATTTTTCCTATTATAGCATATGACGCAGAGAATTCCATAGGAAAAAATAAAGCAGAATAAAAATAGGGCTTGTTTTCCAGAAAACCGTAGCGTATAGTATAACAGTAAAAATTTCCACATGAGAAAAGAGGCGTTTGTGTTGCGAAAGTTAAGCGTCTGTATCCTGTTTGGAGGAGTTTCTCCGGAGCATGAGGTGTCGTGCCGCTCCGCAGAATCCGTCTTAAACAACATTGACCAATCAAAATACAATTTATTTCCGGTGGGAATCACCAAGCGCGGGGATTGGATTCATTTTACCGGCGATGATTACAGCATGCTGCCGTCCGGCGCCTGGGAGTCCTATCCGGACAACCGCAGGGCGGCGATTTCTCCCGTACGGGGTCAGGGCCTGCTGACCTTTGAAGGAGATTGTGTGGTGCGCGAGCGCATTGACGTGGTGTTTCCCGTGCTGCATGGAGAAAATGGAGAGGACGGCGCGATGCAGGGGCTGCTGCAGCTGGCGGGAATTCCGTTTGTCGGTTCGCACGTACCGGCCTCCGCTGTGGCGATGGACAAGACGCTGACGAAGCTGGTGGCCGATCAGGTGGGTGTGCGGCAGGCAGCGTGGCTTTTGGTCTGGAGCAAGGAATTGGACGGAAAAATGGAGTCGGTTTTAAACCGGGTCGAACAACGGTTCTCCTACCCGCTTTTCGTCAAGCCCGCCGGGACCGGCTCCTCCGTCGGCGTTTCCAAGGTGAGGGACCGCCGGGGGCTGCAAGAAGCGCTGGAGCTCGCAGCCAAATACGATCAAAAAATTTTGGTCGAGGAGTTTGTCAATGGCCAGGAAGTTGAAGTCGCTGTAATGGGCAACGACAATCCGGTCGCGTCTATCTGTGGAGAAATTGTCTCTGGTGTGGAATTCTACGACTATGAGGCGAAGTACCTGTCGGACACGGCTACGACTTATATCCCGGCCCGTATCCCAGAGGCAGCGGAGGAGGCCATTCGAGAGGCGGCGGTCCGGATTTATAGGGCGATTGGCTGTCGGGGCTTGGCTCGTGTGGATTTCTTTGTGACCCGTCAGGAAGGGGACGTTGTATTTAATGAGATCAATACAATGCCTGGCTTTACTTCAATTTCCATGTATCCAAAGCTTTTTGCCGCCAGTGGGATTCCCTATTCGGAGCTTCTGGACCAACTGATTGCACTGGCGTCAGATACGGAGTAACCAACATGCGCCAGGATGTGATGCTGACCATTCGGGGAGAGCAGCGCTATGAAGGCCAGGAGCCGGAAGTGATAGAGCTGGTAACAGAAGGAATCTTGGAGTCCATGGGGGACGGGGCCTGGCAGCTTTCCTATGAGGAGAGCGATTTAACAGGCCTACAGGGAACCACCACCATGTTCCGAGTTCGGCCAGGCTATGTGGTTTTGTCCCGAACCGGAACGGTACAGTCCGAGATGATTTTTGAGGAGGGCGTCCGGCACGATTCCCTCTACCAGTTGGACGTGGGGGCACTAATGATCTGTGTCTGTGCCAAACGCATTCGCGCAGATTTGTCTGAGGACGGCGGGAAGCTAGACGTGTTGTATACCGTAACGGTGGAGCAGACAATGGCGGGTACAGTCCGCTATCAGATTTCCGTGCGGCCGCTGGCATATATGGGAGAGTCCTAGCCGGACGCGCTCCAGCGTATCAAAAAAGTCTCGCAGAGTTCACCGCCCGCAGGCGGCAAAAAAATACAGATTCTTTTCCGCCGCGACAGGTGCGTGGCGGAAAATACTGATCAGGCTGCAAGTGTACGAGTTATGCGACGCAGTCGCGCAGCTCGTGCATGTAGCAGCCTGCAAGTTTTTTGTCGAAAACCCCGTAGGTTTTTTTCGACAGTCTAGAGAGAGTCCTGGACGGACTCTCTCGTTTTTATGGCGTCAGTTGCACCGCGCATCGGCGGATTAGGTCTGTACAGGTCACAGCGTCAGGGAACCATTGGCGGCCAATCCGGTTGGAGGCGGTGGTATAGACGGCGTTGCCGCCGAAAAACTCGTTGGGACCGCCGGGCGCAATTAGCGAGCCGTCAAAAAGCAGAGCGCAACGGTGCGCCACCTCTGCGCAAAACTCTACGTCGTGGCTGACGATGACCATACAGTGCCCCTGCCCGGCGAATCGGCGGAGCAACTCCGCCAGGCGGTCCCGGAAGCCTGGGTCTATACCCCGAGTGGGCTCGTCCAACAAAAGCATTTGAGGAGCCTGCCGCAAAGCAAGCGCGATGGCAGCACGCTGGATCTCTCCGCAAGAGAGCTGTTCCGGGCTCCGGCCCAACAGTTGGTCCAAACCCATCTCCCGAACCAGGGGTTCCGAGCCATTCCAATGCTGCCGAAGTGGGGTATCTCCCAAAGTGGGGAGCGGGTCCTGCGGCACAAGGAGGAGATCGGAATTCTTATGGATTGGTTTTCCATGCAGCAAGACCTTGCCACTGTAGGGGTGGAGCGAACCGGACAAAACGCCGAGCATGGTGCTTTTCCCCACGCCGTTTCCGCCGACAACCGCAAAAATCTCTCCCTCATGCAAGGAAAAAGAGAGCTCACGAAGGACATCAGGACGATTCTTTTCATAACGGAACCATACCCGACGCAGCTCCAGCACGGTGGGCTTGGGCGGGTGCGGCGAGTCCGGCGCCGGGGCAGCGGGAGTGAGCTGGCTGCGCTCCAGGGCGGCTCTGCACTGCCCGATTGTAATGGAGCAGGGACCAGGGAGGGACAGGGCGGCATGGAGCCGCACAGGGGTTGTCATACAAGCGTGGTTTTTTTGCTGCGTTTGCAGCAAATGCTGCGCCACGGCTTGCGGCGCGCCTTGGGTCACAAGGGCCCCATCCCAGAGCACACCCACCTGGTCGGCCATGGGGAACAGCTCCTCGATTCTGTGCTCGGACAAAATCACCGTCAGGCAAAGTTCTCTGCACAGCCGCCGCAGTAGGTTCATCAGCGCGCCTGCGGCAATGGGGTCCAACTGGGCGGTGGGTTCATCCAGTACCAGAAGCTGAGCGCCCGCGGACAGCGCGCCAGCCACGCAAAGAAGCTGACGCTGACCGCCGGAAAGCTGCTCCATCGGCAGGTCAAGCCAAGGCGCCAGATCGAAGCGCCCAATGGTCTCTTGCAGTCTGCGTTTTGCCGCCTCGACAGGCAAGTGGGCCAAATGGGCCTGCAGATAAGACCTGGGGGTTTTTACGCCAGTTAAAAGGACTTCCGGCCGCTGCGGGACAAAGGACGCGGTTCCGTGTATGCGAATCGACCCGGATTTTGACCCGTCCGGTTGTATGGGGGCGGCCAGCAGCCTGAGCAGAGTGGTTTTTCCGCTTCCGGAGGGCCCTAAAAGCAAAAACAACGACCCAGCCTCCACCTCAAAGCCAATGTCCCGGAGGGTGGGCTCTGCCGCTTGTGGAAAGGTAAAAGAAAGATGGGATACGGTAACATTGGGCATTTGGGGCAACCCCCTTTGCATATTTCATGTCTTTCCTCAGTTTATCCGGGAGAGGGGAAATTGTCAAGAAAGCTCGGTTGTCTTTTTTAAGATTGTTTGGTATAATATCCAATACAGCAGCCTGTGTAGGGCGTTTCGTTTCGTACCAAGGCGCGGACCGGAACCATGTTTGGGGCTGCAGGACAAAATGATGGAGCGTTCGGAATGAGAAAAATTAGAATTGCAGCGGCTTTGTGTGCTGTTCTCGTGATAGGTATTTTCACTGGGTGCGTAAAAAAGGACAGAGCGCCGACGACTAAGGACCTGCAGAAGGTGCAGGAGGCTAAGACGTTGCGCGTTGGGGTGACAGAATGCCCGCCCTTTAGCAGCCGGACGGCGGAAGGAGCTTGGACTGGGTTTGACGTGGAGCTGGCGCAGGCACTGTGCGAGAGACTGGGCGTGGCGGCGGAATTTGTGCCGCTGGACTGGGAGACCCGGACGCAGGATCTTGCGGATGGGACCGTGGATTGTCTCTGGAGCGGTCTCACGGCCCGTTCAGATTTAACCGAGGCACTGGATTTTTCCGAAAGCTACTTGGCCAGCCGCCCTTGTGTGGTGGTGGCAGCACAGACGGTGGATACCTGGGATAACGCAGCAGCCTTCCAGGGAGTCAAGTTGGCGGCCGAGGCAGAGTCGGCCGGGCAAAGCGCCGCTGCTTTGTGCCTGCCCGGTGCGCAGCCTGTTCAGGTGCCCAGTCAGGTTCAGGCGCTGGAAGCGATTACGGCGGGAACGGCCGATGCTGCGGTGGTGGATTTGCTGGTGGGGTTGGCCGCGGCTGAAAAGCAATCAGAGCTTGCCGTCCTAGATCATTTGGAATTAGGAACAGAGGAGTTTGCCGTTGCTCTGCGCAAAGACAGCGACTTGACCGCCCGTTTCAATGAGATTTTAGCGGAGTTGGAGCGGGACGGGACGTTGAAGACTCTGGCGGAGAAATACGGCCTCACCGGCAGCCTGATTGCCGGTTAGACTCGAAAGCTGCACCTGGGTCGGTATAACACAATTAGGATGCGGCAGGCTGGTTGCAACGGCCTGCCGCCTTTCCTAGCGGTAGGGCCGAAAATTTTTTCCGAGCCGCATAGAATTCCCTGGGCTGCCATAGGTTGTCAGGAATCCAGCGGCTGCTTTGGGTGAAGATAAGGAAAGGTAACCAAGGAATCCCTTCCCATGATTCGACAGGTTTTTATAATTTTTCTTAAAAACCGTGTTTCAGCCTTGCAAATTGGCGGAGGGGTTCTATAATAAACAGTATATTTGACAAATAGCGGTGGTAGGAGGGACACAGCGTGGGTGGTTATCAGGGAAAATTTCAAAACGGTGGCAAGCGGAAACCAGAGGGGAACCTGGAACAGTCGCCGGATGAGGCGTGGGAATTGGAGATCAATGGTGCTCCTGACTGGACGGACCTAGAGTTGGAGGATACCCCGGCGGAGGAGCGCATGGACGCAGAGCTGGAGGAAGAGCCCTTTTGGGACGAGCTGCTGGGTCACTCGCGCAGTCAAACCGAACAAGTACAGCAGGACTCCTACGAGGAGGCCGCCTCCCAAGCGCCCAGAGCGGACAGACAGCTCCGCGTACAGAAGCAGAACCTGTCGCGGCAAGAGGAGGCGCCTGCTGTTCCAGTGCGGCACGCCAGGAAATCCGCCAAAGGAGCAGAACCGTTGCGGAAAGTCCGAAGAAATCAGTTTTGGCTTTTGGCGTTTCAATGGCTGGTTTTGGTGTACGCGGAGTTTATACTACGCGCCAGTACAATTTCCAATCGGTTTTGGAGTCCTGGACTCTTTTTTATTCTGATGTTTTCCATTGCGCCGGCCCTGCTCATATTTATCGTGACAACAAACTTTAAGCCAAAAGCAAATTACGCCATCACGGTGATTTATACGGTAACCGTCTTTTTGCTCTATGCCTCCCAGCTGGTGTATTATAAGGTTTTCAGCATGTTCTATTCCACGACATCCATGGGCAAAGCCGGTCAAGTGATGGAGTTTTGGAAAATTATTCTGCAAACCATTGGGGCCAATGCGGTGTCCCTGCTGCTTTTGCTGCTTCCTGTGCTGTTTGTCTCTATTTTCGGTAAGCGCTTTTTTAGCTTTAAGGGCGGCGCCGCCTGGCAGAGCTCATTGTTTCTGGCTGCTCTGATGGTCGTGATACAGCTGGTATCCGTTTGGAGTCTGCCTCTTTTCGGCAAGGATATCATGTCTCCGTATGATTTATATCATAAAACCAACGATTTGCAGGAGTCTGTTGCAAAGCTTGGAATGGGCACGGCTTTTCAGGTGGATTTGAAGCGTCTTTGGTTCGGCGGCGGCAGCGATGGTTCCCTGGTGCTGCCCAGCAAGCCGTCGCAGCCGCCTGTGAACGCAAATACCGATGCCACGGACCCATCGGAATCCACGGCGGACACCACCGCCCCCACGGACCCCAACGCCGGCCTCAATGTGCTGAGTCTGGATTTTGACGCCTTAATTTCGGGGGAGGAAAACGCCGACATTCGGGAGATGCACCAGTATTTTGCAGGTTTAACCCCCACGGAGAAAAATGAGAAGACCGGTATGTTCAAAGGCGATAATTTGATCCTCATTACGGCGGAGGGCTTTTCCCACTTGGCTATCGATCCGGAGCGGACGCCCACGTTGTACAAACTGCAAACCGAGGGCTTTTATTTTAAAAATTTCTATACGCCGATCTGGGGCGTATCCACCTCGGATGGAGAATATGTGGCCATGACCGGCACAATTCCCAAGTCCGGTGTTTGGAGCTTTTACCGATCTTCAGACAAATATATGCCCCTGGTGATGTCCATGCAGCTGAAAAATCAGGGGTATTCCGCATATGCCTATCATGACCACACGTATGATTATTACGACCGGGACCTGTCCCATCCCAACCTGGGGTATATTTACAAGGCTGTGGGGAATGGGCTGGAGATTCAAAACACCTGGCCGGAATCCGATATTGAAATGATTGACAAAACCACAGCGGAGTATATGGGAAAGGAGCCGTTCCACACTTATTATATGACGGTGTCTGGTCATATGAATTATACCTTCTCCGGCAACTATATTGCGGGGAAGAACAAAGAGTTGGTGGAAGACGAGCCGTACAGCGACAATGTAAAGGCGTATTTGGCCTGCCAGATTGAGCTGGACCGGGCTTTGGAGCTGTTGCTGAAACGGCTGGAGGAGGCCGGTGTTGCAGACCGCACGGTCATTGCCCTGACCGCGGACCACTACCCCTATGGGCTCACGGTTGCCGAGCAAAGCGAGTTGGCCGGGCATGACTTGGAGGAGAACTTTGAGCTGTACCGGAACGCCTGCTTTATCTACAAAAAGGGAATGACGCCGGAGACCGTAGAGCGTCCCTGTTCATCTCTGGACCTGCTGCCGACGCTTTCGAATCTGTTTGGTCTGGAGTTTGACTCCCGCCTGTATATGGGGCAGGATGTGTTTTCGGATGCCAGCCCGCTGATTGTTTTTTCCAACCGCAGTTGGATAACGGATCAGGCCACCTATAACTCTCAGACCGGCGAGGTAATCAGTCTAACGGGGCAGGAAATTCCGGACGATTATGTGAGCGAAATGAAAAATGCAGTAAACAATAAGTTCACCATTTCCGCCAGAATTCTAGATAACGACTATTGGCGCATTCTATTTAAAAAGGATGAAGAATCCGGCTGATTAAGTGCATTGGAAAGAGTAATATCCTGGGAAAGCATTGATGCTCTCCCAGGATATTTTTGTATTTACTAAGGGAACACGCGGCTTAGAGAGGTCCGGTATGGAGCGCATCTGGCATTCCATACCGGACCTTTGTTACCAATAGTAGAAAATTGTGGGTGGAAAAATTTAGAAAAGTTTCGTAGAGTATCTCAATATACGACAGCGCAAAGTACCATAATTTCACTTTGAAATAATAACAAATGATGGAAGAGTTTGTCAAGGCATTCCAAAAAAAAGACAAATTTTCTCTGTTCTTCCTAATATATTTGCGCTTAGTATAGTGTATTTGACGATTCGCCGTCAGACACAACCGTCAAATAGAAAGGAACGATGCGCATGCCACGAAAGGGAGAAAACATTTATAAACGTAAGGATGGGCGCTGGGAAGGACGCTTTATTGTGGCACGTCTTCTAGATGGGACCGCCAAGTACCGTTCCGTCTATGGAAAGACCTATACGGAAGTAAAACGAAAGCTGCAACGGGAAAAGGCGCTACATCCAAATGCAATATCTAAAATGAGTTCCCCGACAAAGGAAAGCCAATGTCTATCTCAGTTAATATTTGAGTGGCTGCAAAGCATGAAGCCCAGGATAAAAGAGACGTCCTGGAATAAGTACTGTAATCTTGTGGAGCGATATATTCTTCCGCATTTGGGAGCGTGCAGGCCTGCTCAGCTCACATTTTCCAAAATTGAGGCATTTGCGCAGCATCTGTTATTAAACGGAGGTACTAACAATGCGGGGCTGTCAGCCAAAACGGTTACGGATACCCTTTCCGTCCTAAAGGGCGTGTTTCGTTATGCCGCCAATAAATATGGCCTGACCCTATGTGATCTGCGGCAAATCAGCATTCATGCAAAAGAACGGCAAATGAGAGTCCTAAATCACCAGGAGCAAGAGAAGCTGGTTGGGTATTTGTGCGAAAATCCCAACTTAAAAAATACTGGAATCCTAGTTGCCTTGTTTACGGGAATTCGGATTGGGGAACTTTGTGCCCTAAAATGGGAAAGCATTCACCTTGACACGGAAGTAATTCACATCAGCCATACCATGCAGCGCATGCAAAAATTAGGAGATAGAGGGGGCACCAAAACGCATATCGTCATCACCGCTCCGAAAAGCGCCTGCTCCATCCGAGAAATTCCAATTCCAGGTTTTTTAATTGATATTTTGAAAATGCAGGTTTGCGCAAGTCGCTGCTTTTTATTATCTGGTTCAGAGAATAAGAAAATCGAACCCCGAAATCTGCAAAACCATTTTAAAAATGTGTTAAAAAAGGCGGGAATTCCATCGGCAAATTTTCATGCGCTCCGACATACTTTCGCGACCAGAAGCATAGAATTGGGTTTTGATATTAAAAGCCTGAGCGAAATCCTGGGTCACGCAAACGTAAATATTACACTCAATAAATACGTGCATCCTTCCATGAAATTAAAGCGGGAAAACATGGAAAAGCTGTCCAGTTTAATTGCCGTCAATTAAAGTGGTCAAAGGCCGCTGGACCTAGAAATACTTTGGGCTATGCGGCCTTTTCTTATATTGAGATACTCTACGAAATCTCCGCCGTGTGGTTATTAGGCTTCTTTTTCTAGCTTTAGTATAACCGAAATCCTGATAAGCATGCCAGTTTTGTTCCAATGCATTGAGTCCGTATGCTGTCGGCAAAGGGCAGCTTTTGAAAGAAGAGAAGGGGCCGGTAGGAAAGCCTGCCGGGCTGTTGCTCTGACGCGTTTGCATCCAGGGATCCCGCACGAACAAACGCTGTTCTTTTGCCTTAGCCATCAGAAATAAAAGGCAGGATAGGTAGGTGATGCCCCTCAGTCGTGCAATTTAGCGGCCAGCCAAAACCCACCCCGGGCGGAGTTGCCCAAATAACAGAAAGGAAGGGAACCTATGAGGAAAATATTATCTGGAGTTCTTGCTGTGATCATGCTGCTGTCCGTGTGCAGCTTGACCGCCTTTGCAGCAGGAGACGCGGACTATGTGGAAGTGAGCGCAACCTCGGTAAGCAGCGGCGCGGTGACCATTGTGTTCAAGGCCTCACAGCCTACCACCAGCGGAAGGTTGTCCGTGCAGTATGACAGCGAGCTATGGACCTATGCCGGCGGAGAGGTCAATGGCACGGTAGTAAGCACCGATACGGAGAATGGAGTATTGATGCTTGGTTATGCCTCAGTGGGGGAAAAACCCATAACAAAGGGCAGCGTTATTGCTGTTTTGGATTTTACCTGCGCAAAGGATTGGAATCAAAGCGAATTCGTGGCAACCGTGGAGGACTTCAACGAGCAGGAGGGGATCCATATCGCGTTGCCAGGCGTTCTGGCGCATAATCCGGATTCGGGTATGAAATTTATCGACGTAACCGCAGACAAATGGTATTATGACGCGGTGGAATACGTCTTCCAAAAAGGATATTTTAAGGGGACCAGTGAGACCACGTTTTCTCCCAATGGCACCATGACCCGCGCCATGTTTGTGACGGTCCTGGGACGCATGGCGGGAATACCTGAAAATCGGGAGGCAGACACAAAGTTTACGGATGTGAAGAAAGGCAGCTATTATGCCGGCTATGTTGCCTGGGCCGCCGAGCAGGGAATTGTAATGGGAACCTCAGCTACAACCTTTAGTCCCAATGCAAAGATAACCCGGGAGCAGATGGCGGTTCTACTGTATCGCTACGCCAAGTATGTTGGTGCGGACGTGAGCGCGGACAGCGACGCGTTGAACACCTTTACCGATGCAGCCAGTGTCAGCGGTTGGGCCAAGGAGGCCATGGCTTGGGCTACAGACCATAAAATCCTTATTGGCACAGGCAATGGGCTAAAACCTCGCGCGCAGGCGACACGGGCCCAGGGAGCGCAGATTATTTTCAATTTCAGCCAATATATGGAGTAAACAGTTTTGTTTGCGACTTTAGGATAAGAAAGGAAGACATTGTATGAAACATTCCAGCCTGAAGCGTCTGCTGGCCGTTTTTCTGGCAGTCTCCATGCTATTGAGCCTAGGATTGAGCAGTGCATACGCATCCCAGAGCAAAGATTCCAGTCCTGTGAGCTATGAAAAGCTGGATCCCAGCAGTATCACCCCAGAATGGAAAGATACGGAGGGCCAAATCGATGATGCAAACGCCCCCGCTTTGTATCAGGACACGGACCTGGTCCGCGCCATAATTGTTTTGGACGAACCAGCAGCGATTTCCGCTGTGGATGAGCCGCAGGGCGGCTTTGCGGAAAGCGAAGCAGTCTCCGCGTACCGCCAGAAGCTGAAATCCGCGCAGGATCGACTGGCAAATCAAATCTCGCGGACGGTCCTGGACGGTGAACCCCTGGACGTGGTTTGGAATTTGACGCTAGTCGCCAACTCCATTTCGGTCCGGGTAGAATACGGGAAGCTCTCTGAGATCCAGCAAATGTCCAGCGTACAGGCGGTATATCTGGAGACGCAGTACCAACCCATGACCAGCGCCAATCCCAGCAATATCCTGGCTCAGGAGATGACTGGCGCCGATCAGGTGCAGCAGCTTTCCGGATACACCGGGGCCGGAACCCGCATTGCCATTATCGATACCGGAACCGATACAGATCATCAGTCTTTCTCCGAAGGCGGTTTTCTGTTCTCGCTGGCTCGACAGGCAGAGAAAAAGGGAGTGGCCGCTGAGGCATATTTTCAATCCCTGAACCTGATGACTGCCGCGGATATCGATAAGGTGTTGGGTCAGCTCCATGCCGCTGAGCGCTATGAGGGCTTGACGGCGGAAAGCTTATATCTCAACGCCAAGCTCCCATTCGCGTTTAACTATGTGGACGGCAATCTGGAAATCACCCATGACCACGACGACCAAGGGGAGCACGGCTCGCACGTGGCAGGTATTTCCACCGCCAACGCATACATACCAACCGACGACATCAACTTCTACGATTTCAATGGCGACAGTATTTTCAATCAGGCCGACGCCCAGGCGCTGATGGATTATGTGGTCCAAGGCGCAGAGATCAGCGGTGTGGCATATGCGGACCTGAGCGGAAACGGCAGTGTCTCTGCATTTGACGTTCAGCTGCTGCTGGAGCTGCTAAAGGAATACAAGGAAACCAATGGAATCTACGTCCCCGCTGCGCAGGCCGTTGGGGTGACCGGCTCGGCACCCGATGCCCAGCTTATCACCATGAAGGTCTTCGGTGTCAATGGCGGCGCCTACTCCAGCGATTACATGGCCGCCGCGGAAGACGCAATGGCCCTGGGCTGCGATGTGATAAATCTGTCCCTGGGCAGCCCGTATCCCGGCTTTACCTCCGCCCATGAAAATGATATGGCATACATTGACGGTTTGATGCAGGCCATTACCCAAACCGACACGGTCATGTGCGTGGCCGGCGGCAACTCCGGCAATTGGGCGGATCATGACGATGCCTACCAGCATATGTACACCGATGAGGCTGGTACGGCGATGGTTTCCGATCCCTCCACCTATACCAACGCCCTGGCAATTGCCAGCGTGGACAACATCGGCATGGTTGCCAACTCTACCACCGTCTTCACCACCGTCCAAGGAGAGCAGGGGCGCAAAACCAACATCGAGGCTCTGGATGGCGGAGTGAAGGCAGAGTGGAGGACCCTGGACCCCAAGGGAAAAGGCACAAGTCTTGATGTGGTGTTCCTGGGAGATCCCTCCAACTTGTTTGCCGGTAAGGAGCAAACGGACAACCGTATTTACGGCGGCTCACCGGACGATTTTGCAGGATATGACTTCACAGGGAAAATCGTAATGATTGCCCGGGGCAACGAGGTTTACTACTCTGCCAAGCACACCAACGGAATGCTTGCCGGCGCCGCCGCCGTATTAATTTATAACAATGTGCCCGGTGCTCTCAGCGCTACCATTGACGGCTCGGAAGCGAAAATTCCCTGTGGCGGACTCACGCTGGACGATGCCAAGGCGGCGTTCGCCCTTTCCACCCGGGATGCTGCGGGACAGTATCTGTGCAAAGCAACCATTACCAATGTGTTGGACGTGGAGTATAACGACAACACGGCGCACCCCACCATGAGCGATTTTTCCTCCTGGGGTACTACTGGCGGACTGACCATCAAGCCCGAGCTCACCGCGCCCGGGGGCGGAATCTATTCTGTGGATGGTTCTGGCGCGGCAACGGACGCCTATAAGAACATGTCCGGCACCTCTATGGCAACGCCGCATGTTTCCGGCCTGGTGGCCCTGGCAAGCCAATACATTCGGGAAACCAATCTTTTGGATCAGGCCAAAACGCTGACAGGCAATAATGCGTTGCCGCTGCGTGCTCTGTCCCAATCCCTTCTGATGTCCACAGCCGATCCACTGCTGGAAGTAAGCAGCGGCGTGGAGTATTCGGTGCGGAGTCAGGGCGCGGGATTGGCCAATATCAATCACGTAGTAAACGCAGAATCCTTTGTTCTGGTGGACGGCCAGAGCGATGGGAAGGTTAAGGCGGAGCTGGGCGACGGGAAGGCCGGCTGGACGTTTACTTTCTCTGTATACAATCTGACAGATGAAGGCTTGACCTATGACCTGGACGCTTCCATTCTAACCACGGACACCTTGACGGTCCAAGATGGAACGAAAACCCACAACCTCACCGCCGATGAGATGATCGCGCTGGGCGCGGTGGTGACGTTTAGCGGCGATACCGTCTCCCAGGATCGGCTGACAGTTCCGGCCAACGGTTCCGCCAAGGTCACCGTGCAGATCCAGGTGACGGATAAGGCAGCCGAGAACATGAAGGCGCTTGGCTATACCAACGGCTTTTATGTGGAGGGCTTTGTTTATGCCCGGCCCGTACCCAATGCCGAGGGTGTTACCGGCGTGACGCACTCCATTCCGCTTCTGGGCTGGTATGGAAACTGGACTGACCCGTCCATGTTTGACACAGGGTCCTTCCTGGAGACGGTTTATGGTACCGCTCAGCGGCCCAGCCACATAGACTCCACAATTAAAAATGTGCTGACCTGGAGCCAAAAGGGCAACGACACCGGCATCTACTATACCGGAAACATCTATGGCGGTTACACCCCTTCCTCCGGTCTTCTTGGAGATCAGCATTATTTTGAGGAGCGCAACGCCTTTAACAGCACCAGCTCCCGAACTTGGAACTTCTATGCCATCTTCCCCACTGCAATCCGCAACGCCGCCGACATCTTAGTTCAGGTTCGGGACGCAGATACCGGCAAATTGTACTTCGAGGATGACTTTGAGGACTTTGATGATTATCTGATTTCCAGCTTCTACCAGGACCTGGCGGGCCAATGGGTGGATACCACCTCGGAATACGGAATTGGCATTGAGTGGGATTACACGGACAGGGAGACCGGGATGCCCTTATCAGAGGGTACGCGGGTCACAGTTTCACTCTCCTGCGCGCCGGATTACTATGTAAACGAGGACGGCTCTGTTCGCTGGGACGAGCTGGGCCGCGGCGCAAGCCTGTCCTATTCCTTTACGGTGGACAACACAGCACCCGCTCTAGCGGGCGGCAGAGACGCCCTGACAATTAGCAAGGATGGCAAAACACTGTATTTCCGGGCGCAGGACGACAACTATATTGCAGCTGTGGTTCTGCTCAACGGTGCGGTCAATCAAGCCACGGATTACTTCTATCCCGACATGCCCGTGGAACAAAAAGGGACTGCCGTCACAGGCTCGTTTGACGTGAGCCAATATACCGCGAAATACGGCAATAAGGCTGTGCTCGCAGTTTGCGACTATGCAGGCAATGAGACCTACTATGCTATTAACCTGGGTGGCGACGGAGCCGCTTACGGCAATTTGTACGGTTTCCAGTACGACCCGGACACGATGCAGAATGCCTGGGTGGGTTTCAGCGAAGGCGTGAACCGGAACGAGTCCACCTTGTTTGCCGGCAGTCAGGAATTTGTGTGCGCCGAGTATGTAGATGGCTACATCTATGCGCAGACCAGCAGCGGGGAACTCCACGCAATTCCTTACACAGATTTGCTTGCGGAAACCCTGGACCTTAACACGACTCTGATTACCCGGTTGGAGAACGTGTACCAGGATTTAGCCTATAACTATTCCGATGGTAAGCTCTATGGTCTGCTGTACAACGCGGAGTATTCCAGCACGGAAATTGACGCTATCGCCCTGGAGCCGGATGAGGAGAACGGGGTGGAGGCCTATGAGGAAAGCTGGGTTTCCAGCCGGGATGGCTTCACAGGCCTGTCATTGGCCTGCAACGACAGCGGAACCCTTTATATCTTGGGAACGACTCTGGACCAGGAGACCGGAAATGACAGCAACGCCCTGCTCTATAAAACCAGCCCGCGGGGTGACACTGACGAGGGCTATGGTCCTATGAAACTGGTGGGTGATACCGGTTTGCAAATGGATTACCTGCAATCCATGACCTGGGATCACAATACGGAAACGATGTACTGGGCACGGTTCTATCCGGTGAGCTGGATCACCCAGGAGGCGACCCTGGAACGGGTGGACCCGGAGACTGCGGCGTGTACCAGAGTTGGTACACTGTCCAACGAGACCGCCTGTCTGTTTGCGCCCTTAGGTGAGCAGGCGGCTGCCGCTGAGTCCCATCAAAATGTTCCGCTGCTGGATCCCTCCATTGTCGGGAAGCCAGTCCTGTCCAATGGGAGCCTATCTTTAAACGTTGGAGGCAGCGCGTCCCTGTACTGCACCTTTGATCCCTGGTACACGGAGAAGCGGGACGTTGTCTGGACCTCCAGCAATTCTGAGGTTGCGACCGTAGATCAAAACGGCCTCGTCACCGGCGTCGGGACCGGCTCTTGCATCATCACAGTGGCCTCCACCGCGGATTCCTCCCTGACCGCTACCTGCGCGGTCTCCGTGGCATCCCTGAGCCTGACCATAGACGGCGTTACCTCAGTGACCCAAGGAGGTATTGGCACCAACAACGGTTCGTACCTGTACCACTATACCATGGACCAGGGAAAGAGCGCCATGACCCTGGGTAATCCCATCACTGCGCCTGAGGAATTCACCGGTTTTGGCCTGAGTATTGGCTCTACGACAGAGGCAAAGGGCTCCATTTGGGCTTGTGAATATGGGAATGCTGGCATGATTTATGAGATTGACAAACAGACTGGCGTAATATCCGATATGGTGGGACCCATTGACGGGGATGTGATGTTCGGCATGACCTATTCCGAGGCCACCGGCAACTTCACCGGCGTCATGAACTATTATCTATATGTGGACCAGCCCTTTACCCACGAGGCGGATGAGGAGATTCGAAACTCCTATGACGAGGAGGAACACGCTTTTACCTGGCATCGCTTCGACATGGCGCAATACCTGAATGCCTCTCAGGGAAACCTCGTGACTCCGGAGGAAGGCACCACCTCTATTGTGTTCTGTGGGATAACTAGCATAGACGGTGAGGAGCAGCAGTATCCCTATCAGGATTATCTGGGGAATTGGATGTCCACGGAGGTTTTCTACACGCCGACCACGACCCTCGTTCTGCTGGACAACGTGGGGCGGCTGTGGTACATAGACGAAATTACAGGCATGTCCAAGGATGAGTATGGGAATTATATCGACGAAAGCGGCAACATGATTGGGGCCGGCGCCAACGGCGTCTTTGCCCAGGATTACGTGGATGACGAAGGCAATGTCACGTACAATGTATTCTTTATCCGCGAGCTTGTAAAAACGCCGCTGCATGATATGTTCCTCAACGGCACCATGCCGGGCTATACCTATCACTTCTCCTCCATCCATTATACGCAGAGCGAGAGTGGCACGCCGATGTTCTTCTTCTCCCTGTATGATTACTGGAACGATGCCGCCACCAACCAGCTGTACCTGTATGTCCCGGGAGACGCTGATGCGGAAATCCCGGATCAGATGTTTGATCTGGGCGATACCGGTCATGGTAACATTATTACCTGCATCAATCGGGCGGAGGTGACCGGCGGGCTAGATGCGATTGACGGGAACCGCACTCCTCAGGAAACCAACCCGCTTCATCCCCTCCAGCAGGGCTTTTATACCCATTCTTAGCCAATACCATCCTCTTTCCTTTCGTTCGGAGCAGGCAGTCCTTAGGGGCTGCCTGTTCCAATTTTAGGCCCATGCAGCAAATCTTGGCCGTTGTAGTCTTTTCACAAGGGGAAAAGCAGCTGGATGAAACGGGAATAAAACCACCACGGTTTTCGTTCACGGGATTCCGTCCCGTCCTGGCCTTTTGCTAGGTGATTTTGTGATCATTTTGAGCAGGCAGGCCCCGAGAGCCGCCCGCTCCTTTTGCGTTGGTATCTCAAAAAAGATTCATTTGCATCCCCAAATGGGATATGCTATAGTAAAGATGATAACACACCCGGAGGCGTTTATGAAGGAAATGACGGAGTTACAGCGACGTATGCTGCAGGCGTTCCCAGATGCGGATCTCCGGCTGGAAGAGCCCCTGTCCCGGCATACCTCATTCAAAATTGGAGGCCCGTGCGAGATGTTGGCCTTTCCCAGGTCGGTGGCGGAGCTGGCTGCCATGCTGCGCGCCGCCGCCGCCTGGGATGTTCAACCGGCCGTATTGGGAGCTGGCACGAACATACTGGCGGCGGATCAGGGACGCAGGGGACTGGTCATCTGTACCAAGGGCTGCTTGGAGGGGATGGAGCAGGTGGGTGAAACCCGAATCTGCGTCCAGTCCGGGGTGACCATGGCCCGGGCAGCGGTGTTTGCCGCGGGGCTGGGCCTTTCCGGGCTGGAGTTCGCCCACGGAATTCCAGGCACGGTGGGGGGCGGTGTCTATATGAATGCGGGCGCCTATGGCGGAGAGATCAAGCAGGTGGCTGTCCGGACGGAATTCCTGGACTTGGCGGGTCAGGCGTTAGCTCTGGAAGGGGCGGCGCAGGGCTTTTCCTATCGGCACAGCGCCTTTAACCAAATTCCCTGCGTCGTCACATCGGTAGAGTTTGCGCTTTCGCCAAAGCCAGAGGTGGAGATTCGGTCCAAAATGCGGGAGCTCATGGCCCGGCGGCGGGCGTCCCAGCCTCTGGAGCTGCCTTCGGCAGGTTCTACCTTTAAGCGTCCCATCGGGGGCTATGCGGCGGCGCTCATCGAGCAGGCCGGTCTCAAGGGCTTAACCGTGGGAGGCGCGGCGGTGTCCACCAAGCACGCCGGATTTGTGGTCAACATGGGCAACGCTACGGCGGAGGACGTATTATCGCTGATTGAACAGATTCAAGAACGCGTTTTTGCAAACTCCGGCATACGGCTGGAGCCGGAGGTTTTGCGGCTATGAGGAATTCCAGCTGCGTGAAGTGGCTTTTCTGATGAGGCTGACCGGTGCCGGAAAGCTGTATTGCGCTCAAACGCTGCAAGGAATCTGATATGTGCCGCTCATTGCATACCGGTTTCTCTCCTTTCCAAATTGGAGGAGTCTCCGGATTTGGTGATTGTTCCTCGTGTTGCGTCATTTTAGATAGGTGGCCGGCTCTTTTAGAGGAAGTCGTCTGCCAATATAAGGCGGAAGGGAAGCGGAAACTGGTGCTTGCCATAGGCTGCACCGGAGGCCGGCACCGATCCGTGGCGGTGGCTGCGCGCGTCCAGGCGTGTGTTATCCGACCCAGGGATACATCTGCCTGCTGCGGCACCTGGAACTCGGCCAAAGGCCTGATGCATGTATGCATAGAAATGGGGGATAAATATGTCCTTTTCTTCCCAAGTAAAAAATGAACTATGCCGGTCTTTGCCGGGGAAGAAGTGCTGTGCTATTGCCCAGAGCTTTGGTATTTTACTTTTTTGTAACACGTTTTCACCGGATTTGGTGCGAATTGTGACGGAGAGCAGAGAGCTGGCAGCCATTTTGCCCCGGTTGTTTCAGAAGGCGTTCGGGTTCGATTTTGACGCCGTACCGCCTGGCGCGGGCGGCAAGCAGACCTTTTTAATTACCAATCCGGACAAGCTGGCGGCGATTTTAAACGCATATGGCTTTAGCCGGGCGGATACAGTTGCCTTACACGTAAATCTTGGCGTTTTGGAAGAGGATTGCTGTAAGACCTCCTTCCTGCGGGGCGCGTTTCTGGCGGGAGGTTCGGTGACGGACCCGGCCAAGGGATACCATTTGGAAATAACCACCTCCCACCGGCTGGTGAGCCGGGAGACCTACACGCTGATCCAGGAGATGCTGGGCGTTTATCCAAAGGCCACCGGGCGTGGAGGCAGCAGCGTTTTATATTTTAAGCAGAGCGATTCCATCGAGGACTTTTTAACGTTTCTGGGCGCGCCGGTGAGCGCCATGGGGATTATGGAGGCAAAGCTGGAAAAAGAGCTGAAAAATAAGGTAAACCGGCGGTGCAATTGCGACGATGCCAACACCTCCAAGGTAGTGGATGCCGCGCAGATGCAATTGACGGCCATCCGGATGTTGGAGGGAGCGGGAAAACTGGAGAGTCTGCCTCCTAAGCTATATCAGGCGGCCCAGGCCAGATTGGACAACCCGGAATCCAATCTGACGGAGCTGGCGGAGCTGATGGACCCGCCTATCACAAAGTCCGCCATGAATCACAGGTTGCGGCGGCTGATGGACTTGGCGGATGCGTAGCGGGAAAGGAGCGGAAAAATGGGATTTGTTCATTTGCATGTCCACTCGGAGTACAGCCTTTTGGACGGTGCTTGCCGCATCGGCGGCATCATGGACCGGGTAAAGGAGCTAGGCCAGGATGCAGTGGCAATCACGGACCATGGGTGCATGTATGGCGTAATTGATTTTTACAAGGCCGCCAAGGCAGCCGGGATTAAGCCTATTATCGGCTGTGAAGTCTATGTTGCGCCCCGGACCATGGCCGACCGGGTCCATGGCATTGACAACGAGTCTTATCACCTGGTTTTGCTGTGCGAAACGATGGAGGGCTACGCTAACCTTAGCACGTTGGTCTCCGAGGGCTTTTTAAATGGCTTTTATGGTAAGCCTCGGGTGGATTTGTCGCTGCTGCGTCGGCATGCCGGGGGCCTCATCGCACTGTCCGCCTGCCTGGCGGGGGCCATCCCCCAAAGGCTCATGGGGAACGATTATGAGGCCGCGAAGGCGTATGCCCTGGAGCTCTCCCAGATCTTCGGGCCGGACAACTTCTATTTGGAGCTGCAGGACCACGGCATTGAGGCGCAGCGAGCGGTAAACACGGGCCTTTATCGACTCTCCCGGGAGACTGGACTGCCGTTGGTCGTTACCAACGACGCCCATTACTTACGGAAAGAGGATGCGAAAATTCAAGACGTCCTGCTGTGCGTCCAGACGGGAAAATCCGTGGACGACCCCAACCGCATGCGGTTTGAAACCGAGGAATTTTATTTAAAAAGCGAAAAAGAGTTGCGGGAGCTATTCCCCAACGCCCAGGAGGCCTTTGAAAACACGGTGCGCATAGCGGACCGTTGCCAAGTGGATTTTACCTTTAATCAGTATCATCTGCCGGAGTTTCAGCTGCCGGAAGGGGTCTCCGCTTGGGGTTATTTTTGTAAGCTGTGCCGGGACGGCTTTGCCCGTCGCTATCCAAGTCCGGCAGAGGGCTACAGCCAGCGCTTGGAATATGAAATGGAAATGATCCGGGAAATGGGATATGTGGATTATTTCCTCATTGTCTCAGATTTTGTCGGATTTGCCAAAGACGCGGGCATTCCCGTAGGCCCGGGACGGGGCTCCGCCGCCGGGTCCATGGTGAGCTATTGTCTGAACATCACGGATATTGACCCCATGGAGTACGCTTTGATCTTCGAGCGTTTTCTAAACCCGGCGCGGGTGAGTATGCCGGATATTGATATCGACTTCTGCCAGGCCAGGCGGGGTGAGGTCATTGACTACGTAACCAAGAAGTACGGGCCGGACCATGTAGCCCAGATTGTCACCTTTGGTACCATGGCGGCCAGAGGCGCAATTCGGGACGTGGGGCGGGCGCTGAACTTCACCTATGCCGAGACCGATGTGGTGGCCAAGCTGGTGCCATCCACGCCCCATATCACCCTGGATGAGGCTCTGCGGGTCTCCCCGCAGCTCCGAGATATGTACCAGGGGGACGACCGGGTCCGGACGCTCCTGGATACCGCCAGAGCCTTGGAGGGGATGCCGCGCAACACCTCCACCCACGCAGCTGGAATTGTCATCACCAAGCTGCCGGTAGAATACTATGTGCCCCTGTCCAGGAATGACGAAACCATCGTAACCCAGTACACTATGACCACCATTGAAGAGCTGGGCTTGCTGAAAATGGACTTTTTGGGTCTTCGCAATCTGACGGTCATCGCAGACGCGGAGGAGGAGATTCGAAAAGCGGAGCCGGACTTTTCCTTGCAAAGGGTCTCGCAGACCGATGCCCAGACCTTTGCGATGCTGTCGGATGGAAAAACCCAGGGGGTCTTTCAGCTGGAATCGGCCGGGATTACTGGCGTCTGTACCGGGATGAAGCCCACCTCCATTGAGGATTTGACCGCTATTGTGGCCTTGTACCGGCCCGGGCCTATGGACTCGATTCCCCGGTTCATCTCCTGTAAGCTCCACCCTGAGACGATAACCTATTCCACGCCTCTGTTGGAACCCATTTTAAAAGTAACTTACGGCTGTATCGTTTATCAGGAGCAGGTCATTGAAATTTTTCAAAAGCTAGGGGGCTACACCTTAGGCCAAGCGGACAACATTCGCCGGGCAATCTCCAAGAAAAAGCAAAAAATCATTGAAGACGAGCGGCGGGTTTTTGTCTATGGGGATCAGGACCAAGGAATCCCCGGCGCAGTGGCCAACGGGGTACCGGAGCAGGTGGCCCAATCGATCTACGACGATATCGTGGATTTCGCCAATTACGCTTTTAACAAATCCCATGCGGTATGCTATGCAAAGGTTGCTTACGACACGGCCTATTTAAAATGTCACTACCCCCGGCAGTATATGGCGGCTCTGATGACCTCCGTGCTGGATAGCGCGGGAAAAATTGCAGGCTATATAACGGAGTGCCGGGAAATGGGGATTCCCGTGCTGCCACCGGATGTCAACCAATCAGAGGATAAATTCGTTGTGGGGCCGGAAGGAATTCGCTTCGGTCTGGGCGCGGTAAAGAATATCGGTCGTGGTTTGATTCGGACCATGGTGGACAAGCGGCAAGCTGGCGGCAGCTTCCGCTCGCTGGAGGACTTTCTCCAGCGAATGGATGGAAATGAGTTAAACAAACGCGCAGTGGAAAATTTGATTAAATCCGGGGCCATGGACTGCTTTGGACTGTTCCGCAGTCAAATGCTGGCAGTGTATGAAAATATGATGGATTCGGTGGCAGACAGCCGCCGCAAAAACGTGGAGGGGCAGATGGGCCTGTTTGCCATGTTGGAAGAGGATGCGCCGGCAGCTGCGGTTCCCATCCCCAAGCTCCCGGAGGTAAGCAAGGCAGAGCGGATGACGATGGAGAAGGAGACCACCGGCCTTTACCTGTCCGGTCATCCCATGGACGATTACCGGCCCTATTTAAAGCACATCCAGGTGGTGCCGATTGGGACGCTCCTGGAGGAAGAGAGCGGGATCCAGGACGACGCGCTGATCACGGTGGCCGGCATTGTGCAGAAGGTGAAGATGAAGACCACCAAGAACAACTCTATGATGGCCTATGTAACCCTGGAGGATGATACCGGTTCCATCGAGATGCTGGCCTTTTCTAATGTGTTGAGCCAGTACGGGGGATATCTGCGGGAGAACGCCCCGGTCATTATCGGGGGTCGCCTGTCCATCCGGGAGGAAAAGGAGCCGCAATTGGTTGTGAATCGAGCGCAGCCTATATCAGACAGCACGGACAGCTTCTCCGCGGAAGCGGCGCAGACACCGGCGCCGGCTATCGGAAAGCTTTATCTACGGATATCCTCGGAAGAGGTCCCGGAATACCGTAAGGTCAAGGCTGTTTTAAATATGTTCCCCGGTACCAGCCAGGTCCTGCTGTACTTTGCGGACACAAAGATTCGCAGAGGTACGCTTTGCACGCTGGACCAGGATTTGCTTTGTGAACTGCGGCAACTTTTGGGCGACGAAAACGTGGTTTTAAAATGACGAAACGGGTTGGACCCGTCCGGAAGAAATTCGCGTTTTTCTCTACCAATTTTCGTTTAACTATGCTATACTAATCTATCAGGAGATTGTCCGCCCAGGACGACCAAAAAGGAGGACCTTTCTTGAGACAGATGAAATGGGCTCTTCTGGGTGTCATGGCGGCAGCCGTTTGTCTGCTCTCCGGCTGTATGCTGAAAACAGTGGAGGAGATGTATTGTCTGCCTAAACGCACCGAGGAGTATAACAACCTGCAGACTGCCATTGATAGGGTCATGACGGGATTGGAGTACAGTTCTCCCATTTCCGGGGAAAATCAGCAGACGGTTCAGATGTCAGATTTGAATGGAGACGGGGAACTGGAGGCGCTGGTATTTGCCAAAGGAAACGGGGAAAAACCTCTGAAAATATTTATTTTTGCAAAGCAAGAAGGAGTTTACACCAACATCGCCACCATTGAAACCGCTGGCACCGCCTTCGAGCAGGTGGAGTACGCCCAAATTGACGATTCGCCTGGAATGGAATTGGCTGTGGGGCGACAAGTCAGCAACGAAGTACTGCATGCACTGACAGTATACAGCTTTCGCTCCGGACAGCCGGATTTGCTGCTCACGGCGAATTACACTCGGTTTTCCACCACGGATTTAAACCAGGACGACAGGCGTGAAATATTTCTGCTTCGTCCGGGTGCTAGCGCGGAAAACGGCGTGGCAGAGCTCTATTTCTTTCGGAGGGGTTCTATGGAGCGTTCCCGTGAGGCTGCGATGTCGGTATCTGTGGACAAGCTAAAGCGGATCGCGGTCGGCAATATGGATCAGGATACGCCTGCGGTCTTTGTAGCCAGTGTATATAATGAAGACACGATTATTACGGACGTGTTCGCTGTGGTGAAAAATAAGTTCACCAACGTCTCTCTGTCCAGCGAATCCGGCACCAGCGTTCAAACAATTCGGAATTATTACGTGTATGCCGACGACATCGACGACGACGGCTTAATTGAGCTTCCTTCTCTGATCTCCATGCCGAAGCTAGAACCGAATAGCGCGCCTGCCAGCCGCTACCTCATCCGTTGGTACAACTTGACAACGGACGGAGGCGAGCGGGAGAAGATTTATACGTATCACAATTATACGGACGGCTGGTATATGCGGTTGGAAGAGGACTGGATCGAGACGCTCACCGTGTCCCGTGGCCGCGAGGTGGGGGAGACGCTGGGCTACGTTTTCACAGGCGGTCCGGGCCCCAGGGACGGTAGTCAGGTAATTTTCACCATTTACGCCTTTACCGGCGATGACCGGGAGAGCCTGGCTATAGCCGATGGCCGATTTGTCCTGGCGCGGACGGACGAGGTGATCTACGCAGCCGCGATGGGCAGCGGAACGCTGGCACGGCAATTGGATCAGCAGACCATGATTTCCTATTTTAACTTTATCCGGGAGGACTGGAAGACCGGTGAAACGTAAGGAGCGAGGCACATGAAGAAAGTTTTGATTTTGGAAGACGAGGTCAATATTCGCAGCTTTGTGGTCATCAACCTGAAACGAGCCGGCTATGATGCCATTGAGGCCGGAACCGGGATGGAGGCCCTGGAGAAGCTCAAGGAAAACCCGGATATTGGTGTGGCAATTTTGGACATTATGCTGCCCGATATAGACGGCTTTGAGGTCTGCCGGAACATTCGAGCGTCCAACAAGCAGATCGGAATCATTATGCTCACCGCGAGAACGCAGGAAATGGACAAGGTGACTGGCCTCATGACAGGGGCGGATGATTATGTGACGAAGCCGTTTTCTCCGGCGGAGCTTACCGCCCGCATCGATGCGCTGTATCGCCGCATTGGCGGAGATGGAGTCTCGGACACAGAGCTTTTGACCCAGGGCCCCTTTGTAATGAACACGAGAAATCGGACTCTGGAAAAGAATGGCGAGCGAATCCGGCTGACACAGGTGGAGTATGCGATTTTGAAGCTGTTTATGCAAAACCCTGGCCGCGCCCTCTCCCGAGAGGATATTCTGACCTCTGTCTGGGGCCGGGATTACGACGGCGAACTTAAAATTGTGGATGTCAATATCCGCCGCCTGCGGATTAAAATCGAGGACGATGCCACCACGCCCACCTATATCACAACGGTTTGGGGCTTTGGTTACAAGTGGGGCGCGTAATTCAAATGGGTCCGGGGAAGGGACGGAAGAGGCATTGGATGCGGAGAAGAAAAAGAATTAAGGGCCTGCGGCGCCGTTGGCTGACCCACACCGTTGGCCCTGTATCCATTCTGGCTGCCATTTGTGTCATTGCAATTTCAGCGGCCTTCTCGGCCTATTACTATTCCAACATGCAGTCCGACATGAAGCACCGCGCGAAAAGCACGGCGGAGTTCTTTGCCAACTATATCAACCAAAGCTATAACGAATACTATCAATCCTGTATTACCTATGCCAGGACATTTGAGGAAAAAAATACCATAGAGCTCCAGTTTATTAACATCAGCGGCCGCTTGGTGGCGTCCTCCTATGGGCAGTGGGCGGGCCGATCTCCCACGACCTCGGATATTCAGGCGGCTATCAGCACACAGCAGACCGCTACGTTTGTGGGCAATGATCCCGCCACTGGCGAACGGATTATGGCGGTTTCCAGTCCCATGATTTATTCCAACGGCGAAGTGATCGGCGTCCTGCGGTATGTCACCAGCATGAAAATTGTAGACCAACAAATCATATTTTTGTCAGCAATGGCTATGGCCGCCGGGGTTTTGTTTGTATTGGTGGTGCTTTTGAGCAGCAATTTTTACATTCGCTCCATTTTAGAGCCGGTAGCAGAAATCACCGCGACGGCGAAACGAATTGCGGGCGGCAGTTACGGCGTGCAAATCAAGGCCAAGTTTGACGATGAAATCGGAGAGCTGGCGGAGACCATCAATGACATGTCCAACAAAATCAATCAAAATGAAAAAATGCAAACGGAGTTTATCTCCTCTTTGTCCCATGAGCTGCGGACTCCGCTGACGGCGATCAGCGGTTGGAGTGAAACGCTTTTGTCCGGAGAGCAGCTGGACCCGGAGGAGACTAGACGGGGTATCGGCATCATTCAGCGGGAGAGTCGGCGCTTGACGGAAATGGTGACGGAGTTGCTAGACTTTACGCGGATGGAAGACGGCCGCATGACGCTGAATGTAGAGATGACGGATATTCGCTCCGAATTTGAGGACACGGTTTATATGTACGGAAGCCGGCTGCGACAAGAGGGAATTCGTCTGGACTGCCTGGACAATGACGACGAAATTCCGGAAATTCCCTGCGATGGCAAACGTATGCGTCAGGTATTATTGAACCTATTGGACAACGCGGCTAAGCACGGCGGCGAGGGAAAGCGAATTGAGGCTTCCATGCGCCTACAGGAGGGGTTCATCGTCATCCGTATCCGAGATTATGGCCCGGGGATTCCAGAGGACGAGCTCCCTCTGGTGAAAAAGAAGTTTTATAAAGGTAGCTCCAAGGCCCGGGGTTCCGGCATCGGCCTGGCCGTTTGCGACGAGATTGTGGAAATGCACGGCGGCGTGCTGACGCTAGAAAACGCGCCTGGCGGCGGGACGTTGGCGATTATTCGTTTGCCCGCCGCAGAGCAATAGAAGTTGGAAAGGCTGATACCATGGATAAAAATATGCGACCTGCTACGCAGGAAAAGTTTAAAACCATGATTGGCGGCCAGGCGCTTATTGAGGGAATCATGATGCGTGGTCCCGAAAAAGACGCGGTGGTGGTTCGCACCAAGGATGGTTTGCAGACAGAGGTGACAAACCGAAAGCTGCCGTCTTCTGGTTCCGCCCTGCGGTGGCCTCTGATTCGAGGCGTGTACAATTTCTTTTCCTCCAACATAGTGGGAGTCAAGGCGCTGATGCGCTCGGCGGACCTGTCTCCTGAGGAGGGAGGGGAGGAAGAGCCGTCCAGGTTTGAGGCGTGGCTGGAAAAAAAGCTGGGCAACGAGAAATTTCAGAAGGCGCTGATTTATTTTGCGGCCATTTTGGGAATCGGTTTTTCCGTTGTTTTGTTTTTCCTTTTGCCAATGGTGCTGGGCAGCCTGTTTGACCAGTGGGTCACGAGCAATGTAGCATTGAATTTAATCGAGGGCCTTTTCCGAATTCTGATTTTTTTGGCTTACATGTTTTTGGTCTCCCGGATGCAGGAGATGAAGCGCCTGTTTTCGTATCACGGCGCAGAGCATAAAACCATCCGCTGTTATGAGGCGCAGCTGCCCCTGACGGTTGAAAACGTCCGGAAACAGACCAGATTGCATCCCCGCTGCGGCACAAGTTTTTTGTTGGTGGTGATGGTGCTATCCATCCTGGTGTTTTCCGTTGCGTCTTCACTCCTGCTAGCACTTGCACCTGGTCTTGCCGCCATGCGAGGTACGTTTTTATATCGATTCCTGATGATTCTTTACAAGCTGCTGTTGCTTCCCCTAGTGGTAAGCATAGGCTACGAGATCAACCGCTGGGTGGGCGGGCATGACAACTGGTTTAGCCGTTTCCTCACAGCGCCTGGCATGTGGTTCCAACACTTTACGACAAACGAGCCGGACGACTCCATGATCGAGGTGGGAATTGAAGCTTTGAAGCAGGTCATTCCGGAAAAGGAGGGAACGGACCAGTGGTAAAGCGGTATAGCGACCTGTATTTGGATGCAAGAAAGGCATTTTTACCCCAAGAGGGGCCGGAACGCGCCAGCCTTTTGGCACGGCAGCTTTTGTGCGCCGCCGCCGGAAAAAGCCAGGAAACTATTTTGGCGGATCGGGATAAATATGCGTCGGAGCAGGTATGCGAGAAAATGGAACAATTTACGGCCCGCACGCTCCAAGGTGAGCCGCTGGCCTACATCCTGGAAGAGTGGGAATTTTACGGGATGCAGCTTTATGTAAACCGAGATGTTCTGATTCCTCGAGACGACACCTGCGCGGTCACGGAACTTGCAATCAAAAAGGCGCTGTTTTTAGAGCAGGATCCCCGCATTCTCGATTTGTGCACGGGTACCGGCTGCATCGGCCTGGCAATTGCCCGCAAGGTCAAAGACGCCCGGGTCACCTTGGCGGATGTCTCCCGGGGTGCCTTGGCGGTGGCGAAAAAGAACATCGCATTGCAAAAACTGACGGGACGGGTTACCTGTGTCCAAGCAGACGCATTGGCTCCGGCCTCCAGTTTCTTGGGCAGCTTTGATCTGGTTGTTTCCAATCCACCCTATGTACGGCGGGACGAGTTGGAGCGTTTGGAGCCCAGCGTGCGGAACTTTGAACCGCTGATGGCCCTGGACGGGGGAGTGGATGGGCTGGCATTTTATCGGCAGATTGTGCGAAACTACGCTGCTTCTTTGAAGCCGGACGGCTGGCTCTGTTTCGAGTTCGGTCTGGGGCAGGGGGAGGCTGTGCGCCGCATTTTGGTGGACGGCGGATTTGAAATTGTGGAGATGAAAAAGGACTTCCGTGGTATAGAACGCGCAGTCCTAGCCCGAAAACATAGAGAGGAGCCCGAGTATGGCGACAAAAAAACCCGCTTATGAGGCGCCGACGCCTGCAAGCGACAAGAAAAAAGCTTTGGAAACCGCCCTGGCCCAGATTGAGAAGAACTACGGCAAGGGAGCGGTCATGCGACTGGGAGATCGGCCGGAAATGACGGTGGACGCCATTCCCACCGGGTCGCTGGCGCTGGACGCAGCGCTGGGTATTGGCGGCGTGCCGAAGGGCCGGATCATTGAAATTTATGGGCCGGAATCCTCCGGTAAGACGACTTTGGCGCTGCATATTTTGGCAGAGGCCCAGAAGCGGGGTGGTGAGGTGGCGTTCGTGGATGCCGAGCACGCTCTGGACCCGGACTATGCCGCCGCCCTGGGTGTGGACATTGACTCAATGCTGGTGTCACAGCCGGATACCGGCGAACAGGCTTTGGAGATTACGGACGCATTGGTTCGTTCCGGCGCTGTGGACGCGGTGGTGGTGGATTCCGTGGCGGCGCTGACGCCCCGGGCGGAAATCGAAGGAGAGATGGGAGACAGCTTTGTGGGGCTCCATGCGCGGCTTATGTCCCAGGCGCTGCGGAAGCTGGCGGGTTCGATCTCCAAGACCAATTGTGTTGTAATTTTCATCAATCAGCTCCGAATGAAAATTGGCGTGATGTATGGAAACCCGGAGACCACCACTGGAGGCAACGCCCTAAAGTTCTACGCCTCCGTGCGGCTGGATGTTCGAAAGACCGAGAGCATTAAAAACGGTACTGATATCATAGGTTCCAGAACCCGGGTCCGGGTGGTGAAAAATAAGGTGGCGCCCCCCTTCCGGGAAGCGGTGTTTGATATTATGTACGGGGAGGGCATCTCTAAAAGCGGAGAGCTCCTGGACCTGGCGGTGCAGCTGGAGTTGGTCCAAAAGAGCGGAAGCTGGTTCTCCCTCCATGACGAGCGGATCGGACAGGGCAGGGACAATGCCAAGCTGTATTTACGGGATCACCCAGAGGCCATGGCAGAACTGGAAGAGCAGATTCGGGAAAATTTCAACAAGCTGCAGGTTGCCCGCGGTAAGGCACCGGCTCGGGTGGCGGATAAGCCGGTGACAATCACCGCAGACGACTTCAACGATGAGGATTGACGCCATTGTCAAGCGGGGCGGTCAACCGACCCAATATGAGCTAACGCTTTCTGATGGGAGCGCCCTGCGGCTTTACCCCCAGACTCTGGCGGATTTCGGAGTCTATGTGGGGATGGAACTGGAACAGGAGGAACTGGAACGGCTGCGCCAGGCCGCCGGAAAGGCCTCCGCCAAAATGCGGGCAGTCCGCATCGTTGCGACTTCCGCCGTCTCCAGCCGGGATTTGAAGCAGCGTCTTTGCCGCAAGGGTGAGCAGGCTCCTGACGCGCAGGAGGCGGTCCAGTGGATGGAGGAATTAGGGCTTGTCAACGATCAGGAGACCGCCAGGCAAATTGTTCGCCGGGGCATAGCGCGCGGGTATGGAGAGCACCGGCTCCGTCAAATGCTGTATGAAAAGCAAATTCCCCGTTCCCTTTGGGAGGAGGCGCTGGCTGATTTGCCAGAACCGGATGCGGTGATCTCTCGCTTTTTGGAGGAAAAGCTGCCGCCGGACGCAGATCAAAAACAGACCAAACGAGTTCTGGATGCCCTGCTGCGGCGCGGTTTTGCTTGGCAGGACATTCGGCGTTGCCTGGAGGAACGAGGCAAGTCAATAGAAGACGCACAGGAGGCGTAGATGTGGCGGAAATTGGTTTTATCTCCCTGGGCTGCGCGAAAAATCAGGTAAACTGTGAGCAGATGATGTATGCCCTTCAGCAGGCGGGACATCAGATCCTGTCTGATGTGGAAGGTGCAGATGTCGTGGTGGTGAACACCTGCGGCTTCATTGATTCAGCAAAATCCGAGGCCATTGATCATATTTTAGCGATGGGCCGTCTGAAAGAGGCAGGTAACATTCAGAAGCTGCTGGTGACAGGCTGCCTTTCCCAGCGATATCAGGACGAAATCATGCGGGAAATGCCGGAAGTGGACGGCGTCCTAGGCACCGGCAGCTTTGACCAAATCGTCCCGGCGGTGGAACGGCTATTGGCCGGAGAGAAAATCAGCCAGTTTGACGATATTCATAAGCCGGAGCAGGAAACAGGCCGGATTCGCACCACACCTCGGCACTATGCGTACCTGAAAATTGCGGAAGGGTGCAGCAATTGCTGTGCCTATTGCGTCATCCCCTCCCTCCGGGGCAAGTACCGCAGCCGGAGAATGGAGGATATTTTGGCGGAGGCCCAGGCTTTTGCTGCCGATGGGGTAAAGGAGCTTATTGTAGTCGCTCAGGATACCAGTCGGTACGGAACGGATTTGCCAGGCGGCCAGCGCCTGTTGGCTGAGCTTTTGCATAGGCTTTGCCAAATTGACGGGCTGCACTGGATTCGCATTCACTATCTCTATCCGGATGAAATTGATGATTCACTTATGGATGTTCTGGCAGAAGAGGAAAAGATCGTAAAATATCTGGACATTCCCATCCAGCATTGCAATGACGCCATTCTAAAACGAATGAACCGGCGGGGGAACGGCAGTTATTTGAATAGCCTGTTTACCAAGCTCCGGCACCGGATTCCCGGTCTAGTGCTTCGAACCAGCTTGATCACGGGTCTGCCTGGAGAGGGACCGGAAGAGTTTCAGGAGCTGTGTGAATTTTTGAAGCGGCAGAGATTGGAGCGGGTGGGCGCCTTTGCCTTTTCGCCTGAAGAGGGAACGCCTGCGGCGGCTATGGAATACCCACCCAGCGAGGTGGCGCAAAGCCGCGCGGAGGTCCTGGCGGAGCTCCAGTCCCGGATTATGGACGAGTACAACGCTTCCCTGGTAGGGAGAACGATGGAAATTCTCTGCGATGGCTATGACTCAGAGGAAGCGCTTTATTTTGGTAGAAGTTACGCTGACTCCCCGGAGATAGACGGCAGAGTTTGGTTTTCCTCTGAGAAACTCGTTGCAATCGGCTCGTTCCAGCCGGTTATAATTGATGGCGCGCAGGATGGTGAGCTAATCGGACACAGGCAGGAGGGCAATGGACATGACAACAGCCAGTAAAATTACCTTGGCGCGAATTTGCCTCATACCGGTCTATATGGTACTTTTGTACTGCAGCGGTGGAACGGCTGGGCCTTGGATGTGGGCGGCTTTAGCTGTATTTATTTTGGCCAGCCTCACCGATTTTGTGGATGGTTATATTGCAAGGCATTGCAATCAAATCAGCGATTTTGGGAAATTTTTGGATCCACTGGCGGATAAGCTGTTGGTTTTCTCCTGCATGTGCGTTTTTACGCAGTGGGGTGTTTTTCCCGCTTGGGCTCTGATGGTAGTGCTGACCCGAGAATTGGCGGTGACTGGCCTGCGCCTTATCGCAGTGGGCAGAGGACGCGTGATTGCGGCCGGTTGGTCCGGAAAGGTCAAGACCTTTTCCACCATGGCGGGACTTTGCGTCTGGATGGTCTTTCCTGGACATCCTGGAATCCGTTGGACCGTCATAGGGGTTATTTTGCTGACAACGGTTGTTTCAGGTATTGAGTACTTTGTCCGAAACTGGGATTGCCTGGTGCAGGCAGATCGACGCTGAATGCTGAGATAGGAGAATTGGGAGACTGCTGGACGCTCTTTGGTGTTCGGCGGTTTCTTTTTGAGCAATGTCACCTTTGAACCAATACGGCCTCGGCGGGGCGCAGTAAAATTTGGCAGGCAAATGGAAATAAAAAAGCTTGACTACAAATGTTTACAGATGTATTATTATAGACGCGGTCGTAAGTCACGTGCGATGCTGGAGCCCGTCAGAGGTGGTGCAGATGGAGGATAAAAAATTAATTATTCCTGTAAAACGGTTTCGAGGGGAGACTATTGTGGTATCTGCGCGTCTGCCCGTGAGTCTGGTCCAGGAGTTGGATCGGATTGGTGTGCAGACCGGAAGGAATCGGAATGAAATTATGAACCTATGTTTAGAGTATGCGGTAGAGAATCTAGAGCTACAGGAGGAACGAGAGGGGGAGCCACGGTGAAAAGGAGGTTGCTTTTGCACTTTTCCTTCGCCTTCGTGATGACCGCAATGGCGCTTGCTCTGCTGGCATGGGCACCTCGTGAAAATGCCGGTTTTTGGATTTCATTTATTTTCTTGGAGCTCGCTTTGGCGCTGATTGCAGCCGCGGTAATTTGGCACCCGGGGCGGCGTGTCTCCGTCCCCATCCGGGTATCTTTTTTGTCGCTGAGCTTGCTTTACGCCGGCGCGGTCACTGTGATCTGCATTCTGTTGGGCTGGCTGTTTCCCATAAAAGCAGGAGCCTATCTGTGCATCCACCTTGCTCTGCTTGCACTGCTGCTGGCGCTGTCTTTTGCTTTTTTCCACATGCAAAATTGGCAGGAAAGGAGCAAAGCGGCAGATCAAATAGTTATGGACAGACAGCGTGCGGTTCTTCTGCGGACGGAAGAGGCCTTGCGTCTGGTTCAGCGTCTGCCTGACCCGGTTCGGGCCCGGGCGAAAGATCAACTGCATCGGCTCTGCGACGCGGTTCGGTTTTGGGATATGGACTCCGAAACGTCTGAGACACAGTGGGATATCCGGATTCAGGCGGCGGCGACATCGCTGGTGGTGGAGATGGAAAACCTTGCAGAGATTCAATCAGAGGATCTTACAGCTATTGATGACACAATTTTGGAACTCCTGGATTTGATTGCGTCGCGTAATTTTCAAATTCGAAGTAAAAAAGCAGAATTAAGGTAGGTGTGTCCATGGCGATTGTCTCGGTCATTGAGTATCACGGAACTCCAGACGTGTTAGCGTGGAAATACCCGGAAACCAACCTGGGGACCTGGACGCAGTTGATTGTCCATGCGTCGCAGGAGGCGGTTTTGTTTCGGAATGGCAGAGCATTTGATGTGTTTCCGGGTGGACGGTATACGCTGGAAACGCCAAATATTCCTTTGCTCAATGGCATTTTAAAGCTCCCGTATGGCGGGCGATCTCCTTTCGCGGCGGAAGTATGGTTTGTGAGCAAACGGAGTACCTTGGATATTAAATGGGGAACTACTTCTCCCATCCAGCTGCAGGACCCCAAATATGGAGTCTTCGTTCCAGTGCGTGCTTTTGGGCAGTTTGGCGTTCAAATTCAGGACGCAAAAAAGTTTTTAGTCAAATTGGTGGGAACCGTGCCCATATTGAGACGGGAGGAATTGATTAAATACTTTCGGGGACTGTATTTGACCAAAGCGCGAGACGCCATCGCATCTTTTGTAATTCACAAACGCATCAGCATTGTGGAAATCAATGCTTGCTTGGACGCATTGTCTGAGCATTTAAAAGGACAATTAGAGCCTGTTTTGGAGCTATACGGCATCCAGCTTTTAAATTTCTATGTGAATGAGGTGAACGTGCCCGAGGGGGACCCGGCGGTTGCACAGCTCAAACAGGCGTTGGCGAAACGAGCGGAAATGGATATTATTGGGTATGACTACCGGCTGGAACGTTCCTTTGACGCCATGGAGGGCGCTGCCCAAAATACCGGCGGTCTGGGGGATTTCCTGGGAGCGGGTGCCGGCTTGGGTCTGGGCGCGCAGATTGGAAGCGCCATGGGCGAGCGGCTCGGCGCACTGTTTCGGGAGTCCGCGTCAGGGTCCTTAGACAGCACACCGGCGCAGCGATATGGGGAGGAGCGCCTCCAGCAAGATACCAAACGCGCGCCGGAGGAATCTGAGCGCAGCTGCAGAGGATGCGGCGCGGTATTGCGGCGAGAAATGCGGTTTTGCCCCCAATGCGGAATTCCGGCACTGAAGCGCTGTCCCGCCTGCGGGGCGCTCCGTCCAATTCCGGACGCCCGGTTTTGCACAGCGTGTGGCAGGCCGATGGAGCCGATATGTCCCGCCTGCGGCGCCCCCAGTGCGGCGGACTCCCAGTTCTGTTCTGCCTGTGGCCGAAGGCTTTCTGGCTTGGAAGAACCCTAGCTCATTTCAACGGCGGAGGTGGTCGTATGCAGGGCGCAGCAAAACCAAAAAGGGGCGCTCCCTGGGGCGCTGTCATTGCGCTGCTGTTTCTATTCTTTCCAGTGGGAATTTTCCTTTTGGCCAGCAAGATTTCCCGGGAAACATTCCGCTATACAGAAAACGCCCGCGTGCTGCGGATTTTGGGGGCGGTGCTGGTGGCACTGGGTATTTTTTATGTGATTTCAAGTCTTACCGGCGACAAGAATCCAAATGCCGGAGAAAAAATGGCCGGCTCATTGCCTTTGGCTGTAGCATTGTTTGTGGGAGGCGGAATCACTCTGCTTATCTTGGGCCTTCGATTGCAAAAAAAAGCGGTGCGATATGCGCGATATGTTGCCATTGTTCATGCGATGGACCCAATTTCCTTGGACCAAGTTGCGGCGTCTTATCCGCGCTCATACGAACAGGTCTGTGAAGAACTGCAGGAAATGCTGGATGCTGGCTATTTTAAAGGCGGCTCCCTGGACCTGCAAAACAGAAACCTGCATGTTTCCAGAACCGAACAGAACCGAGCTGACGCTGGGAGTAGCCCAAGGCTAGTTCAGTGCCCCGGATGCGGCGCGGTCCAATCTATTACGGGTTCCGGCCCGGTGGAATGCGAGTACTGCGGCTTGCCGCTTTATTCTATCCATTCAGTTCAATTAAAAAACACAGGAGGAACACCATTATGAAATGCCCAACTTGTGGTACGGAGTATTCCGGCGACGTTTGTCCCAACTGCGGATACTCCAACAACGGGAATAAACCCAAAAAGCCCCTGCAGAAACGCTGGTGGTTTTGGGCTCTGATTGCGGTTGTTGTTATCGCGATCATCGGCGCCATCGTAGGAAATGGCGGCGAGTCCAATTCGCCCCAAACCGACCCCTCTGGCCAGGTGACAGAGCCCACGTCGACAAATCAGACGTCAAAGCCCACGGAAACCACGGAAGCAACCCAGGAGACAACCAAGCCGACCGAGACAACTGAGCCCATTGAAACGGTGTATGAGCTTGCCGACGGTCACTATACAGCCGGCATCGATATCCCCATCGGAAAATGTGACGTCATTGCGTTGGAAGGGAACGGTAATCTGAGCAGCTCCAACCTGTTTACCGGAGGCATCAATGAGATGTTCGGGGTAAAGGACGACACCGGTTATTATACGGAGTCTTTTACCGGCCTGAAGCTTCCGGAGGGAACGGTGCTGACCGTCAGCGGCGGCTTGAAGGTTCAGCTCACCTTCACTTCTGTAGAAGGCGGCTTTTCTGGCCGCACCTATCATGAGGATCAGGCAATCGATTTAGCGTCCGGAAATTATGAGGCGGGCGTGGATTTTGAGGCTGGAGTTTATAAAATCGTCGCCGCCTCCGGCAGCGGCAATCTCTCATCCAGCAATATTTTTGACGGCGGCGTCAACGAGATGTTTGGCGTAGACGACGGCTCCGGTTGGTATACCCCTGAGATTCAGAATGTCACACTGACCGGGGGGGTTGAGCTCACCGTCAGTGGCGGTTTGACGATCAAACTGATTCCCGCTACGGAAAATTAAATTCAGCCGCTACCGTACTCGCAGCTTATTTTAGCGGAACATCATGCAAAAGGCTTGACAAGCTGCGGCGTTTCTGCTAGGATGTCTGCATGATACGAAACACGCGGCGATGGGATGAAGTAGCCGGATTCCCGCTTTCAGAGAGCTCCCGGATGGTGCAAGGGAGTAGGCGGACCTGGTGAAATACCTCCCGGAGCGGTCCGCCTGAACGGAAGTAAGGCGGGACGGGACGGCCCGTTATCGCCGGTGGCGTTTTTTGGCGCCGTTGAGGGCCAGAACCGGAAAGGCTGGCTGAAGCAGAGGTGGTACCGCGTTTATACGCCCTCTGTCCCCAGGTGGGACAGAGGGCGTTTTTTATCCGTAGGCAGCAATAGGAGATCTGCGCTTATTCCGCCGCCGGCCTCTAAAAGCGTTTTACAAGCCTGTTTTCTAATGTTTTTTATGGGGAAACAGTTGACCCGGACTCGGGAAGCGCCAATACAAAAACTTGCTTAAATCCCAATTTTAAAGGAGAGATCAAAATGAAATTGTATGATGAGTTGGTTGCGCGGGGCCTCATCGCCCAGGTTACCAATGAGCCGGAAATCCGCGATATGATCGATAACGGAAAAGCCACATTCTATATTGGCTTTGACCCGACGGCTGATTCTCTGCACGTGGGACACTTTATGGCCCTGTGCCTGATGAAGCGGCTGCAGTTGGCAGGGAACCGTCCCATCGCCCTGATCGGCGGCGGCACCGCTATGGTAGGCGATCCGTCCGGACGGACGGATATGCGTTCGATGATGACGCAGGAGATCATCGCTCACAACTGCGCCTGCTTTCAGAAACAAATGGAGCGGTTTATCGAATTTGGTCCTGGGAAAGCTCAAATGGTCAACAACGCAGATTGGCTCCTGAAGCTGAATTACGTGGAATTGCTGCGGGAAGTGGGCGCCTGCTTCTCTGTAAACAATATGCTCCGGGCGGAGTGCTATAAGCAGCGGATGGAAAAGGGTTTGAGCTTTTTGGAGTTCAACTATATGATTATGCAGTCCTATGATTTTTACTATTTGTTCCAGCATTACGGCTGCAATATGCAATTTGGTGGTAACGACCAATGGTCCAATATGCTGGGTGGGACCGAGCTCATCCGGCGTAAGCTGGGCAAGGACGCCCACGCCATGACCATCACCCTCCTGCTGAACGCGGAGGGAAATAAGATGGGGAAGACTGCCAAGGGCGCGGTTTGGCTGGACCCCAATAAGACCAGCCCCTTCGATTTTTATCAGTACTGGAGAAATATCGACGATGCCGACGTGCTCAAGTGCATTCGGATGTTGACCTTCCTCCCCCTGGAGAAGATTGACGAAATGGATACCTGGAAGGATGCGCAGTTGAATCAGGCAAAAGAGATTTTGGCCTTTGAGCTGACCAAGCTCGTCCACGGGGAGGAGGAGGCGCAGAGGGCCCAGCATGCGGCAAAAGCACTTTTTTCCGGTGGGGAAGAGGACGGCAGCATGCCGACCACGGAACTAGGGCCGGATCTCCTGCAAAATGGAGGCATTGGAATTTTAAACCTGCTCACTGCCTGCGGTCTGGCAGCTTCCAATAGCGAGGCCCGGCGCCTGGTGCAGCAGGGCGGCGTATTTATCAATGACCAGAAGGTTCCAGGCGTGGACTATGTCGTGACGGTGGCCATGCTGCGGGACGGTCTTAAGCTCCGCAAAGGGAAGAAGATATTTCATAAGGCGGTCCTGCGCGTATGAAGAAGTCTTGGCCGATTGGCAGCCTGCTGTGCTGTTTGCTGGCGTTGCTATTTTTAGGAATCTTGGCCAGCATGGCGGTCCGGGGAGATGCTGGAATTTGGGATTACGTTCTCTATGGATTGGCGGTCCTGGCCCTGGTGCTGCGGGCTTTGCGTGGTCTCCGGCAATTCCGCGCCTCACAGCGGGAGGAGGACTTCCATGGAAAGGATTGAACCGGCAAAGCCAGCGGATTTTGATGCGGTCGCCGGCCTGGCCCGGCAAGTTCATGATCTGCATGTGCAGTGGCGGCCGGATATTTTTCGAGCCACAGAAATGCCCCTACCCCGGGGAACCTACTTCAAGCTCCTGGAGCGGGGGGGCATCTATGTGCTGCGGCGGGATCACATGGTTCTGGCATATGCCGTTGTCTCCATTCAGGAGGTGGACCTCCCAGTTTTGGCGCCCCGGCGCGTCTGGAAGCTGGAGGAGTTCTGTGTGGACGCGGACTTTCGGCGGCAGGGCTTGGGCAGTCAGTTCTTAAAAGGACTGATGGAGCTGGCGCGGCAATCCGGCTGTACAGATTTGCAGCTGACCTGCGACCCAAATAACCGGGCAGGCCGTGCGCTGTATGAAAGCCTTGGAATGCGGGTGAAAACCATTCAATACCAAAGAAAACTTTAGTCATCCCAGTCGTGGGAAAGATCGAGGGAAGGACCCACAGGGTTTTCTTTTGCGTGCAATCAAACGACTTTTTAAAGCTTCACAAAAATTTAGCAGCCGGTCAAAAAGCCCCGCAGGGGGTTTGGGCAGCCTAGAAGGGAGAGTCCGCAGGTAGCGGACTCTCCCTTTTGCGGTGCAGAGACTGTTTTTTAAGCATGGCTTAGGAGGCGCCCAGCGCGGTTTTAAGCCGCAAAAGGCCGGCCTCACTCAGATCCGTGAGCGGCAGGCGGCAGTGCCCCACATCCATACCAGCCAGACGCAGAGCGGTTTTGATGGGGATTGGATTGACCTCGCAGAACAGCGCGTCGATCAGCGGCATCAGAGCTGCCTGCAAGTCCGCGGCCTCCCGATACCGGCCGGCCATGCAAAGACCCACCAGTCGATTTGTGGTCTCCGGGTACAGATTTGACAAAACGGAGATCACGCCCTGTCCTCCCATAGCCATAATGGGTACAATTTGGTCGTCGTTGCCAGACCAAATAAAGAAATCGCTGCCGCAGGCTTGGCGAATCCGCGCTATCTTTACGATATCTCCACTGGCTTCCTTCACGCCGCAAATATTGGGGTGCTCCGACAAAGCCTGATAGACGGAAATGGGTATATCCACGCCTGTGCGGGAGGGTACGTTGTATAAAATGCAGGGCAACTCTACACTTTCAGCGATAGCGGTGTAATGGGCCACCAGTCCGGCCGGCGTCGCTTTGTTATAATAGGGCGTAACCAGAAGCAGTCCGTCAACGCCCCGCTTTTCTGCCTCCTGGCTCAAGGCAATGGCATGGGCAGTGTGATTAGAGCCGGTCCCGGCAATTACCTTACACCGACCATGTACGTATTCCACCGTATGTTCAATGAGTTCCAGCTTTTCAGCGTCGGTCATAGTGGCGGACTCGCCCGTGGTACCGCATACGACGATAGCGGAGACACCTCCGCTGAGCTGATGGTCCAGCAGATGGTCATAGACCTCGTAATTAATAAAATCGATCCGAAACGGCGTGACAATGGCGGTACAGACGCCGCGAAATAGTGGTTGATTCATAAGCTCACTCCTTCGTTTCCAGTGTATGCGGGGAAAGGTCATTTTGTCAGTTGAAAATTTCCCGCTCCTGCACTATAATACCTATGCATCTTCCTATTTTTTCATTCTCTTGGAGGCTTTCTTTGAAAACACATGATTTTTGGTACGATCTGCCAGAGGAATTGATCGCCCAGACCCCCCTGGAACGCCGGGACGGTTCCCGGCTGCTGGTGCTCAATCGCGTCACAGGGGCAATGGAACACCGGCACTTTTTTGACATTGCAGACTACCTGCAGCCTGGCGATTGCCTGGTCATGAACGACTCCCGGGTGCTTCCCGCCCGACTCCTGGGCCACCGGCCCACGGGCGGCGCAGTGGAGGTACTGCTGCTGCGGGATCTTGGAGAGGGACTTTGGGAATGCCTGACAAAGCCGGGGCGGAAGACGCTGCCAGGACAGACGATCCTCTTTGGCGCAGGCGAGCTCTCCGCCACGGTGGAGGCTATACAAGACGATGGCAATCGGCTGATTCGATTTCAGTATCAGGGCATTTTTTTGGAAGTTTTGGAACGCCTGGGAAAAATGCCTCTGCCCCCCTATATCAAAGAGGAGTTGCAGGACCAGGAGCGGTACCAGACGGTATATTCCAAGGAGGTGGGTTCCGCTGCAGCGCCCACCGCTGGTCTGCATTTTACAAAGGAGCTGCTGGAGCAGCTTGCCGCGAAGGGGGTACGGGAGGCCTATGTCACCCTCCATGTGGGGCTCGGCACATTTCGACCCGTGAAAGCGGAGGAGATTTCAGAGCATCACATGCACAGTGAGCTGTGTATGCTCAATGCGGAAAATGCCCGCTTGCTCAACGAGACCCGGCAGGCGGGGGGCAGGATTGTCTGCGTAGGAACTACCTCCTGCCGGACCCTGGAGTCCCTGGTCCGGCAGGACGGTAGTTTTGTCGCTGGAAGCAGATGGACCGACATTTTTATCTACCCTGGTTATCAGTTTCGGGCAATGGACGCTCTGATTACCAACTTTCATTTGCCGGAGAGTACGCTGGTGATGTTGGTTTCCGCTTTTTCTAGCCGGGAGATAATTCTCAACGCCTATGCGGAGGCCGTGCGACGGCGCTATCGTTTTTTCTCCTTTGGGGATAGCATGCTGATACTATAGAACCCGACGGTATGTTATTCAAACGGGAGTAAATTGGGGAACGTTTACAACAGAATTGTGTTAATATTGTAAAAAGTCACCAAATGGAACTCTGCCGAAAGATAACCGAGACCATTCTATTAGGATGAATTAGACCAAAAGATTGTTTGCGAAATCGTCCTTTAAAAGAGCGTTTTTTACACTACTTCCCGTATATTCATACAAGTTTAAAAAGTAATTATCAATAAACGGCAGCTGCGTCCTATAGGATACAGTTGCCGTTTTTTAATTTGCCTGAGTATAAAAGAGATCAGTGAAGTTTTTGACTGGATTGCTGATGATAAAATGCAGCGTGAAGTCGTTCTTGAATGTAACGGATGAGACAATCCCCCGGTCAATATAGATTTTCGTGACAAATTGCTGCAAAAACTCTTTCAAGATCCAAGGGTTGACTTCATTCATCAGGCTCCAATAATCGAAGCTTTTTCTTGGAAGAATGAGTCGTTGAGTTTTTGGATTCCCTCCTCTGGGCTTAGAAGGTAAACAAAATCGTCTGATTCACCTCCCTGTAGCATCTCGATCACATCCGGGCTAATTCTTGAGTTAAAAGGAAGCTCTGAATAAAGAGCATACATTTTTTGAGTGCTTTGATTTAAAAGCATCTTCAAATCCTGTGAGTCGACATGAATGATAGAGGGAAAAATGTTATCTCTTAAAAGTTGATTGTCTATGTCTCTTACAGAAGAGAAAGACTCCGGATATTTTATGAGCTTATACAAGTTGAATATCAAATTGAATATGAATACGCCGAGATTGCTTTCGGAGATATAACGGCTGTCGCAAGTGCGGCTGCGTTTTCCCGGGCAGGAGTAGTTTGCAGGGGACCGCCCCAGTTCCTTTCTTTTGCCACCCCGTGCACTCATGGATTTTCCACAAACCGAACAATAGAGGAGTCCGGAAAACACATGGCAATAGCTGCGCATGTGCGTCTGAGTATTTCCTGCTGTCTGTTCGGCCAGTATCTTTTGGCAGCGTATATAAGCTTCTTTTACACTAGGTTTAAAGAGGGAGGGAAAATCACAATAAAGTGAATCTGTGAGAATAGATCGTATGGCATCTATATTCCACGTTGTTTTCGTCCTTGGTTTTATTTGTTTGTAATCGAGCAATCTTGATACAAGTGACAGAGAACGCAGCAATTCGTATGATTCAAAAATATAGGAGATGGTGTCCGGCTTTTCTTTCAGTAGCAAATCTCTAAGGGATTGCATTTCGGACTCTGAAAGCTGAACTGTTTTTTCTTCTTTACTCATTTTATTTTTACCTTTCTTTTCATTTTCTAAAGGAAGTATGCAGGACATTGATAAAAAGTCAGGAGTAAGGATGAACTTTAAATTCTTATTTTCTAATTTTCAGAAAATAAGAATTGACTATTGAGATTAATGGCTGTATAATAAGAAAAAAGAGGAAAGAAGGGGTATTATGCCACATTACAGATCCAATGCAGAGGAAATTCGTTTTTACGCAAAGGAGCTGCTACAGGATGGGCAAATGCATACGAGAGATGAAATCACTCAATATGTAAAAGAACATTCTCCAAATGCTGATAATTTTACAGAAGGCATGTTTACCGGTGCGATTCGTGATTTAGTTCGCAATAGTAATGGGGCTTACATAAACCCTGTACGTGGTCATTATCAGCGGGCCCCCCAGTCGCCTGGCGAACTGGCTGGACAAGAATTGAGAAATAAAATCACTGGTGTTTTAAGCGATGCCTGTGAAGGATTGGAAAGAGCTTGTACTATAAACATTATTGGATTACCTGCGGAAGAATTAGCGATTGCAACTAAGGTGGCGGAGATCATTAGTATGATTAAAAATAATATCAATGAGATTGAATCCATGTAATGAAACATGAGAACCACAATGTGAGGTGTCTATATGAGTCTAACTACAAAATACTTAGACCAACAGAAATTAAAAGCAATTTGTAATATTGTGGCTAACACTTCTCAGGGATTAACTAAAAGCGAATTGACAACACTTTTAGGACAAAGCGGGATTGACAGTGTTGATGATGGTTCATCTCGCACCCCATACGGATATACTGTTGGTCTTAATAAAAGAGATTGGCTTTATAATTGCCTGGCTTCAGAGATAAATCAAAGTCATTCGTTTGGCAAGGTGTTTTCTTTTTTTGAGGCCGCGCTGAGTCCTGCCTTATATACAAGTATTGCTCAAAGGGAGAAATATCGATATTTGATAGAGGAAACTAATAAGGTTCTTCTCTTCGCTGGTTTGTCGATAAACCAAAATGGAAAGCTAATTGAAGTTTCACAAGCCCAGACACTCGATGAAGTTGATCGCAGGGTAAGTCACTTAAAAAAAGCCCTTTATGATCGTGCTATCCATAGCGAAGTTCAGAAGTACTGCATAAATGATTATTTGAGGGAGGATTATTACGATGCTGTATTCGAGGCTGCAAAAGGATTGGCGGAACGAGTCAGGCAGATTTCTGGTTTATCTACAGATGGTGGAACACTTTTCCAAACTGCATTTTCTAAAAATGACCCCTATATCTTTTTTAATGCAATGAAAACTGAGAGTGAGCGCAGCGAATTTACTGGTTTGAAAGAATTGCTTGAGGCAATTTTTCACTTGGTTAGGAATCCGGCTGCACATACTCCGAAAGTCAATTGGAAAGCCGACGAAACGAAGGCGCTTGATATACTTACATTAATATCGTTTGCACATAAATATCTGGACGAGTGTCGTTGCATCCCAGGAAAGTGATAAGAAGGTGTTTAAATGGAAAGGCCTCAATACATTAGTTGGCTTATCAGGGAAGACGGAGTGATTTTTGAGGATCAGCAACCATTGAATTGCTACAGATTATCCTATGAAATTGACGATGGTATTCTTGACGATTGGGCACTTCACATTAGAAGGCACTATGTTCCAGACGATGAATTAGAAGAAGACATCGCGTTGCATAAATTAACTGTAGAGGAATATCTGCGCCAATACATAATTCCGCAAAAGGGAGAGCCGTTTGGTCCAACTGCACGCTCAAATGATATCAGTGAAATTCTGCTTGCAGATTTATTTGAGTTTGTTCTGAATTACGAAGTTCCTCGGTGCAAGCAATATAACCGCTCAGGAAAGAACGAATCCGAACACGGTACAGACATAATCGCATACAGATTCTTTACGGAAGGGAAAAAACCACATAAGAACGATGAGCTTGTGGCAATAGAAGTGAAAGCTCGTCTTTCTTCAATTGAAGCATGCGAGACAATTAAAGACGCGGCTGCTGATTCGAAAAAGGACGAACATCGCTTTTCACATACTTTGAATTATTATAGAAAGAAGCTTCGTTCTATGGGAAAGGTAGCAGAAGCTGAAGATGTAGCAAGATTTCAACAAAAAACAGAATACCCATATAAAACATCCTATGTGGGAGCCGCTATATCAAGTCTGCCAACTATCAAAAAGAAAATTATTGTAGGTATTAGAGGAACAGACTTGGAATTGAAAACAGATCAGTCCGTTTTCTATGTTCATGGCGCGGATTTGATGTCCCTAACGCATCAAATATTCGAGAGGTGTGCTAAATGATTTTCTCAAACACTTCAAGTTATATGCTCAAATATCAAAAGGCAAAAGCAAAACTGGTGGAGTATGATGTTCCGCAAAAGGATTATCCTAAGTTCCCATTAAATTCAAATGAACTGTCCTACCCTATTATTTACATACTTTCTCGATATGCCGAAAGTGTTATTGAAAATAACACGGTTGATAGAGAAGAATTTTCACCGCACTTAGTGGTTGTTTCGCAATACTTTGATGCAGCTGTAGGTGCCAAAGATCGTACGGTGTATGACATAGATTTTTTGATGTCTGGAGCTGCGGCATATTTCCTCTCTGATGACTTCGGAAGTGCAAAAGTTTTGTGCTCTGAGTTTATGGGGCGAATGTATCAGGAAACCAATGCACCTCAAAAAATCATGGGTAGCTTATTTGGATATCTTCTACTGGATCGAGATTTTCATATAAGTGATAATACTCCCGTGGGAGGAAAAGTCTCCCGTTCCTTGTTGGCCTATTACGCCACTGGAGAAGGAATGCAAGAAATACAGAGTCTATTATCGGAGTATCGAAAAGAGATTTATGAACATGATAACCCGATGGAAATATACTATGTCGATATATTGTGTGCTGTAATCACAGTGGCTTTGTCCAGATCCTCGTGGAGCCTTTTGCCTAGATATTCTGAGTTGGATCAGTCTTTGTGGTCAGACTATCTCAAAAGCCCACAGGCACTAAAGATGTTGTGGCCAGCGCAACAACTCATTGGCGAAAAGGGAATTCTAAGTGGTCAAAGTGCAATAGTACAGTTGCCAACAGGTGTAGGAAAAACAAAAAGCATTGAGTTGATTATTCGTTCGTCATTTGCTTCGAATCGAGCAACTACAGCAATAATAGTTGCCCCGCTACGTGCCTTATGCAATGAAATAGCCAACGATATGGTTTCTGCATTCGGAGACGAAGTTTTAGTTAACCAGTTTTCTGATATTCTTGAGGAAGATTTTTCTTTAGATTTATTTTTGACCTCCAAATTGAAAATATTGATTTGTACTCCTGAAAAACTCTGCTATATCATTCATCACCAGGAGGACTTTCTGGATGAAATTGGGCTATACATATTTGACGAGGGGCATATGTTTGACGATGGGAACCGTGGGGCAATTTATGAATTGATGATCTCTGAAATTAGGAGCCGCATATCGCAGGAAGAGCAAATCATTCTTCTATCTGCTATTCTTTCGAATGCCGAACAGATTCAAAAATGGCTTTTGGGTGAATCCGGTGTTTTAGCATCAGATTCCAAAATTAAAGCAACACCCAAAATGGTTGGATTTACATCTCAAACAAAAGATATCCATTATTTTTCAGATAATTCAACGCAAGAAGATTTTTATGTTCCGCGCAGCATAGAGGTTGTCGCCTTACAAAAGTATCCCAAGGAGCGTAAGCAACGTTTTTTTCCGGATTTAACAGATGCAAAAGACATTGCGATATATTATGCAAATAAGTTATGTAAAAATGGCGGAATAGCTATTTTTGCTAATCGAACCAGTATGGTGCAGACCGTCATCAGCAAAATACTTGAATTAATGGATCGGGGCTATGATTTTTCTGAAATCAAAAGGAACAGCGATGGTGAGGAAAGGCGCCGAATGGCAAATCTAATGTCCAATTATTACGGCAATCAGCATCCATATACTATTGCTTGCTATTTGGGCGTTGTGCCTCATTATTCTAATTTGCCCAATGGACTACGCCTTGCTGTTGAGTACGCATTTAGGATTAGAGCGCTACGCTTCGTTGTATGCACATCCACCCTTGCGCAGGGAGTAAACATTCCAATAAAATATCTATTTATGACTAGTTTCATGGTCGCAAGAAGTAGTATGCAGATTCGCAATTTCCAGAATTTGATGGGAAGAACTGCACGTTCTGGAATGTACACAGAAGGAAGTGTTATCATTACGGATCCCCGGTTATTTGACAATAGGAATAACCGAAAGATTGGTGGAAACTACAGGTGGCACGACTGCATTAAAATGTTCGACAGTAGTGCTGCAGAACCTTGTGGAAGTTCCATTCTATCGCTGGTTCAGGATATTATTATAGACTATGAAGTTAGATTCGCAGGATTAGAAGTCGCAAAATACATAATTGAAAACTACAACAATGACAACTGCTTTATTCATCTCGCATCCGAGCTTACAACGGAACTCCTTGCGCGATATCCAAATAAAACCAGTAGCAACATTGCAGGGGCAGTTGCCACCCGTCGAAGCACCATAGAGGCTATTGAAAATCATCTGTGCTTTGTATTCTCAAATAACAATAATACAGAAAGTCAGTCTGTAGCCTCTAATATCTGCAAAGAAACCCTAGCATACTTTATGGCAAATGATACTGAAAAGATATTGCTGGAAAAAATTTTTGAGGCCATTGCATTAAAAATAAGTGGGCTTAATCAATTTCAAGTTAAAAGTTACGCCAAGGCAATGGTTGGCGTCGACCTTTCGTTGCAGATTGAAAGGTGGATATCTGAAATCCAGCTTACTCAACAGAATTATACAAATGAGCAAATGGTCGATTTGCTTATACCTTTTTTTTTAGAAACTCATACACTCAAAAGAGAAACTGATTCTTTCGCGAATATTTGCCAAATGTGGCTTAAGGGTTTGTCATTTGTTGACATGAATGAATACACCTCGCTGTCGATATCAGTTCTTGAGGATATCTGTAGCAAGTCCATTTCCTACGAATTGAGCTTCTTTATTGGAAACATTGTTGATATTATTGAGATTCGCGATGAAGACATCGTGAACCCGTTGCCAAACTTGCTATTGATACAAAGAAAGATGAAATACGGAGTTAAAAGTGAAACTGCTGTTTCAATATGTGAGAAGGTCATTAACGACCGATTCCTCGCAAATTTGCTCTCAGAAGAAATTGGGCACGAAACAATTGGGACTGACAGTATCGTGGAGGTTATGAAATCGCATAAAGAAAATATCTTAGAGGTTTTATCAGCATATCCAACATACTTTTCAGAGCGAATCAAAAGGATTTGTAAGGAATAATTCTCCTTATTTCACCGTTCCTGATGTGTACCTTTGCAATGATAGATTCCAGAAGTTTCTTTACTCGCCATCTTTCTGCGTTCTTTAGAAAATTTACATAAGAAGTGGAAAGGGAAGAGTGGGGAGGCCCAAATTCTACCCATGAATCATGCAGTTCCTTAAGCGGCTTGTAAATCGTGGAATTCCCACTCCTTTTATAGCTGTAATAATCATCCCACAGCTCCTTCAGGCCATCAGGCTCAATCCGAGCTGAGAGTGAGACTTTGCGATTGAGTTCATCTGAGAAGTCCTGCAAGGAATAGAGAGGCTCATCTGATAAATACAAACGCGCCGTTTCTATCAAAATTGAGAAAATGGCGGGACCTACTGTGGTATCTGAAGTAAAAGAATTGGGGCAATTGGCATTCCTCCGGTTTCTGCATGCGAAGCGGGAGGACTGGTGCCCCGACTTCTTTAACAGCTTTCCCGGCTGGGCGGTCATCATCTCGCCGCAATAGTCGCAGTAAAGCAGGCCAGCAAAAATGTGTATATGCTTCCTCGTACAGGTTCTGGTATCTGAATTGAAGTTTTGTTTTTGTAAGAGCTCCTGACAGCGGTCAAATTGGTTTTTCTCTATCGCAGCAATATGGTGATCTTCGACGATTATCCAGTCGGCTTTACCATTTTGCCCGGTTGAAGCAGAGGTGTGATTATATCTGAGCGTACCAAGATAAAAAGGATTGGTCAGGATCGTATAAACGGTGGTGGGGGACCATGCCTTTCCTTCTTTTGTTTGAATGCCTCTTTGATTTAGCGTTCTGGAAACAATAAGGCAGGAGTGATACTCTTCATACAAGTTAAAGATTAACCGTACGGTTTGTATTTCTGAATCGTCAATTGCAAATTCGCCCGTCTTTTTGATCCACTGGTAACCCAGCGGCACCCTGCCGCCGTTCCATATTCCCTTTTGCGCCCGTGCAATCATATTGGCGCGTACCCGTTCAGCCGTCATATTCCGTTCCAGTTCCGCAAAGACGAGGATTATCTTTAACATGGCCTCTCCGATAGCCGTAGAGGTGTCAAATTGTTCATTAAAACTGATGAAAGATATTCGTAGCCGCTTTAGTTCCTGGTATAAATCAGCAAAATCCAGCAGATTTCGGCTGATGCGGTCTATTTTCCAAACGAGCAGATGTGTATACTCTCCTTGCCTGAGTTCCTTCATCATTTTCTGGTAGGATGGACGGGATGTATTCTTACCCGAAAATCCCGCGTCTTCAAAAACGGTGATATCATGAATGCCCAAAACCATTTCCGCGTATTTCATTAGAGTTTCTTTCTGCGTATTCAGGCTGTCTCCGCTGATCTGATACTGTGTGGACACCCGGATATAAAGCGCTGCTTTTTCTTGACTCATTTCTTCATGTCTCCTTTATTTTTAAGATCACGAAGAAAATTTTACAATAGATAGCTCCTATACGAAATTTCGTTCAGAAAGAGAGAAAATCCGCTGTTCGGGGTAAACCAAACGGCGGATTTTCCTTATGCATTTATAGGATCTTTCTTTCAAATTTCTGCATCAGTCCATTTTTGAAAAACAAAGAGACTACTGTGTTGTCATAGATATCTACCTGTAAGAGAAGCCGATTTATGAATTCCTGCAACAGCAAAGGGTTCACGTTGGAGAATACTTCGGCCGGAGATAGGGGAGTGGTACTGGATAGATACTTTTGAAATACGGCGATATCCTTTTCCATACCGGTATTGACGGTACAAGGGCTTTCTAGCATACTCAGCCTCTGGCTTAAACGCTCCTGTTCCTGATGAATGTACGCTGCTTCAGAATAATAATCATTCTCGGCCATCGTGGACTCAGGATGATGATACAGTTTTTCCAGCTTCACCAGCGCCTTCTCCATAATTGATAGCTCCGATTTAAGTTTGTGTTTTTCCGTTTCCAGGTCCAATATGTCTCCGTATACCTTACTCCGAAAGGGAAGCAGGTCCAGATTTCGGAAAACACCATCCTGCATACAGTCAAAGATATCCTCTAAGGATTTCTTAGTGAGACTTTGCCCCTGCAATACAGGATGATACAAGAGCTGCTTCTCAAGTTCTTTTAGGCTCCATCTGCTATCAAATCTCTCTTGCACTTGTAATATACGGAGCAAATAGAAGAATAAGGGCGGCAATAAATGAAGATCACTGGTGTACGGATTATCACAGTGCTTCTTTCTGCGGCCTCTGCAAACATAGCTGGAATATTTCCAGCCGGATTTCTGTGTGCCGCCTTCCTGTGACAGCAAAGGCTGTCCGCACTTTTCGCAAAATAACAGGCCGCTCAGGATATGGCAATGCGTCTGTTTCCGCGTCCGTGTTTTGGATTGGTTCGATTGAGTAGACAGGATGGAGCTACATACCTTGAACAATTTGGATTCAATGAGGGCGCAGTGATGCTCTTCGACGGTAATCAAAGAAGGGTGTCCCGTTCCTTCTTCCCGGTTTTTAGTGCGTTTGTTATAAGACAGAATCCCGATGTAAAAGGAATTTTTCAGAACGTCTTCCACAGCCTGAGCGCTCCAAGCGTTCTCGGCGGTAGTTTTTAGATGCTGGGCGTTAAGCTGGTTCGCAACGGACCGGCAGGATCTCAAGATTTCATAACTCTGAAAGATATATTTGACGACCTGGGCTTCCATTTCATTGACGGTGATTTCTTTGGCTTCTGTATCATAGCGGTATCCATATGGCGGGTGCCCTCCATTCCAATCACCCTTGTTCGCCTTGGAGGTCAATACCGCATGAATGCGCTCCGCTGTCATCTCGCTTTCCAACTGGGCAAAGGTTAAAATAATACGAAGCATGGCGCGGCCCATAGCGGTGCTGGTATCGAATTGCTCCGTTTGGCTGACAAAAGCAACGTGATGCTTTTGAAGTTCTTCATACAGCTCACTGAAATCAACTAAATTTCGGCTGATACGGTCGATTCTCCATACGAGCAAATGCGTGAACTTCCCGCTCCGTATTTTCTGCAGCATACGCAGATAACCCGGCCTGCGTATGTTGGTGCCCGTAAAGCCTGCATCGGTAAAAACCTCGAAGGAGTCTGCGTTCAGCGCATGAACGGCATACTTCTCCAGCGAATTTTTTTGAAAAGGGAGGCTGTCCCGTTCTACCTGGCTTTCGGTAGATACCCGTGTGTAAATGGCGACGCGTATTTTGGCTTGATCCTTTTGCATATCTCATACTCCTTTCGTCTGTGCTTTCTTCATACTGAGTATGCGGGAAGTTGACAGGCGAAAGAAGGGAAAGAATATTGAAGCCGCCGCTCATGCTATTATGGCAGTTTTAATCAAAGCAGGAGGCATTCCATGAGATAACCTACATACCAGAATAAATATTTACTTTGAGGTTAATGTGTGGTATACTATAAATCGAAAGCGAGGCATGAAATCTATGGAGCATATTGTTTTATCAGAATACAGAGATTTGCTTGAACGCAAATTGGAGCTGGAAACAGAGCTGCAGTCCCTTGTACAAGGGTATATTTCAAATAAGACGATTAAGGGTAACACCTACTGCTATCTGCAGAATAGGGTTGACGGGAAACTGACGAGCCGATATCTAAAGAGCGAGGAAGTGGATGTAGTCACAGAGCAGATTGCGCGCCGCAAAGAATGTGAGGCGGAATTGCCAAAGCTAAAAGCCCGGCTCAGTGAACTGGAACAGGCAGCGGGTTTACTAGGGAAAAATATCAGCCGCCAACTCATGCTTTTGAAGCTCAGTGCAGGGATGGACAGTTTGACTGCGGAACAAAAGAAGCAGAGTGCGTCCTTTGCCGGTGCCATGAACGCCGTCGAGGGAATTCCCGTCAGCGAACAAACGGCGCAGGACATTGCGGCTTGGCAAAACGGAAACAAACCTTTCCTTTCGATTTTTAAAGCGACGCTCAAACGGTATGGCTTCTCTGCGGAGGTATAGTTTGAAAGTGAACTTTCAAACCCGAAGTTTTGTGATTTTGCCGCATAAATGATGGCGGCAATTTTGCAGGGCAAAACCACACAAAATATTCAGGAAAGGCGGTTAAAAATATTGCGGGATCCCTATTTATATGATGACGCTGACATACTGATTAACCTTGCTGACATCAAAGCCCCGGAGCTACTTCATAAGGCCGAGGCGGACATCACCAATTTAGCAATGACGGGCATCTATAACCAGCAGTACGAGAAATTTAACACGGATACGCTTAAGGATATCCACCGGACCATCTTCGGCCAGATTTATGATTGGGCGGGGGAGTTCCGCACCATCCATATGATTAAGCCGGAAGACGTATTGGGCGGCGACACGGTGCGCTATGCATATCCCAAGGAGATTAAAAAGCAATTGACGGCGTCTATGAAAGAAATTGCCAAGCTGAAGCGAAACGGTCAGAATGACAAAGACGTTGTATTTCGCCTGGTCAGGATCATCGCCCAGATTTGGCAGACGCATCCCTTTCGGGAGGGAAATACCCGCAGCGTTATCGTCTTTGCGGTATTGCTTGCCAAGTCGCTCGGTTTTGAGGTGGATCACGAGCTGTTTAGAGCACACTCCGTTTATGTACACAGCGCCCTTGTTTGGGCGTCGCAGGGAATGTATGCAAAATATGAGTACTTGGAACGTATTTTCTTTGACGCGATTCTCCATGACGAGGCGACTCCTAATGAAACAGATGTACCTGCCGATGGGAAATATGAGAAGATTGGCGATTATCTGGTGCGGGACTACAAAGAGCGGCCGCACGAATATCAGGATCATGAAAATCTTAAAAATAGGAGCAAGAAATAATGAACGGCCAGAACAGATCTGACGTGAAGGTTAGAGCGACGGTAAAGATTGTTCTGAAGGCAGATCAGCGTACTGGCAAGTTAATAGAAGGTATTGTGACGCGGCCGCTGACGAAGAGCAGCTATTATCCCCATGGTTGAGGATGGACAAGTCGGCCGGGTACAAGAGATTGTCGAATAGATTACGTCAGACATGCTATAGAGGAAACGGTTGGCATCAGACAGTTTTGCTAGGCGGCTCATAACAATGTCAGATTTAGCGTGGAAAGAGAAGATTGATAAAATGGGAAAGATATTTTTTACAAGCGATAATCATTTCGGGCATGAGCGGGTAATCGGATTTGATAACCGCCCTTTTGCCTCTGTAGAAGAAATGGATGCGGAAATGATCCGCAGGTGGAATGTAAAGGTTGGCAAAGGCGACCTCGTCTATGTTCTTGGAGATATGATATGGAAGACGAGGAATGAAGACGCACCGGGCCTTATCAAAAGCCTTAATGGCCAGATCATTCTGATTAAAGGGAACCATGACCGGTTTTTACATAACGCTAAAGCAAAGAGCGCTTTGGCGGGTATCAAGGATTATGAGGATATCTGCGTAACCTTGCAGGATGGCACAAAGAAAAGATGCATTCTTAGTCATTACTTTATCCCAATGTACAATGGGCACCGGTACCAGGCGATCCATCTGCATGGGCATTCTCACTTTACGGACGAAGCGTATGTTGAAATTGATATTGCTGACAAGCTCAGCGAGCGGGGCATACGTACAGAGATATATAATGTGGGATGCATGTATTGGAACTATGAGCCGGTGACCTTAGATGAAATCATTGCTCATGGGAAGACGATCCGTCCCAATTATGGTTCACGTAACTGTGAAAGCGAAATGGAGAATGATGATTGACTCTATTATAATTTTCAGAAAGGATATGTTTCATGGGTACATATTATTCGATTTACGCCGAAGCTCGTGTCGGTAAAAAGTGGTACAACATCAGTCCTCTGATAAAGGATTCAGATGGATCGATAAAGGCTTATCCTATCATTGACGGAAAATCTTTTCTCAGTGAGACCTATGACAAATTAAGAGATGACCTGTATCTGTGTGGGAGACCTGCTGATCTGAGTCCGGAGCTTCGAGAAATATTTGACGAGGATGACGATGAAAGCTACGGCTGCTTTGCTGAGACGTACAAACAGCATTATGACAACAGTATGTTTCTCGTCAATTACGCAAAGAGCGTAAAAAGCCGAGTAAAAAAGGACCGGCCGTTCCGATATCAAGGCTATGTCTTCAAATACTCGATTGCCGCTTATGAAATTGGAGAGCAGGAAGAAATCTTCGAATGGCTTACAAAGCAGGAATACGAATCCCTTTCAGAGGAAGAAAAGAAGGATTATGCGTATTTTGAGTGGAACGAGTGGCAAGATTGGTACGGAATCTATAACGATATTGTCCATCGGGTGAACGCGTTGCTCGAGTGGTTCAGCGAATGGTCGTTTTGTCATTTCAAAGATTGCTCCTATGAGGATCGATACCTGTCGGGTGAACAGGTACGTCTGATCGTATATCGTTGTTAGCGAAATAGTACATGTAAGGAAATAGGGATAAACGAACGTAAATATAAGGGTGAATGATTTTGCAGATAGGGAAAACAGCAAAGGATGATAGAAATGGATAAACAGACTTTCGCTTCCATGATCGTGAAGTATTGGTTTCTAATAGAGTTTTTGGGGCAATCCGATTTTCCCGTACAAAGTCGGGAAGGGCGAGAGCTTTGCTCAAAAGCGGCCAACGGGGAAACGCGTAACAAACAAATTACGGTGTATCATCTGTTGTCTGCTCAAGAGGATTCCCGAACCAGTACGCAAGGTTCGAATTCTAAGGAACCAAACACCTCGCTGCAAAGCGATGCGCTTGTGTATCCCTCTTATAGTATTTTATCGGATGAAATCCATGTTTGCTTAGGAAAGATGGAACGTTATCTTTTTTCCGAACGCTTACAACAAGCCTTTCATCAAGATTTAGAGCTGCCGGAGAAAAATCACAAACCCGTATGCATCATAGGTCTAAAGTGTGATGAACAAGGCAAGTATATTCCGGGTAGCATTCAGGTATCTCCTTTAGCTTGGGGAATCCATCAGCTTCTGCATCACGCCGATCAATTGACAAAAGAGAATATGGCGGACTTTTTATCCATGGATGCCTATGGGTCCGATATGCAATTTTTTGACAATCAAATGGTGGAGGTGACGGAAGAAGGGTGTGTTGGACAACTGCTCACCTCGGTTCGGCTGAATTCTATTAGTGAGCAAGTCGAAAGAAAATACTTGGTAAATATTATCCAATCGGAACAGGAAATAAACTGGGACGGTGTCATGATTTATCGCCGGTATAGAACCGAAGAGAATAAGGCGCGGGATACGGATGTTTTTCACGATAGTGACTTGGCCAACAGCTTTTTTGCAGAGGACCTGCACATGGTGGCAAAAGCGATTAGTGGTGGAGAGTTCGGCAAAAATCCGTTGGAACAGGCAATATTGGATTACATAACTGGGGCATATGCGGAAGAAAATCCGGAGTTGCATTGGTTGGATTTTCAAAATCGTATCGATGTACGCAGTGCTTGGAAAAACGGACAGGAAGATGAGCGCGCGGACTTTTACCATCGCCATTTGGACATTGCCAAAGCACCTCTCGGCAAATGGCCGTCCAAATTTATGCCCTGTTTGATGCAGCAGCTGGCGGTCAACTTGAGTTGGTGTCCATCTCAGGATAACAAGCCAATTTTCTCTGTCAATGGTCCTCCCGGCACGGGAAAGACTACTCTGCTGAAGGAAATCATAGCCGGTAATGTCGTGGAACGGGCGAACTTGCTTATTCAACATCAGGACCCGGATGATGCCTTCATTCAGCGGTGTTTCCAAGATGGCGATAAGACGCACAGGGGATATTCTCAATACTGCTGGGGCTATTATGATTTTGCCGATGAACGGCTGAAAGATTACGGGATGCTAGTGGCTTCGTGCAATAACGCTGCTGTGGAGAATATCACGAAAGAGCTGCCGGATGGGATATCCTTGCTGAAAGGGATGGAACCTGGTAAGAATGAAAATGAGGCTGTTCGTCAAGGCCTTTTGGAAGTGCAGAAATTATTTCAAATAGACGATGCGGATAAAGAGACCTATAAGGTATGGAATCAGGAAAGATATGAATCTCAAATTTACCCGGATATCTATTTTACAAAGTTAGCCAACGATTTGGCGAAAAGAAAAGATGGGGAATGGGATCGGTGGGGATTGATTTCCGCGCCGTTCGGGAAGATGAGCAATCTGAAAGAGTATATGTATGCTGTTTTAAAGACCTATATCGGAAGCTTTGGCTCCAATGACAGCATTCAGCAGCACAAAGAGGATTATGTAAGTGCCATTCAGCGTTTCAAGAGGCAGTATGAAAAAGTCAAACAAATGGAGCGAGAACTCCAGCAGATCAGTGGCGCCCGGAAACGTTTTACAGGGCAAAGAGCGTCGTTGCACAACGAAGTCCAAAAAGCAAGAGTCCTTCAGACCCAACGGGAGCAGAAGGCGGATGAGATTCTAAAGGAACTGGAGGATCTGACCCGGCAGTCAAAGCTGGCGGAACATAACTTGAACGATTATCAGGGAGAATTGGCCGATTTACAGCATCGGAAATCCTTTCAGGACGGAAATCAAGCGAATGCTGAAAATCAAATTCAGGAACTCCGCCAGCATATTATGGAACTGGAAAACAGTCGTCGGTTCCGAGACATTGTTCTTGAAATTTTTCGTCGTCCCACCATGCTGTCTCGTACCATCCAAGAGCAGTATCAAGCATTGATCAGGGCGGAACAGTTCCTTCAGGATGAGGTGGTGAAGGCGGGAGAACTGCAGCAGGAATTGGAACAGCAAAGCCGGAAATGTGATGTACAAGGCGAGATAATATGCGGTCTTGAAAACCAACAGAACCAGCTCTCGAAAAAACGACAAACCTGTCTTGATCAGGTAAATGAGTTGCGTCTGCAAATGGAGGAATGTACAAAGAAGATTACAACAGCCCGCGAGTCCTATTTATCGCTTTTGAAGGAGGCTTCCGAGCGGCGCGGCGATCAGGCGATGACGGTACTGGATGATGAGTTCTTCCATCTGTATGATAGTGAAGAGGATAAAGAATCCACTGCGGCTCAGGTGGCTAATCCCTGGCATACAGCGGCTTATAATCGGGAGCGTGAGAAGCTGTTCTATGAGGCGTTAAAGCTTCATAAGGCGTTTTTGCTAGGCTCTAAAGCTTGTTTATGGAATTTCAAAAATCTATTGCTGCTGTGGAAAGAGCCTAGGGACGATGATAAAAAGACGGTGATATTTTCACAGCGTGACCGGGAAGCGGCCTTCGGTTCTTTGTTGAACACAGTGTTTTTGCTGACCCCGGTGCTTTTCACTACGTTTGCATCAGCGGGGAATATGCTGTCTTCCATTCGACAACCGGGAGAAATCGGCTGCCTGATCATCGACGAGGCCGGACAAGCCGCTCCGCAGATGGCGTTGGGTTCCCTTTTCCGCAGCCGCCGTGCCATTGTGGTTGGCGATCCCAAGCAGGTGGAACCGGTTGTGACGGATGAACTGGATTTGATCAAACAGATGATCCAAAACGATTATACCGGCTATTATCAATCCAAAACACACTCTGTCCAAGGATTCGCCGATCGCCTGAATACCGTGGGGACCACCTATGTCGAGGGCGAACAAAAAACCTGGGTGGGATGCCCCTTGGTGGTACACCGGCGGTGTATCAGCCCCATGTTTGAGTTGTCCAATGCGTTATCTTATAACCAAATGATGAAACAGCAGACCGCTCTGCCGGGACCTGAAAAAGAAGCCGGATTTTGTCGGAAAAGCTCCGGCTGGATCAATGTCAGCGGTATCGAAAACAGCAGGGCAGGCAAGGACCATTTTGTGGAAACGCAGGGAAGAAAAGCGTGGGAGCTTATTCGGGAAGCATTTCGTTTAACTGAAAAAATTCCAAGCCTGTTCGTCATTACCCCGTTTACTACTGTGCGGGATGGCATGAAAAAGATGATCCGATCGCAGCCGGAGTACCGGGAGGATGATCGATTTGCCGAGTGGGTAGAAAAGAACATCGGAACCGTGCATACCTTCCAGGGCAAAGAAGCGGATCAGGTTATATTTCTGCTTGGATGCGATAGGAATGCTTTGCCGGCAGTTCGGTGGGTAAACGCCAATATTGTCAATGTGGCAGCCACCAGAGCCAAATACCGATTATATGTAATCGGTGATTATACCGTTTGGCGGCATTCTGCTCTATTCCGAAAGGTAAAGGGGATTCTAGACAGCTATGCTCTTCGCGCCTTGCAAAAAGCGGTGGACAATCCCGATGTGCAACGAAACGAAAAACAGATAGAGCAATTGTTACAAGAAGTGCCAGGCGCCGATTCCTTAACAATGGATGGAGAATTGGACGACAGCCTAGTGGCGCCCCTTTTTCAGGAGTTGGACGGTCTGTGGAAAAACAGTTCTCTCACTTCGGCACAGATGGAGAGGTTCGGCCTAACTGATTCGGATATGAAGAGTTTACCGCCGATGATTCAGCAAAGACTTACAAGCAGCATTTTACTGCATGAGTTGTTTGTCATGATGAGAGATCGATATCGCTTGGAGAATATGGACGCTTCTTGTGTAGGCATTTTGTTCTGTAAAACAATGGAATCTATGCTGAAAGAACTGCTCTTAGGAAAACTGAAAGCTCTGTTTCCTCATGAGAAAATATACAAGGAAAGTCTTTGCGACCTAAAGGAACAAAAAGCAACTACAGGTACCTTCACTTATCTTTTAAATAAAGAGGAGTTGCGATCTTGTTTAGCATCCCGCAAAGTTTTCCTGTTTGAACAGGTTTGCGATGAGCAATGGTGGAAAACATATGCCGGGGAGTTAGAAGAATTCCGTAAGCTGCGTAATACCTGCTGCCATTCCGAACCGCTGAACTGGCAGCAAGAGAACGAATTAATACGTATCCTTTTTGATCTTCGGACGTTTATGAAAACGCTGGTTGGCGACGCCTTATAATGGCGCTAGAATAAGTGGTGTGCGTTGCTGTGATAATCTTCAAATAACGAATCGAAGACATAATGAATATCCAAAACCGATTCTGGGAAAATGGAGGGAAGACGAATGCTTGGAAAGCTTTATTTAGAAGTTTCGTATTCCGAAAAGGAGCTCGCAAAGAGCTTGGGCGCCCAGTGGGATCCTGTACTGAAAAAGTGGTTTTATCAAGGGCCGGTTAGCGAGTATGTAAAGTTTGCGCGCTGGATTGCAGGGAACCGGGAATTGACCATTATCGCTCATGAGTACATTTACATCGTGGAGGGAATGCAGACTTGCTTTCGCTGCGGAAAGCCCACACGTGTAATCGGACTCGGTATTGGAGAACACACGAGATTATACCGCAATGATGACGGCAGCTTTGATAGCGAAATTGTTGAAGATTTGGTGGGCTATGAGCCGCTGTTTCTTTCATGGGTAGACGATGAAAAGGATATACCGCCAGTCCTCTTGAGGTACATAAAACAAAAGTATAATGTGCATACTGGATTTTCCAAGACAGCAGGCGAGTGCTTTGCAAACCACTGCGATCATTGCGGGGTGATACAGGGGAATTGGTATCTGTTTGATGAGGACAGCCCTCTTACCGCTTTTATCCCTGACGGGCCAGAGTTAAGGGAGAAATTAAGAAAACTGAAGCTTTTTAGCATTGGCATCGATGAAAATTTGGTTTTGGATTGGAATTTTGGCATGGGTGATAATGATGAGCTTTATCTCAAGTATTGTCCCACCAAAGAGTTGTTCTTGCCGCCCAGCGACGATGAATACATCACTTATGCTGACATGTACAAACAGTAAACTGCAGAATCAATGACGGGGTAGTGTGGGGGTTATACAAAGGGATTGGAAAAGCCTGCGGAGTAGAAATCCGCAGGCCTTTCATAGATCCATTCATGCCGGAATGACAGCGCCTCTAGCACTCAAATAAATGTCAATATCCTGGTTGATATACTGATAGCCGGTTGTGTGCAGCATATCGTAGAATTCACGAATATAATCGTACACACCGTACTGCTCGAACAGCTCTGATACCTGCCTTCCGGACAAAGCTTTGTAAACCTTATAGCTCTCCATACAGAACACGGTAAACTTGATTTCTTTACTCATAACAATCCCTCCTTAAACATCGGGAAACTGAATCGACCCGGTTTTTTGCTCCTGCTCAAAAAGTGAGTAGAGCATTTGCGTGCTGTACTGCCACACCTTCATGTCTTCCTGCTCAAGCGCGGCATAAAGCTTTGAGGCATACAGGCGTTTGACCGCTTCCTCCTCGGATATGTTCGCCCTCTGGACAATCCGATCAATAAGATCGGCGCTGATGACCGGCATAATGGCATTGAATTTTTCCTGTTCCATTATTTATTTACCTCCCTGATTTCCATAAACTTGACAAAACGGCAATACGATAGCAGTTTGTCGGTATGGAATGTCCATTGGTCATGCAGTACTTCCGTTTTTAATCTCTTGACTGCTTCCTCCGCATTATAGACACCGGTCTCAAAGAGCCGGATTGACTGGTAGACATTATCGTCGGCAACCGGACCGATATGCATATCCACAGGTTCTGCGGCAGAATCTCCTCTGCGATTGGCCACGACGAAATTGAGCCACGCAAGATCAGCGTAATCAAATCGCTTGATGACTGCTTCTTGCTGCGCGGCATCGAGATCAAATGCGTACTCGGAAACATAGCCGGCGAAAGCTTTTTCTCTGCGCATCTTAATACGCGCCCATCGCTCTGCCTGTTCATAGGAAGTGGTGGTGTAAAAGCCAGCGCCGAAATCGAGAAAGGACTCCCCGATGCGTATTTCCGGTTTATCAACCAAGACTGTGCTGCCGTGATAAAGGATCATGTCAGTTCCTCCAATATTTTATAAATCGCTTTTTGCTCCTGCTTCAAAGCGATAAGCATTTCTGTATAGTGGCGGCGAAGCGAAAGCTTTTCTCGAATCGCTGAAACTGCGTCGGGATTTTTGCCGATGTATTCGTCACGAATTTTATTACCCTCGCGGTATTTCAGATAATAATACTCTTTTTTTCTGCAAATGAGCGAACCCTTTGGAAGCTCGGAAATCAAGGCCTCGTATTGACGGATCATCTCTTCGTTACGCTGCGCTTCATTTTGAACAACGCTGTTAATCAGCATATTTCATCACCCGCATTTATTATACCACACAAATTTAAAATTATCAACGAACATGTGTGGCAAAGCCTGCGCCTGACGGACTGCTGTATATGACGACAGCGTTTTCTTGGTTTGCCAACAGCTTACTAATTCCTGCTGAGAGTAGATATTTTACGATCGGCAAAAATTAAATATTCTACTTGAAATTATTTGAAATCTTGCCGATAGAAAAGCTTGAGTTATGGTAGTCAACCTCATAAGTATCGGGAAAACAAAGTGGCGAACGTAATCTCGCGTACTACGGTCCCACAAAGCGATGGTTGCTATTTGTGGCGCGAGAACGTATAATTATTAAAGACCCTGTTATAGCTTACAGCACGCTATTTTACTGGGATTAAGCGTGGCGCGTAGATGCCATGCTCATGGTATGAGTAAAAATATTGAGCAGAAAAGAACCCGCAAAAGCCCAGTAATACTGCGCTTTTGCGGGTTCTTTATGTTTGATGTTCAAAACAATACTGAAGATGTTCGATTAGAACGACAAGTCTTATCAAGGCGAGGGTACTGTCGGCGGAGTTGGTAACCAGTTCCGCAACTTCGGCTCCATCAATTCCCAATATTCCTCCCACTTCTTATGAATCAATTGGCGCTGACAGACGGGAGGCACCTGACACAGTAGAATTAAAACGAAATTATCATCAACGAGGACGTAGCGAGACAGAACGGCCTGAAAGTGGGAGATAAAATCAAAACAGTAAACGATTCCCAAGGCGGCAATCCCTGTGTTGAGCTTGAAATTGTGGGCATTTTCAGGGTGATCACGGATCAAGAAGATGCAAAGGACCATTGGAGTTTGGACGCCTGGTATAAGTGATTCGCGCTATGCCTTCATCTTGATAGGCGCCATGGATAAATCCTGGATCACTCCCAAACAGTCGGCCCCAACACAGGAAATGGTTCAGCGAGATTCAATGTGGACGATCCCCAGCAATTAGAGCGGATCATTCAAGAGGTACAAAAAATTGGCGGTATAACTGGTAGAGTTACAAAATCACGGCCAACGATAAGGCCTATGCTTGTACGGCGGGCGCCATGTCCGAAGTCAGCTCCCGGATCAGGACCATAAGTATCGTAATTGTTCCTGAAGCCAAAAGAAATTGAATCAAAAAAATGAGCTGACGGGAGAAGAATCTGATGCGTATATGGAAACAGGCCAGGCTGCACACAATGCTGAAAAAGGGGAAGACCGCGCGCAGGTTCCGCATCCTGCTGATGGTATCCACTTTGATTCTCACTGCCTTTCCATCCGGTCCGCCACCGATACGGCGTATCGCCTTGAAAAGAGATCGGAATTACGCTAAGCGGGCGACAGAACGGAAAGATGGAAAGCAGACTTGACATTGTAAAAAAACTGTGATAACATTAAGCTATGGAAAGGAAACTTTCCGCAGAAGGGAGGGACCCTGTGAAAAACAGATTGGAGGAGATTCGAAAGAATGCGGGACTGAAGCAGGAAGACCTGGCCGAAGTCCTAGAGGTGTCAAGGCAGACCATTGGCTCTTTGGAAAACGGACGCTATAATCCCTCTATTTTACTGGCGTTCAAGATCGCCCGTTTTTTTCACATGCAAATTGAAGAAATTTTTCTTTATGAGGAGGATACGCCATGAAAAAGAAGTGGATGGATCCCGTTGTGATGCTGGTTGGAATTATACTGCTGCTTCTGGGTTTGATTTGGATAAAAGGAGATTTCTATATACCGGAAGCTATGCGCGCGCTTCCATACGTTTGCATCGGCGTGGGGTGTGGGCTGTTTGGCCAGGGAACAGGAAATATGATCAATAACCGAACCCTAAAAAAGTACCCGGAGCTGCAAAAACAGATGGAGGTCAGCCAAAAGGACGAGCGAAATCAGGCAATTCAGCAACGGGCAAAAAGCAAAGCCTTCGAACGGATGTTATATGTGTTCAGCGCGCTGATCCTAGCCTTTGCAGTCATGGGTGTGGATGCCGTCGTTGTTTTATTGCTGGTATTCGTCTACTTGTTTGTCATTGGTACTTTCGTTTATTATCTTGTTCGGTACGATAAGGAAATGTAGCGGCAGCAATTGTGCAGAGAAGCAGGTAAATCCATAAAACAAGACAAGCGGCGCGTCTTGGGTCCCCCAAGACGCGCCGCTATCTATCTTCTCAAAGGGAAAAATCCTCCTGATCGAACCGAGAAAAATCCAGCGCCTTTGGTCTGGACGGGATTCGTTTTAATGGGTCGTATCGAAACCTCCGGCACCCGCCGGAGGCGGAGACCAATCCCTTTTTGGTACAAACCACCTGCTCAGAATCAATTTGAGCACCGTGGTCGCAATATTGGCAGGAACGTGGGATCTTCCTCCGAAACAGCATGGCGGCACCTCCGGCTTTTTTCCTATTATACCTCAATTGTTTTCTGTTTTCCAGCCCTTTTTCGCAGATTGAGACACCAAATGCCGACGCCGACCAAGAATAGGCCCGTAACGGTTCCCGTGGCTCGAAGCAATCCAGCGTGGTTCGGGATCACTACCTCAGAAACGGAGACCTCCCGCGGCAAAATTTCCGGAAACGCCACCATTGCAAACCAGGTTATTAAAATGGCTAGGGTGCCTTGTATAATTTTCCCGAACAGGTAATACTTTCCGGAGAGTCCCGCCGGCCGGATCACGGATTTGGTTTGCATCCATACGCAGACGCCCCCGAAGGCTAAAAAGCCGGAGGCCATGCAGTAACGCAATCCCGGCGCGTCCAGCTGCGGCAGCAGGCAGCAGCCGCCAGCCAGTTCCAAAATACCGGAAACTGCCACATTCATGGCCGGAGACAGCCAAGTGCCCAGCGCTTTACCCAAAAATACGGAAATCACCCGGAACAAAATGACATAGCCGCAGATCAAGGCCATCGTCTTGACAGCCGCTGCGACCGCCTCTGGCAGACGGATTCTCGGCCCGCGCCCGTCGGATAGCCGCTGTGATGTCGGTCTGGAATCCTTTGTGCGCAGGAGAACGCCGGTCAGTAGTGCAGAAATAATGTGTATGCAGTACAGCGCGGCGGCTGCCCTGGGACTGCCGAAAATACCACCCAGCATACCAAAAATGAAGGCGGGCCCTGCGTTACTGCAAAAACCCAGCAGCCGCTCGGCGGATTCCCGGTCCAGTCTCCCATCCCGGTACAGGTCTGCGGCGGTCTGCGCGCCTACTGGATAGCCGCCCAGGGCGCCCATGGCCACAGCCGCCGCCCCCTGGGCCGGCAGGCCAAAGAGCGGCCTCATTATAGGTCCTAATATTTTCGTACATCCTTGCACGGCTGCGGAGCCTGTGAATAAGCGGGAGAGGACCAGGAAAGGAAAAAGCGCCGGTACCACTGTCTCTAAGCACAGGCGGATTCCCTCCTCGGCGGCGGATACGGCGGATCGGGCATCCAGGATAAGGGCCAAAATCCCCAGGAAGCTCAAAAGCGCCGGTAGAATCGCCGCCCATGTTGATGATTTATCTCGCACTGGCATCACCTCAAAAGAATCTATGCACCTTGGTCAAGTCTTTTGCCAGGGTGCATATATTTTTATAAAAAACAAGGATGGGATGAGACCATGAAACACAGTCACTCCATGCTTCGCCTGATGGCGGAAGCGACGGACGCACCCCAGGAGCTGCTGCCTGGTACCCCTCTGATCGAAATTACGGACAACAGCCGTGTCCTGATTGAGAATCACGGCGGCGTTACGGAATATGAGACCGATTTGATCCGGGTTCGGCTCCGGTTCGGCGCCGTCATCATTCGTGGCAGCGGGCTAACAATCACACGCATGAGCAAAAGTCAATTAATCATCGCAGGAGCTCTGCAGGGCCTAGAATTAGAACGGGGGTGAGCACTTGAATCGAATTTTGCATTATTTTCTGGGAAAAGTAGAGGTAGAACTGGTCAGCGCGGACCCCGCGGCTGCATTGACCTATTATGCGGCCCATCATATCCGATTCCAAGAGCCTGAGTCCACTGCGCCCCTGACGATCCACATGACCATGGACTTTCGCTCTTGGAAAAAAATGGAATCTTTGGCCCAGCAGCGGGGAGATCGCTGCATTGTATTAAATAAAACCGGATTTTTGGTTACGCTGCGCCAGGTCCGCCGTCGCTGGCCCTTTTTTGCCGCGCTGCTTTTGCTGCTGATGGCGTCGCTTTACGCGCCCACCCGGATATGGTTTGTGCAGGTGGAAGGAAACACGACCGTGCCGGGCCGGGAGATCCTGGCAGCAGCCGAGGACTGCGGCGTCCGTTTTTGGGCCCGCTCCAAGGATATCCGCAGTGAAAAAGTGAAAAACCAGCTTCTGAACCTGGTACCCGAGCTGGAATGGGCAGGCGTCAATTTCTCCGGCGGCATCGCCACAGTCTCCGTCCGGGAGCGCATGACAGGCGAAGAAGTTCGGGACCGGTCCGCCATTACCAACGTAATCGCCGCTCGAGACGGCGTCATTATCTCGATGAGCGTGTTGGGTGGAGAAGCTGTCTGCCAGGTGGGGCAGGCGGTGCGGGCGGGAGAGCTGCTGGTCTCCGGGTGCATAGAGTGCCCCAGCCATACGCAGTATACCCATGCAGACGCTGAGATTTATGCCCTGACCCAACGGGAAGTAACGGCCGTTTACCCGGAGCAGTGGACGAAAAAGGCCTACACCGGAAAGGTGAATCGCTCTTATAGCTTGCTGATTGGAAAAAAGAGAATAAATTTATTTGGAAACAGTGGAATTTCCGATGGCAGTTGTGATAAAATGACGGAGATCAAAACACTGCGGCTGCCCGGCGGCTTATCCCTGCCCTTCTGTCTGGTAGTGGAAACCGTGCGGACCTATGAGGCAGAGCCCTGGCAGGCGCCGGAGGAGACCGCCCAGGGGGCCCTGTCGTCTTATACCCGAGCTGCGGTCGCCGGAGATATGATCGCTGGAGAAATTTTTCAAGAGATGCCCTCCTACTCCCAGGATCAGGGCGTTTTTCGGGTGGACGTAACCTATGCTTGCCGGGAGATGATTGCCCGGCAGCGCGTAGTAGATTTATTTGAAGGTGAAATTACAAATGACGGAACGAATCGTGAACGTGGAGCGCGTCGAGGACCTTATCAGCGTATTCGGCTCTTTGGATGAAAATATCCGCCGGATTGAGCAGGACCTGGGCGTGCAGATTGTCAACCGAGGTTCGGATTTAAAAGTATCGGGGGAGGAGGATGCTGCCGATAAGGCCATCCGCACCATAGAGGGCCTTATGGCACTGGCCTCCAAGGGCGAAATCATCGACGAGCAAAAGGTCCGCTATCTCATCACGCTGGTCCAGTCTGGTAACGACGACCAGGTGGGGGAGATGACAAAGGATGTGGTCTGTATCACGGCCAAGGGAAAGCCGATTAAGGCGAAAACGCTTGGTCAGCAGCATTATATGAAGGCGATCCAAAAAAACACTGTTACCATCGGCGTGGGACCGGCCGGTACCGGGAAGACCTATCTGGCGGTAGCCGCCGCCGTAGCTGCGTTCCGGGAGCGGACTGTGAACCGGATCATTTTAACCCGGCCTGCGGTGGAGGCGGGGGAGCGCCTGGGCTTCCTGCCTGGGGATTTGCAAAATAAGGTAGACCCCTACTTGCGCCCCCTTTACGACGCGCTGCATGACATGCTGGGTCCGGAGACCTACCAGAAATATTTGGAGCGCGGCAGTATTGAGGTGGCACCTCTTGCCTATATGCGGGGTAGAACCTTGGACGACAGCTTTATTATCCTGGACGAAGCGCAAAACACCACCCGGGAACAGATGAAAATGTTTTTGACGCGTTTGGGCTTCGGGTCAAAGGTGGTCATCACTGGGGATGTGACACAAATTGACCTGCCCGAAGATAAGGTCAGCGGCCTGAAGGACGCCGTTCGCGTTTTGGCCAACGTGGAGGACATTGCTATCTGCACCCTCACCAGCGCCGATGTGGTGCGCCATGCATTGGTGCAAAAGATCATTAACGCCTATGAAAAGGCGGAGCGCCGCCGTACAGAGGCAAGGCCTGTTTCCCAGGGAAAGGGTAAGTACAGAGGAAGCCGAAAATGAATACCAAAATCAATTTTTCCTATGAGCGGCGGGATGTACGGAATCTGCCTCTGCTCACAGTCATTCGCAGGGCCATCCTAGCGGTTCTGCAAGCAGAACGGGTTCCGGTGCCCTGTGAGATCAATGTGCTGCTGACCGATGATGCCGGGATTCGCGCCATCAACAAGGCGAGCCGGGGAGTGGACCGGCTGACGGATGTTTTGTCTTTCCCCATGTTTCAACTGGAGCCCGGCGCGCTGCCGGAAGATTGGTCCGGGTATCTGGACCCGGAAACAGGCCTCTGTCCTCTGGGTGATATGGCTCTGTCCTGCCAGCGCGCCAGGGCCCAGGCGGCTTCGTTTGGCCACGGCATCCGCAGGGAGGCGGGCTATCTGACCATCCACTCCATGCTGCATTTGCTGGGCTATGATCACATGGATGAGGGACCGGAGAAGGCCAGGATGCGCGCGCGGGAGGAGTCCATCGCCGCATCCATCGGCTTGCACCGCTGACACAAAGGAGTTTTAAATCAAATGAGGATCACGAAAACCGCTATGATTACCATTGTCGGCCGCCCCAATGTCGGCAAATCCACGCTCACCAACCGGCTGGTAGGGGATAAAGTGGCGATTGTCTCCCACAAGCCCCAAACCACCCGGAACCGGATCTGCGGCATTGTCAATCAGGAGGATACCCAGTTCATTTTTGTGGACACGCCAGGGTTCCATCAGCCTCGGACCAAGCTGGGAGATTATATGGTGCGGGTCGCCAAGCAATCCGTTTTCGATGTGGATGCAGTGCTTTTCATGGTGGAGCCCATTGCCAATATCGGAGCCCAGGAGGCCGCGCTTCTTCAGCCGCTCAAGGCGAGCGGTGAGCCGGTGATTTTGGTCATCAATAAAATTGACGCGGTGGAAAAGGCGAGCCTTCTTGCCGTCATCGCCGCCTATTCCCAGGCTATGGAGTTCGCCGCAGTGGTTCCCATCAGCGCCAAAACCGGCGAGGGTGTGGAGGAGCTGTTGTCGGAGTGCGGAAAATTTGCCAAAGAGGGTCCACAGCTTTTTCCGGACGGCATGACCTCGGACCAGCCGGAACGTCAGGTTATGGCTGAAATCATTCGGGAGAAGCTGTTGTGGTGCCTGGAGCGGGAGGTCCCTCATGGGACCGCAGTAGAAATAACGCGGTTTTCAGAGCGGGATACTGGCATCATCGACTTGGAAGCGACCATTTATTGCGAGAAGCCGAACCACAAGGGAATTATCATTGGAAAGCAGGGCGCGACGCTGAAAAAAATCTCTACCCTGGCCAGGGAGGATTGTGAACGTTTCATGGGAACCAAAATTTACCTGCAGACCTGGGTAAAGGTAAAGGAGAACTGGCGCGACAGCGACTTTTTCGTTCGAAACTTTGGCTACCGAGATACATGATTTACCGGGAATAGACTGCGCTCGACCGTGAATCCTAAAAATACAGGATGGCATTGCCTCCTGATGGAATTACATGGGGAGGAACTGCAATGGACGCGGAAAATCTTTGGCACTGCTTTCTGGAAACCGGCGCGCCGGAATACTATCTGCTGTACAAAACAGCGGTAAAGTCGGAGGGAACCCATGTATCTGAAAACCGAGGGGCTTGTGCTGCGGGAAGTCGCCTATAAGGATGCGGACAAGCTGCTTACAGTATTGACCCGGGACCAGGGCAAAATGACCCTGCGGGCCCGGGGCGTCCGCAGATCGGGCAGCCCCTGGAAAGCGGCATGTCAGCTTCTTGCCTGCTCTGAATTCACCATTTTCGACTACCGCGGCGGGTCCACCATCAATGAGACCCAGACCATCGAACTATTTCCGGAGCTGCGGGAAAACCTGGAGCTGCTGGCCCTGGGCACATACTTTGCCCAGGTGGCGGAGGTGATCTCCCAGGAGGACAATCCAAACCCGGAACTCCTGTCTCTGATTTTAAATGCGCTCTACGCCCTGGGAAAGCTGCAAAAGCCACAGCTGCTGGTCAAGGCGGCCTTTGAGTTGCGCGCTGCCAGTCTGGCGGGCTACACGCCGGACTTGAATGGATGTCACATCTGCGGCAATCCGGAGCCGGACCGCTTTCATCTGCGGGACGGATGTCTGGAATGCGCCGGTTGCCAGGAGGCGGAAGGGATTCGGATGCCTCTTTCCCCGGGGGTTTTAGCGGCCATGCGCCACATTGTGTTCTGCGACCCGAGGAGACTGTTTTCCTTCCGACTATCAGACGCGTCTTTGGAAGCGCTCAGTGGGATCACAGAAGCCTTTTTGACCACGCAATTAGAGCGAAGCTTTTATACGCTGGATTTTTACAAGGCTCTGTTTTTACAAGGCGTCTTTCAGGCTAACGAGAAGAACGAATAAGGAGAACAAGGCCATGTATTCCTTTTATCAGCCTTACATAGAGCGGGAAGACAAAATATACCGCCAGATCAGCGGGGAAACGAGCAAGACGGCCTCCAACTTGGAATCCACCATGCCTGTGGAGCTCTGCAAGGGGTTGGATTGGCTCTGCCAGGATGCGGAGTCAATTCTGGATTTTGGCTGCGGGAGCGGCAGCCTTTTGGCTTCCTGCGCCGCCCGGGGCGTGACCAGGCTTTTGGGCATTGACCTTTCCGAGGAGGCAGTCCGATGCGCGCGCAATATGGACATACCGCACTGCAAAATTTGGCAGGGAAGCGTAGAATGCCTGGCGGATCTTCCGGCGCACAGCGTTCAGGGTGTGATCCTGTCTAATATTTTGGATAACCTAAGACCAGAGGACGCAGAGGCAGCTTTGCAGCAAATACACCGGCTGTTGACGCCCCGGGGCAGGGCCTTGGTAAAGGTAAATCCGCATCTGAGCCCGGAGCAAATCCAACAGTGGAACGTCACGGTCCTGGAGGGGGATCTGTTGGACGACGGCCTACTGCTCTGGAACCGGACTACGGAGCAATGGCAGCAGCTATTATGCAAGTATTTTCAACACCAGCGCCTGGTTGACGTGTACTTTGAGGCGTACGACCAACACAACCGCATGTTTCTTTGCCAGGTGCCGATCAAAAACTGATCAGACACATAGGAGAATACCATGTCACAATTATATGAAAAATCTATGGGCAAACTGGAGCTGGACCACGTTTTGGAGATGCTGGCCGAATGCGCCGGTTCCGAGGACGGCAAGGCCCTGTGCCTGCGGCTCTGTCCCACCTCTGATTTAAATACGGCACGGGAACGCTTGGCGGAGACCACGGCCGCTTGCAGGATGACGTCGGTCAAGGGCGCGCCGGCTTTTTCTGAGGTCAAAGATGTGGACGCGGCACTGGAGCGGGCGGATCGTGGTGGGAGCCTCTCCACCACAGAGCTTCTTCGGATTGCCAACGTCCTGCGTAGCGCAAGGTCCGCGAAAGGATACTGGAGCGAGGACGAGGTGCGGACCGTGCTGACGCCTTTGTTCCAGGCCCTGATTCCCAATAAATATTTGGAGGACCGGATTTCCAACGCTATCATCTCGGAAGAAGAAATCGCGGACACCGCAAGCCCTGCGCTCTCCGATATCCGGCGGCATATGCGGCTGCAAAGCTCCAAGATTCGGGACAGCCTCCAAAAGGTGATTTCTTCTACGACATATGCCAAATATCTGCGGGAGCCAATCATCACCATCCGGCAGGGGCGGTATGTGGTACCGGTGAAAAGCGAATGCCGCAATGACGTACCGGGTCTGGTTCACGACGTTTCGGCCACCGGCTCAACTTTTTTTATTGAGCCCATGTCCGCCGTCAATGCCAATAACGCCCTGCGGGAGCTGGAGCTCAAGGAAAAGAAGGAAATTGAGCGGATTTTGGCGGAGCTTTCTGCGGAGGCGGCGGCCCATCGAGAGGATATCTCCCAGGATTATCGCCTGCTGACCAAACTGGATCTGATTTTTGCCAAGGCAAAGCTGTCCTACCAAATGCGGGCAGGGGAGCCACTTTTGAACGACCAAGGCCGCATTGAATTGAAAAAGGCGCGGCATCCACTGATTGATCCCACAGCCGTCGTGCCCATTTCTCTGCGGCTGGGCTCGGACTTCGACAGCATGATTATCACAGGTCCCAACACCGGCGGCAAGACTGTAACGCTGAAGACAGTGGGCCTGCTGACCCTGATGGCCGCGTGCGGCCTGCATATTCCCGCCGGCGACGGCAGCCAACTCTCCATTTTTGATCGGGTGCTGGCGGACATTGGCGACGAGCAGTCCATTCAGCAGTCCCTTTCCACCTTCTCCTCTCATATGCGGACCATTGTGGACGTGGTGGGGCAGTGCGACGACCGGACGTTGGTTTTATTTGACGAGCTAGGCGCCGGAACGGACCCGGCGGAGGGCGCGGCATTGGCGATGGCGGTCATTGAGTTCTGCCGGACCATGGGAAGCCGGGTGGTGGCGACCACCCATTACGCGGAGCTCAAGCTATATGCCATGCGGACCAAAGGCGTTATAAACGCCTCTTGTGAGTTTGATGTGGAGACGCTGCAGCCCACATACCGGCTTTTAATTGGCATTCCGGGTAAGTCCAACGCTTTTGCCATCTCCAGAAAACTGGGGCTGCCGGAGGAAATTCTCAAGAAGGCCGGGGATATGGTCAGCCAAAGCGACCGGGACTTTGAAGATGTGCTGTCCCAATTGGAGCAGCAGCGGCAGCAGATGGAGTCGGCCAGGCTGGAGGCCGAACGGCTCCGCATGGAGACCCAGGAAATCAAACGGCAGAGTGAGGAATATCACGCTCAGCTGCAAAAGGAGCGGGATAAGGCGCTGGAGAAAGCCCGACGGGAGGCGCAGGGAATTTTAGAGGATGCCCGCCGGACCGCCACGCAGGTCAGTGAAGAACTCAAACAGCTGCGCAAACAGATGCAGGACTCGGCAGACGCGCAAGGTGTCAATCAGAAGCAAGCCGAATTGCGAAGAAGTCTGAATGAGGCGGAGGACCGGCTCGCGGTTCATCGGCAGCCGGCCGAACGACCAAAGCCCTCTCGGGCCATTCGGCTGGGGGACACGGTGGAACTGTTGAAGCTGGGCACCAAGGCCAGTGTGATTGGCCTCAATAAGGACGGCGGTTATACGCTGCAGGCCGGCATTTTAAAGCTGAATGTGAAGCCGGACGAGGTCTATCTTTTGGAGGATGAGAATACCGTTCAGGTGAAGACCCGCCCCGCCCACTCAGGCCGGGAAATGCGCGCCGCCGCGATGTCCAGTGAGATTGATTTGCGCGGCATGGATGCCGTAGAGGCAATTTGCGTACTGGAACGGTTTTTGGACGAGGCCCTGCGGGCCAATCTCCCCACGGTACGGATCATTCACGGCAAGGGCACCGGGGTCTTGCGCAATGCGGTGCAGCAATGTCTAAAAAAGAACAAATATGTCAAAAAGTACCGGTTGGGAACCTATGGAGAGGGCGAAGATGGGGTGACAATTGCAGAATTTGGTTGACTTTTACTGCAAATTTGTTATGATATGAGAAGAACCACACCATTGGTGCAATGGACCGCATGCAAGGAGTGAATTTCATGTACAAACAGCAGACTGTCGTAAAATGTGATTCTGGCCTGTATAACGAGCAGGTCACATATTTTGTTCAGAAGGCCAATGAATTCCGCTGCAACATCTGGCTGGAGTGTGGCACAAAAAAGATGAACGCGAAGAGCCTACTTGGCATCATGTCATTGTGTGTCGGTACTGGCGCCAGTGTTACCCTCTCGGCAGATGGACCGGATGAGCAGGCAGCAGTTGTAACGCTGTGTGAAATGCTGCAGCGGGATATTTTTTAATCAATATGGCCATAACTGCCTCGGGCCGCTGCCATGCGGCGGCCTTTGAGGCAGTTTCCTTATATGAGAAGGGATTTGCATGACGTATGAGGAATTAAAGGAGAAAGCGCTGACCCTGCCATACGCCCCTGGGGTTTACCTGATGCGGGACCGGACCAATTTGGTTATTTATGTGGGGAAGGCTAAACGGCTGAAAAACCGGGTGAGCCAGTATTTTCAGGATTCCGCGGCCCACAGTCCCAAAACCCGGGTCATGGTGTCTAAAATTGACCATTTTGACGTGATTGTGGCCGCCTCGGAGTTTGAGGCGCTGGTGCTGGAATGCTCCCTCATCAAACGGTACATGCCCAAGTACAACATTCTGTTAAAGGATGATAAGGGATATCCCTATTTACGGTTGGATATGGACGAGTCCTATCCGCGAATCACCCTGGTAAATAAGCTCTCCGACGACGGCGCTTCCTATTTTGGCCCTTATGGAAGCAGGGGCGTGACCCAAAACGTCCTGGATACGATCCAACGGACGTTAAAGCTGCCAAACTGCAGCAAACGCTTTCCCAGAGATTTGGGGAAAGAACGTCCATGTCTCAATTATCACATGAATCAATGCCTGGGCTGGTGTCAGACGGATAAGAGCCAGGAAGCGTACCGGCAGACTATGGAGCAGGCCCGCCTTTTATTGGCGGGAAGTTACCAAAAACTGGCGCAGGAGCTCCGGGAACAAATCGAAGTTGCTGCGGAGCATCTGGAGTTTGAGCTGGCGGCGGAGCTGCGGGACCGGCTGCGGGCGGTAGAGGCGCTGGGCAAGAAGCAATTGGTCACAGCGGGTTCCATGGCCGATACGGATGTGGTTGGATTTGCGCAAACGGAGGCAAAAAGCTGTTTCGTCGTGCTTCATTACAGCGGGGGGAACCTACTGGACAAGGATTATGAGATCCTATCAGTACAGGAGAACCCAGAGGCTGCGGTCTCCAGTCTGGTAAAACAGTATTATTTGGCCCGGGGCGTTGCGCCAAAGGTCATTTTACTTCCTATTGCGATGGAGGACGCATCTCTGTTTGAGGCGCTCCTGCTCCAAAGCTTTGGAAAAAAGTCCCGCCTGCGTCTGCCGCAACGGGGGGATAGCGCTCAGCTGGTCAAGCTTGCCAACAAAAATGCCCTGGAGGAAGCCCAGCGGGTCACCACTAAGGAGGAACGGATTTCCGGGACCTTGCAGCTTCTGGGGAAAATGCTTTCTCTCCCAGAGACGCCCCGACGACTGGAGGCGTTTGATATCTCCAACATTTCCGGAACGGATATCGTAGCCTCCATGGTGGTTTTTTGCGACGGGCGGCCTGAAAAAAAGGACTACAAACGATTCAAGGTAGAGGGACTTGCCGGGCAGGATGATTACGGTTCCATGCGGCAGGTAGTTACGAGGCGATTCCTCCATTACCAGCAGAAGGACCCAGGATTTTCGGAAAAGCCGGACCTCCTGCTCATCGACGGCGGCGCGGTCCACGCCGGTATCGCGGTAAAGGCGCTGCAAGCACTGGGGCTGGAATTTCCAGTCTTTGGTATGGTCAAGGATGGACGGCATCGAACTCGGGCGCTGGTGACGCCAGAGGGCCGGGAGATCGCTCTGGATGGCACCCCAGCCGTATACGCGCTCATTGGTACCATACAGGAGGAAACTCACCGTTTTGCCATCACCTATCATCGGACCCTGCGAAGCAAGCGGCTGCGAAGCTCTCAGCTGGACAGTGTGCCTGGTATTGGCCCCAAGCGCAAAGCGGCGCTGCTGCACCGGTTTCAGTCAATCCGGGCCATTGGCGCGGCCAGCTTGGAGGAATTGCAGGAAATACTGCCGGCGGATGCGGCACAGGCAGTTTATCTGCACTTTCATCAGGAGGGTAATCCATGCGAGTGATTACAGGATCGGCCCGAGGCGTGAGACTGAAGTCGCCTGCCGGTATGCAAACAAGACCGACAGCGGACCGGGTGAAGGAAGCCTTATTCAGTAAAATTCAATTTGAGCTTCCAGGCGCCAGGGTGCTGGATTTATTCGCTGGAACAGGGCAGCTGGGAATTGAGGCCCTGAGCCGCGGGGCGGCGGAGGCGGTCTTTGTGGACGCGCAAGACTCTGCATGCACTTTGGTGCGGGAAAATCTGCGGTTGGCAAAACTGGAGACCCGGGGACGGGTTATCCGCGCGGATTATCTTCAATACCTGAAAATGTGTAACTCGCGGTTTTCTGTCATCTTTCTAGATCCCCCCTATGCGGAGATTTTTTTAGAAAATGCACTGAAAAAGATATCAGAAATTGACATTTTAGCCAATGGTGGTATAATAATGACGGAACGGCCGGTTGGAAAGGAGCTTTCCTTGCATTTGCCTGGTTTCCAGCGGTCACAGGATTCAAAATATGGGAAAACGCTTTTGACGCTTTTCCGGAAAGAGTGGTCTGAGGAAACTGAATGAAAATCGCAATTTACCCTGGTAGTTTCGATCCCGTTACCAAGGGGCATCTGAATATCATCCGGCGGGCCTCCCAGATATTCGACCGTTTAATCGTCTGTGTCATGATAAACGCGGGTAAAAAGCCCTTATTCTCCCGGCAGGAACGAACGGAAATGCTGCGGCGTGTAACCGGGGACCTGACCAATGTGGAAATTGATTCTGCCAACGAGCTTTTGGCGGATTATGCCCGCCGAAAAGGGGGCTGTGTGGTGGTAAAAGGCCTCCGTGCCGGTTCTGATTTTGAAAATGAATTTCAAATGGCGCTGATCAACCATAAAATTAACCCCCATTTGGACACCATGTTCCTCACCTCGGAGCATCAATACATGTACTTGAGTTCCAGTATTGTGAAGGAACTGGCTTTCTATGATGTGGATTTAGCGGATTTCCTTCCCATGGAAATCATTCCGGATTTTAAAAGGCGCATTTTAGAGATCAAACAACAAGGAGGAATTACCCATGCATGACAACGGCATCGAAGAATTGATTACGAAACTATACGATCTGGTGCAGGACGCCCGTTCCTTGCCTCTGGGTGCCGATAAGTGCATTGTGGAGCGGGACAAGGTTTTGGACATGCTCGATGAAATCAGCAACCAACTGCCCGGCGAACTAAAACAGGCCAAGACCATCGTAGACTCCCGCAATGAATTGATTGCCAAGGCGAAGCGGGAGGCGGAGGGGATGCTGCGCCAAGCCCAGGCTCAGGCGAAGCAATTGGTCTCACAAGATGCCATTTACAAGGAGGCGCAAGCCCAGGCCGAGGAAATGGTTCGCACTGCGCAGTCGAAAATTAAAGAACTCAAGCAGGTCACCAATGACTATGTGGACGATTCTTTGAAGCGGACGGAAGAGGCCATTGCGGAGGCGCTGGGAGAGCTGCGGGAGTCTCGTAGCAGGTTCCGTAAATTGGTGAATCCTCAGGAGCGATCCTCGTCCCCCATTATTGAGGACGTGTAGGGCAACCTTAAATAACAGGTCAATTCCAGTCAATTGACCTGTTATTTGCTTATCGAATGGAATTTGACGGGAGGTGCAATGTTTGAACTATCTGGAAAACTATCAAACTTGGTGCGAAGCAGCGCTGTCTGAGGAGCTGCGTCTGGAGCTTCTTTCCCTGGCTGGTCAGGAATCGGAGTTACAGAGCCGGTTCGGCGGAGAGTTGCAATTTGGTACCGCCGGGATGCGGGGTCTTATGGGGGCCGGCAGCAACCGTCTCAACCGCTATACGGTACGCCGGGCGGCGCAGGGGATGGCAGCCTGGTTGGTTACGACGGATTTACCGAAAAAAGCTGCGATTGCCTATGACTCCAGGCACAATTCTCAGGCTTTTGCAGAGACTTGTGCCATCGCCTTTGGAGAAGCCGGTATTCAGGTCTGGCTCTACGACCGGCTGGCCCCCACCCCTATGCTGTCGTATGCTGTGCGGCAGTTGGGCTGCGGCTGCGGCGTGGTAATTTCCGCCAGCCACAATGCCGGGTCTTACAACGGCGTCAAATGCTACGGACCGGACGGTTGTCAGATGACCGACGAGCCCGCTGCTATCGTCACAGAAAAAATAAAGAATATTCCTTACTTTGAAGCCGAAACAAAGCCCTTTCAAGCGCTGCTGGAGGAGGGGACTGTTCGCTATATTCCCCAGAGCCTGTGGGAGTCCTATTACCAAAGCGTTTTGAACGAAGCCCTAGAGCCGCAGGTCATTTCAAGTTCCAGTCTTCGGGTGGTCTATACACCGCTGTGTGGGACAGGTAACGAACCGGTGCGGGAAGTGCTGAACCGTTTGGGTGCCAAGGTCACGGTCGTGCGTAAGCAGGAACTGCCGGACGGCGACTTCAAAACCTGTGCGTATCCCAATCCAGAAACAGACGCCGCGTTAATGGAGAGCTATCATGTGGCGCGCGCCGTCCCCTGTGACGTTATTTTGGGTACGGACCCGGATTGTGACCGCGTTGCCATTGCCGTTCCGGCGAAGGACGGATTTCAAAAGTTGACCGGCAACGAATTGGGCTGCCTGCTGCTGGACTATATTTTGAAAACCAAATCAGCAAATGGAAGTCTCCCTCAGGGGGCCGAGGTTGTGCGAAGTATCGTCACCACACCCTTGGCGGACCGCATTGCCTCCTACTACGGCTGTCGGATGGTAACCGTTCTTACGGGCTTTAAATATATCGGCGGGGAAATTTTGAGGCTGGAGTTGCAGGGCCATGAAAATCGCTTTATTTTTGGCTTTGAGGAAAGCTGCGGTTACCTCAAAGGAACGTTTGTCCGGGACAAGGATGCAGTGGTGGCTTCTATGCTGGTCTGCGAGATGGCAGCTGCCTTGAAAAAGGAAGGCCTTGGTATTTTAGACGCTTTGGAGCAATTGTATCAAACCTATGGTGTGTATCTCACCCATGTACAAAGTATTGAACTCACTGGTGTGGATGCCATGCAGAAGGCCGCTGCCCGTATGGAACAGTTACGCGCACAGACGCCGGAGCAAATTGGCGGCAGCCGGGTTACTGCCGTGCGCGATTATCTTCTGGGTACGCACCGTGACCTGACTGAAAGAGACGCTGAACCAATTGCACTGCCCAGGTCCAATGTTTTGGAGCTGCTGTTGGACGGCGGAAACAGCATTATCGTGCGCCCCTCCGGCACCGAACCTAAAATCAAGTATTACTATACAGCGGTAGCGTCAACCCGCCCCGTGGCGGAAGCCAAGCTGTCAGCCATGATGAAACAGATGAACGCGTAAAAAAATATTAAGTTGTCACCCCCGAGACCTTAAAGGTCTCGGGGGTTCACTATGCCACAAGAAACTATAGTTCTGGAAGAGACAGGCCCAGCATAGGCTGTACCAGAAAGGGGAGAGGAACTTGGGTAAAATTAAATGGGACAAAAAATCCATTGGGACCAAAAAGCAAATAGGCCTTGTAAAGGGGTTGGGCATCGGCTTGGGAATTAGCATAGGACTCACCCTCGTGCTGGTACTCCTGTTTGCAGCGCTCTTAGATCGGCAGGTTTTGAAAGAAAGCGCAGTCGGAACGTTGGCAGGGGGGACCTTGCTGCTCTCAGCCGGCGTAGGCGCCTGGGTGGCCGCGCGAAAGGTCGGCCAGCGCCGTATGGTCGTGTGTCTGCTATCGGCCTGCTGCTATTTCCTATTGCTTTTGGCTGCGACCGCCTTTTTCTTTGACGGGAAATACCAGGGAGTGCCGGTGACAGCGGCGCTGGTTTTCGGTGCCGCCGCCGCGGCTGGAATTCTTGGCGCAGGTGGTAAAGGGAATCGAAAAAGGATTTCTAAAAAATACAGAATCAGTTAAGTTGTACAAAAAGGTAAAATGGTAAATAAAATTTACCCAAATATAGATTTTGCAGGACACCTTGCAAAATCTATATTTGGAACCAATTTGAAAACCGCGATACAACATCTTGGGCCGCGGCGGCAAAGCGAGTAAAGATACAACGCGTAGTTCATTTTGTTTACATAATACTGTTGACATAAAATATGTACATAATTTACAAAAAACGTATTTTTAATGGATTGCCCTTGAATTCCCCCCAGTTTTGGAGTATAGTAAGAGCACAAAGTGATGTTTGACCGCATATGGTGCGAAAATCTGTGCGAGTTATGTCGGCTATACTCCGGGCGTTCATCGGTGTGAAATCGGTTGGAGGGCCAATACAAATGCACAGTTTTTTTTATCGAAAATTTCAAGACACCCCCGAGCAAAATTTCATGGCTGCCCTGTTGACCTGCTTTGGTCTGGGCGCAGGACTGGGTAGTCTGGGCTGCCTAATCTCCCCCAGTCCTGGTATGGTATCCATTTGCCGGGGCGTCATTTTGGCCCCGGCGGCGCTGGGTTCTCAAATTCTCTGTGCGCTGCTACCTTTGCTGCTGGCTGCTGGCTTGTGTTTTGTTTTTCGAGGGCACCGGGTCCTGTTGACGGTTCCTTTTTTAGCCGGTCTGCTGTTTTCCTTTTCTGTGACTGCGTTTGTTGCTGCGCTGCAAACCGCCGGATGGATTTTTTCAGTTCTGCTCCTGGCCGGTCGGGGCATGTGTATTCCGATTTTGTTTTGGTTCCTGCTACGTCGGTTTCAGTTGGGAACGGCAAAATTACTGCAGGATTTGGTTGTTGCTTGCTGCATCAGCGTCGTATTGATCCTGGTATTTCACTGGCTTCTCTCCCCTGTGACAGCGGAGCTCCGCCAGTCTGTTTTTATCATTTCATAAAAGGAACGCTGTTATTATGTTAGATTTAATCTCAGCCTATGAGAACTATCTAGTCAATGTAAAGCAGGCGTCTGCGAATACCGTGGTTTCCTATTTGCGGGATATCCGGCAATTCGCCTCATGGCTTCTAGAGACGAGAGGCCGGGAAATTGCGGACGCATCCAAACAGAATATCAGCGATTATTTGGCCCGGCTGGATGAGGAAGGCCGATCCTCCGCTACGATTTCCCGCTCTGTGGCCAGCCTGAAAAATTTTTTCTCCTATGCGGTGACAGCTGGCTTTGCATCCAATACGCCGGTGCAGGATGTTCATGTGGAACGCAGTGAAAAAAAACTGCCGCAGATTTTGACTGGCAGGGAGGTGGAGCTGCTGCTGGCTCAGCCGGCTTGCGTGGACGCTAAAGGATATCGGGATCGCGCCATGCTGGAAGTCATGTATGCCACAGGCCTGCGGGTCAGTGAACTCATTGGACTGAATATCGACGATGTAAGTTTGGACGGCGGTTTCATCAAATGCGTGGGAAAAAAGACGCGTTTGGTTCCCATGTATCCTGCAGCCGTGAAGGCCCTAGGGATTTATATGCGGGACATCCGCCCTGGAATGCTGGCCGCCCCCAAGGAGCTGGCACTGTTTGTAAATCTGAACGGGGAGCGGATGTCTCGGCAGGGATTTTGGAAGATCCTGAAACACTATCAGGAATCAGCGCATATTGAAAAAGATATTACGCCACATACGTTGCGGCACAGCTTTGCGGTACATTTGCTGGAAAATGGGGCTGATTTACATTCTATTCAGGAAATGATGGGGCACAGTGATATCTCTTCCACGCAAATGTATACGCATTTAGTCAACCAAAACCTGAAAAGCGTTTATAACAAATGTCATCCGAAGGCGTGAATTCCGGGAGTTCGCAATATGCGAATTCCCGGAATTTTTTCTTTTCGGGTGTATCGTATTGTGCTATAATGAAATAGACTTTGCGTGGAAACGTCCAAAGGAGGGAAGGATATGCGGCTATTGTTAGCGGAGGATGAAAGGGAGCTGTCCAATGCGCTTTGCGTTATATTGCTGCACAATCATTATACTGTGGATGCTGTTTATGATGGACAAGAAGCATTGGAATACGCAAGATCCGGGACGTATGACGGTATCATATTAGATATCATGATGCCCCGCTTGGATGGATTGACCGTGCTGCATACCCTCCGTACGCAAGGGTTTGCCGTGCCTGTTCTGCTTCTGACCGCTAAATCCCAAGTAGAGGACCGCATTGCGGGATTGGACGGAGGCGCCGACGACTATCTGGTAAAGCCTTTTGCAATGGAGGAGCTTTTGGCCCGTATCCGGGCGATGACCCGGCGCAGGGGAGGTTTCCCATCCAATTTACTTTCCTTAAAGGATATCACCCTGAGCCGCGAGACCTATATTCTGCAGGGGCCAAGGGGCGCAATCCGCCTAGGAAGTAAAGAGTTTCAAATTCTGGAGCTTCTCATGGAGCAGCCAGGCCGCCTATTTTCCAGTGAGCAGTTTTTAACCCGGATTTGGGGGTACGACACGGAGGCAGAAATTGGTGTGGTATGGGTGTATATCTCTGGCCTGCGCAAAAAGCTGCGCCAGGTTGGCGCCTCGTTGGCGCTGAAGGTCAACCGAGGGACAGGGTATTTATTGGAGCCGATAAAACAGGGGAGGCCAAATGATACAGAAGTTAAAACATAAATTTTTTTGGATCACTGCCACAGCACTGGCTCTGGTGATCCTTCTGGTATTGGGAGCCATTAATTTTTTGAACTATTTCAGCACCGCTAGACGGGCAGATGAAATGCTGCGTCTTTTAGCCTTTCATGATGGGAGTTTGCCGGAGTTTGACAAAGGGCGTCCAGGTCCGCCTGCAGCTCCTGGCGATTTGGTCCTGAACGCGGACACTCGTTTTAAAACCCGTTTTTTTATCGTTTGGCTGGATGATAAAAGCGATGTCATCCGAATCGACACAAGCCACATTGCCGCCGTCTCCTCGGAAGAGGCTATGACATACGGGCGGGCAGTGGCAATTGGCGGAAGCACCCGAGGCTTTGAAGGCATTTACCGATACTATTTTGTGCAGACGGCGCTTGGTAAAATGGCAATTTTTTTGGATTGCAGTACAGAGCTGCAAGGGAATCGGGACTTTTTGCTTCTATCCTGTGGAATGGGTTTACTTGCATTTTTTCTTGTGGCGGGCTTAGCCCTGCTGCTTTCCAGGCGTGCAATTCGTCCCGCAGCAGAAGCGATGGAAAAGCAGCGCCAATTTTTAACGGATGCAAGTCATGAGCTGAAAACGCCGTTGTCGATTATTTCAGCTAACAACGATGTCATGGAATTGACGGTGGGGCAGACACAGTGGAGCGAGAGCATTCGAAGTCAAGTCTACCGAATGGATCACTTGCTCCAGAGTATGCTGACGCTTTCCAGGTTAGAGGACCAAAAAGCCCCATACCGATATTCCCCCTTTTCTCTCAGTGAGGTAGTGGAACAGATGGTACAACCGTTTCCTATCTTAGCGCAGAAGGCCGGCGTTTCTCTGGCATCACAAATTGACGCGGGGCTTTCATTTGCCGGAGATTCAGAAAGCATTCAACACTTGGTTACTATTCTCCTGGAAAATGCGGTAAAGTACGCCGGCCCTCAAGGGAAGGTAACGCTGCGTCTCACCAAAGCCGGAAAGGCACCACGTCTGGTAGTGGAGAACACCTGTCAGGAACTGCCGAACGGGGATTTAAATCAGCTTTTCGACCGATTTTATCGAGCGGACACCGCCCGCTCCCGGGAGACCGGGGGATATGGCATTGGTCTGGCGATTGCAAAATCTATTTGCCAGGCGCACCATATAAAACTGTCTGCTAGCATTCCGGCGGAATCCCGCATTCGATTTACCGTTCAATTTTAGCCCTACTATAGAGCTATACAGCGAACCGCAATTGCCCGGTACGGCAATTGCGGTTCGCTGGTTTTCTTTACAATTCATTCACGGTTTTCCCTGGACACTTTAAGGCTGTTTTAAGGTTGGCCCGGTATAATGGCAAGCGTAATGATACGGATCACGCAACGATATAAAGGAAGGTTACGTTATGGCACCCACAGTTTTTTTCAGGCGGTTTGAATCGAAGTATCTGCTGGAAGAACCAGTATATCAGCATATACGTTCCGCCTTAGATAGATATTTGGTACCGGATGAATTTGGAGAAAACCGCATTTTAAGTGTGTATTTTGACACCCCAGACTACCGCATGATCCGGCGATCTCTAGAAAAGCCCGCCTACAAGGAAAAGCTCCGGCTTCGGGCGTATGGACGCCCCTTACCAGGAGACCCGGTTTTCGTGGAGCTAAAGAAAAAATATGGCGGCGTCGTTTATAAGCGCCGGGTCGCGCTTTCTTTGGAGGAAGCGGAAGCCTACTTGTACCGGGGAGAGCCTCCCAATCTAGATAGCCAGGTGCTTAAAGAAGTGGGATATCTGCTGCACTGCTATCCGGTATTGCAACCATCCGCGTATATCTGCTATGAGCGGCAGGCTTTCGCCGCTCAGGGGGCTGAAGCGGTCCGTGTGACCTTTGACCGGCACATTGTTTGGAGGGGGGATAACCTATATCTGAGCGCTGAAGGCGATGGGGAGCTGTTGCTGCCTGAACGAACGCGGCTGATGGAGGTAAAGGTACCTGGCGCCATGCCACTATGGCTGGTCAAACTTCTCAGTGAGCTTTCCGTTTACCCAGTCTCCTTTTCCAAATATGGAACGGCGTTCCAAAAGGAATTTGAGAAAAAGAAGCAGCGCCTCCTGGAACCGGCGCTACACACGCAGAAAGGACTGATTCACTTTGCTTCTTGAACTTTTTTCCAGCGTCTTAACGCAAGAGAGCGGGGGCTCCTTCCAGCTGGGGCCGTTTTTGCTTTGCACGGGGGTATCCCTGATTTTGGGACTTCTCATTGCCTGGAGCTATACATATGGCACGTCCTATCGTCGCAGCTTCCTTCTCTGCCTGGCACTTCTGCCCACCATGGTACAAGTGGTGATCATGCTGGTCAACGGAAACGTGGGGACCGGCGTAGCGGTCATGGGCGCTTTCAGCCTGGTTCGTTTCCGTTCCGTACCCGGCGGCGCAAAGGAAATTGGCAGTATTTTTTTGGCTATGGCTGTGGGACTGGCTACCGGAATCGGATATTGGGCGATAGCCGTTCTGTTCACCGGAATTGTCTGTCTAGCGGAGTTCCTTTTGACCCTTTCCGGATTTGGCCGGAAAAGCAAGACGGCGCGGATTTTGCGTATCACAATTCCAGAGGATTTAAACTTTACGGATGCATTTGAAGATATTTGGGCACGGCATACCAAATCCTGGGATTTGGAAAGCGTTAAAACCTCCAATTTGGGCAGTCTGTATAAGCTCTCCTATCGCATTACCCTGCTAACTGAAGCCAAGGAAAAGGATCTGATTGATGAGCTGCGCTGCCGGAATGGGAACCTGGAGATCTCATGCTGCAAGCTTTCTGAAAACGAGGAGCTGCTTTAAGAAAGGAGAAAACCATGAAATTTGGGAGACGCTTGCTTTGCTTTTTGATGGGAGCAGGCTTAGCAGCACAGTGCTTGACCGGCTGTACCAGAGGCGGTGCAGAGCCCTCCGCACCTGTGGATGCGACCACGGGGTCCAATCTCTCAGCTCAGGATTATGAGGTGGGTTATGATGCCGCCAATGCTACAACCATCATCTGCCACGGGGATACGGCGGGAATCGACGGTGACGGCGCCGTGGCGGAAGGAGGTGTTATCACCATATCAAAGGCGGGCACCTATGTGATTTCTGGTGAGCTGAAAGGATCGCTGGTAGTTCAGGCAGAAAATCAGTCGGTGCATCTCGTTTTATGCGGCTTCACAGCTGTCAGCAACGACGGGCCAGCCATCCATGTGAAGGATGCGGAAAAGGTCATTCTGACTTTGGAAGCGGGTACGGATAATAGCCTAGCAGACGGCACGACTTACACCTTGGAGGCGGGAGAGGACGAACCCAATGCCTGCCTTTATGCAAAATCGGATCTCACTGTCAATGGCGACGGCTCCATCCAGATTGCCGGCAGCTATAACCATGGAATTTACTGCAAGGACGCCCTCATAATTGCCGGTGGGGTGCTGTACATCGAAGCGGCCAACGACGGCATCAAGGGCAAGGACAGCGTTACAATTTTGACTGCTGACGTTACGATTGATGCAGGGGGAGATGGAATACAGTCCAATCGCAGCGGGGACTCTGCATACGGATGGATTCACATCAAAGACGGCAACTTCCAGATTACTGCGACGCAGGACGGGATTCAGGCTGAAAGCGCTTTGGAGATAGAAAGTGGGAGCTATTCCATTGAAACAGGGGGCGGCAGCGCCAACGCCGTGATGAAATCTGACGGCTCGGTCAATCCCCAGTGGGGCTGGTGGGGAGAGGCTGAAAGCATCGAAAATACATCAGTCAGCGCGAAAGGACTCAAAGCCGGAACGGCGCTGAATCTCTCTGGCGGCAGCTTTTTACTGGACACTTCTGACGACGCCCTACACTCTAATGGATCACTGACAATTTCAGGCGGGGATTATACCATCGCCACCGGCGACGACGGCGCGCATGCCGATGAGGCGTTGGCGATTTCCTCTGGGACGATAGACATCACCTACAGCTACGAGGGCTTGGAAGGATGTAGTGTTACCATATCAGGCGGAAGTATTACAATTCAATCTGTGGACGATGGGATCAATGCGGCCGGTGGTTCCGATGGTACAATGGGACTGGACTTCGATCACTTTGGAAGCAGCTCTGACTACTTCCTGCGTATTACAGGCGGGGAAATCGAAATTGATGCATCTGGAGATGGCCTTGACTCCAACGGCCCATTGTATGTGGCAGGCGGTACCATACACATTAGCGGTCCCACCAGCGGAGCTGACGGCGCCTTGGATTATGAATCAATCGCAGAATTGTCCGGTGGAGTCGTCATCGCAGTCAGCAGCGCAGGAATGGCTGCGGGATTTACGGATAGCTCCACCCAGGCCTCGTTTTTAACGGCATTTGACGCTTCTGTATCCGCCGGTACGGAAATAACGGTAACCGACAGCGCTGGAACGATAATTTGCAGCTATACGCCGACGAAGGACTACCAGGCTATCGTCATAAGCGCGCCGACTCTCCAGGTGAATGAGATATATACACTCACAGCGGGAGAGCAGTCCATGGAGGTTACGCTGACTTCAATCGCGACCAATTCCAATATCAGCCCAGGCGAGATGCAGCCGCCGGGGTTTGGACAAGGACCCAGCGGTATGGGCGGTACACCAGGCGAGTTGCCGACCGCGCCAGAAGGGGGCGTTCAACCGCTAGACGGTCAATCACCGGGTTTCGGGGAATTTTCTGGAGGGCCGTCGGATCCTTCTGATAGCAGTGCCGGATAAAAATAGGGCAGGGCATGGATACATCCATGCCCTGCCTGGTATTCAGACAGTTTTTTAGGTAAGTACTGGTTTTAAAAGCTTTTTAGATCCCGGTCATGGCCTGCAACACATCGACCTCCTCTTGTTGGATGCCTTTTTGCATGGCAAGCCCCTCGTCGATGTCCACATCCGTTATGACGCCCTGATGCGTACAAACAATTCGATTGTTTTTGCCGGATAAAAGAATTTCTACCGCGCGATATCCCATCTTTGTTGCATTGACCCGGTCTCTGGCAGTGGGGGAGCCGCCCCGCTGTACATGCCCTAGAACGGTTACCCTGGGGTCCAAATCAATTTTCTGTTTGATTTTTGCTGCGATGTCTGCGGCACTGCCGGCGCCCTCCGCCACCACAATCATGTAATGGGTAAAACCATTGAGGCGAGCCTGCCGTATCTTTTCAATGACATCCCGATCAAAATCGATGGGTTCCTCCGGGACCAATACGGCCGTAGCTCCCGTGGCCAGTCCGACGTACATCGCCAGATAGCCGGCGTTTCTTCCCATGACCTCCACCACGGAGCAGCGCTCATGGGACTGCATGGTATCCCGCAGCTTGTCAATGCATTCGATCGCCGTGTTTGCCGCCGTATCAAATCCTACACAGTAGTTGGAACAATTGATGTCATTATCAATCGTACCTGGGATGCCGACCACAGAAATGCCATACTTAGACAGCGCCTGCGCCCCGCGAAATGTACCATCCCCACCAATCGCTACAATTCCATCCAGCCCCAAAAACTTGCAGGTGCTGACGGCCTTGTGTTGGCCCTCCTCGGTCAAAAATTCTTTGCTTCTGGCGGTGTAGAGAATCGTTCCGCCACGGTTAATAATATGCGCCACACTTTTTTCATCAAGCTTAATAATATCACCATTGATTAAGCCGTTCCAGCCGCGGCGGATGCCATAGCATTCAACCCCTCGGTACAGAGCTGTACGGACCACAGCACGGACACAGGCGTTCATACCTGGTGCGTCTCCGCCGCTGGTTAATACGCCGATACGCTTTACACGCAAAAAAAGGACCTCCTGTCGTTCAAAAAAAGAGCTTTAGAGCTCACACAAGGAATCGTGACGCCTTTATTTTACAAAAATTTGCTCGGGTTGTAAAGCTCAATTTTACACACCTATTTATTCAGGCATGCTCAGCACGCAAGGTGGTATCTATACAGGGCAATATTCACGACTATGGTTAAAGACATTCCTGTAAGCTGGATAAAAATTCTTCACATATTTGACGAATTTCCAAGGGAAAATACAGAAAAAAGCAATATTTAAGATATTAAGATTGGAATCACAGATTGAAAAAAAGTGTGAGCTATGGTAAGATGTTCATGCAATGACTAAAGAGGTGCAATTTATGAAAAAATTCCCGATTTTGCTGTTATGCGCAGTGGCGTTGCTTACAGGATGCGGTAAAAGTGCAGACACGGCGGAACAAGATTTTTCACCGCTTCAGATGGGTGCGTCCACCGTGGATCAAACAACTTTGGATGAGGCTTCCGTGCCAAGTCTTGCGTCTGCTGAAATGCAAGATGCAGCGCCGGAAGTGCAAGCGGGGAATTTATCGGCAGAGCTTCAGGAATCCTTTATTTCTGCCGTAACAGAGGAGAATAAGGAAACGATTTCTGCGGACAATGGGACGGTCTTGTTTACGCTGCAGTTGCAAAGTACGACAGCTACCATGCCGGATCGGCCCCAGGCCGCCGCCGCCATCAATACCAAGCTCCATGACAAGCAGGCAGAGGAAAGAGCCTTTGCGCACGAGCTCATTGGGATCGCGCGGGCCGATTACGCAAAAACTAAGAATCCAGATGAACACTGGTATGGATATAGCTATTATACAACAGACACAGTTACACGGATGGATGACGCCGTATTTTCCTTAACCACCTACTCCAGCAGCTATACAGGCGGCGCACACCCCAATAACGTACAAGAAGCCAATAACTTTGACACCTCATCAGGCTTAAAACTTAGGCTTTCTGATGTCATACTGGCTGAGGCACAGAACCAAATTGAGCAGATGATTCTGGAGAAGCTGCAGGAAAATGCGGAAAATTTTGGCCTGTTTGATAATTACGAATCCGTTATCACGGAAAAATTTCAATATAGCGCCTTAGAGCATCAAACAAACGACTGGTATTTTTCCGACAGTGGATTGGTGTTCTTTTTTAATCCCTATGAAATCTCTCCTTATGCTGCGGGCGTGGTGAAGGTCGAATTCCCCTATGCCGATTTAGAGCACGTTTTAGTATCCTCTTATCTTCCGGAGCCGCAGGAGCAGGTGACTGGAGGCATGATGTCCATTCGGTTTGATAGCGAGCCGGATCTCTCCCTTTACAGTAACATTGATCAGGTACCGGTGGATAAGGAAGGGCAGTCCATCGCCTTAAGTACCAATGACGTCGTTTATAACGTCAACTTATCTTTGGTCACCTGGGTTGGGAACCAACCAATTATACAACGCTCTTTGTATACTGCTAACCGGCTTTCTGCCCAGGATTTGGTGATCGTCCGGGCATACATCCCAGATAACATGCCGAATCTCTGCCTTCAGTTTGAGGGTGGAGATCAGGTTACGCAGACCTTCTTTATCAGCCAGAATGAGGCGGATGGGACCACAGTTTTGCTAGAGGAAGGAGAAGCATCATGAAAAAATGGATTATTGGATTTTTGTGTGTTTTGGCGCTTACTTCCCTTTGGGGCTGCAAACGTACGCAGCAAGAGCCGCAGCCCAGTGAATCTACTGCGGCCACTGGTCCTGCTGTACAAAGTTCCGAACCCTCATTGCCAACGCAAACCCAGGAGGCGACAACCCCTTCCTCTGAGACAGAGCCTTCTGTCCCTGCCCCGGTGGAAGACGAACCATCTTTGGTTGCTTTGACGTTGGATACATATCGTGAGAAAGATGAGGCCAAAGACGGCACCCAGCTTTTCACATTTTTGTATCAGGATGGGGTAGTTTTCATGCCGGATAACGGGGAAGCCGCTGAAAAAATCAATCAGTTTCTCGCAGATTTACACGATGTGGCTGCAACATATGCCCAAGGACCACGATCCTTGGCCATAGAAAATTATACCAACGAAAATGACTGGGCCGCTTATTATTATGAAACCACGTTTCAAACAGCGAGAGTGGATGAGAAAATAATTTCACTGTCTGGAAACGCTGTGGAGTTCACAGGCGGAATGCATCCGGAAACTACACTCATTTCCTATAATTTTAATGCTGAAACTGGCGAGCATCTATCTTTAGGAGATATTCTTACAACGGGTGATATGGCACAGGCGCTGTATCTGAAGGTTATGGACAAGCTGGAGGAATTTGCTAGTTCACAGAGTAAATCTGCAGATCTAATATTTTCAGAAGGTTATCTGGATACCGTGCAGGAGCATTTTAATCTATCCCATGATTCCAGTGAGAGCTGGTATTTTACGGGGGAGGGAATTAGTTTCTATTTTTCCCCTTACGAAATTGCTCCATATGCAGTAGGCCCCATTCAAGTCGAGTTAACTTATAAGGATTTAACAGGCATATTGAAGGAAGACTTCTATCCACAGAAGCTGGTATTTGGCGATTCCTTTTCGATTAATGCAGCGAAAGAGGATTTAGTACAAACCGATTCTTTTGATCATGTTCATTCCATTCCGGTGGACCCAGAAGGGGAAAGCGTTGCGCTGTTTACAGGTTCCATGGTCTATAATATCAGACTGGTTGGCGGCAGCTGGACGGATGAAAGTAATTTTCAGGTGGAAACAACTTATTTTGCCGCAAACCGGCTGGATGCGAAGGATTTGCTTTTAATACGCACCATGATTCCAGATACCATGCCGAACTTGTGCGTATCCATGCAAACGGGGGATGCGGAATACCGAACGTACTTTATCGGGCAAAGCGGAGAAGACGGCTCTATTCTTTTATTGGAAAATCAATGACAGAAACGGGCGGCATTCGCCGCTCGTTATAAGTTAACTCGACTTCTTATCTTCAACGGAGAGACTAGATTGGTAAATTGATTCCCGCTATAACGCAACAAAATAATTGTTTTGGGAAGACGAAAACCTTTGCGATGTAAAGCATTACGTTTCATTAGCTTTTGCAAGCTTTTTGGCACATTTAAGGGTGGATTGTAATCATAATTTTTGGTCGGCAATACGGGACAAGCATGAGAGTTGAAATACTTCGACCACTTAGGAATAAATGTTAGCATTCTGGCACCAAACGGCCAAAAAAGAAACAAATCAAAGCGCAATTCTTCATCAATACGAGAAGGGGAGTCTCCAAGAGGTTTTACCAGGACAGTTTTCCGACGAATGCGTTTAGCCCAAGAGAATACCCGTAACATGTTTGTAACTAAGTACATATCATCAGTAAGGTCACGAAGCTTTTTGTCAATATCAAAGGTTTGCGAAAAAAGAAAGACTCTGACTTTATAATGACGCTGGAGTTTAAACCAATCACGGACTTCAGGTTTGAAAGCTTTAAAGTTACGGTTATCCCAGATCATACCTACCTCATCAACCAAAAGGATAGAGTTAGGAGGAAGATTAAAAAAACCGATATCGTTATAATCAATATAATAGCAACCATCTAATTTTTCAGTACAAAATACTGTCCAACCTTTTTTCAAATATTGATAAGCAAGACGAACCATGAGAGTCGTTTTACCAGAACCTTTTTTACCAAAGACCATAGTAAGGCGATAGGGATTAAGATATTTCCGTGTCAGAATATGGAATAAAGAGCAAAGACCAAAAAACACGAATAGCCATTTAAGCATTATATTTCCCCCGTATTAGTCGATACACCAAAGAGAACAAAGCGCAGACAAACGCGAACATGCAAGGAATCACCACGAAGGAAGAACCAGCACGGAACGGAAACAGCATAATATTAAAGATGTGGTCCATATTATCAATACCCCCAGACAGACGCAGGGCGCCGGAGCTAAAGCTAACCGGCGCCCTGCTTACATGGAATCAGTTGCGGGAAAGCAGCCGGCCAAAGATGCCGATGCACCCACCGACGAACAAAAAGCCCACGGTAAAAAGCAACAGGGGATTGCTTGTAATCGTGGTAACAACCGTAGTAACCTGAGAAAAAATAGCAGTGGCCACAGAACCCAAATCAGATAAAAGACCGCTCATTACACTTTCCTCCATTCAAAATCAATCCTTTAACTGTATATTCACTTCAAAGCGTGTGCACTAACGCTTCAAAATGTCAAAAATATGGAACAGCCGGTCCAGAACCCAGAGTGCGAAAAACGCGCCTAAAACAGAAGTCATGGTATATAACTGCCAAGTCTGCTGTATGGAATAAAACAAGAACTGGACAACCGAGTCAAGCGCATCCAGCATCAGGAACCGCCCCCAATCCAACGGAAAATAGATGCCAGGATATTAAATGCCGTACAAACTAGGAAGACCAGCAAAAAGCCCAGGAAAACATATTCCAGGAACTCAAAACCAGCCGGGGGAGCCCCAATTAAAGAGCGAATTTCAGAGACCAAATCCAACACCATGGCACTACCTCCGTAAGAAAGCCAGAATCAAGAAACCAAAAATAACAACCGATATCAGCACCACCCAGAAGACTGCATCCGGAATGGCCTGAGGCGTATCCTCCATAAAATTAATATTAGAATCCGAAATCGATCGAATAGCCAAATCAGAATACCCGGAAGTATTATCCCTGCGATATTGGAAATGAGAGAAGCGAGGCGCATATATCGTATAATTTGTAAGCCCGGAATCTGACAACAAATAGATACTAGAATTGGTCATATTAATCAGGTTATTACCATCGAATGCGATAGAACCAGATGCAAAGTCCGCAGGAACCCAGAACTTAATCGAAGAACCCAACGCGCAGTCAGCAACGAAATAATAACCGCCAGAGATACCCGACACAGCCGCCAAGGGCGACGGGTTTTCTGAGTCCACTGAAGCCGCCAGAGCGTCAGATACAGCCTGAGACAACGCGCCAATACTATCCGGAGACAATTCTACCACAGGGTTATCAGTTGGCGCGCTAGAATCCACATCATCACCAGGAGGCTCAGTAGCATTGACAGCGTCAGCAATATCCTGTATGGACTGAGGGTCGAGAGCAACCACAGGGATCGTGACGTCATCCGTTTGAGTTTCACCACTGCCGTCACTATCATCAGCAGCATAAGCAGGAAGACCGAGACAGAGAACACACACCAAAGCACACAGAATAAGGTTGACATATCGCATACACACACCTCTCAGACACGGAACAAAATAGCACCAATCACAATAACAATAATAGCCAAAGCGACAACAAATCCTAAAAGCGACACACCGGGCGCAAACAACAAGCCGTTTAATAAAGCAAAAATGCGGGGAAGCAACGTCGTCACAGCCCAATTCAAATATGGCAGCATAGATGCACCCCCTAAAGAATCAGCTTAATTACAGCAAACGTAACAGTCAGCGAAGCACAAGTAATCAAGAGGTACTGCAAAAACTCCGGCGCATAGGCGTAAACTGAACCAATACTAAACAACAAAGAAGGAATAGCCTGTAACATCCACATAGCGGAACTAAACAAAGACTTTATAAATGTAAAAATCGTTGAAAAAGAATCCAGGATTGCCGACATAAAACCACTCCTTATAGAAAACCAGTCTGGTCAGGAATCTAACCATCATCATTGCCTTTACTTACGCTTCTACCGGAAGAACTACGGCCCAAATGCGTTACATTTGGAGTACGAGAACAGATATAGAAAAAGATACCTAAGAAAATGGGCAAGATAAAGATAATTCTATACGAAGATATTCCAGCAAAAATATGGTTGGTCCAGGTTTGAATAAACACCATAGCATTTACAAGACCCAAAACATTAGAAGGTGAAACATCCTTCATAGCGGTATTCATATTTTCATCAATCGCATCAAAATTTCCTTGCTGGAAATCCTCTACCGCGCCGATGGAATTATGAACTCCCTGCAAATCAGAATCAAACCCTTCTGGACGCTCCGGGTCAATCAACTGGTCCAAACGAGACACTACATTATCAAAACCACTTTTTACAGAGTCCCAAATACCAGAGAGGAAAGTCTTTACCGCATCAAAACCAGACGCAATTTTAGCGCCTAAGTCGGAAAAGCCAGCAGCCACAGAAGACATAAAGGTTCGCAACCCAACAGACAAATCAGCAAAGCCAGAACTCAGATTATTTAAAAGCTGTCTCCACCAGGTAACAGACTCTTCCTGCACATAATATCCAGCAACCGCAGAAACCATAGTAAAAGCGTGACTGTAAATCATATGACCAGAGGAATCAACACCAGTAGAAGATGCATGATATGTAAATTCACAGTACAAATTGCGTGATGCTAAATCTACACCGGAGCAATTGACCGTATAAACAATAGACTGAATGCCCCATACCGCAGTATCATTTAAAACTTGAACATCATAATCCAATACAATATCGCCAGTACCACGGGCAATAAAACTAGCTTCGGAAATACCATGCGCACGAATCACAACGGTAAAATAATCAGCAGATTTGATATTGAAATTAAACGTACACCGAGCAACGCCAGAACTCAGCGCAGAATTGATATTAACCTCATTGACACTCATAGCAATAGGAAGCGAACCAGACTGACTAAAGATGGTAGTACCCGCTAATCCCAAAGCGGACATAGAACCAGAAGTAGCGGCGCACTGAAAATTTCCGTAACCGTCCGCTGATATAATGGTTACGGTATTGGTTCCAGCACTTGCAAAGGTCAAAGCAAGGGAAAATACATCCTGAGAATCCAAACCAAGAGAAGATGTATTAAGCGTAAGCTGCTGATAAATACCATAATCAGAAACAGTCATGGCATACCCGTTCAACCGAGCGGAAGTAATCCGATACGTGGATTGCATAGTAAACACCACGCGGGCATACTTGAAACTAGGGACCGCATGAAAGTTCACAGTGGTAGTCGTAGCCATATACTGCGAAAACTGCGGAGAATCATAAATTGTCGTAGTTCCATTTGTGATGACCGTAAAATCAGGTACATTTAGCAAAGATTCCGTAGCGTAAGAACCAGCGGGTACTACCTCAGAGGCAGCAGCGGAAGACACCATACAAGTGAGCATAAGGGCAAAAACCAGGATATACGATAACACATGCTTCACAATGCCACCCCCGATAAATAAGTATTCAATGCTGAATGGACAAAACGATCAATTGACAAGAAATCGTCCGGAATCAGGACACACTGCTCCATAGCGTCAATCATAGCTACATACTTTTTATAGGCATGCCTTTCCATTGACAACTTTAAGACAGGAAGTAAGTCAGGATGATAAACACAAGCCTGCACCTGGAAGGGGAGGGAGGCAAACGCCACATCCAACTGATAATCAGTAAAACTATAAAGTTTCGGGAACAAAGTGGAAACAGTAGAATAACGAGAATATTCCATTGTTATCTCACAGCGCGTCAAAGGCTCAGACAAACCAGCCTCCAACATTTTATCGTAAAGTTTCATAGCACCATGTGAACCACGCTCCCCCTGATACTCCGTCTTTGCGCCATGGTCTTCAAAAAGACGATATCCCCGACGAGCATCCCTTACTAACACTACATCGGAACGAGGCACAGGAATATCAAAAGCAACATCGAAACGGACCACCGAAACAGACAATGCAGAATCCCGCAGCAAACGAACAATACGAGAAGCTACCGCAGCCGGAACTTTATTAGGGTTATAATCAAACACCGCCTCCGGCGCGACCTGTTTACAATCTAAGTCAAAGCAATACCGGCCAACCATAACAGCACATGACCAATCGCCGCCAGAAATACGAGCCGTACGGCAATAAGCGCCTATTTTGAAAAAATCCTTATACGACCAAGAAACATCAAAACCGGAACCCATATCCACGATATCCAGACTATCTAATAAAGCAGAAATCCGGTCTATAGCAGGCACAGGAACATGTTTTTCCCAAGAATAAGCCTTATTCCGATATGTAAATTTAAGTCTAAGCCCGTCTATAGAACACGTTCCAATAGAACAATCCAGAGACAAGCCATACGGGATGGTAGATTTTCTACCACCAAGGCCCCTGTTAGAATAGGGGGCCACGCCGGATTTTACAGACATGCAGCACCTCCGAACAACCGCCCCGGGAATCCCGAGGCGGTATTATTTTCGGACGCTGCATATCATCCCGACATTCAGCAATTACAAATAATGGTCTATCTCACGGACTTTTTCCAATAACTCAACGTATTGGCACCGGAGCGCGTCCATTTGCTTTTTTAGCTCCTGATTCTCAGATTCAACCCGCTTCACTGTATCCGGCAGCGTCAGCAGCGCGGCGAGCTGAGAATACGGGACAAGCACCTGAAAATCCTTCATAATCCCAAAACAAAATCAGCAGATACATGAAAATACCTGCAAAGCACAATTAGATGCTTAATAGGTAATGGTCGGATTCCATTTTCATATTTCTGATAATACTGCGCAGAAGTACCTAAGAGTTCAGCAATTTCAGCCTGCGTTTTACCCAGTTGCAGCCGAAGAACCCGAAAGCGGTCATAATACTTCATACCAGCTACCAGAATATTTAGTCTACAAGCGTTACAGAGGCAACCTTACCAAACCGGTTATATACGACTTCCACCACATCACCAACAGCCGGAACATATTGCCCCAGCTTTGTGGCTGTAACAAATAGTCGTTCACATGCGCGACCATCCACACCACGGACATCATACAGGCAATAAATGTTGTAACCAGAAATCACCTGGCCAGTATCCTTAGCTGTAAAACTTGTTTTCTTCACTCCTACAATTTCCATAGGTTCCATACTCTTTCCTCCACAAATAACTTACACCTAATAAGATGTTAATAATAAAGTAACATCCCATCAGGTGTTTGTCAATACATCTATTAAAATGTAAAATGAATTTGGATAAAATAAACAAAAAGGGGGAGATAAATATGGACTATATGCAAAACATTAAAGCATTAAGAAAGGAATACAAAAAGACACAAAAGGATATGGCTGTACTTTTAAAAACAACACAACAGCAATACTGCAAATATGAAAATGGGTTTCAAGAAATGCCAATTAGACATATCATCACAATTAGTCTTTATTTTAATATATCAGCAGACTATATTCTCGGCTTACCCAAAGGAATGCCATATGGACACTGCAAAACTAAATAAAGAAAAAAGGCGGGCACAAAATTGAAAATTGAGCTTTTAATACTTCTAATTTTATTAATTAATATTACTATAATTTTAATAGCAATAATTTTTATAAACGCTACGAAGAAAAAAGAGAAGAAAAAAAGGATAAGTGTCGAACCACCACCTACAATTCCTAGCAATACTAACTCATTTAATTTACCAAAAAGAGAAGAGGTTGCCCCAAACACATTAAATAAACCTAAAATAAATTATAAAGATATTTATGAACCAAAATGGCTTTTGACCTATAATGAAAAAAATGCATTTAAAATAATTTATAACGTGGTATTAGATAGGGGATATTATGTTTTTACAAAAGTAAGACTTTTAGATCTTATCCAACCAAGAAAATATCTAAATCAAAAATACTTATGGAAAATTCAAGCAAAACATGTCGATTTCGTAATATGCAACGAAAGATTAGTGGCAAAATGGGTTATAGAACTCCAAGATAATAGCCACAAAACACCAGACCGGGAAAAAAGAGACCTATTTATTTTAGACATTCTCAATGCTTGTGGATATAGAGTTTTACAAACATACTCGGTTACTTCGGAAATCATAATTGACTTTCTAAAAAAGGATAATGAACAGCTAAAAATTAAAAGCTTTTCATAACAAACACAGCAGACCGAGTAGCTTCGGCCTGCTGTGACCCAAGAAGTGTCAGCATCCATAACACACAGAGTGCAAACGAAAAGTGAACTGCCAGCAGAGGCACACAAGATGAGACTTAAAGCAAACCTGATGGTGCAGCCCCGGCACGAACGGCACTGCATACCAACACGTCACATATAGCAACGCCGGGCAGAAGGAGGGAACGCGCAATGGAATAGCTTTCGCTATTCCTGCGCTTACACGCCTGCGGGCGTAGAGTTATTTATGCTTACGTCGCTGGAAGAGAGTCCCCAACGAACGCAACAAAATAAAAATTTTGTTGCGTTATAGCGGGATAAGTGCTATACTAGATTTTAGATATCGTAATGGGAGGCATTGTTAATGCAACGTTACCAGGACTGCCCGTTTATATTGCGTGAGTTTCTTGCCTATCATGAAACGATAAAAGGTCAATCCGCAAAAACAATTTCAGAGTACTACTTAGATTTAAGGATGTTTCTTCGGTTTATGAAGCTGATGAAAAGCGAAATGCCGATTGATACCAATTTGGATGTTATCTCAATTAAGGATTTAGATTTAGACTTTATTCGGGCAATTTCTTTGTCAGATATCTACGAATTTTTGTCGTACTTAGCCAATGAGAGAATTTCTCTTCCGGATTCCACACATCCGGAACGTGGGATTGGCTCCGCCGCCCGCGCTCGAAAGCTTTCCGCAATTAAGTCATTTTATAAGTATCTAACCGTTCGCACCAGACAATTAACTGAAAACCCCGTAAAGGACCTTGAATTTCCCAAAATTCGCAAATCTTTACCCAAGTATCTAACATTGGAGCAAAGCACGCAATTACTCTCTGCGGTTCAAGGTCCCAATGCCAAACGAGACTATGCGATACTACTTTTGTTTTTAAGCTGCGGTATCCGCCGCTCCGAACTGGTTGGGCTGAATCTATCGGATGTATATGACGATCGGATTCGTGTGGTTGGAAAAGGAAATAAAGAACGCATTGTGTACTTTGGTAATTCCTGCCGTAAAGCGTTGGACGAGTATTTGGTTGAACGCAACAAAATGTCCGGCCTGTCTGATGACCGCGCGCTTTTTATATCCAGGGATCGGAACCGGATCAGTGTAACGGCAGTACATCGACTCGTAAAAAAACATATGCTTACGGCTGGCTTGGATGCTTCTCAGTTTTCCGCGCATAAGCTTCGGCATACAGCGGCCACAATGATGCTTGCCGGCGGTGTGGACGTCAAAACTGTGCAGGAAGTTCTGGGTCATGAGCACCTGAACACAACTGAGATTTATACACACATTGAAAACACGGAGTTGAAAATTGCCGCGGAGGCAAATCCTATTTCAAAGCTAACCCCAAAAGAGTAGTCCCTCTTCCCTATCGCAGATAAGTTGGGCAGCGTCCGGAACCGGACGCTGCCCTTCTGATTTTAATAGAATTTTTATAAAATCTGGAACCGCATCAGCATCGTAGCGCCCTGGGCGCGGGTAGCGGTCCCGGCCGGACGCAGCACATCCGCACTAACGCCATTCATTAAGCCGGAGCCAACCGCCCAGCGCATGGCCTCTTTGGCAAAATTGCTGACCTTTCCTGCGTCAGTAAAGACACTTAGGTCACTGGAGGCCGTGACATCCATACCCTTGAAGCCCGCGTACCGATACAAGATAGTGGCAAATTCTTCACGGGTAATGGAGCTATTGGGCGCGAATAACGTTGCCGCCTTACCTTTGACGATCTCATTTTCACTAGCCCAGATCACAGCATTTGTGTACCAGGTATTTGCTGCCACATCAGTAAAGGGGTTCTTTCCCTCCACCTTCGGCTCTCCCTCCATGCGGTACAGGACTGTGACCAACTGTGCTCTGGTCATAGCGTTTTCTGGACTAAAGGTAGTATTCGTGGTTCCCTTGAATAGACCGATGCTGGCCGCCGTTATAATGTCGTCCTTGGCCCAGTGGCTGGCGATGTCTTTAAATTGATTCTCAAACTTGGGATCCACGACCCGCGCAACTACCGTCTTCTTATATTCCCCGAAGCCGCCGGTGATGGCTACAATGCCGCAAGCCTTTGCCTGTACAGTACAGGAGGCTCCATCAGACTCAACGATTTCCGCCACAGCGCTGTCTGAGACCGCCCATTCCAGCTGAGCGTCCATTTTGTCCTGATAGTTTGCCGTGTTTTCAATCCGCAGGGTTTCGCCAACGTGCAACGTCTTACTCTCCGGAGTCAGCTCGACATACTCCAGCAGGGAATCGCCACCGGATAGCTCAAAGGCGGAGACATTGCCTGCATAGTCATAGCCTAAGTATATGTACTTACTGTTTTTATCGAATAGACTTGTGCCGTTTTCGCCCCAGCCCATTTCTCCCTGAGCCGGTTTGTTGGAGCCATAGACGGAGGTCATGACAAAGCCGCCCCATTCTCCAGTCGCTTCGTCATATTCAAAGGTACCTGAAATATCATAATCAACGAACCAGTATTCATCCATGGCGGTTTTGATATAGTACATGGAATACTCCATATACGGCACATCGTTGCCTTGATCAATAAATTCCTGGTTATTCTCTGTCTCCGTTCGGAACCCGAAGCAACTGGAATTTGAGCAGGGGCCGGAATTGTCGATGAAAAGGGTAAACTCCACTGCGTCGTTGACATTGGGAGTCTTAGATTCATATTCCGGAATCGCCTCCGCGCGGATGGTGACCAGCGTATTTTCCTCTAGAAGGCAATCGCTGGTATCGTAATAGGAATTCTCAACAATCTCACCATCACCCATATCAATTTCTTCGGTGACAATTGGATAAAGCCATTCATAAGACAACGCGTCGGTATCATAAATACCGCCGTACATAACTCTTGAATTTTCATCGCTGTAATAGCTCTTGGAGACCGGTTCTTCCGTGGTCTGCTCCCAGATGACCTTGCCGGTGTTCTCATTGGTGACGGTGTAGTGCAGCGCCTTGGCGTTCCGCTTCAAGCCCAGGCCCAGATAGAACACATCCTGGTTTTCGTCGCCGTTGGGAGAAATGCCAGCGTTGATGGAATAGAAAGGCATATGGGTTTGATCGCCGGCCTCGGTGCTTGGTACCTTGTAAAAGCCCGGCGCCTTGGTATTTCCTAAATAAAAGTCTTCCGACAGGAAGTGGAATTCATCTCGGTCATAACTTTGAATGCTACTCCAAATCGCATTATGGAACTGGTCCGCGGTGTAAAAAGACTTGTCGCCGCCCAGAATAGAGTCATAGGTTCCCTCTTCTAAAATGGGGCCTTCGCCAAAGTCGCCATAGAAGGCCAGGAACGGGACACTTAGATTTACGGAATCCTCGCTGAGTAGTTGCACAAATCCTTCCACGTAGGAGCCATAGGGGAAACGCTCGTTTATGTAAGCCTTATCCGCCGCGGAGAGCTTTACCGTGACTGTCACATTGGCGGTGGAGTTAGCCGGCACCGTAAGTTGACCATCGGAGATGTTGGAGGTCACGGTTGCGTTAAGCTCCCGGGCATAATCGTAGACCAGATAAGTGACCTGACCATTTTTGATCTGGCCACCTTCCGCCTTTTGGCCCAAAACAGTGGTGTCCAGGGTGTAGGTTTTTGCGGTATTGGAGAAGTTGACTACTTGGAAGCTCATTTGATACTCGCCGGTGCGGTTGGGATCGTCACCCAGCTCCAGCTTGGCCTTATTGGTGCCATCCACCTGAATGTACGCTTTGGAGGCGATGGCAGCTGCCGCGTTGGCTATACCAGCGCCCTGACGGCGTACGAAGTAATATGTATTGTGTGCCTCGTCTTCAATAGGCGTGGCCGTGCTCATGAGCAGGCAATTTACCACCTGGGCCAACTCTTTCTCGTCCAAATCCGTACCCTTGAGGTATTGCCGCAGCAGGGCTGCGGTGGCCGCCACCGCAGGAGAAGCCATGGAAGTACCAGAGGCCACTGCAAAGTTTTCTCCATAGTAGGCGGAGAAGACATTACCGCCGATACCGGTGATTTCCGGCTTCAGGGTTAGGCCATCCGTGGGGCCCCAGGAGGAGAAGCTGGACATTTCCCCCGCTACGCTGCTGGCGTTCCACTGTGCGTCAACCCGGAGCACGGCAGGCGCAAAGTCCAGCATAAAGTTGTATTCTTCTCCGCAGGTGGACGCCATGGGAACATCAAAACTGCTCAAGGTGAAGGAAATATAGTTATACTCCTCCCCTTCCGCAGGAGTCGGGTCGTAGAGCACGACGCCGGCGGCCTTGGCGGCCTTGGCCTGATTCGCCACGCTGTCCGCGCTGCCGCCCTCAAAGGGCCAGAACACCAGCTTGCCCGCAGCATTTTGGAAGGAATCCGTGTACTGGTATTCGTTGCCGGCCAGGGCGTCCATAAAGCCCTTTCCTTCCGGTACCTCCTCGCACTCCAGATAACCCATTAAGCCGCGCATGCCATTGCCGGCGTCCCAGCTGATGCCGGGATGAAATTCAATGACGTTGGAGTTTTCCGCGCTGGCCACAGTCAGAACGGAGTCAAAGGTGCCGGGCATTCCGATGGTGCCGGTGGAAACGGAGCTGGACTCCACCATATTGTCGCCCCAGAAGCTCTGATAACCTGTGAAAGCGTCGTTTCCGGCGGAGACCACCACGTTGATTCCAGCCGCATACGCTGCGTCATAAACTTCCGTGACGCCTTCGTAATAAAGCGGGCCGCAGGAAGCGCCAAGGGATAGGTTGGCACAATCCACGCCCAGGATAATTGCATCTTCAATGGCGGCGATCAGATAGTCAAAGTAGCACTGCCCCCCCTGATCAAACACCTTCATGATCACAAGCTGGGCTTCCGGGGCGATGCCCATCTGATCCATATCAAATTCTTCCTTTGCATCGTCCGGCAGATTACCGGCTACGATGCCGGCCACATGGGACCCGTGGCCGAACCAGGTCTCATCATCGGAACCGAAATTGGCTTCCCCGTCGGCATAGTTATAGCCGTAGGGCACCTTGCTGCTGTAATATACGTCATCTACGGTAATGCCTTTGGTGAGCTCCTCCGCATGAAGCGCATTGGCAGATAAGATCGCGGTGATATCGCCTTTCTCATATGCCACCTTGCTCGGATCCTGTGGCTCGATGGTAAAGGAGGGGTTCTCAAAACATAATCCGGTATCGATAATAGCGACCGACATGCCTTCACCTTGATAGCCCAGATCCCAAGCGCCGTTTGCGCCCATGGCAGGACCCGCAAACTTCAGGTTCGGGAGAATATCCGCTACACTGGTAACGGTCTTGGCGTTGATTTCCGGTACCTTGTAGGTGGGCATCAAAAATGCTTTTTTCACCCCGGCCATCTGGTTAATGGCGGCCAGATCTCCATATTTTACGGTTGCAGAAACCGCGTTGGTCAGCAGAGAGAACTGGTCGGATACCTGAATATCATACCCCAGCTTTGCACTGATGGTTTTCGTCAGGGCCTTTTGCTCCGTCTCTATGCTCTGCATGGCGTTGAGCTCAGCAGTGCCGAGGGGTTCGCTCAATTGCACCTGCATGGCATCCATGTCCATGACAGAGTCGGATTCAAAGGTAATCATGACCTTTACTTGATCGTTATTGGCATAGGCTTGGCTTAACACGCTTACCTTTTGCCCTTCCTTGATCTCGGCGCCGCCTAATATTTCTTTGACCGCATCGGAATAGGCGGACGCTTCTTTGGCGTCAAATTCTCTGCACTGCAGCACAGAGCCATCGGCCCCAGTCATGTAGCCCTCCTGGCCATATTCCAGCGTAGCCAGAGTTTCTGCTTCGTCTGTTGTCAGAACACGGGTACTGACATACATGTCGCAGGGGGCCTCGCGTGTATATATTTGGCCGTTTTCGCCGGTATATACATAGGTATATCCCGACGGCACAAAGGTTGCCTCGCCGGCTTTCGCATAGACGTATTTGTCCATCTCGGCCTGTGAGGTGCTTTCCAGCTCCTGTGTATCCACAGCTAGGATCCGGGAAAATCCCGCAGCGGTCAACACCATGGCAACACAGAGCATGAAAGCAACTACTTTTTTGAATGCCTTTCTCATATTTTACCTCCTCAGCGTTTTTATTACTACTCCTCCCCTTGCTCAACCGGTTGGAGCAATAACCCAATTGCGTGCAATTAAGCAGAATAATAATGCGTCGCAAGGTATCATATTGCCACTTTTTGGAAATTACACCAAAATGAACCAAATATCACAATTATATTAGCACCTTTTGTTTTTGATGTCAATCGGGTTGACTCGACATTCTGTTAGCAATTTAACCAAAAAGAAGGTCACAAAACTAACAATATAGAAGAACACAAAAATCTTTTCAAAATATGATTGACAAATCGAAAGGTATTGTATATAGTATGGATGGCTGGTTAATGTGCTCCTTCATTCTCTCAGTAAAGATACCTCTTTCCGCATGTTCCTTTCTGTGCAACACAGCGCGGTTTTCAAACCGCGCTGTGTTGCTTTTATCTGTTTGGTACGAAGTAGCCCGCCCTGCCGATTGGCAGGGCGGGCTACTTCGTTAAATGATTACAACGTAGATTCGATGGCTTCTCGAATATTTCGCACGCGCAATAGGTTTAGGCCTGCGGGTATCTCCAAGCCCTCTGTCCCGCTGCGGGGCAACACACAGCGGCGGAAGCCCAACCGCGCAATCTCCGCCAGACGAAGAGGCATCTGCGATACGGCACGGACCTCTCCAGTCAGGCCGATCTCTCCAATTGCGGCCAAGTCACTGGGAGCGGGCTGATCCCGAAAGCTGGAGGCAACGGCCAACGCCACCGGCAGGTCCGCTGCCGGTTCCTCCAGACTCAGGCCGCCGATGACGTTGACGTAGGCGTCATATGTGCTAAGCCGCAGCCCGCCTCGCTTTTCCAGGACTGCCAGAAGGAGTACGGCGCGATTGTAATCAAAACCGTTGGAGGCGCGCCGGGGGACCTGAAAGGTCGAGCGGGTTACCAACGCCTGCACCTCCGCCAAAATGGGACGGGTTCCCTCCATGACACAGGCCACGCAGGTGCCCGGGGTATTTTGCGGGCGGCCTGCCAGCAGCATTTCCGAGGGATTTGGCACCTCCTCTAAGCCCGCGTCGCGCATCTCGAACACCCCCACCTCGTTGGTGGAACCAAATCGGTTCTTTGCCGCCCGGAGCAAACGGTATACGCCATTGCGGTCTCCTTCAAAATACAGCACGCAGTCCACCATATGTTCCAAAACCTTCGGACCTGCAATCGCGCCTTCCTTATTGATGTGGCCAACCACAAAAACCGTAATCCCCTGCTCCTTGGCCAATTGCATCAGGGACATGGTACAGTCTTTCACTTGAGAAATACTGCCCGGTGCGGAATCATTCCGCTCCAGGTAGAGCGTTTGAATGGAATCTGCAACTACTATGTCAGGTTTTACGGTCTGAACCGCTTCCAATACGCTTTCCAATCTGGTCTCTGAAAAGACCACCAGCCGGTCCGAATCCACACGAAGACGCTGAGCCCGCAGTTTTAGTTGCCGTTCGCTCTCTTCACCGGAGACGTAAAGAACCCGTCTTGCCTGGCAGAGACTGGCGCAGATTTGGAGCAGAAGCGTGGACTTTCCTATTCCGGGGGCGCCGCTGACTAAAACCAGGGAACCGGTCACCACACCGCCGCCTAAAACCCGGTCCAGTTCTCTTAGCCCCGTCGCATACCGGAGCTCTGTTTCAATATTTACTTGAGAGAGTGTCTTGGGCTGACGGGACAGAGCATCTGCGGCAATGCGGGCTCTTTCAGGTGCGCCGGACCGCTCTGTATGCTCCACCATTGTGTTCCAGGCCCCACAGGCCGGGCAGCGTCCCTGCCACTTCAGTGTCTCATTGCCGCAGGCTGTGCAATAGAAAACAGTCTTACTCTTAGCCATGTTCTTGCCCTGTCTTTTCCTGAAGCGCGAGAAACTCCTCCCGCAGAATCCGCATCATAATGAAATCGTGATATTGATAATTATAGTAATAGCCCTGCTCCTGGACACCTTCCTGCCGGAACCCCATTTTTTGGTAAAACGCCAACGCACTGTGATTAAAGCCCACTACGCCAATGGCGATGCGGTGATATCCCAGATACCCAAACGCATAATCCATCATAAGATAAACTGCCTCTGAGCCATATCCCTTTCCCTGGTCCTGGGGGTCGGGAATCATGATGGTCAAATCCGTGGTTTGCCAGGCTGGGAACATGCGCAGAAGCCCCGTCTCCCCTACCACCTTGTCGTCAGACCGGCGCACCACCGCGAACCAGACACAATCCTGCCCGCTTCGCCGGGACAAGGCGTCCGCTTCCACCTCGCAGGTCGGTGTTGGGGCTCCAATCCTTGCCCTAGTCTCCGCGTCGTTGTACCAGCGCAGGAAAAAGGACCGGTCCGCCGGCTCCAGGGGCCTCAGATAGATATTCCGGCCCGCTAAAAAGCTATACTTCATACTTCCTCCTGCGCCAAAAACTTTTTTTGATATTCTTTTTGAAAATCCCGATTCATATTAAAGATGTGTTTGCTGGAATACGCAGCAGATAGCTCCTCTGGCGTTACGCCATAGTGCAGAAGAGTATCGAAATAATACATCAGCACATCACACATCTCCTCCAAAAATGCAGAGCGCACATTGGGCTCCTGCATGATGGCCTGATCGCCTTTCTTTTTAATAATTGCGATACTTTCTCCAATCTCCTCCATCATCCACAGAATGAAATCTCTTCCGAATTTCGGTTCCATGGGAGACCAAGTATCCCGATGAAGCGCCCAAAGCTCTTTTTGCATCTGCATCATATCCGAAACGGCCAATTCGCTCATTGAAGTTCCTCCAAGTTTGTAGATCAATTTCTTGGAGTATTATATCACACTTTCCGCGTTGGTCAAGAATTGGTCCGCCGCGCTGGCAATGACGCAACAAATGCGCTTTTGATATTCCGGCGTACGGAGCTTTGCCTCCTCATCCGAATTGGAGAGGAAACCGCATTCCACCAAGATGCCGGTGCAGTTGATGTGCTGCATCAGATAGACGGAATCCGCCGGCTTGCACATACGGCGGCTACCGGGGTTTAAAGCGGAGACCAGCATGGATTGGGTGGATTCGGCCAAGCGTTGGCTGCCTTGGGTTGGCCCGTAGAAGACCTGTGCGCCGCTATAGCGCCCATCGGTAAATAAGTTCTGATGAATACTCAGCAGTAGCGCGTTTTCTGTTTCGTTGACCAGCTTCACCCGGTTTTTTAAATCTGAGACCTTTTTTTCTGCGATTGTCTTACCATTTGTGTACACAGCGGTATCTGTGGTGCGGATCATCTTTGTGTTATATCCAAGGAAGCGGAGTAAATCATTGAGCCGCAGGGAGATCTCCAAGTTCAGCTGGCTTTCCAAGACGCCGGTACAGGATGTTGCACCTCCGTCCTCTCCCCCATGGCCGGGGTCAATCACGATGGTTGCCGTTCTGGGTACCGGCAGCGCCTCTGCTATGGCGGTGACGGTCCGTGTCATGAGCGTGGCCGCCCCGATGAACAGCGACACCACCAGAAGATAAACGCCAAAATACTTTTTCATAAATCGTTTTAAAAAATTCATAGCCACCACCTCCATAAAAGCTATGCAGAAACCGGCTCGCCTATGCCCGGCCTGTCCTGCTTCAGACGCTCGAAAAGGGGAACAATGAGTCCAAAGCCGGCATAGAATGAGCCGGAGCGACCTAGTTCCCACATTTTCAATGGATTCAAAGGAGGAATTCCCTTGGACGAGAGAAAACCTGTCCCGCAGTCGGAGAGACTGCAGGGTATGTGCGCGCAGCCGGGTGAGGGCCGTCTGCCCTGCTGTGCGCCTTTGGCGAACCCCTATGTGCCCTTCCAGCAGACTGATTCGCCAAAATACGAGGCCCGCCGGGCTTTGATCCGCGGCACCCTCTTCCCTGGCCTAGACCTTCCCTTCATGGGTATGGTCAACACCAAAGAGAAATCCGACACCCCCATGCATGAGCTGCAAGCCCTGGCCTTTGCCATTCAGGAGCTGGCCCTGTATCTGGATACCCATCGGGAGGACACAGAGGCGCTGGAGCTTTACCGGGCCTATCAGGACCTTTATGAAAAAGGGACCAAAGCCTATGCAAAACAGTTCGGTCCTCTCAACCACAGCCAGCAAACCACCGGAGACAAGTACCAATGGCTGGAAAACCCCTGGCCTTGGGACTACTGCGGAAATCAGGAATAAGGAGGTTCGGACATGTTTTCTTATCAAAAAAAACTTCAGTACCCGATCAAAATTGATAAAACCAATCCCAGGCTAGCTGCGTATGTGATTTCGCAATACGGCGGGCCTGACGGGGAGCTGGGCGCCTCCCTGCGTTACCTGTCCCAGCGGTATTCCATGCCTTTCGACGATTTGAAAGGCTTATTGACCGATATCGGGACGGAAGAATTAGGCCATTTGGAAATGGTCGGCACCATTGTACACCAGTTAACCAGAAACCTAAAGGATTCTCAGATGAAAGACAGCGCCTTCGCCCCCTATTTTGTGGATCACGGCGCTGGCGTCTTCCCCGCTGCCGCTGCCGGATACCCCTGGAACGCCAACTCGATAGCGGTGAAGGGGGATCCCATGGCGGACTTGACCGAAGATTTAGCCGCAGAGCAAAAGGCGCGCGCTACCTATGACAACATCCTCCGGCTATCGGACGACCCGGATGTCAATGACGTAATTAAGTTCCTGCGGGAGCGGGAGATTGTCCACTTCCAGCGGTTTGGTGAGGCCATTCAGCTGTTGCGGGAAAGATTAAATCAGAAAAATGTTTACTATATGAATCCCGCCATCGATATGTAAAAGTAAGGGTACCGCTCCGGTACCCTTACGCGAATAAGAAGAGTCCGGTTTCTTCAAAATGAAACCGGGCTCTTCGCATTTAATCAAATAAACGACCGTGGCAGCGACGCTCTTCCTTTTGCAGATTCTGCCGGCTATGGATCGGTATTCTCCTGCAATTGTAGCTCCTCCTGCTTCATTTCCCGCAGCAGATGTAACTGCATAGGAATTGCAACGGCAAACGAAAGCACGTCGGAAATCGGCTGCGCCAATTGAATCCCCAGGACGCCCAAAAACTGGGGCAGCACCAGCACCAGAGGGATCAGAAACACGCCTTGTCGGGAAATCCCCAAAAAAGAGGCGCGGAACACCTTTCCGGTGGTTTGCATCATCATGTTACTCAACACCAACCAGGCGGCCAAGGGGATCGTAAGGCATTGATATTGAAGAGCCTTTGTGCCAATGGCGATCACCTGCGGATCGCCCTTACGAAAGAGCTCCACAAAACCCGGGGCTAAAAAGAACTCCACAGCGGAAATTACAACCAGAAATACCGACGAAACCTTTACGCAAAACCAAAACCCACGCCGCACCCTCTGATAAAGCCTTGCGCCGTAGTTATACCCGCAGACTGGCTGAAAGCCCTGTCCAAACCCAATGAGGACGGAGTTCGTAAAATTGGCGATGCGGGAGACGATGGCCATGGCCGCAATGGCTGCGTCGCCAAAGGGCTTTGCAGCCAGATTTAAGCAAATCACGGCTACGCTTGCCACGCTCTGCCGCAGCAGGGATGGAAGTCCGGCGGTTGTAATCGAGCGGTAGAGTTGGAGGGAAAACCGAAAGTTTTTCAGGCGGATTTTGACAATTCCCGCGTGGTTGCACTGATACAGCAAGATTAGGAAACTGACCAATTGGCTGAGAATGGTAGCCAGTGCCGCACCGGAAATCCCCATATGAAAACCAAAAATAAAAATGGGGTCCAACGCAATGTTGAGCACGCCGCCAATGGTGAGGCCGATCATGCCGTAGAAGGCGCTTCCCTGAAAACGAAGCAGGTTGTTTAGAACAAAAGAAGCCGTCATATAAGGCGCGCCCAGGAGAATAATGCGGATGTAATCAATTGCATAGGGTAAGATGGTTTCTGTGGACCCCAGCGCTATAGCGAGCGGCCGCAGAAAACAAAGCCCGAGACCTAGAATCAGCACACCGGAAAAAAAGGCAGAGAAGAACCCGACTGCCGCCAACTGTTCTGCTTTCCCTTGGCCGTGCCGACCCAGCTCCTTGGAGACGTTGTTGCCGGCGCCTTGGCCAAAGAAAAACCCGACTGCCTGCAGGATTGCCATGAGGGAAAAGGCAATGCCAACGGCGCCGGAGGCACTGGTGGTATCTAGTTTCCCGATAAAAAAGGTATCGGCCATGTTATAGATGGTGGTGATAAGCATGCTGATGATCGTAGGAACCGCCAGCCTGCAAATCAGCCTCTCCACCGGGGTTTGGGTCATTTGCTGAAATTTTTCCTCTGCGTTTGGCTGCTTCATCAGGGGAATCCACACCCTTTCCGTTCTATATGGTGAAAAAGGATTGATAATTTACTCATTTTTGCTATGATAAAGCAAAGACAACAGCCGTGGGAAGGAGAGAACATATGACAGAAGTAGTTGCTGCCCTGCTCTGGGAAAATCAAAGGTTTTTGATCTGCCGGAGGCCACCGCACAAAGCCAGAGGGAACCTATATGAATTTGTTGGCGGAAAGGTTGAACCAGGCGAAACCAAGGAACAGGCGCTGATGCGGGAATGCAGCGAAGAGCTGGCAGTTTCAATTGAGGTTGGCAGGCCGTTTTTAGAAGTGACGCACCAATACCCGGACCTGCAAATCCATCTGACGATCTTCCAGGCGTCTATTATATCCGGTACGCCGACCCCATTGGAACATACGGACCTGCGCTGGATTGCCCCTGAGGAAATCCAGCGGTTCCAATTTTGTCCGGCGGACCAAGCGGTACTAGAGCGCATTGCCGCGGTATACGGAGGCAATGCGCAAAGGCGGGAGAACCCGTAACAATCCCGCGTCTTCGCATGTGCATCTATATCTCATTATACGTCTTCTTTTTCATTTGTCAATTGCGTCGGGCCAAAGACGGTTCTCCGCCTCAAATCCAGGCCGGCGCCATTCTAGGAAGATTACAAGTTGCGCGGGTGTAGTTTTTATGATAATATAAACAAAATACCACAGTCAGACGAGAAACTCTGGCCACTGGAATGGGAGAGAAAATAATTGAGCGTTTTAGAGTATAAATGCCCCTGCTGCGGTGCGGGGCTTGTCTTTTCTTCAGACAATCAACAGATGCGCTGTGATTCTTGCGGTAACACCTTCGAATTGTCTGCTGTAGAGGAATTCAACGCCACGCTGCAAGATAATAGCGACCAGTTCGATTGGGATAGCTACGATGTGAGCTCCGGCAGCGGGGATTGGACCCAGGAGGAACGGGAAACCATCCAGGCCTTTGTTTGTCCGTCCTGCGGCGGCGCAATTTTGACGGAGTCCACCACTGCCGCCACCTTTTGCCCCTACTGTGAGAATCCAGCCGTTCTTCCCGGCCGCTTATCGAATACCTTCCGACCGGATGCTGTGATTCCCTTTCGCTTCAAAAAGGAGGATGCGCAAGCTGCGTTTCAAAAATTTTGTAAGGGGAAAAAGCTGCTGCCTAAATCCTTTATGGTGGAGCAGCGTATGGAGCGCATTCGCGGCATGTACGTCCCGTTTTGGGTGTTCGACTGCGGGGTAGAGGCCAATATGCGATACCGGGCAACGAGAATCCATACCTGGTCCGATGCGAACTACCGTTACACTCGGACAGACCACTTCCTTTTGCAGCGGCACGGCACCTTACGCTGCAACGGGGTGCCGGTGGACGGCTCAAAGAAGATGGATAACGCCTATATGGAGGCCATAGAGCCATACGATTACAGCCAGGCCGTCCCCTTCCAGCCCGCATATCTGTCTGGGTTTTTGGCGGACCAATATGACGTAACCAGCGAGGCGTGTCAGCCCATCGCCAATCAGCGAATCCGGACCACCACGGAATCCCTGTTTTCCCGAACAGCTGTAGGCTATGCCACTGTGGTCCCGGAAAACCGGTCCATACATATTCAGGCGGGGAAAATTCAGTACATGCTGCTGCCGGTGTGGGTTTTAAATTCCACCTATGCGGGAAAGACTTATTCCTTTGCCATGAATGGCCAGACCGGCAAATTCATAGGCCGGCTTCCCATTTCCCCTGGACGTTGCTGGGCCTGGTTCGGCGGCGTTTGCGGCGCGGTAACGGCTGCCGTGGCGCTGCTGGGTGTCCTGGCCAATCTGTTTTAGGAGGGCTGGACATGAAACATAAAATTACCGCTTTTCTCTTGCTGATTCTATGCTTTTCCATGACTACCCAGGCGCTGGGCGCGCAAACGCCGGCAAAAGTCGTGGACCAGGCGGGGCTTCTTTCCGCGGAAGAATCGCTGGCGCTGACGGAACAGGCGGAAACTATGATCAGTCGGTATGAAACGGACGTGGTCATTCTTACCGTAGATAGCTTGGGGGGCAAAGACGCCCAAACCTTTGCAGACGACTATTTTGATGATCATGGGTACGGCGTGGGTTCCTCGTATAATGGGATCCTGTTGTTGATTTCTATGGAGGCCCGAGACTGGGCTATGAGCACTTGCGGAGATACCACTTCCCTGGTTACGGACTCTGACTTGGCGCTTCTGGAGGACGCCATGCTTCCGGATCTGGCGGACGGCCGGTATTATGCCGCATTTACCGCCTACCTGCAGGAGCTGGACCGCGTTCTCTCCGCTCCTGTGCCGCCATCCACCTCGCCGGCGCAGAATGGAACGGTACATAATGCACTAAATAGCAACCATGCAGCAGAAACTTCCCTGCCGCTGCTTCAGATAATTGGAGTCGCCCTGGTGCTGGGCGTTCTCGGCGGCGGTATCACTGTGGCTGTACTGCGCCGCGGCATGAACACCGCGCGAGCGCAGGCGGCTGCAGGCAATTATGTGGAGCCGCAGAGCTTTCAGCTCACACAAAACCGGGATATCTATTTATACAGCCATACGACCCGGCAGCGCCGACAGACTGAAAACCAGAATCACAGCGGATCCTCCGGCGGGAGTTACCATCACGGAGGCAGTACAACCCACAGTAGCAGCAGCGGCCGGAGCCACGGCGGCAGCCATGGTAAATTTTAACGAGGCTTCGGATGCCTCTTATTGATGAAAAGGAGAAACGTTTATGGGTTTATTAAAAGCAGGCGTCGGCGCGCTTTCCGGTGTCTTAGCGGATCAATGGCGGGAGTATTTTTATTGCGATGCGCTCAGCGCCGATTTTTTAGCTGCAAAGGGGCAAAAGAGGACCTCGCGACGCTCATCCAATACCAAGAGCAGCGATAATATCATCACCAATGGCTCTCTTATTGCGGTCAACGAGGGGCAGTGTATGCTGATTGTTGACCAGGGGAAAATCGTGGAGGTCTGCGCTGAGGCTGGTGAGTTTGTCTATGACAGCGGTTCTGAGCCCTCTGTGTTCTACGGCGGACTGGGAAAAGGGATACGGGACAGCTTCGCCCTGCTGGGCAAGCGGTTCGGATTTGGCGGCGATACCGCAAAGGACCAACGAATTTACTATTTTAACACCAAAGAAATCGTTGGCAACAAATACGGAACCATGAATCCGGTCCCCTTCCGGGTCGTAGACAAGAATATTGGACTGGATGTGGATATTTCCATCCGCTGTAATGGAGAGTACTCCTATCGCATGACAGACCCACTGCTGTTTTATAAAAACGTCTGCGGTAATGTTTCCGGGGTTTATAACCGGAGCGAAATTGACGGCATGTTGAAAGCGGAGCTCTTGACGGCGCTGCAGCCGGCCTTTGCACAAATTTCAGAGCAGGGCATCCGCTACAGCGCGTTGCCCGGGCATACATCGGAAATTGCCGAAGCGCTCAATGCGGTTTTGTCCAAGAAATGGGCGGAGCTTCGCGGCCTGCAGGTGGCCTCGTTTGGCGTCAACTCCGTCACCGCCTCCAAGGAAGACGAGGAAATGATCAAGGAGCTCCAGCGGACGGCGGTCATGCGGGACCCGACTATGGCGGCGGCCACCCTGGTAGGCGCCCAGGGAGAGGCCATGCGCTCCGCCGCCAAAAACGACGGCGGTGCAATGCTGGGCTTTATGGGCCTAAATATGGCCTCCGCAGCCGGGGGCCTGAACGCACAGCAGCTTTATCAAATGGGCGGGCAGCGTAAAGACGCAGCACCACAGGAGACCCATAGCGGATGGATTTGCTCTTGCGGCGCAAAAAACAGGGGAAAGTTTTGCGCAGAATGCGGCAAGCCCCGTCCGGACAGCTGGACCTGCGCCTGCGGTGCGAAAAACAAGGGGAAATTTTGCTCCGAATGCGGTCAGCCCAAGCCCAAGGGTGCGCCTTTATTCCGCTGCGATAAATGCGGCTGGGAACCGGAGGACCCGCAGAATCCGCCCAAGTTCTGCCCGGAATGCGGAGACCGCTTTGATGAGGAGGACATCCGGTAGGCTCCTTTACCTCCAATTCAAAAGACGATACCCCTGGAAAATCCGAGGCTTTTAACGATCTCAGCGGACCTTCGACAAGTAAGCACAAAAAGGCGCCAGAGCATGCTATGCAGCTCTGGCGCCTTTTCTATTTGTCTGCTGAAATAAATGCAAAGGCTTGACGGTTCCCTGGAAATATGCCCACTAAATTTGCAGCATCTCCAAAAATTCCGCTTCTGACAAGACGGGAATTCCCAACTCCTGCGCCTTTTTCAACTTTGACCCCGCATTTTCTCCTGCCACTACATAGGCGGTCTTTTTGGAGACGGAGCCAGCCGCTTTCCCGCCAAAAAGCTCGATTTTTTCCGCTGCCTCCTCCCGGGTGAACAGGGACAGAGCGCCCGTCAGCACAAAGGTCTTACCTGCGAATCGGTCGTCCAGTACGCGATGGTAGGATTGAAAGTTGACGCCGGCATCCCGCAGCCGGCGGATGAGGTGCTGCGACTGAGGCTGAGAAAACCAGCCTAAAATATTTTGCGCCGTAATTTCACCCACATCCGGAATCGCAACCAAAGACTCCAGAGACGCTGCCATCAGAGCGTCCATAGTGCCAAAGGCGGCGGCCAGCGTTTTGCCGGCCTTTGCGCCTACCTGCCGGATGCCCAAGGCATAAATTAGGCGGCCCAGGTCTTGATTTTTACTGGCCTCAATGGCGGAGAGCAGCTTGTTGGCTGCTACCTCGCCGTTTTTCCAGAGCCCTTTGAGCTGCTCTAGGGTCAGGTAATAGATATCCGCCGGGGAGCGAACGTAGTCCTTTTCAATTAGGCTCTCCACAATGGCGCTTCCCAAGCCCTCAATATCCATGGCGTCCCGGGAAACAAAATGGGCTATATTTCTGGCCAGTTGTGCCGGGCACTCGGCTCCGGTACAACGAAGGAAAGCGCCATCCGTGTCTTGCGCCACTGGGGCACCGCAAACGGGGCAACGGACCGGCAGCCGGTACGGTACAGCGTCTGCTGGGCGCAGGTCCAGCTCCACCTCCAGAATTTCGGGGATGATCTCCCCCGCTTTCCGGATTTTCACCGTGTCCCCGATGCGGATATCCTTCTCTGCAATAAAGTCTTGATTGTGCAAAGTAGCGTTGGTTACGGTTGTTCCGGCCAAACGCACCGGGCGGACCACCGCCTTCGGCGTCAAAACGCCGGTTCTGCCCACCTGAATGGTAATATCCTCCACCACAGTGGACTTGACCTCCGGTGGGTATTTATAAGCCGCCGCCCAACGCGGAAACTTGGCGGTACTTCCCAGCTTTGTTCGTTGGCTCAGGTCGTTGAGCTTTACCACCGCACCGTCGATGTCATAGGAAAACTGGCCCCGGTTCTCCTGAATTTTTTCAATAGCAGCCTGTATCTCGTCTATTCGCCCACATAGCTGGTACGGAATAACATGGAACCGCTTTTCCTGTAAATAATCCAGTGCCTGAGCATGGGTTGCAAAGGAAACGCCCTCCGATAGCTGAAGGTTGAAAATTAGGATATCCAGTTGGCGCTGGGCGGCTATTTTGGGATTTAGCTGCCGCAGAGAGCCGGCTGCGGCGTTCCGGGGATTGGCAAAAGGGCTTTGCCCTTCTGCTTCCCGTCGGGCGTTTAGCTGCTCAAAAACCATCTTTGGCATAAATACCTCGCCGCGCACGATCAGACGGAAGGGGGCGTTTTCCAACGTCAGGGGAATGGAACGAATGGTCTTCAAGTTCTCCGTGACATCCTCTCCAACGCGCCCGTCTCCCCGGGTAGCGCCCCGGACCAACCGCCCGTTCACATACTCCAGGGCCACGGACAAACCGTCCACCTTAGGCTCTACCGTATATTGGACGGTCGCCACCGCCTCCTGCACCCGGCGATCAAATTCAGCCAGCTCATCCATGGAAAAAACATCCTGCAGGCTCTCCAGCGGCACGGGATGCTCCACCTTTGAAAATTGGTCCAGCGCCTGACCGCCCACCCGTTTGGTGGGAGACAGAGGCGATGCAAAGTCTGGATACTGCGCCTCCAGCTCTTCCAACTGCCTTAATTGCCTGTCATATTCAAAATCCGGCATTCTGGGATCGTCCAAAACATAGTAGCGATAATTGGCCTCCTCCAGGGTTCGGGTCAAGTGTTGTATAAGCTCCCTTGGCTCCATGGTATCGCGCTCCTTTGTATCACTAGGGTAAGTACTTATCTCCCGTGCGGATAAAGGTTTCCGGTACCGCACCCACGATAATGGTCTCGGCAACGACGACCTGACTTGTCACGTTGAAGCTCACTGTACCCCGGAGCACCAATATGGTCACATCGATGCTGATTTCCATGATGAGCTGCTGCAGCGTTTGGTTAATGCCGGCCTCCGTGAAATTACTGACGAACTGCGCGTCCGAGTTACTGATGGAGATCACGCGGACCGGCAGCACCGGCCCCTTTCCGGAGAAGGCCTCGGGCAGAAAAATACTGCCCAGTGGAATGCCGATGTCGTTGGTATCCAGCGCCAAAATTTCATCGTTTACGATGTTTAAAATCTCGGTTTTCAGCCGGTTGACCTCGCTCATATTGGTTTTCAGCGCAGTAATTCTGCCATCCAGATCCTTTTCAAAATAAATAATGCGGTCGTAATCAATATTATCCGTTGCAATCTGCTGCGCGATGGCGTCGTTAATTAGGTCGGAGGTCTTGCTTTTCGCCTGCGTCGTCGCCAGGTCCCTGGCAATGGGATTAAACCGGACCCGGAAAAAGATAAATGACCCAACGGCCAGCACCAGAAGTAAAATCAGGACGCGGCGCAGCCGCCGCTTGGTCCTTTTTCCCATAAGCCACCCCCCTCTCGGACAGCTTATGCAGATTTTGTTGCTTCTATAACTTCTTCATATGCGCAGAGGCTGTTTTTGCCATCAGTTTCTTGGTTCCAATCTGATCAAAGGCAATTTCCAACAATGCGTCGCCCCCCATTTTCATCACAGACAGTACCATGCCCCGGCCAAACGCCTTGTGCTGGACCATGTCGCCCTGGTTTAGGTCCAAAGCCGTCGCGCCTTGCCTCTGAGCGGCGAACTCTGAATACTCTGCCCGCAGGTTGCGCGTTTTTTTTGGCGTTTCGCCGCGCCGCACCCCGCCAGAGACAAACTCTTTTTTCCCCTCCGAATATGCGGCCTCAACGGCTCCCTGAAACCGTGCGTTGCCCCGGGTCTCCAAGCAGGAGGCTGGAATCTCTTTTAAAAAGCGGGAGGGCATGCAGGCGCTGGTGCGACCGTACAGCATACGCTGCCGGGCGTGGGATATGGTAAGACTTTGCTTGGCCCGGGTGATCGCCACATAGCATAGCCGCCGCTCCTCCTCCATCTCCTCCGGGTCTCCGATGGACCGCATTCCGGGAAACAGTCCTTCTTCAAAGCCCACCAGGAAGACATGGGGAAACTCCAGTCCCTTGGCGCTGTGCATGGTCATCATGACCGCGGCATCCGCCGACTCGTCATACTGTTCAATATCTGTATAAAGCGCAATTTCCTCCAGAAATCCTGCCAATGAGGGCTCCTCGTCATTCTCCAGATAGCTTAAAATACTGGATTTTAGCTCTCGCGCATTTTCCAGCCGCGTCCTGCTCTCCTCTGTGTTTTTTTCCAGCAGCGCGGCGGCATAGCCCGTGCGAACCAGGAGTTCCTCATAAAAATCCGGCAGCGGCATGCCGTCCGCCAATAGCTGGGCGCATCCCTCTAGCAAACTGGAAAAGCTCAGCAGCTTAGCCGCAGAGCGCTCTAGGGCGGGGTAGGAACCGGCGTTTAAAATCACATCGTACAAAGGCTTCCCCTCTGCCGCGGCAAGACGCGCCACGGTGTCTATGGTCTTTTCGCCCAGACCACGAGGTGGGTTGTTGAGAATGCGGCGCAGACGCAGGTCGTCGGACCGGTTGTTGACGACGCATAAGTAGGCCAGCATGTCCTTTACCTCAGCCCGGTCAAAAAACCGGGTGCCGCCGATGATGCGGTAAGGGATGCCGTTCCGCTTAAAGGAGTACTCCAAGGCATTGGATTGCGCGTTGGTACGATACAGAACAGCAAAATTCTTAAAGTCTCTTCCGTGAGATTTTGCAAGAATTTGTCCAGAGACAAAATCTGCCTCCTCTCCCTCATGAAGAGCCTCATAAACCAAGATGGGATCACCCGTACCATTGGCCGTCCAGAGAGTCTTTCCCTTTCGTCCCTGGTTATTGGCGATCACCGCATTGGCCGCATTTAAAATCGACTGGGTAGAACGGTAGTTTTGCTCCAAGCGAATGCTTCTGACGCCCTGATGCTGGGCTTCGAAATTCAGAATGTTCTCAATGGTTGCGCCGCGGAAGCGGTAGATACTCTGGTCGTCGTCTCCCACCACGCAAATATTCTCATATCGCCCGGCTAGCAATGCCGCAAGGCGATATTGCAGGTTATTGGTATCCTGATACTCGTCTATCAAAACATAATGAAATTTTTTCTGATAGTATGTCCTGGCTTCCTCATACTCCTGCAATAGCTTCACAGTCAAATAGATAATGTCGTCAAAATCAACCGCGTTGTTGGCTTTGAGCCGTTTTTGATACTCATCGTATGCCAAAGCTATTTTTTCCAGCCGGAAGTCGCCGCTGGCCAACGCCGTCTTTGCAAAAGCGGCAGGGGTTTGCATTTGATCTTTCGCCCGCCCAATGACGCTGAGGACCGATTTGGCTGGAAACACTTTTTCCTCCAGATTCATTCCCCGGATAATCTCTTTCATGATTCGCTCTGAGTCGGCGGTGTCATAGATGGTAAAGCTGCGGTCATAGCCCAAACGGTGGATTTCCCGCCGGAGAATCCGGCAGCAGGCGGAGTGAAACGTCATGGCCCAGACGTCATATGCTTTTGGGCCCACGGCGGCTTCCAGGCGGGTTTTCAACTCATTTGCCGCCTTATTGGTGAAGGTAATCGCGATAATGCTCCAGGGCGCCGCCGGCCGCAGCGTACACAGAAGATCCGCCCGGCGCAGTGCTTCCTCAGACGGGGAATCAGGCAGTTGTTCCAAAAAGGAAAGGTCCTCCTCCGTCACGCCGCTTGGAATCTCATCGCTGTCACTGGCGCAGCCATACTGTAATAAATTTGCAATGCGGTTGATGAGCACGGTGGTCTTCCCGCTGCCTGCCCCAGCCAATAACAGCAGCGGCCCGTCGGTTGTCAGGACAGCCTGCCGCTGCTGCTCATTCAGCTTGGAAAACCTGGAAGCAATATAACGCCGCCGGGCAGCGGCAAATTTCGTCTCAAAATTCTCCGTCATAGTTCCACCTATCTTTATAGTTTAGATAGGTTTTATTTTATTACATTTTTCCGCAGGCGTAAAGTGGCAAAAGCGACAAATCCGGCGGCAATGCGCTCTGCGGGTCGTCTTCTGGGGGCGGCCGCACCCGACCAACCGAAAGCTTTGAACGATTGCCGTTCCAACAAAACAATTACATGGGGAAAAGGAGGCGCAAGTATACCTTTAAATGCTTGAAGGCCGCCGCCCTGCCGGCAGCGGCCTTTTAAATCATCTCCCGCAGATGAGAGAGCGCTTTTTTTTCGATCCGGGATACCTGGACCTGAGAGACCTTCAAAACCTTGGCTACTCGCTCCTGGGTCAAGCCGTGGAAATAGCGAAGATTGATCACCAACGCCTCGCGCTCGGCCAGCTTGTCGATGGCCTGCTTCAGTGCGATCCGCTCTACCAATTGGTCCTCCGTGCTGGAATCGGTCAAAACGTTTTCCAATGTAAAGCCATCTTCGCCCGTCTCTCGCTGAATGGACTCCGTTGCCGCTGTAGCGGTCTCTGCAACGGCAATTTCTTCTGCAGACAACCCCATGACCTCAGACAGCTCCCGGACGGTGGGGTCCCGCCCTAATTCCGCAGTTAGTCGGCTCCTTGTAATTTTGATGGTGGCAGCCTGTTCCTTGAGGCTGCGACTTACCTTGACGGCGCCGTCATCTCGTAAAAACCGGCGGATTTCCCCTGCAATTTTTGGCACGGCATAGGTAGAGAACTGGGTACCAAAGGTAATATCGTATCCCTCGACTGCCTTTAAAAACCCTAGACACCCCAGTTGATAGAGATCCTCCGGATCCACGCCTCGTCCAAAAAAACGGCGGGCGATGGACCAAATCAGGCCGGAGTTCTCCACAATGAGCTGCTCCCCTGCCTGACGGTCTCCAGCCTTGCTGCGGGCGATGAGGTCTTCCAGATTGGCGCTCATTGGCTTCCTCTGCGCTGCAAGCGCCGCCGCATATGTACGGTGGTGCCCTTGCCCGGCTGGGATTGGATTTCAAGAGAGGTCATAAAGCTCTCCATAATGGTAAAACCCATGCCGGACCTGTCCGTGCCGCCGGTAGTAAACATGGGCCGACGGGCCTTTTCCACATCTGCGATTCCGACTCCCTTGTCCTTCACCACAATATCTAGAATCTGATCCTTGAGGATGCGCGCGCGGACCATAATCGTACCTAATGTGTCCGGATAAGCGTGAACAATGCAGTTGGTCACCGCCTCGGAGACTGCCGTTTTGATATCGCCTAGCTCCTCCAGCGTCGGGTCCAGCTGCGCGGCAAAGCAAGCCACCGCAGACCGGGCAAAGGCTTCGTTGGAAGATTTGCTTGGAAACTCCAAGATCATGTAATTGTCAAATTTCATCGGACTGCCTCCCTGATTTCTACGATTTTTTCAATTCCCGCCGCTCTCAGCACTTTCATCGGCTGCTCCGCAATAGATTGCAGCCGCAGACGGCCTCCGATTTGCGCCATATGGCGCAGGGCATTGATGACTACGGCAATCCCGGAGGAGTCCATAAACGTAACCTCTTGAAAATCCAGGACGCAGACCGCAGGCATATAGGCGTCTATTTTCGCAGTGATTTGCTGAATATACTCTTTCGCGCAATGGTGATCAATTTCCCCCGTCAGGGCCACAGTCAGCTGTCGGTCCTGTAAAAAGCTGGTAAAATGCATAGACAGATTCCCCTCGTTTCTCAAACGGGGTTGAATTCCCCGCGAAGTTTCAACTGGTTTCAGTATAATTTTTCCAGGACGCAGATACAGTCGAAGGAGTGTAAAAAAGAAAAAAACTGTGCCGCTATGGCGCATTCATACAGACCGGGCCGCCGCGTTACCGGCTGTTTCTAACAGCTGGTAACCTTTGCCGAAATTTCCCAATTTTTTGACAATTTGCAATTGACTTTTTGGCAATTTCATACTAATATAATAGGCATACAATTCGACAGTTCGACGGCAGAGTTGTTGAATTGCAAAACAGAATGGAAGGAAGGAACACGAGTGAAACGAGTCATTGCCAGCCTTTTGGCCCTGGTCATGCTTCTGTCAGCCATGCCGCTGTCAGTTGCGGCCAGCGAGGTCAAAGCCTCCATGCCCCAGGCGACCATAACTGAAGCGGACGGTTATGAGTCAGCCTTGGTACAAAATCTGTTTAAGCAAAATGAGGTCCCTGTGTTTGACGCGGACGACGCCTATGCAGATGATGAAGCGGTTACCGCCATCATCCGTCTGAAGGGCGCACCGGCTATGGAGTACGCAGCTAGCAGCGGAAAGCTCACCGCCCAGGCACAAAGCGTACAAAAGCGTCTTTTCACGCAGCAGGCCGCCATGGAAAAGGCCATCAGCAAGCAGGTTTTAAATGGACAAGCACTGAACGTGGAATACCATTACACCCTGCTGATGAATGGCTTCTCAGCCTCCGTCACCTATGGACAGCTCAAGGAAATTCGGGAGCTGGACGGTGTGGCGGCAGCGTTCGTGGCACCGGAGTTTGAGCTGGAGCCCATGATGAGCGACAGCGGCCCCATGATTGGCGGCGGCGCCGCCAACCAAACCGGCTACAAAGGTGAGGGAACCATTATTGCAATTGTGGACAGCGGCGTTGACCTGGATCACGAAGCGTTCCGGGATGCGCCGAACAACGCAAAGTTGAATGCCAGCGCAGTTGCAGCCTGCATGGAGCAGTATGATTTTAACGCTGAGGCCATCATGCCGACTCTGACCCCCACGCAGGTTTATACCAATCAGAAAATCCCCTTCGGCTTCGATTATGCGGACAAGACCAACAGTGCCGATCCCCGGGGCGGCAGCGATCACGGCACCCACGTGGCCGGTATCGCCGCGGCCAACGACGGGCTGGCCAATAATGTGGAGGGAATAGCTCCCGAGGCCCAAATTCTCGCCATGAAGGTTTTCCCCACCGCTGGCGGCGGGGCTTCCTATGACAACATTTTGGCCGCTCTGGAGGATGCCGTGCTCCTGGGCGCAAACGTGATTAACCTTTCCCTGGGTTCTCCCTGTGGATCTACAAAATACGACACGGAAGACGCGGAAACCCTGGAAATGATGGCGGTTTTTGATCGGGTTCAGCAGCACGGAATTGACCTTGCCGTGGCGGCAGGCAACGATTATAGCGCGGCTTTCAGCTCTATTTTCGGCAAGAGCCACGCGCTGACCCGGAACCCGGACTACGGTAACGTGAGCTCGCCCTCTACTTACGCTGCTTCCCTCTCCGTGGCCAGCGCGGAGAAGGTCGGCAAGGTGGAAAGCCCTTATCTGACCGTGGGCGGCAAGAACATCGCCTACAACGACGCGGTAGAGCTGGGTGAGGAATACGCACCGGTCGATGCGCCGCTGTTTCGCAGCCTGGCAGGCAAAAGTCTGGAATATGTACCAGCCGGACACGGTACGGCTGAGGATTTCGCCAAGGTCGACGTGGCTGGAAAAATCGCCCTGGTGAACCGGGGAGAAATCAACTACCAGCAGAAAGAGACCAACGCGCACAATGCTGGCGCGATCGGGCTTCTGGTCTACGACAACGCTCCGGGCTTTATCTACATGACCGTCACGACCTATGATATTCCCTGCGCCATGATTACACAAAAAGATGGCCAGTTCCTGTTGGAGCAGGAGAGCAAAACCCTGACAGTGGCGGGATTGCCCGGCAACGTGGACAACCCTATTGGCGGTCAAATGTCCGACTTCTCCTCCTGGGGCACCACCTCGGACCTGGCCATCAAACCGGAAATTACAGCGCCGGGCAGCAACATCTACTCCACCATCCAGGACAATCAATACGGGTATATGGACGGCACCTCCATGGCATCGCCACATGTAGCCGGCGCCATGGCCGTTCTGAAGCAGTATGTGCAAACGAAGTTCCCTGACCTGTCTGAGACGGAGCAGCTAGCCCGCGTCAACACCCTGCTGATGTGTACCGCCACCCAAGTAGTGGACGGCAACAACATCCCGTCCCCTGTACGGAAGCAGGGCGCTGGACTGCTCAACATCAACGATGCGGTAAACACAAAGGCGTATCTCACCGTTGCCAACCAAGACCGCCCCAAGTTGGAGTTGGGAGACGACGTGAACAAGTCAGGCGTTTACAAGATGCAGTTCGCCATCCATAACACCAGCGACAAGACACTCAGCTATAACATTATTCCCACGGTGCAGACCGATGCCTGTGAAACCGCCACTACCTACAACGGCCAGCCGGTGTGGCAGACCACGGAAACCGGGTATCCCCTCTCTGCTGAATACACCACAGACAAGGAGAACAACGTGGTGACCGTAGCGGGCGGCGGTACCGTGCAGGTGACCGTGACCGTGACGCTTACAGAAGAAGACAAAGCTTACATAGATGAAAATTTTGAAAATGGCTCCTATGTAGAAGGATGGGTTCGTCTTGTCCCCACCGATGGCGCTGAGGTAGCGCTCTCCCTTCCCTACCTGGCCTTCTATGGAGACTGGACCAAAGCCTCCGTCCTGGACCGGGGCTATTACTGGCAGGATATTACGGGAGAAGACAACTGGGCCCAGGCTTATACCAATACAGCGGCCTCTAGTTCCTTGGAAGGAACTACTGACACCTATTTGGGCGATAACCCCTACCACAACATGAATACCTATTTGGCGGACCGTAACGCTATCTCCCCCAACAACGACGACACCATGGATTCCCTGGACCTGTTGTATGTGGGATTGCTGCGGAATGTCAAGCATCTGATTTATACCATTACAGGAGAGGATGAAACCGTATACTACACCAAGGACGTGGAGTATGAGGTCAAATCCATTTATGACAGCGCCTATTACACAATTAAACCCTCTGGCGTAGACGACTATAGCAAAATCGACCCCTGGTTCGGTACCGATGCCAGAGGCTCCGCCCTGCCCAACAATACCAAGGCAACGGTGCGGGTAGAGGCAATCCTGGACTACAGCGCTCACCCGATTAACAACGAGTGCTCAGTCTGGGAATTCCCCATCACCGTGGACACAGAAGACCCGGAGATCACCAACATTGCCGTGCGGGAGGCTGACGGCCGGTACTATCTGAGCCTGACCATGCACGACAATCAATACGTATCCAATGTCACCTTTGCCGACAGCAAATTCACCACCGCCCGGCGGTCCGAGCCCTTTGCTGAGACGGAGCCTGGCAAGACCATCACAAAAGAATTTGACGTCACGGGCCTGGGCGACCGCATTGGCCTTGTCATCAACGACTATGCCGGAAACCGCAAGGAATATACGGTCACGGTGGAAGGCAACATAGACGATAACGCCACAGTCTACCCCACCGTCTCCCTTTGGAAAGAGGATTTCGAGCAGACAGGCTTCCCGCCGGAGGGCTGGAGCCTGAAGAGCACCTCTTCCACCACTTGGGGGCGTTCTTACGAGTCCACAAACGTTGCCTACATTGATCTTGCTAAGGATAAGCAGGACGAATGGCTCATCACAAAAGATCTGGACATTTCTAGTCAAGACACCGAGGTCCACATGATCTTTGACTACTATACGAACCTCTATTATGTCAGCCGCGGCGCGCACAACCTGTTGGTCAAGTGCAGTGTGGACGGCGGTGCGACCTGGACGGATCTGTGGAATCTAAAAGATAACATCAAGGTAGATCCCGATTGGTATAAAGGCCAGGCACGGGTCGACTTGCCGGCTGAGTTCCAAAAAGCAGAATCCATTCGTTTTGCCTTTGTGTATCAGGGACAGGATGGAACTATGCTCTGGATCGACAATACTGAGCTGTACGCTGACGACCCGGCCATGTACACCACGCTCACAGCGACTGCTGGTGCCAATGGCGCCATCTCCCCAGAGGGGACCATCACTGTGAAAAAGGGCACCAGCCGCACCTTCACGATCACCCCGGACCCTGGCTTTGATATTGCCTCCGTGTTGATCGATGGCAAAGATATGGGCCCCATCAGCAGTTATACCTTTGAGAGCATCAACGCGCCGCATACCATTGAGGCTGCCTTTACCGTCGCAGCTGGCACCGGCGCCTATCAGCTATTAGCCATTGCCGGGGAAGGTGGCTCCGTAGATCCTACCTCGGCCACTGTGGCCGCTGGGGAATCCAAGACCTTTACGATGACGGCCGATAAAGGGTATGTGCTTTCCAATGTAAAGGTGGACGGCAAGCGCGTTCCCACCAGCGAGACCTATACCTTTACGGACGTCTCCGCTTCCCATGTGCTGGAGGCCGGGTTTGCCAAGCTGGCCGAGGACCCAACCTCCCTGCTGGACAAGGACTTCGAGGATGAGGAATTCCTCAGCGGCGGCTGGTCTTTGCAATCCACCAGCAGCGCCACTTGGGAGCGCAGGAAAAACAGTAACCTGAACAATACCTTTGTGGCGTATTGTACTTATGACTGGCAAGGGTCTACCGCATCCGATGAGCTGCTCATCAGCCCGGTGGTGGATCTGTCCGGGGGTTCCGGAGTGATGACCTTTGAATTTTGCGCCCCCTATTACGTAATCCACAGTCAGGAAGTTGTTTTCACCATGGAGGCCTCCACAGACGGCGGCTCCACCTGGAACGTCCTTTGGAATGCAGCAGAGGACGTAGACAGCAAGCTGACTAATACCTTAATCAAGGCGGAGGTTCAAATCCCTGAGACGTATTGCGTCAAGGGCGTTCAGTTCGCTTTCCGCTATCAGCGGCCCAATAGTGAAGACGGCGGCGTCGTATCCCTGGACAATATCCACCTGGAAGGAACCGGCGGAACCACACCGGTGAACGAGTATACTATCACCGCCACTGCTGGCGAAGGCGGTACCATTGAGCCCGCCGGCGAAACCAAGGTACAGGAGGGCAAAGACCAAACCTTTACCATGAAACCCTCGGAGGGCTTCCGAATTGCAGATGTCCTGGTGGACGATGTAAGTGTAGGAGCAGTCGCCATCTATACCTTTGAGACTGTCTCCGAAAATCACACCATCGAAGCGCAGTTTACCGCGCTGCCGCAGGTGATAGATCTGCTGGTGGAGGACTTTGAGAGTGAAGACTTCCCACCCACCGGCTGGACCCTAAAATCCAACGAGCTTGGCCTGAATACCTGGGTTCGTGAAAAACGGGATTATGGGAGTGGCTACGTCGCCTCCTGTAGCGATTCCGTAGGCAACCAGGATGAATGGCTAATTTCCCCTGCTGTGAATCTCTCCGGTGGGAATGCGACCATGTCCTTCGAGTTCTACGCCGCGTACCGCTTTGTGGTCACGACGAAAGACTACAACCTGCTTGTCTATGCCAGTGTCGATGATGGCTCTACTTGGGCGCCAATCTGGGATCTGCGTGAGGTTGGCGGGCAAGAGGAGTTCGGAACGCGGGAATACACGCAGACCTCCTTCGCGCTGCCGGAGGAACTGCAAGGACAAGAGCAGGTACGGTTTGCTTTTGTATATCAAGGCAATGACGGTACCAAGGGACAATTTGATAACATTAAGGTGTCCGGTTCCGAGCCCGCAGGACCCAACGAGGCGGTAAAGGCAGTCATTGAACTCATTGCAAAGCTGCCTGAGCCTATCACCCTGGCCAGCAGGGAAGCCATCGAGGCCGCCCGCGCTGCGTATGAAGCCCTCACAGTGGAGGAAAAGAAACAGGTCTCCAATTATGAGGACCTGGTGGCCGCAGAAGCCGCTCTGGCTGAGCTCCTGAAACCCATTCAGGCGGTGATCGATCTCATTGACAAACTGCCTGAGCCTATCACCCTGGCCAACAAGGAAGCCATCGAGGCCGCCCGGAAGGCCTATGACGCCCTGGGCAAGGATGCCCAAGCCCTGGTCACCAACTACAGCAAACTGACCAAGGCCGAGGCCGCTTTGGCAGAACTCCTGAAACCCATTCAGGCGGTGATCGATCTCATTGACAAACTGCCTGAGCCTA
>CBCTHM010000002.1:0-164585 GCA_965146675.1 uncultured Eubacteriales bacterium | reverse complement strand
GTCCTTTTTGGTGCTTTCTGTCTCACGTTATTCAATTTACAAGGTACATTCGCCCTCCAATGGGCAGCTTCAATATGGTATCATATCGCCCTGTTTTTGTCAAGAATTTTTTTATTTTTTGTGGAAATTTTTGACCGCTCAAGGCGACTTCTGCATTATAGCGCAAGAATATTAATCTGTCAAGCCTGATTCTTAAAAATTTTAGGACTTTTTTCAGCAGTTTATCATTCTTTCCTGCATTTCCATAAAAAATGACTGCACTTTTTAACCAAAAGTCAGAAGCCCTTCATCTTTCATCCGATAGTATTCCCAGCAATTCAATTTTTTAACAAGCTCTGCCTGCATTTCCGGTAAAATATTTGTATAAGTTCCATCCGCCAGCATGTAGTTGAGATTGCTGACCACAGGCACTTCCCGGCGCATTGCGTTGAGAAAATCTATATACCCATCTTTACCAGATAGACCCAGCAGCTCACATACCGCAGCCCCCAGATAATAGCTGCTGATGCGCCCAGATTCCGGCATTTCCAAAGACTCGACAGCCGCTGAAAAGTCCACAGTATTGCAGTAGGTGTTGTTGGCCCAGATTAGTACGGGCGTGGCATTTGTGTAAATTGCGCTCTGCGCATCCATATTCTCACCTGTCACCAGGCCCAGCTCCGCGTAGGCCCCATAATTGGCTCCCAGGTTGGGACGGTGATCGCCAAAAAATACCAACAGCGTCGGCTCTTCCAGCGTATCCAAATACTGGGTCAATTCCATCAGCATTTTACTGGAATCCCGAACCCCCTCTAGATAGACAGATAGCGTCTCTTTTGCGCCTTCGGAAACCTTCCTATTCAAAGGAACCTCCGGTGTGGTAAACCCATACTTGCTAGAACCATAGGTCTGATGATTTTGAATGGTAACGGTATAGGCAAACACCGGAGAGTCCGCCTCGATCCGCTGGGAGAAGTCCTCTTTTAGGACCCGTAAAAACGCCTCATCGGACACCATATTCCCCTTATAATCCGCTTTACTAAACGCATCATCAAAGAACACCTGGTCCGTGATGCCAAAATGCTGATAAACACTGGATCGGTTGTAAAACCAACTGTCCCCGGGATGCATAAAATAGGTCTGATACCCGTTGGCGGCAAACAAATGGGGAAGCGCATTGATATCCCGCCGTACCGTACGGAAGGCGGAAGTCGTATTACGCCCCAGCAAATTGGTCGGCATACCGGTCAGCACGTCAAATTCCGTGTTAGCGGTCCCTGCTCCAAAATTCGGCACAATGATATGCCCTGCGTAAGCCCGGGGAGACTGGGCCAACTGATTGTATAGATATAAGGGATTCTCCGTCTCCCCATAGGCAAAGACGGATTCATTAGAGAGGTCCGAAAAGGCCTCGCACATGACGAAAAGGACGTTTGCTTGGACGGACTCTCCCTCCTGCGGCAGCTTGTCGCTCTCCTGCCACGCGGCCGCCTGGTTTTTGGAGTAGCCTTCCGGCTTTTCCACAGCGTACAAATTGTAATTGTATAGAAAGCAGTAGTTAAAGCCCAGGTGGTTGAAAACGCTGGTGATATTATACCGCTGCGGGACGCGAAGACTTTGATACAGCTTTTCGTTTTGATAGAGATATTTCATCGCGCCAAGAAAAGCGACGATGGCCAGCAGCCCCATCCCCGCGCGCAGCGGCCATCTGGGCCGCGGGCTCTTAAAAAAGACGCCCAAAGCCACAAGAAAGAGGACGCTCAACACGATTCCAATTAAAAATGGGATATGCAGGTGCAGGGCATACTCCCCCGCAGCCGCGAAGCCCTCCCGAAAGAGCGCCACATCTGCCGGAACAAAGGGATCGTCCCGCCCCTCAATTTTCAGCAAATTGACATAAGACAGCACATCGAACAGCAAGCAGGCAATGGCGCCGCTATAAAAGATATTTCGGACCAGCGCGTAGAGCAGCAGCAAAACAAGAGCAATTGGCAGACCGTTCAGCAGAAAAAGGATCGGCTGCTGCAGATAACCGCGCAGCTGTTCCAGTACGGAGCCCGGCTGCAGGGCTGTGGAGGAGAATCCGAGAAACAGAAGAATTCCAATCCCGGCCAGCACCGTCCAGCCAGGGGAAAGTGTGCGGCGAAAGCCAGCCGGCCGCACCCTGGAGGCAGCGCGCTTCCCCATTTCATTTTTACCATTGTTTTTTGCCATAGTCTCTCCCCGCTTGTCGTATTTTTGTTCATTGTAGCACAATTTTTAGGCAAAGTCCATCCTTGACACCCGCGAAAGCGGCGGGTAAAAGCGGCATGGCCCCCTTGGCCATGCCGCTTGTTTTTATTCTTAAATTCTCAATCTGTATTCTCAATCAAGCCGTACCCGCCATCGTTTCTGCGATATACCACAGCGAAAGCGCCGTCGTTGTCCTCGTCCTTGAAAGCAAAGAAGCTGTGCTCCAGCAAATTCATCTGCAGTATCGCCTCCTCCTGGGTCATGGGCTTCATGGGGAACTTTTTCCGCCGCACAATGTCAAACTCTTCCTCGGGAGATTCCGGCGCAAAGGAAGAGCGCTCCTCCTGGCCAGGAGCCCGAACAAAAGCGTCCTGCCGCAGCCGACGAGCCAGACGGGTCTTGTTTTTCCGAATTTGGCCTTCGATCGTAGCTACCGCCGCATCAATGGAGGCGAACATATCCGACGTGCGCTCGCTGGCGCGGAACCAGGTGTTGGCAGCATGGACTGTGAGCTCCACTTTATTTTGATTTTTCTCGACAGAAAAAGCGACAAGCGCCTCCGCGTCACCGTTAAAATAGCGGTCCAACTTGGTCACCTTTTTTTCGGCGTAAGCGTGAACGCTCTCGGGAAGGCGTACTTTCTTTTCACTAAACTGAAATTTCATAATGCGTCGCTCCTTTCGTATCACCGGTACTCCGGTCTGGTTTTATTATATCATGAATCCTCGGCTCCGGCAAGGGGAGAATCTGGCTCTCCGAATTCCTCGTCCAGCAGGTCCGACATTATCAGGTGATACAAAAGCTCCGCATTTTTACGAAAGGAGCCGCTCAGTCGAACCGCCTGATGCTGATCCGGCGCCATAAGCTCCAGGGTCATCAGGTTTCCTTTCTCGTCGTCCAGGCCCAGAATCACCGAGAAGTCCCCGCTTTGTCTTGGCACTATCTGCGTTTTTAAAAAGCTACTGCGGCGTTGCTCCCGGTTAAAGCGCTCCACCGCCGCTTGCGCCCGCCGCCGGACAGGAAAAGCGACGGAATCCTCCGTCAACGCCCCGTCAGCTCGGCCCTTTTCTGTGATTTCGTAGCGCTCCCCCTGCCGCTGCAGATGTCCAGAAGCCACAAGTTCCGGTACCGCCGTACATACATCAAAATAACTCAGGCAATCGTCCTGGTAGCATAGTTCATAGACTTCCTGCACACTGGCGGGGTAACCGGTTCTGGCCAGGACAAACAAAATCAGCACCTTGACATCCATCATGTCATGGATAAACCCCAAACGCTCCATCCGGGTCATCGCTCCTCTCCGCATTCGGCCAATTCGCCCAACCGTTTGCTCTTCCACGAATTGTCTTCATTATACCGCAGTCTTCCCCAAAATACAACCCAGGACGCACGGATGGAGCCGCCGGCGCATAGGCTGGCGAGAGTAAGGAGGGATGAAACTATGCACATACACGACAAAATTTTCTGTTTTTTAGGCGGGGATTCCCGCATGCGCTGGGCGGAAACCCAACTGCGGGAAGCAGGCGCCAGCGTCGCGGCATTTCCCTGTGATCAGATGACCCATCTTGTCCTCCCCCTGCCTGCCTTTGGACAAAACGGACAAATCTCCCAGGGCCCCGTCCTGGAGGAGGTATTGCCCCGACTTCACAGCGGCCTCACTATTTTGGGCGGCAAGCTGGGGCCCCAAGGGCAAGCGCTGGCCGAAACCGGGGCGTCGGTTATCGATTACTTTCTGGACGAGGACCTCACTGCCGCCAATGCAGCCGTCACGGCGGAGGGCGCCATACAATTGGCCATGGACCGCCTGCCGGTTACGCTTTATGGAACGCCGGCGCTGGTGATCGGCTGGGGCCGTATCGGCCAACTTCTAAGCTGCCGGCTCCGGGCCCTGGGCGCACAGGTAACAGTCTCCGCCCGAAAGCCCAGAGATCGGGCACTCATTGCCGCCTTGGGGTATCTCTCCGAGGAAACGGGCTGCTATCAAAGAGACCTGGCGCAATACCGGGTCATTTTCAACACTGTCCCGGCTCCGGTTCTTTCTGCGGCGCAGGCAGCCTGCACCCGTGGGGACTGCCTGCTGATCGAGCTAGCCTCCAGTCCGGGCGGGATTGTCAGCGATTGCCCCAGGCCGGTGTTGAACGCTGGGGGATTACCCGGCAAAACCGCACCAGAAACCGCGGGCCGGCTCATTGGCAAAACCATACTACGTTTGGCCTTCGGCCAAGGAAGGAGTTTTTATGTTGAATAGTACCATCGGATTCGCCATTTGCGGATCCTTCTGCACCTACTCCAAGGCAATTCCGGCCCTGGAGGCCCTGGCCCAGCAATGCAGTCAGGTCATTCCTATTTTTTCTCAGGCGAGCTATGAAACCGACACCCGGTTCGGTACAGCGGCGTCCCATCGGGAGGCTGTGGAGCGTATTTGCGGCAGGCCCGCGCTGCATTTGCTGACCGAAGTGGAGCCCATCGGCCCCAAAAAACTGCTGGACGCTTTGGTCGTGGCCCCCTGCACCGGCAACACCCTGGCGAAGTTGGCCGCTGGTATTGCGGACGGTCCTGTCACCATGGCGGTGAAGAGCCATCTGCGCAACGGCCGGCCCGTCATTCTGGCGGTCTCCACAAACGACGGACTGGGTGCGGCGGCAGAGAACATCGGCAAGTTGCTGGCACGCAAGTACATCTATTTTGTACCCTTCGGACAGGATGACCCCGTAAAAAAGCCCACCAGCCTGGTAGCAGATTTCAGCCAACTGCCGGAAGCCGTGGCCCTGGCCCTGGAGGGGCGCCAACTACAGCCGGTTTTAATCTAGGATGAGGCAGATATACAAAAAATTTGACAGCCGCCGCGGCCCCAGCTTATGACATGGGGCGGCGGCGGCAAATTCTATCTAGCTTCTGCGGTATATAAGTTCAGAGCGTCCCGGCCCATTGGAAACCATGGTAATGGGCACCCCGAGTTGCCCCTCGATAAACTCCACATAGCCTCTGCAGGCCCCCGGAAGATCCTGATAGCTGGTTATCCCCCGGATGGAGCAATTCCAGCCGGGCAGCGTCTCTAGCACGGGCTCGCAGCGCTCCAAGACCGGCGTGGTGGGGAAGTCCGTCAGCACCCTGCCGTCTACCCGATATCCCACGCACACGGGAATTTTTTCCAGATACCCCAAGGCGTCCAATACGGTCAGCGCCACCTGCGTAGCGCCCTGGACCTGGACGCCGTACCGGGAGGCCACGGCGTCGAACCACCCCATGCGCCTGGGTCGGCCGGTGGTCGCGCCAAATTCCCCCTTGTCGCCGCCGTGCAGTCGCAGGGTCTGCGCCTGCTCGCCAAAGATCTCACTGACGAAGGCACCGGCCCCCACTGCGCTAGAATAGGCCTTGACCACACATATGATATCCTGAATTTCATAGGGCGGAATCCCAGCGCCCACCGCGCCGTAACCGGCCAGGGTGGAGGAGGAGGTCACCATGGGGTAAATGCCGAAGTCTGGGTCCTTCATAGCGCCTAGCTGCCCTTCCAGGAGGATTTGCTCCCCCTGCCTGCAGGCACGGCGCAAAAATTGGAACGTATCCCCCACATAGGGCGCCACCTGGTCCCGTTGCAACCGCAAGGCGTCAAAGAGAGGCTGGGCATCCAGTGCAGGTTTGTGATACAGGTGCTCCAGCAGGACATTTTTCACTTCCAGGACCTGCTTCAGCTTCTCCAGGGCCTGGGCCTCGTGGAACAGCTCAGAAATCTGAAACCCGGTTTTGGAAAATTTATCAGCGTAAAAGGGGGCGATGCCCGATTTGGTGGAACCGAAAGACCTGCCGCCCAGCCGCTCCTCCTCATATTGGTCAAACAGCACGTGGTAGGGCATGACAAGTTGAACCCGATCCGAGACCAGAAGCCTAGGCTCAAAGCCGGCTTCCCGCAGGGCGCAGACCTCGCCCACAAATTTACCCAAGTCCAACGCCACCCCGTTTCCAATCACATTGGTGACGTGGGGGTAAAAAACGCCGGAGGGCAGTTGGTGCAGCGCAAACCTGCCGTGCTGGTTAACGATGGTGTGGCCCGCGTTGCTGCCGCCCTGGAAGCGGACCACCACACTGGAATCCGCCGCCAAAACGTCTGTAATTTTTCCTTTGCCCTCGTCGCCCCAGTTGGCTCCCACGATTGCTTTGACCATAACGGAATACCTCCAAATTTCGGCTTTTTCGCTGCTAGTATAACACAGAGCGCGCCGGATGTAAAAGGCTAAAACGAAACAAGTCGACCCTGCGCTCTTGAAATCTTGTCGGCGTACGCTTTCCCTCCCCGGAAAACGACCGCAGGTCGTTCCCTACATCTGTAATTTGCTGATTTCCCACGCGGGCGACCAAAGGTCGCCCCTACATCCCGGAATGTATGACGCACCCTGTAGGGGCGAGCTGCGCTCGCCCGCGGAACGACCGAAGGTCGTTCCTTATATTGGTAATCTACCGATTCCCCACGCGGGCGACCAAAGGTCGCCCCTACATCCCGGAATGTATAACGCGCCCTGTAGGGGCGAGCTGCGCTCGCCCGCGGAACGACCAAAGGTCGTTCCTTATACTGGTAATCTACCGATTCCCCACGCGGGCGACCAAAGGTCGCCCCTACTTCCCGAAATGTATGACGCGCCCTGTAGGGGCGAGCTGCGCTCGCCCGCGGAACGACCGCAGGTCGTTCCCTACATCTGTAATCTACCGATTCCCCACGCGGGCGGCCAAAGGTCGCCCCTACTTCCCGGAATGTATAACGCGCCCTGTAGGGGCGAGCTGCGCTCGCCCGCGGAACGATCGAAGGTCGTTCCTTATATTGGTAATCTACCGATTCCCCACGCGGGCGACCAAAGGTCGCCCCTACATCCCGGAATGTATGACGCACCCTGTAGGGGCGAGCTGCGCTCGCCCGCAGAACGACCGAAGGTCGCTCCTTATATCGGTAATCTACCGATTCCCCACGCGGGCGGCCAAAGGTCGCCCCTACATCCCGAAATTTATGACGCACCCTGTAGGGGCGAGCTGCGCTCGCCCGTCAAGCCAACAGATCTGGGGTATCTCCCGCGGGCGGACGCAGGTCGTTCCCGTGCCATCAGGAAGACCCTGTAGGTGCTGGAAGCGGCCTTATGATCCTTAACTACAGACCCTCTACAGCTTCCACTACGCCAGCCAGGGCCCCCGTCTTCAGGGTTTCCGCCTTTCCCTCGTCAAAGGCCCGCGCCACCGCCGGGTCGATGGGCAGCCGGGCCAGCACCGGAAGCCCAAATTCTTCAGCCACCTGGTCCAGCTTGCTTTCCCCAAAAAGCTCCAGCTTCTTGCCACACTCCGAACACTGGTAGTAGCTGTAGTTCTCCACAAAGCCCAGCACCGGCACCTGCATCATCTGTGCCATCCGGACCGCCTTGGATACAATCATGGACACCAGGCCCTGAGGGCTGGTAACCACTACAACTCCGTCGACCGGAATGGACTGGAACACCGTCAGGGGCACGTCCCCGGTGCCCGGCGGCATATCCACAAACAGATAGTCCACATTCTCCCAAATCACATCTGTCCAGAACTGCTTAACGGCGCCGGCAATGATAGGTCCCCGCCAGACCACCGGGTCCGTGTCACGGTCCAGCAGCAGGTTAATGGACATGACCTGGATCCCGGTCTCCGTCACCGCCGGATACAAGCCGGCATCGTCCGCCCCGGCGCACTGGGTTACGCCAAAGGCCCTGGGCATGGAAGGGCCTGTAATATCAGCGTCCAATACGCCCACACGAAGCCCGCGCTTGGCCATAGCCACGGCCAATTGCGCTGTGACGGTGCTTTTTCCCACGCCGCCTTTGCCCGAAACCACCGCGACCACCTTTTTGACACTGGACTTGGAATTTAACTGGGCAATTAGGCTCTCTGTTTTGCGGTCCGAGCAATCCGACCCGCAGGACGAGCAGTTGCCATTACAGGATTCGCTCATAATGATTCTCTCCTTTGCCACATCAAATAAAATATTAGGATTGTACTTAGGATGTCAAGGATTCTCCGCATCATTCAGCAGTCTGGCCGCTTGATCCCATTCCTCCAGGAGTTGAGAAAGCCGTACCTCCGTGGCCTCCTTCTCCGCCAGAAGACGGGTCAGCTCCTGATAATCCGAGGCCGCCAGCGCAATGCCTTCCTCCAGCGCGGACGCAGCCTGCTCCTGCTTCTCAATTTCCCGCTCCAGCCGGCGGACCAGCTTTTCCTGGGCCTTGTCGTTGGGTTTCGGCTTCTCCTTCTTTTCCCTCTGTCCGGCGGTAACAGTCGTCCGGTCCGCCGCCTCTCGCTGCAGAATGTCCCGGTATTTGGAATATCCGCACCGGAAGTCCCGAATGCGTCCGTCCTTCAGCTCCCAAATCCGGTCCGCAAACTTCTCCACAAAGTACCGGTCATGGGACACAAACAGCAACGCGCCCTCAAACTCCTCGATGGCGCACTCCACCCATTCACGGGCCGCGATGTCCAGGTGGTTCGTGGGTTCGTCCAGAATCAGCAAGTTGATTTTTTCATCCATCAGCATGCACAGCCGCAGACGGGACTGCTCTCCCCCGGAGAGACTTCCCACCGTTTTAAACACGTCCTCTCCCTGAAACAGAAACGCGCCCAGCCGGTCCCGGGCCACTTGGGGCGTCAGGTTTTTCTCATAGAGCATGGTATCGTACAGACTCCGCTCCGGATGGTCAAAGTGGATGATCTGAGGCAGGTATCCCCACTTGACGGAGGGCCCCAGCTTCACTCTCCCCTGGCAGGGCTCCTGGCCCAGCAGACATTGCAGAAACGTGGTCTTCCCCGTCCCGTTGTCCCCCAACAGGGCAATCCGTTCCCCGCCCTCTACCATAAGGTCCACATTGGAAAAAAGTGCCCGGTCCCCAAAGGCCTTTCCCAGACACTTGGTCTCCAGTACCACGTCCCCCTGGAACTCCCGGACGCTGAAGGATGCCCGCATGCTCTTTTCTTGCCGGGGCCGCTCGGTCTTCCTGATGCGGTCCATCCGATGCTGAATGGACATGGCCCTTCGGTACAGAGTCCGGTTGTTGATACCCCACCCCTTCATCCGCTCCACCGTGTAGCCCAACTGCCGGAGCTTGGCCTGTTCCTGCTCGTATTGCTTGCGCTGCAGCTCAAATCGGGCCTGCTTTTCTTCCATATAAAAGGAATAGTTTCCGGAGTAATACGCTCCCCGACCCTCCGCGATCTCCACCACCCGCTGGGCCACCTGATCCAAAAAGTACCGGTCGTGGGAGATGGTGAGCACCGTCCCCTTGAATCGATTGAGATACCCCTCCAGCCATTCCACGCTTCGCAGGTCCAGGTGATTGGTGGGTTCGTCTAACAGTAAAATTTCCGTCTTTTCCAACAGCAGCCTGGCCAGGTTCACCCGGGTTTTCTCCCCGCCGGAGAGCCGACCGAATTCCTGCCGCCGCATAGGCTCTGGAATACCCAGGCCATTGCAGACCTTGTCGGTCTGCACATCGATCTCATAGCCCCCGCCGGCGGTAAACTGCCCGCAGAGCCGGTCATATTCATTGAGCATCTCCTTGGGCGCCTGGGCCGTCATTTGCGCCTCCAGGGCTTGCATTCGGTCTCGGACCTGTAATAGCTCCGCAAAGGCCGAGCGCAGCACTTCCTCCACGGTGTAGCCCTCCGGATACCGGGGGATTTGGGAGATGAGCCCCACCCGCTTGTGGGGATTTACGAACACCTCTCCCGCGTCAAAGCCAATCTCTCCTGTGAGAATGCGGAAAAGTGTGGTCTTCCCACAGCCGTTACGCCCCAGTATGGCCACGCGTTCGCCCTCCTGGACTTCAAAGCTCAGGCCGTCCAGAAGGTTGTCTCCAATTTCAAAGGATTTGACCAAATCCTTTACCGAGATATCAATCATTGTATTTTCTCCATGTTTATATCGCCATCACCATCACCAGGCAGGGGTTTTGCGGGTCCCATAGGGTAGGAAACACCTCCAGCGGCTGAAATCCCATGGCTTCGTAAAACCGCCTGGTTTTGTCATATTGCTCGTATCGTCCCGCGGCCACCGTCTTCACCTGCAGCAGGCCGTATCCCTTGTGCTGGGCGTCCTCCCGCAGGGCCTCAAAAAGCATTCTTCCAAAACCCTTTCCATGAAACTGGGGCAAGACTCCCATCACGTAAATCTCCGCGGTCCGCGGGCTGGTCTGCTTTTCTGAGATAAAACCCACCGGCCGCTCCCCTTGAAACGCAACCCAGACCGGCAGATCCCGGCAGGTTTGGATATACTCCGCCGTGCTCTCCGGGATGCCGAACCAATCTGGAAGCGCCGTTAGAATGCCCCGGGCAACCTCCGCCTTTTGATCCTTCTGATGGATTTCCCGCACGGACCGGTTACTCGCCTGCATCTCCAACTCCCAAAGCCCCGGGCGCAGCTGCTTGTCCCCAACACGCCGAAATCCATGCTTTTCATACAGAGCAATGGCGCGGTGATTGCTGGACAAAACGGTCAGACGGGAATTGGGACACAGCTTCATAGCAAATTGCAAAAGTCGCGTGCCGCAGCCCCGTCCCTGGGCCTCCGGCAGCACATAGAGGCAATCGATCTGTCCGCCGCCCACGGCTACGAGGCCCACAGGCTCCGGATCCCAAATCCAATACAACACCTTACCCTCTTCCAGCAGCTTTGTCAAGTACGCCTGGCAAACCCCGTCGTCCCGGCTCTGCAGAAATGCGGGGGAGCAGATCTCCGCATGCGATGCCCGCCAGCTCTCCCGGTAAATCCGGGCCGCCTGGGGCAATTCCTCCTGGCCGACTGGTAAAATATTCACGCAATTCCCCGCTTTCTATTCCTCTGCGGTACCATGACCGCCGTTATTTTCCCGCTCCATCAGCCGAGCAAGCTCCGCCCGGTTGATGATCAGATTCAGCGCCTGCAGTAGGGCGTTGGCGCTCATGTACTCCGGCAGGTCCAGCCGTTTCAGCAGCGCCCGCCGCCGCGCCGCACTGTCCGTTCCCCCGGAGAGGCCCAGCTCAAACAAATCCGCTTTGGTGAGCTCCCCCCGCGGGGCTGTGCCAGTCTCCTCCAGAAATGTGGCGCCAGCCCGGCGCAGGGCCTCCAGCAAAATCTCCGGTCGCATGCCCTCCACCCCCAGCTTGCCCTCCTTACCCGGGGCGGTTTTTCGCCGCTCCTTGCCCGGCACATCGGGGATATAGGCGTGCTTGACCTGCGCCGGCGGGATAGCGCCCTTTAAAAAGTTGCGGATCACAAAGCCGGCCCCATCGGAATCCGTCAGAATCAAAAGCCCTCGCTCCTGGGCTGCCCGACGCAAAAGGCCCAGAAGCGCCTTATCCCGCAGGACGCTGAAGCCTCTAGTCTCCAGCACCGTGGCGTCAACCACCTGCAGGAGCGTATTTTTATCATATCGGCCTTCCACCACAATCACTTCCCGCACCCTAAGCATGCTGCGCCTCCTGGGCCAGCCGGCAGATCAAAAGCTCCAGCAGCCGCTTTGGATCGTCAAAGGAGGTTTTTAGCTCCGCATCGGTCTCCACCACTAGATTTGCGGCGACCCGGCAGAACTCCGGCGAAAGCCGCCGCGCCGCCGACATGGTCTTCCGCGCAACGAAATCCCGCAGGGAGCACAGCTGCATTAAGGCGGTCTCTCCCTTTCCCGCATCCAGCAGGGTCCTGGCGGCGGAGAGCCGGCGAAGTTGCGCCCCAATTGCCCCCAAAATGGCGATGGGCTCCTGCTGCAGCAAAAATAGGTCCTCCAGCTTCCCCAGCGCGTCCTCATATGCGCCGGCGCCCAGGGCGTCCGTCATTTCAAATACCACCGCTTCTAGAACCGGTTCCGTCACCGCGTCAATGTCCTGCCGGGTGATTTCCGGACCGGCGGCGTAAGCCGCAATTTTCCCGATCTCTCCCGCCAGGGCGGTCATATCGCCGCCGGTGCGCTCCATGAGGTACACGCACAGCGCTTGGGAGATGTCCTTCCCCAGAGCCCGCATATGCCGGCTGATCCAAGCCGTGAGGTCCCTCTGGTTTTGTCGCGCAAACTCCACCGAAGAGGCGTTTCTTTCCAGGGCCTCATACAGCTTTTTCTGCCGCCGGTCCGGCCGATAGGCGATTGTGTCAAACACAAACACCAGACAGCAGTGCTCCGGCAGGTCCCACAGCAGTTTGATCAGGCGCTCCCGGTCCTGCTCTGCCAGCCGGAAAAGGTCCACATCCTCCACAACAACCAGCGTCCGCTCCGCCAGCATGGGCAGGTTCTCCACACTATCCAGCAGCGTGTCCAGGGAAAAGCTCTCCTGATTCAGCCGGTGAAAATTGAATTCCTCTGTCAGCGAGTCAACCAGATTCTTTTGGAGCTGCCCCAGATAGTGCCGCAGTAAATAGCTCTCCTCGCCCCAAAATAAATAGCACCGTTCCGGCGTACCCGCCTGCAGCGCCCGCTTTAGGGTCTGAAGCGGCGCGTCTGTCTGTTTTGCCATATTATCCACCTCTGAATATCAGTGTCCCCTGCTGGTCCGTCCGATAAATTAAGGCCCCCGCCTGAGTGGCCCGCTCCAGCATTTCCGGCGCGGGGTGTCCGTAGGAATTGTCGCCCACGGAAATGGCCACCACTTCCGGTCGCGTCGCTTGCAGCAGAGCCTGGCCGGTGGCGTTTTTGGAGCCGTGATGCCCCGCCACAAGCAGCTCCACATCCGGCAGGCTATGCCTCGCCAAGAGCCGCCGCTCCATCGCCTCGTTCATATCTCCGGTAATCAGTGTATCACACTCCCCGGCTGTAAACAAGATGGACAGGCCGCTTTCATTGCTGGTGGTCTGCGACAGAGGCGCGAAAATCCGCAGGCATGCCTCCCCAAAGGTCAAACGCAAGTCCTCCGTCACATAGTAGACGGTCCCCTCCGCCGCCTGACCAATGTCCAGACCGGCCTCATCTCCCTCTACGCAGGGCAAAAACAAATTCTTGACCTGCAGTCGGTCCATGAGCTGCATCGCGCCGCCGGCATGGTCCTCGTCGAAATGCGTCAAAATCAGGCCGTCCACCCGGTATACCCCCTGACTCAGCAAATGCCGGGCCGCCTGCTCTCCGGCCTCCTGGGCATTTGATCCGCCGCAGTCCACCACAAAGGTTCTTCCAGCCGCCTGCAGGAGCACGCACTGGCCCTGTCCCACGTTTAATACCGTCACTCGGTATGAGTCTATCATGGGCTCCAGGTCGCTCAGGAGCATACTCAGCACTAGGCTCAGCACCAGCACGCCGGCAAAAAGCCTTTTTCTCCCACATTTGCCCAGAAGAAATAGGCCCAACAGCACGGGAACAAAGTACATCCAAGCCGTCACATAGGGCGAGCTGGTGTACACCGCAGCCAAGGGCAACTTCGCTACTTCTCTGACGATCAGTAAGATGTACCGGACGAACCAGGCGGCGCACCAGGCGATGCCCCGTCCCAGAGGAAGCCAGAGAAGACTCAACAGGCACGCAAAGATCGCCCCATAAAATGCCAGGCTCACAGCCCAGAGGGCCAGCACGTTGGTCAGCACGCCGAAGAGGCTGACCACACCGAAGGTCCAGGCCACGATGGGCGCGGTCAAGGCGCTGGCCCCCAGCGTCACGGAGACAGAGGAGGCCAGAAACCGGAGCATGCGGCGCCCAAAGCCCTTTGGGCCAACTAACCGCCTGGTCATAAACCGATAGAGCCTGCCGCTAAATAGAAAAATCCCCACCATGGCGCCCACAGAGAGCTGAAAGCTCACCGAGGCCGCCACCACCGGGTTGAGCACCAAGAGCGTCAGCGCCGCAGCGGACAGGGCGGAAGGCGGGTCATACTCCCGGCCCAGAAGCCCAGCTGCCAGCATCAGAATCTGCATCAGCGCTGCCCGACTCACAGAGGGAGAAAAACCGGCCACCGCTGCAAACAGAACAACTGCAGGGATACCAAGCAGCGCCGCCAACCCCCGGCGCCGCCCTACCAGCGTATAGATCAGCGCAAACAAAATGGATACATGCATCCCGGAAACCGCCACCACATGGGAGATTCCCGCCAGAGACAACTGATTTCGCTGGGCATAGGACAGCCCGGTCCGGTCCCCCAGCAGCAGCGCCTGAACAAATCCCACCGCGTCCCCGGGAAACAGAAGCTTCAGCCGCGCGGACACCTCCCTCTGAATAACGGCGGGTGCATACCGCCACGGGACGCGCTCTACAAAGCTCATCTGTACCCCGCCCCGCTGATAGCCCAAGAGAAAAATGCCGTTGGAGCGATGGTAGGTGGGTTCGCTTTGGCCTCCGTCCGTGGTGAGACGCAGTTGGGCGCGCAGGGTCAGCCGGTCCCCAGGCTGCAGGGTCTGCTCCATTTTGTTGAGATAGAGCCGAATTTGATAGGACCTTCCCTCCAATACCACGGTTCCATCCACACTGCAGCCGTATTGGGTCTCCACAGGCCAGTCCCGCAGCTCCACCTGGATGGACTGTACCGTGCCGTCCGCCGCCCGGGCGGGCCGTAGAAGCGTTCCGTCGTAAAACCAGCTCCAGCACAGTCCGAGCGACGCGCCCAGGCAGAGCAAAGCCCCGATGGCCAGGACTCTGTGCCGTTCCCGGTGCATCTGCAGGACTCCGAACGCCAGCAGCAGGGCCGCAGCGGGCGGCAGCGCCCAGGCTCCGGGATAGACATAGGAAAAAAAGGCGCAGGCCGCGCCAAAGCCCAGGGTAACCCACATGAGCTTGCGCATGCCCGCGCCTCCTTTCTTCCGCAATTGACTCTTATTGTTCTGGATCTGGCCTTGCTACTGCAGCTTCGCGGCCACAAAATCATCCACGCAGGCCAGCGCGTCGTCCAGCTTCAGTACATCCCGGCCGCCGCCCATAGCGGAGTCCGGCTTGCCGCCCCCAGAGCCTCCGCAGACCACGCACACCTGCTTCACCAGGTCGCCCGCCCGGACTCCCGCAGCCACGGCCTCCTTGCCGCAAACCGCCAGGAACGTAATTTTATCTCCTTGGACGCTGGAGAGCACCGCAGCAACCCTGGGGTCTTTATCCCGCAGCAGGTCGCCCATCTGCCGCAGCTTGGCTGCGTCCGCCCCGGGAACTGTGGTGGTGAGCACATGCAAGTTCCCCACTGTCCGGGCTGCGTACAGAAACCGCTCCACCTCGCCGGCGGTTTCCTGGGCCCTGAACTTCTCAATGGCCTTCTTCAGCTCCTTGATTTCCTCCACTTGGGTTCGCAGCTTTGTAGCCAGCTCCCCGGGGTTGGTTTTCAGCACCGCTGCGGCGCCGTACACCAGCTCCCGGTTCTTCTCCATATCCTGCAGGCAGGCCTTTCCGGTGATGGCTTCAATTCGGCGGACGCCGGAGGCCACGGAGCCCTCGCTCTCAATGCGGAAGGGGCCGATCTTGGCCGTATTGTCCAAATGGGTGCCACCACAGAGCTCCACGGAATAGCCGCCCATATCCACCACCCGCACCACATCGCCGTATTTCTCGCTGAACAGCGCCGTGGCGCCCATTTGTCTGGCTTCCTCTAAAGGCATCTCTTGTACCATCACCGGGTATCCCTCCAGGGAGGCCTCCTGGACCACAGCGTCCACCCGTGCCAACTCCTCTGGGGTCAGCGCGGAGAAGTGAGTGAAGTCGAATCGCAGCCGGTCCGGCTCCACCAGGGAACCAGCCTGCTGTACATGGTCGCCTAAAACTTCCTTCAGCGCCCGCTGAAGCAGGTGTGTGGCGGTATGGGCCCGCATTATAGCCCGGCGGCGCTCCCTGTCAATGGCGGCCACCACCGAATCGTCCACCTTGATCTGCCCGGACTGGAGCTTGCCCCGGTGCAGATACTTGCCGCCCTTGTCCTTCTGCACATCAGAAACGACAAAAACAGAGTCCCCAGCCACGATGGTGCCGTGGTCGGCCACCTGGCCGCCCATTTCCGCATAGAAAGGCGTCTTATCCAAAACAAGGACGCCTTCCTCGCCGCCAGCCATGACACCGGTGCGCTCTTCGCCCACGCAGACCGCCAGAACCCTGGCCCGCTGGATAACCTGCTCATAGCCGGTGAATTCCGTGGGCGTGTTGTCCAGGCCCAGGTCCAGGCCCGCCCAGGCCAGGTCCCCCAAGGCCTTCCGGGCCTCCCGGGCCCGGCTCTTTTGCTCCTGCATGAGCGCGGCGAAGCCGTCCTGGTCAACGGTCATGCCCTCGTCGGCCAGCATTTCCCCGGTCAGGTCGATGGGGAAGCCATAGGTGTCATACAGCCGGAAGGCATCGGCCCCGGAGAACACCGTCTCACCCTTGGCCTTGTGTTCCGCCAGCAACTCTGCAAAAATCCGCATGCCGCCGTCAATGGTCCGGGCGAAATTCTCCTCCTCGGTCCGCACGACTCTCTGAATATAGTCTGCCCGCTCCCGCAGGTAGCCGTAATGGCCTTCATTCTCCTGGATCACAGTCTCCACCACCTGGTACAGGAAGGGCTCGAGCATCCCCAGGAGTCTGCCGTGCCGGGCTGCCCGGCGCAGCAGCCGCCGAAGCACATAGCCCCGCCCCTCGTTGGAGGGCAGGACCCCGTCGGCAATCAGGAATGTGGCGGCACGGATGTGGTCCGTAATGACACGCAGAGACACGTCGGTCCTGGAACTCTGCCCGTAGACGGCGCCGGTGAGCGTCATGACCCTCCGTGTGATGTTCATCATCGTGTCGATGTCGAAAAGGCTGCCTACCTCCTGGCTGGCAATGGCCAGGCGCTCTAAGCCCAGGCCGGTGTCGATGTTTTTCTGGGCCAGGTCCGCGTAATTGCCATGGCCGTCGTTGTCGAATTGGGTGAAGACGTTGTTCCAAATCTCCATATACCGGTCGCATTCGCAGCCCACGTTGCAGCTGGGCTTCCCGCAGCCGTATTGCTCGCCCCGGTCGTAATAGACCTCCGAGCAGGGGCCGCAAGGTCCGGAGCCGTGCTCCCAGAAATTCTCCTCTTTGCCAAACCGGAAGATCCGCTCCGCAGGGATGCCGATTTCCTGGTTCCAAATGGCGAAGGCCTCGTCGTCGTCCTGGTAGACGGAAGGGTACAGCCTGTCCTTTTCCAGGCCCACCACCTCGGTCAAAAATTCCCAGCACCAGGCGATGGCCTCATGCTTGAAGTAGTCTCCGAAGGAGAAGTTGCCCAGCATCTCAAAATAGGTTGCGTGCCGGACGGTTTTGCCGACGTTGTCGATGTCTCCGGTGCGGACGCACTTCTGGCAGGTGCAGGCCCTTTTGCGGGGCGGCTCCACCTCTCCCTTGAAGTAGGGCTTCATTGGCGCCATGCCGGAGTTGATCAACAGCAGGGACCGGTCGTTTTGGGGAATCAGCGAAAAACTGGGCAGACGCAGATGGCCCTTGCGCTCAAAAAAGGATAAAAACATTTCCCGCAGCTCGTTGACACCGTAAGCTTTATGACTCATGGGACATTACCTCCAAATATAATAACTCTCTATAAAATCTGCATTTTCCACTGGCCTTCGCCTTGATACCAGAACATCTCGCTGCAATCCTCCCGGCAGAATACCTCCAGCATCTCCGGCATGTGGTCGCAAAGCCGGTAGCTGTTCAATTCCTGTCGGTTCGTCCAGAACACCGGCCCCTCCTTCGAGCTTTTTAGGGTCCCCTGAAACTGGTCCGTCTGGAAAAACAGCACCACATACCGTCCTGCCTCAATGGGAAACTGCTTCACGCCGCAGAGTCTCGGATTTTGAATAGTGAGGCCGGTTTCCTCCTGCACCTCCCGAATGGCTGCGGCCACAAAGCTCTCTCCCGGCTCCACATGGCCCCCGGGAAAGCAGACGCCGCCCCAGTCCGGGTCCATGCGGTCCTCCACCAGCATATTGCCTTCCGCGTCTGTAACCATGACCAATACCGTCAGTTCCACCAGCTCCTGTTGATGCATACGCCGCTCCTCTCTGATACGCAAAAAAACAGCCCCGCCCCGAATAGGGGCGGGGCTGTAAACTCCGCGGTACCACCCTAATTGCCGGGCAGGCCCGGCATCTTTGGCGCTCTGTAACGGGAGCACCCGTCCCACTCGTCGCGGGCCGCTTGGAAGTGGCTTGCAGCGTACCCGCCAAGGGGCTTACACCTTCCCCCTCTCGCTGAATGCGTTTCGGCTGCTTGGTTTCCGCATGGCGTTTGCCATATTTCTAATAGATATTTTACCACATTTTTTGGACTTGTCAACTGGTTTCCCGCTGTTTATACTACTTTTTTGCTCCACTGGGGCATGACCGCCCCTGCATGGCCCGCCGCATGCGCAGCGCTCGCTCTGGATAGTTGGTGATGACGGAACTGACGTCCTGGGCAAATAGGTAGGCCAGGGTAGCCGGACCGTTGGGCACATAGGTGTTAATCTGCAGGCCGTGGGCCTTCAGATCCCGAATCAATCCCGGCGTCAGCCGAATGAAATGGGGATGATAGGCCTGGAAACCCAGAGAGCAAATCACCCGCCCGGCGTTGGGCAGCGCGTCCTTGTTCAGCAGGCCGCAGGGCAGCTCCGGGGCAAGCTCATGCATCCGCAGCAACGACTGGGCATGAAAGCTGGAAATTAAAACCTTATCCTCCTGCCGATACTCCCGGATCAGGTCCCACACCGCTTCCTCCAGCCCGGGATAATCAAAGGTACCGGTCTTCAGCTCGATGTTGGTATGAATTCCAGTCCCTTGTACCAGCTCAAAGTACTCCCGCAAAGTCGGAATGGGCTGAAAACCGAACCTTTCCCGGCTTCGCTTGGCTGCATTGAGCTTTTTCAGTTCCGCCAGTGTGTAGTCCCGGACAAAGCCCGTGCCATCGGTGGTCCGGTCCAGCAGCTCGTCATGGAGCGACACCACCTCCCCGTCTTTGGACAGATGCACGTCCAGTTCCATTCCCTCCGCGCCGGTTTCCAGCGCCTTTTGAAAGGCCAGCAGCGTATTTTCCGGGTATCGGCCGCTGTAACCTCTGTGACAAACAATTTGAGTCAACGCCTCTGCTGCCTCCTTTTTGATCGATGCAGATTGCAAGATGGACCCTGGCGGATATTCTACCGCGCTCGAATAAAAAAGCAATCAAATCATATCTATGATAGTCAACCATTTTTTTGAATCAATTGTTCAATATATTTTATATCTACAATTACACAAACGCGAACATGTCTCAGCTATTATTCTAAGCCCTGTCGTGTGCCTGAAGCAGTTCTTGATCAAACACAAAAGGGGAGATCTATAGATTTCGATCAACACGCAATTTTCCAATGATAATATTCCCCGCACATTGCGGTTGACTGATCGAATATTTCATGGGTTGATCACCGCTGCAAATGCAAATAACATATCTTTTTATATGCTGGCGCTGCAATACTGCCAATATGCCTTGGACCATTTGGAACAAAAGGGCAGCCGTTCGGCAAAGTTCCTGTAGAGGCAAGCTGCGCTCGACTCTACCTCCCCCGAATCGGAATGCGCCCTGTCGGGGCGTGCTTCGCACGCCCGCGGTCGGTCGCAGGCCGCCCCTACGCCCTTTGAATGGCCTGTACCCCGAAATGGGCCGCAGCCTAAGCATCGCCATGCTTGGTCAAATAGGCAAAGTAATCGGAAACCAGGGTTTTACCCGACATACTCAGCTTCTCCCGGACCTTCGCAAGCGCTTGAAGCTGCGCCTCGCTCAACTCGTCGGAGATCGTGTGATAGCCCGTACTGTCCAGCCAGCTTGCGTCCCGCCAATACACCACTCCACCGCCGTCCCCGAACGCGTCGTCTCCTACAAAGCGGCTCAAATCTACCTTCAAATTAAATAAGTTGCAAACAGTCGGGAAAATATCCACGGAGGAAACCAATTTACCCAAGTTCTCCGGCTCCAAGTCTGACGCCCATATAAACATCGGCGTGTTGCAAAGCAGATTTTGGTTGTCCACATCCTTAATCTCCAGAACAAACGCTCTGTCTGTGAGGTATTTACTATAATGATCCGTATAAAAAATCAAAACCGTTCGATCTGCCAGACCGGAACGCTTTAACTCCTGCATCAGAGAACCGATATAGGCGTCCGTCTCCATGGCGTGCGCCACAGCCAGCGTGTACTCCCGTAGGTTATCCTCAGAAGCCGTCATGCCGGATTTGGCGACTGCGGCCTGTGCGGCTTCCAGATGCGGATCGGAGATATTCGCCATGCTCTCATCATATGCGCCATGCCCGGAATAAGTAATTACATAGGAAAAGAACGGCTCCTTCTCCGTCATGAGGTCAAACGCCCGGATCAGTTGACTGTCCAGCATATAATCCGACATACCCATCTGGGAATAGTTATGGTAGGCTTCAAAGCCCAAATTTTGATGAATTTCGCCCCGGTTGTAAATTGCCGGATTCGCCGCATGGAACGAATTTACTCGATACCCTGCCTCCTGAAACAGATTGGGAAGCGAATATGGGAAGGCGTTGTTCGTATAGGCACTGGCCGAGACTCCTGAGGCCGGCGGGATAACCCCGGTCAACGAGATAAATTCGGTGCTGAAGGTACCCGCCGATAGGTACAGAGGCGTATAGTGATTGGTGAAATTTAAACTCTGCTGCTGGACGGCCCAGAGATTCGGCATATATTCCTCTGTGATCATCCAGGAATCAATGGATTCCAACATGACCATAAGCGCATTTTTTCCCGCAAAGCGGCCGGTCATTCGATTTTCACCGGAAAGCTCCGTTTTCCGCCTAGCATAATATGCATTCAGACTCGCCCAAGTCTCGTTGTTGTCCAATCGGTATTGGATTCCGGACGATACCAAAAAATTACGCAGGGTGTACTGGTATAGACCCGCAATGGGCATACACCGGTTATAGTCCGTGAACTCCGTGTATAGCGCCTCGGTGGCATGCGCCTGCCTGCGCTCCTGGATATCCCAGGACATCCCAAGGTCTTGCTCCGTCTGGAGCAGCGGCCGTTCTACTGCAAATCCGCCGAGGCAGGCGGCGGCCAGAACACCCAAACAGACCCAGGTCTTCGGGGAACGGAGGCGGTGCTTTGGCATCAATACACCACCTGCTCCCAGCAGCGCAGCGGACAGAATCACACAGAGAATCAGCCTGCGCGGAATTTGTATATACGCAGGATTGAAAAATTTTGCGCCGTCCCCGGCGTACATTAAGTCGGCAAAAGAGAAAAAACTGCCGAACATGTTCCACATCGCGGCGTGAACCAGGGCCAGAATGCAAAAAAGCGCCCCAACTATCCCAAGAAAAATCCGCCCGGCCAGCCTTGGGAGCAGGCCCGTCAGGGCGGTGAGCCCGGCGGCCCAGCAAAGCGTGAACAGAGTCGCTTTGGGAGCCAGCAACGACTCCCCCCAACCTCCCACGTAAAAAGATCGGAAGGCAATATCCAAAAAAAGAAATCCCAGACCGATACACGGCGCCCAAAGCGGGGCGAGGCGCTGCCGTAAGCTTCTCCGATCCACTGTTCCATCTCCTGTGCGTCCGACGAATCTGCACCACACAGCATTCGAACGCATGTAGTTTCGGTGGTTATTTTACCGCGGAAACGAAAAAAATGCAACAAAATTATGAATCCGGTCGCCTGGTATTTTTTGCAGAGAGGTACCGCTAAAACCGGCCCGTTGGACACGCCAACGGGCCGGCCTCTGCAAAATTATCTTGTTGCGTCGATAGCCAGGACCTCCCCCGTATCCAGGTCTACACAGATGTGGCGGCAATCTGTGCAGCCCTGGATCGACCCGGTATACCGCAGGCTTCAGCACAGGCGGCTGACGCTGGCATAGCGGTAACCCATAGCCCCTCCGCTAATGCAGTTTGGACGTTCTGCTGCCGCCCGCGGGCGAGCATAGCTCGCCCCTAATCCAAATTTTGGCGGATTTCCTTTACAATCGAGAGGACCCGGATCGTTCCGGCAACCAAAAGCTCCCGGATGGGCGCCGCCTTCTGAAGATTTGGCTCGTTTCTCCAATAACGCTCCGCCAGGACCAGATTCTCTTGCAAGTCGGTGACGGCCTGGAAGCAGTTGTTGGCGTCCCCCACGAACCGGGCCCCATGGACGTGCAGTTTCACCACGTGGTAGGTGGGCCTTCCCCATTCCACAAAGAGCTTCGCCCATTTGATTGCTTCCTCCTCCCGCTCCGACCCGTATAAGCAGCCAAGCCTGGAGGGATAAGCGGGAAACCGCTCCCGCCGCACCGTCTCCATCGCCAGCTCCCGCAGGGCAACGGCGGTGTGATGCTCCAGCTCGTCAGCCCGGTACCGTTCCGGATGGGCATAGATATCCAGCACCAGAGGCAGTTTCTCCATCACCCGGCAATATACCCCGTTAGGGTGGGACTCATCCAGAATGAATTCCTGCCCCACGTGCATCGCCCTGCCTGTCACCACATGATAAACTATCAGATTTTCCATCCAAGGTCCTCCCAGCATCTGCGCGAGCTTCTCCCACACACCGCCAGAAAACGCCACGGCACGGGCACGGAGAGAAGAAGGCTCACCTTTTGATTGCCCGAATTTGGGTCTTTATCTGGGCCAGGCTTTGCGAAAAAGGGCCGCCGCGGGGCGACAGCGAAAGACCCAGAGCCTTCGCAATGGATTCCGCCACCTCCGGCACCGGTTTTTTATCCGTCTGGATTTTATTCTCGAACTTCTCGCTTGCAAAGGCGGCAAGGCAAGCCGGGATCTGCCGGGCCGCCCAGGATTTACCCGGCTCCAGGCGCTTGCGCAGCCGTCTGCGGAGCGTAGACTCCGTTGCGCACAGAAGAAAGTGATGGACCGCAACGCCTTGGTTGCGCAAAGCGGCGATGATTTCGTCGTAATAGTCCTGGCAAATCAGCGTCATGGGCACAACTAGCGTTCCTGCATACTGCCGATCCAGATACAAGAGCACATCCCGGTTAATCGTTCTCCAAAGGGGCTCGTCCTGAAAATTCTCCCTTGCCAGCCGCGCCGGTTCGTTCTCTCGAAGCCAGTACCCAACATTTTCCGGATCATAGAGAAAAGCGTCGGGGAGCCGGCGGCACAGCTCGTTGGCCGTCTGGGTTTTCCCGCTGCCAAAGGCGCCGTTGATCCAAATAATCATTGCCTTACCACACCTCCAACGAAGAAATGCCTTCCATTTTATTGTAACGTCCGCGTGTCCAAAAGTCAAACCACGCACCCTTCGGCCGGTTACAGCGGTGTGGCATGATACCTGCTCGGTAAGCTGCCGAGCAGCCCTTTGTCTGAAGGAATCGGCGGAAAGGAAAGCGGGAAGGGGAACCGACAGGGTTCTTTTTCCCACTCAATTTAAAAAACCTGCCCCAAGCTGACGAAACATGTTTCGTCAGCTTGGGGCAGCCGACCGCTGCCCATGGGCAAGCAAAGCTCGCCCCGACAAAAATTCCAGGACCTTTTCAAAAAGCTGCTTCGGCCGAACAGCCATCCGGCCCGCCGCGCCTGAGCCCAATTCTCTTACTTGCGCCCCCGGTTCCAGGCCATACAGGCTGCGGCCAGCAGCAGCATGGGACAACAAATCCAGATAGAGCCCCGGCCCCAGCTTCGCGCCGCTACGCCGCCCAGTGCCGCGCCCAGAACAAAGGTGAAGATAACCAGGTAATAGACCTGGGCCTTGCGCAGGTGTTGGCGATCTCCCGTTTTTCGCCAGTGATACAGCTGCTCCGTTCCACTGCGCAGATTACCGATGCACATGGTGGTGGCGTAGGCGTTGCCCTGAATTTTCCGAAAGCTCTCCACCTGCATGGCACACACAAAACTGACCAATACGTTGGCTAGCAAATCAAGCTCTTGGGGCAGCAGGCCTACCAGGGCCAGCACTGCCGCCTCCGCCAGCACCACCGCCTGCCGCCAGTGAAACGCCCGGCTCCGACTGCGGAAGCGGCTACGCACCTGCTCGGCGGCGAAAACACCGGCGGCAAACGCCAGGATCGGCACCAGATGCCGCAGGGCCGGGAGCCATTGGCCCGTGGCGATGCTCTGCCCTACCAGAACCAAGTTCCCGGTTTGCGCGTTGGCAAAGACCTGACCCCGGACGTTGTAGGTATAAGCGTCCTGCAGGCCGCCGGAGGCGCTCAGCAGGCAGCCCACCAGGACCGATTCCGAGGCCTGGGGCGGATCCTCCCGTTCTTTCATGGCATCTTCTCCTTTCTCCGGTTCAGAACAGCAGCACCAGCAGCTTTGCCGCCAGGACAATGCACACCAGGGCAAAGGGATAGGTGGCGGCGTAGGTGGAGGCCACATCGTCTGTGCCCGCGGTGGAGATCAGCGCTCCCAGGGCGGGCGTGGAGGTCATCCCCCCGGTGATGGAACCCAGGTTATTAAAGATGCTCATATGAAACACATATTTCCCCAGGAGGAAGCCCGCCACCATGGGAATGGTGGTAATCAGGATGCCGTAGAGAAAATAACTGAGCTTCACGTTGGCTACAAAATTGATGCCCCCCGGGACCCCCGCGCCGATGAGAAACAGCATCAGGCCCAGTTCCCGGAAAAAGTTCAGATTCTCCTTCCGGACCCGGCAGTCAATCCGGCCCATCCGGCCAAAGTGCCCCACGATCAGGCCGCCCACCAGGGTCCCCCCGGAGGCGCCCAGAGAAAAATTGACCCCTGGTATTTTGATGCACCCAATGAGCATCCCTAGCACCACCGCCAGCATAAAGGGAAAAAAGTCGTGGGCATCCATGCGGACCAGCTTCCCCTTTAGGGGCTTCAGGGTGATGGCGTTGGCCGCCACAAAGCGTTCCCGCTCCCGGGCAATGTCCACCCTCAGCAGCTTTGGAATAAGCTGGACAAAAAATACCACCCCCAGCACTCCGAAAATATAGGCGATGCCGTAGCCTGCCGTCACCTGGTTGGGATCAGTAGCCACTTCCTTGGCTGCGGATAGGCCCGGCGTGGAGGTCAGCGCCCCGGTGAGCAGCCCCGCGGCCATGGAGGCGGAGAGCTTTTCCCCGGACAGCGTCACCAATAAAATCGTCAGACCGGTCCCCAGCAAAATTACCGTCACGCCCATAAGTATGTATTTCAGGGTTTCCCGGTTAAAGCTGCGGAAGAACTTGGGTCCTGCGATAAGCCCCACAGCGGTGACGAACAGCGCCGTGCCCAGCTTGGACACCAGGGAAAACAACTCCTTGCTGGTCTCGCTGAACAAAACGACTTCCGTTCCGCCAATGGTAAAAGAGGGCACATAGCTGGCCAGGACCCCGTAGGCCAGAGCCGCCAGCAGAATGCCCGCGTCCCCCAGGGCCACCCCCTTGATTTTTATGCCCCCCAGGAAATATCCCAGCGCCGCGATGGCAAACACCAAAAACGCGGTGGTCACCAGAGAGGACAGGCAGTCGGCAATATAAGCACTCACGTCGGCGCCTCCTAAAAATCTTTTCCCAGAGCGTTATAGGTGGGCAACAGCTTGGGGGAGACCTTTTGCGTCACAATGCCGGCCTCCTGAAGCTCCTTTTGATAGGCGGTTACATGGGAAAGCGTAGGCCTTCCCAGGACAGTCTGCTCGGCACGAGAGGCGGCATTCCGGCCTGCGCTGCGCCCAAAAACAATGATATCCAGCAGGCTATTCCCCATGAGCCGGTTCCGGCCGTGGATGCCGCCCACCGCCTCCCCGGCCACATACAGATTTTCCACCTGGGTGGTTTGGCCATCCGCCCGGATATCCAGGCCGCCATTTTGATAGTGCAAAGTGGGATAGACCAGAATGGGCACTTGACGCAAATCAATGCCGTATTTGCCGAACATCCGCAGCATGGCCGGGATCCGCCGCTGGATGGTGCCCGGTCCCCCCCGACGCTCGATCATAGGCGTATCCAGCCAGACCCCCTGGCTATCGTCGGTCTTCACGCCCTTGCCCCGGCCCACGCACTCCCGGATGATGGAAGCCGCGGACACGTCTCGGGTCTCCAAGGGGTGCATAAAGGCCTCGCCATCCCGGTTAACCAGCATAGCGCCCAGCGAGCGGACCTTTTCCGTCACCAGCGCGCCAAAAATTTGCTGCGGGAAGGCCGCGCCGGTGGGATGGTATTGCAGGGTATCGGGGTATAGGAGTCTCGCGCCGGCCCGGTAGCCTAAGATCAGGCCGTCCGCCGTGGCGCCGTAATGGTTGGAGGTGGGGAAGCCTTGATAATGAAGCCGGCCGGCCCCGCCGGTGGCTAGAATCACGGTCCTCGCCCGGGCGACCAGCAGCTGCCGGGTCTCCATGTTCATCAGCACCGCGCCGGTTGCTCTGCCGTTTTCGTCCAGGAGCAGCTCCACGGCGGCGGTAAAATCCAGCACCTGTACCGGGCGATTCAGCACCTCGTCCCGGAGGGTCCGCATGATCTCCGCGCCGGAATAGTCCTTGGCCGCATGCATCCGCTTGCGGGAGGTGCCGCCGCCATGGGTAGTGAGCATGGTACCGTCCGGGGCTTTGTCAAACTCCACGCCCAGATCGTTAAGCCACGCGATGGCCTCCGGCGCCTCGGTCACCAGCTTATACAGCAGGTCTTTTTTCGCTGCAAAATGGCCGCCGCCGTAAGCGTCTAAAAAGTGGATGGCGGGCGAGTCGTTTTCTTGATCCGCCGCCTGAATACCTCCCTCGGCCATCATGGTATTGGCGTCGCCCACCCGCAGCTTGGTCACCAGCAGGACGGAGACGCCGGCTTTGTCCGCCTCGATGGCGGCGGCGCAGCCCGCTCCCCCGCCTCCGATGATCAGCACGTCCGATTCATAGTCCGCCTGTTCCAGGTTCAGCGCTTCTCCAAGGAGCCGGGAGTTGGCCTGCAGCAGGGCCGCCAGCTCCAGGGGCACCTTGTCGCCCCGGTTGGGCCCCACCTGAAGCCGGGTGAATTGGTCCTGCCGGTAGTCCGGATGGTAGGTGGCCAGCAATGCCTGTTTCTCCTCCGCACTCATGCGCCGGGGCTCTTGGGCCAGATTTTCCTCCCGCCGCGCCTCCACCTTGCGGATGGAATCCATCATTTCCGATGTGTACATGCCTTACCCTCCTTATTGCTCAATGTCCCGGTGGTTATACAGCGCCTGCAGCTCCTCCAGGGGCTTTTCCAAAAGCTCCGCCAGCTGAGCCTCAAAATCGCCCTGCTGGATTTCCTGAACCCTTTGGGCCAGTTGGCGACTTTTGGGGGCCAGGTACCTGCCGTTGAGACGGCGGGCCAGCATGGCCACCTGCGGGTGTGAAATGCCTGCAGGACAGCGGGCTGAACATACGCCGCACATGACGCAGTCAAAGGATTCCTCCGCACATTTTACAAAATCCCCCCGCTGGGCGTAGGCGATATACTGCATGACATTGAGCTCCTGGGTACAGCTCTTTGTGCAGGCGTTGCACCCGATGCAGGCGTAAATTTCAGGGTAGAGCTGCATCATCACCTGCTGATCCACAGGCACTTTCTCGATATCATAGACCTGCTTGACCAGCGGGAAGAAGGGCAGCGTCGCCACATACATGCCCTCCTCCACCTTGGTCTGGCAGGCCAGGCAGGTTTTCAGCTCCTGCCTGCCCGCAATACGATACAGCGTGGCGCAGGCGCCGCAGAAGCCGTTCCGGCAGCCGCAGCCCCGGACCAGCTGATAACCGGCGTGCTCCATGGCCCGCATAATGGTCAGGGACTCTGGGACCCGGTACTGCTTGCCGAAAAAATAGACGTTGACCATCTGTTCCATGCACAGTCCTCCCTCAGTATTCGTCGGGCAGCGCGTCCAGCTCGTCGCAACGAAACACGGGACCATCCTTGCAGACGTATTTCGTCCCGATGTTGCAGCGGCCGCACTTGCCAATGCCGCACTTCATGCGCAACTCCATGGTGGTATAGACCTGGGTTTTGTCAAACCCCAGCTCCTGCAGCGCATGCAACGTAAACTTAATCATTACAGGCGGACCGCAGATCACAGCGGTCTTCTGCGTATCAAACCCCAGCTCCTGCACGAAGTTGGGGACAAAGCCCACATGCCCTTCCCAGCCCACCTGGGCCCGGTCGATGGTGAGATGGACCCGGATACTGGCGTCCTGGCACCACTCGCTTACAATTTCCGGATAGTCCACCAGATCCTCTCTGGACCGGGCACCGTAGACGATATCTACCTGTCCGTAGTCCTGCCGGTGGTGCCGCACATAGCGAATCACGGAACGCAGCGGCGCCAGACCGATGCCGCCCGCCACAAACAGCAGGTCCCGGCCCCGGAAGGCCGTATCCACTGGAAAGCCGTTGCCGTAAGGACCCCGAAGGGTAATCTGCTGCCCCGCTTCCATGGCGTGAAGCCAATCCGTGACGCAGCCGCATTTTTTGATGGAAAACTCTAAATACTCTTGATCCGTGGGGGAGGAGGTTATGGAAAACAGCGCCTCGCCCACCCCGGGCATGGACAGCATGGCGCATTGACCGGGCCGGTGGACAAAGGGCTTGCGCCCCTCCAAATCCACCACCCGGAAGGTCTTCACATCCGGCGTATCCACCCGGACGTCCGTGACCACCGCCAGCGCGGGAATCAGTGGGTCATGTCGCATCGGTTCCACCTCCCAGGGTCTTCATCACCTTGACGATGTTCATATGAATGGGGCACTGCCGCAGGCACCGCCCGCAGCCGACGCAGCCGAATATCCCCTGATTGTTGGCGGGGAAATAAACCAGCTTATGCAGGAAGCGCTGCCGGAACCGTTCCAATTGGGTTGGACGGGGCTGGCCCGCGGACATCAGGGTGAAGTCCGAGTACATGCAGCTGTCCCAGCAGCGAAACCGTTGAATCTCCCGGCCCGTGTCGAATTCCCGGATGTCGTAGCATTGGCAGGTGGGACACACAAAGGTACAAGTCCCGCAGCCCAGGCAGCTCTGAGACAGGGCTTCCCATGCCGGATGATGGAACAGCTCCAGCATATGGTCCGCTCCGAACCCCTGGGTGGAGAGCGCCTGCAGGGGCAGCCGCTCTAACGCTGCCCGGATGCGCGCCTGCTCCTGTGTCACAGGAGCCTCGTCCCCCTCCTCCAGAGGAAACGCCTCCAGCAGGGCCCGGCCCTTGTCCGTATTGGCCCGAAAGAACAGGTCCTCCCCCGCCTGCCAGCAGGTCACATCCCCGCCCGGCTCTGCGGGGTCGATTCCAAAGCTCTGGCAGAAGCAGGTCTCCTCCGGGGCTCCACAGGCCAGGGTCACTACCGTGGCATGACTCCGCCGGTCGGCGTACTGGCTGTCCGCCGGCTCCGACAGGAAAACCCGGTCCAGTATGTCAAAGCTGCGGCAATCGCAGGCCCGGACACCGAACAGCACAAAGTCCCCCACCGGCCTGCGGTTATCTTCTATCTGAATCTGATTTCCCTGGGTTTTAAATTTGACCAGGTCCTCTACCTGGGGAAAAAATAGGTCCTTTGCGCTGCGGCGGGTGTTGAGCGCCGGGGACAAGCTGCAGCCCGGGCTCCAGAGGTCGTAACGGGCGTGGCCCGTGCCATCATCCTGGGGCAGATACAGCGTCTGCTTGGCGGCCAATGCCTCCAAAAGCGCTGGGAGACTCTTTTTTGCAATTTTTTTCACGCGTCTGCGCCTCCTCTCCGGGCAATGACGCCGGGCTCCGGATCCTGGGCGGTAAAGCTGGTCAAGGGAGACGGGGTCTCCCGGTCCGCTCCCGCCTGATAGGGCCCGTAGAGCTGGTTGATGTCCTGAATCAGCTTCCGATTGAGCAGATGCAAGGGGATGTGCTGCGGGCATACCCGGGAGCACTCTCCGCAGTCCGTGCAGCGGCCGGCCACGTGGAACGCCCTTATGATGTGAAACAAATTTTCCTCAAAGGGGTCCGCCGCCGCCTTGCCCGCCACGCCAGAGCGGGGGTTGTCAAACACGCAGGTCTCGCAGGAGCAGGCGGGGCACACGTTTCGGCAGGCGTTGCAGCGAATGCACCGACTCAGCTCCCCCCGCCAGAATTGAAACCGTTCTTCCGGGGACATGGCCTCCAATTTCCTGACTTCGTCAAACCGGCTCTCACTCCCCGGATCGCCGTCCGGCCCAATGATTTCATCGTAGCACGCCAGCTTCTTGGTTTTGCAGGTCTTGCACCGCTCCAGTAGAATCCCCTGCTTCTCCAATACCACGGTCCCCGTCAGGGTCACGGCGGTCCAGGCATCCCCTGTCTCCTCCAGGGACAAAATCCCCTGGACGCCCCGGTCCCGCAGGGCCTCTACATCGCACTTGCCGGCACAGCTTACGCCGACCACGTGCACCCGCTCCGGCAGGATCCGGTTCTCCTTCACCAGCTGCTGGAAGGAATAAGTATCGCAGGGCTTCAGGAAGGCCGCGATCTTACCCGCCTTTCGGCTTTCCGCAATTAAGTACTTAGAGAGATTGGGGCTGGAAAAAGCGGAGTAAACGAAGAAACGCTCCACCTCCTCCGGCGTTTTAAACACCGCCGGGGTCAGGTCGTAGACAAAATCTCCAGCCTTCCAACCCAAAACCCGGTCCACAAGTCCCTCCTCCAGCAGGGCTTTGGCCCTGGCCTTTACTTCTTCTGGCATCTCAGGTCCTCCAATCTCCGGCTCTTCCCCAGACGGCGGATGGTTTCTGTGAATTCTTGCATGGTCGCCGCAAATTTCGCGCCCTCGGCGGCGGAAACCCACTCCACCCGGGTCCGCTCCCGCTCAATGCCCAGAAAATCCAGCAGGGAAAACAAAAGAGTCATCCGGCGGCGGGCGTAATAGTTACCGGTGGTATAGTGGCAGTCCCCTGGGTGGCAGCCGCAGAGGATCACCCCGTCGGCGCCCCGCTGAAACGCCCGCAGAATGAACAGGGGATTCAGCCGGCAGGAGCAGGGAATGCGGATAATCTTCACCTGGGGGGGATAGGTCAGGCGGTTGGTACCGGACAGGTCCGCCCCGGCGTAGGAGCACCAGTTGCAGCAGAAAGCCACAATGGTGGGCTCGAACCCTTCATTTACTTGCATATGGCGTCCACCTCCGCTAGGATTTGGCTGTTGGAAAAGCCCTTCAGGTCCATGGCGCCGGAAGGGCAGGCCACGGTGCAGGCGCCGCAGCCCTGGCACACCGCCGGATTCACGCAGGCCACCCGGCGGAGCCTTTTTGTCCGGTAGGGCCCAGGAAACTCCTTTTCCACATAGGAAATGGCGCCGTAGGGACACACCTTTTCGCAGCTGGAGCAGCCGTTGCACAGGGCCTCGTCGGATTCGGCCACGCAGGGGTTGCAGGTCAGATGGTCCTTGGCCAAAAGGCCGATGACCTTAGCCGCTGCGGCCCCGGCCTGAGCCACGGTCTCCGGGATGTCCTTAGGGCCCTGGCAGGCGCCGGACAAAAACACGCCGGCGGTGGGGCTCTCCACCGGTCGCAGCTTGGGATGGGCCTCGGTGAAAAAATCGTTGGTATCCATAGAGGCGGTGAGCAGGGTCGCCAAGGGCCGGGCGGTTGGGTCCGGCTCCATGGCGGCGGCCAGCACCACCATATCCGCGTCCAGGCGTAACTGCCGATTATCCAGCAGGTCCGAAGCCTGCACCTTCAGCTTGCCGCCCTCCGGCACCACTTTGCCCACCTGGCCCTTGATGTAGTGCACGCCGTATTCCTCCACGGCCCGGCGGTAAAATTCGTCGAAGTTCTTTCCCGGGGTACGCACGTCAATGTAAAACACATACACCTCCGTATCCGGGTACTTCTCCCGCACCAGCATAGCGTGCTTGGCAGTGTACATGCAGCAGATTTTGGAGCAATAGGGCTTTCCCCGTCCGTCCCCGTCGCACCGGGAGCCCACGCACTGGACAAACACCAAAGTGTGCGGGTGCTTGCCATCGGAGGGGCGCAGAAGCGTCCCTCCCGTGGGTCCCGCGGCGTTCATCAGGCGCTCGAACTCCAGGGAGGTGACCACATCCGGGCTCTGGCGGTAGGCGTATTCGCCATACTTCTCCAAGGAGATGGGCCGGAATCCTGTCGCCGCCACAATGGCGCCATACTGGCGCTCTAAAAGCCGGTCCTGCTGCTTGTAGTCGACCGCCCCGGCGGTGCAGACCTTGGAGCAGACGCCGCACTTTCCGGTCTTCAGCATGGTGCAGTAGGCAGGATCGATGACGGCCACCTTGGGTACTGCCTGGGCAAAGGGGATATAAATGGCCCGGCGCTGGTCCAGTCCCAGATTGAAGGCATTGGGCGCCTTCCTCTGGGGGCATTTTTCCGTGCACAGGCCGCAGCCCGTACACTTGGCCTCATCCACATACCGGGCCTTTTTCCGAATGGTGACTGTGAAGTTGCCCACAAAGCCCTTAACCGCCTCCACCTGGGCATAGGAGATAATCTGAATGTTTTCATGCTGGGCAGCCTCCACCATCTTCGGCGTGAGGATGCAGGCAGCACAGTCCAGCGTGGGGAAGGTCTTGTCGATTTGCGCCATTTTTCCGCCGATGGTGGGCTCCCGCTCTACGATGTCCACCGGGAAGCCGGCTTCCGCAATGTCCAAAGCGGTCTGAATTCCGGCGATTCCGCCGCCGACGACCAGAGCCCGCTTGGTCACAGGGCTCTGTCCCGCGGTCAGGGGCGCGTTCAAATGGACCTTAGCAATGGCGGTGCGCCCCAGCACAATGGCTTTTTCCGTGGCGGCAGCCCGGTCCTTGTGGATCCAGGAGCACTGCTCCCGGATATTGGCGATCTCCAACAGGTAGGGATTCAAGCCGGCCTTGGCCGCCGCCTTGCGGAAAGTGGCCTCGTGCATCCGAGGCGAACAGGAGCAAATGACCACGCCGGTCAGCCGGTAGTCTCGGATGGCGTCGGCAATCAGCTTCTGCCCTGCCTCCGAGCACATATAGGGATAGTCCATCGCGCAGACCACCCCGGGCTCCTGGCCCAGGGTCTTCGCCACGGCGGCAACATCCACGGTGGCGGCAATGTTGGAGCCGCACCAGCACACAAAAACGCCGATTCTCTGCACTGCCTCCACCTCACTTTCCATACTTCCGCAGGGCGCTGACCAGGGCCTGCTGCGGCAGATTCTCATCCAGCAGCGCCGGAATCTGATCCGGCAGCAAATGATTTTTTCCAGCCTGCCGGATGACCAGCAGCCGCACCGCCTCCACCAGCCTGGCGGGCTCCACACTGCGGGGGCACCGCTCCAGGCAGGCCATGCAGGACAAGCAGTTCCAAATGGCCTTAGATGCCATCAGCTGCTCCAGGGCCCCCCGCTCCACCATGGAGATAAACTGGTGCGGGTGATACTCCATCTCCTCATAGGCCGGGCAGACCGCGCTGCACTTTCCACAGCGCATGCACTTCCGGGGATTTACCCCAGTGATCCGGGTAATCTCCTGTACCGCATCCTCAGTCGTCATGGTCTCCTCCTTCCGCCAGGCCCAGCGCCTGGGCCAACAGCTCGGTGAAATACACCACGGGCAGGCCGGTTCCGGCAGCCGTCAGATTATACTGGCATAGCGGGCAGGCCGTCACCAAGGTTTCGGCGCCCAGGGACTCTGCGTTTCTCAGGATCTCTCGAGACCGGCTCATGGCCAGGGCCTTGTTTTCCAGGGTCACATAGCCGCCGCAGCACTCGTTGCGCATGGCGTATACCACGGGCTCAGCACCTAGGGCCCGGAGGAAATCCTCCAGAATCTGCGGGTCCTCCGGATCGTCCAGCTGCATGTCTCGGCTGGGCCGCAGCAGCAGGCAGCCATAGTAAGCCCCGATCCGCCGTCCGGTCAAGGGCCGTGTCACGCTTTGCCGCAGGGCTTCAAAGCCCACCGTGTCTCGCAGGAACTCTAAGTAATGGACCACCCTGGTTTGACCGGAATAGGGCCGGTCTCGCTCCAGGTAACGGTTCGCTTTTTCTTGCAACTCCCGGTCCCGTTTTAGGTCCTCGTTGGTCCGCTTCAGCACATGGTGGCAGGCGGAACACACCGTCACCAAGTCCTGCCCCTGCTCCCACGCAGCGGCCAAGGCCCGCACCGCCGCCAGGCGCGTGGCAATTTCATCCCGGGCCATGGGGTACACGCCGCCGCAGCACTGCCACTGGGGCAGCTCCTCCAGGGTGTAGCCCAGGGCCTCCGCCGACAGCCGGGCATACCGGTCTAAGTCCCTTGCTTTATTTTTCAGGGTACAGCCGGGGTAATAGCTCAATTTCATGGTATCGTTCCTTTCCTGTTCTCAGGATTTCTTCCGCTTACACCATTTGCTCCGGATGAAACACCGCATCGAATTCTGACTCTGTGAGAAAGCCGAGCAAAACGCAGGCCTGCTTGAGGGATATGTCTTCTTCATATGCCTTCTTCGCGGTTTTTGCCGCGTTCTCATAGCCGATGTAGGGATTCAGTGCTGTGACCAGCATCAGGGAGTTGTGCAGGTTATGCCGCATTTTCTCCCGGTTGGCCCGGATACCCACCACGCAGTGATCATGAAAAGAGGTCATCCCCTCCGTCAAAAGCCGGGCCGACTGTAAAAAATTATAGATGCAAACCGGCATATAGACGTTTAATTCAAAATTTCCCTGGGATGCGGACAATCCGACCGCAACGTCGTTGCCCATGACCTGAACCGCTATCATGGTCAGGGCCTCGCATTGGGTTGGGTTCACCTTTCCAGGCATGATGGAGGAGCCCGGCTCGTTGGCGGGAATCGTGATTTCGCCCAAGCCGTCCCGGGGGCCGGAGGCCAGCCAGCGCACATCGTTGGCAATTTTCATCAAATCCGCTGCCAGTGCCTTTAGCGCGCCGTGGGCAAAAACCAGCTCGTCCTTGGAAGTCAGGGCGTGGAATTTGTTTTCCGCTGTCACAAACGGCTTTCCAGTCAACTCCGATACCGCCTGCGCCACGGCCCGGTCAAAGCCGGCGGGAGCGTTAAGCCCGGTTCCCACGGCAGTGCCTCCCAGCGCCAACTCCCGCAGCGGCTGCAAGCTCAGCCTCAGCAGCTCCCGGTCCCGCTCCAGACTGTTGCCCCAACCGGAGATCTCCTGGCTAAACCGGATGGGGGTGGCGTCCTGCAAATGTGTCCTACCGGATTTCACCGCATCTACGTTTTCCCCTTCCAGGCGACGGAACGTGTCGATCAGGCGATCCAAAGCTGGAAAAAGCCGGTCCTCCAGACTGGTCACCGCGGCAATATGCATGGCGGTGGGAAACGTATCATTCGAGGACTGGGACATGTTGACATCATCGTTTGGGTGCAGCAGCCGCTGACCCGCCAGCTCGTTGCCCCGGTTGGCAATCACCTCGTTGGCGTTCATGTTAGACTGGGTACCGGAGCCCGTCTGCCACACCACCAGAGGAAAATGCCCGTCCAGTTGGCCCGCCAGGATTTCATCGCAGACCTCGGTAATAGAGCGCAGCTTTTCCTCCGTCATTTTTTTCGGCAGTAGGGCGTGGTTGGCCATAGCCGCAGCTTTTTTTAAAAGGCCAAAGGCATGGATAATCTCCCGTGGCATGGTCTCCAGACCCACGCCGATTTGAAAGTTGTTCCGGCTCCGCTCCGTCTGCGCCCCCCAGTACCGGTCTGCCGGGACTAGAACCTCCCCCATGGAATCACGCTCCACTCGATTCGCCATTTGCCTGCCTCCTTGGACATAATCCGTCAAAATATACAAAATATATGCTGAATCTCGCGTCATCTTGTGCGTTCCGGTATAAATGTATCAATAACATTTTACCGATATAATCGTACCGACAGCATTGTACCAAATTGGAAACGGAATGGCAAGTACCTGCCCCGTTTTTTTTCATTTTTTTATCGGAATATGGGACAAACCACCCTCCCCAGGGGGGGCGCAGACCCGGGCTGGTAAAAAACCATTTGTGAGCCTGGTCCGTCTTTCTATGACGGCCAGAAACGGAAAGTGGTTGTACAAAAGGTGAAAGGGAACCACTCGGTTCCCTTTCACCTTTTCTCCCCAGCAAGCGGGTTTCAAACGCTCCAAAGCCGTGACTTTGCAAAAAGAGGTCGGATTATACGGGGCAGCCGCTCATGCGGCCTCCTCAGCCTCAGCCTGGGCATAGCTGTCATAAAACAGGCCGGAGACATCCTGCCCCGCCTGGATCCGGAGCAGTACATCCGCCAAAAGGCCTGTAAAATTTCTGCTTCCCTCCTCCGACATATGGGAAATGTCGCAAAATGCGGTTTCATCGGAGAAAAGATCTGTTTTGCCCCGATATAAGTTGAAATCGTAAAAGGGGAGTCCCCAAGTCCGGCTCAGCTCCACATATTGGCCATAAATCTCATCCAGACCGTCGTACATCTGCGTGATACGCTCTGAAATCGGCAGCGTCACCAAAATTACCTGGATTCCTTTTTCCTTACAAAGCGCAAGGATTTTCGTCAAATAGTCCACATCACTGCGGTCGTTTTTCGTGCGCAGTGGACGGCTGCGCACTTGATCCTCCTCCAGTGGAGGAATCGGCGTACTGTCTGCTCCCTGCCAGCCCTTGGTGGCATACTTTTCTGACGAGCCGCGCCGCCCCTCTCCCCGGAGCAGCCTTTTCCAGGACTGTATCCCACGGTTCATCGTATCATAGTAGGTTCTGGCATATTCATTCAACTGAAAATGCCGAAAAAAGTATCCCATTCGTTCCAGGTAATTGGGGTACCTTCCCAACTGATACAGGTCTCCCTCCGGCCCCTCTGTCACTCGGTTGCGGGTCAGGGTGTTGTAGGAGAGGTCCAGGATAACCGTCTTCACCGGATTTCGGCCCAGCTCCTTTTTCAGTAGCTCATACCGGCCCGCCATGGTCATCAGCGATGTGCTCAGATTATAGGAATTGCAGCCCAGCTTCTCATCGAGTACCTCCGGCATCAGCCCCCGATAGGCATGGGAAGAGCCGGATATCAATAAATCCAGCGTGCCCGCCATGGAATCCCGAACCGCCGCATCCTGGTAGTGATAGACCTCGCTGTGAAAATATGGCTCTACAATGATCTCTGAGATCACAAAGACAGACAGCAGAAAAACGGCGGCCTTCCACAGAGTCCGTTTAAAACTGCGCATACAAAAATCCCCCCGTCTTTGTAGACATGGGAATGCCCCACAAAACGATGGCAAAGAAGATTGCCAGGAACACTGCCAGCCGCAGGAGCCTGGGCGTCCTGGCCAGGCGGTCCCGCACGGAGCCCTTCCGCTGAACAAGGCTCACAGCAAACAGCAACAAAGCTCCGCCTCCAAGGATCAGATAGTCCATTCTACTGCTCAGGGGATACAACAGCGACCGGACGGAGCCCGACAGGTCCCAATTTAAAAAGCAATGCGCCCAATAGCCCACGCCATTGCGAAATCCGCCCACCTCCGGGAACACCTTGATCATGGTGACCAGGAAGAAGGTGCGCAGCGTCTGGAAGGCACGCCAGCCAAAACCGCTCTCCCGCACCCGCAGGCCCCGGCGCAGCCGCTCATAGACCGGCTCCAGCCATAAAGAAACAATAATAAACAGGCCGTTGATGCCGCCCCAGACAATATAGCCCCAATTGGCGCCGTGCCAAAGGCCTGTCGTCAGCCAGACCACCACCAGGGCCAACGACGCGGAAATGGTTTTGCCAAAGGTGCTGCCGAACACCTTGGTCCCCCACTTGCCGCAGCGCTTGGAGAAACGGGAGATGGCAATGGGGTAGTACAGATACGTCTTAAACCAGGCGCCCAAACTGATGTGCCACCGGCGCCAGTACTCGGCAATGGATTTGGAAAAATAAGGCCGCAGGAAGTTTTCCGTCAGCCGGATGTCCAGCATCTCGCACAGGCCGCAGACGATATCCATGTAGCCAGAAAAATCGGCGTAAATCTGAAGGCTGTACAGGAAAGCGCCCAGCAGCACATTGTTGCCGGGAAGCGCAGTGTACTCCGCGAACACCGCGTGCACCATGGGCGCCGCCCGGTCCGCCAGAACCATCTTTTTAAAATAGCCCCAGAGCATTCGCTGAAAGCCGTATGTAACGTTATGATCGTCATACCGATGGCCGGCGAAAAGCTGGGGCGCCAGTTGCCGGTAGTCGCTGATGGGGCCCTGGGTCACCTGAGGAAAGAAGGAGGTGAACAGCAGGAGCTTGGCAAAATTGGTCTGGGCCGGGCTCTTCTCCCAATAGACGTCCACCACATATCCCATGGTCTGGAAGGTGTAAAAGGAGATGCCCAGGGGCACGATCAGGTGCCAAACTGTGTCAAATCCGGCGCCGCCGAACAGGATCGTCAGCTCATTGACCTGACGCAAGACGAAGCCGCCGTACTTAAACAGCCCCAACAGGCCAAAATTCAGCACCAGGCAGGCAATCATCACCGTTTTCCGCCGCCGGGTACTCCGGGCTTTAATTTGCTTTCTCTCCGCCCTGTCTAAGTTGCTCTTTTCCGCCTGCAAATAGGCCCGGGTTTTCTCCCCCATGGTCTGCATGACCCGGGTGGCCACGTAGGAGGACAGGGCTGTGACGAGTATAAACAGACAGTTTTCCACGCCAGCCGCGCAATAAAATACGCCGCTGGCCACCAAAAGGCAAATCCACTGCCCGCGTTTGGGGATCCAGTAAAATACGATCACCAGCGCCGCCGCGAACAGCAAAAATTGCTCGGAAATCAGTGACATCCCGCTTCCTCCCGCCGCTTACGCCTCCTGTTGAATTCTCTGAACCATGGCCCACATGGCCTTTGCGCTGTTAAAATTCTCCGGAACCAGGTATTTGGGACTGATCTCAATATCAAATGCGTCGGAAATCTCCGAAACCAAAGAGACGATACTGAAAGAATCCAGCACCTTTCCGTCAATCAGACGCTCCTCCTTCTCATAATCCACATCCGGATTGATTTCTTCTAAAATCTCTAACAGCTCTTCCATATGTCTATCCCCATAATCATAAAAATCAGCAGCTTACGGGCACTCCCTCGCTACTGTATAAGTAACACTTCCACTGAACTAAAGCGGCATTATTATAGCATTTTTTCACAGTTTGTCAATACCTGTCGCAGGCCATCCTATTTTGCCGGGCTGTCGGAAGAATCCACCTCCTGTTTGGGTCCGAGCGCCGCTTCCGCTTCCACTGCCTCACCGCGGATACAAACGCGGCCGCCATCCGGACAACGCAGCTCAAAGTAGGTTGCACGTTCGGTCCCCGCATCCAAGGTCCCCCCGTTTTGCAGAACATATACCATGGGATACAGACAGTTCCATAGCTCATGACAGATGGGAGGGCAGAGATCCTCCACCCAGTAGACCTGACCCTTTTTATGGTATCCGCCGCGGCAGCGGCTCTCCGTAATAGTGAGTTTTACCTTCAACTTTCATTCCCTCCTATTTATAAGTAGCCCAAATACGTGGTATTCAGGCGCCAAGACCTTCTCCGCCATGTGCTTGCGAATTGCTGTAGGGGTGGCCTTCGGCCGCCTGCAGGCGTGCAAAGCGCGTCCCTGCGGGTTTTTCTCGATGGCGGCTGTAGGGGCGGCCGAAGGCCGCCCCTACCTGAAATTCACCCTTCAAATGATAGGGTACAATTGGGGACCGTTCCGCGAGCGAGCACCGCTTGCCCCCACGGGGAAACTTTCAATGCCGGAAGGCCCCGGCGGTTGAAACCCGCTCAGACTGTTCTGGACTTGCTGTCAATTTCCGCCCGGCAGCGGGTCAGGAATTCCCGCAACTCCATGGCGCCCTCGTCCCCGCCGGAACGGGTCCGAACCGCAATGGTGCCGCATTCGGCCTCCTTATCCCCCACCACCAGCATATAGGGAACCTTCTCCAACTGGGCCTCCCGGATCTTCTTGCCGATTTTTTCGCTTCTCAGGTCCGTCTCCACCCGAATCCCAGCGGCATCCAGCTTCTGAGCCACCTCTTGGGCGTAGGCGTGAACCCGGTCCGTGATCGGTAGCACCTTCACCTGCACCGGCGACAGCCACAGCGGGAACGCGCCCGCAAAATGCTCGGTAATCACGCCGATAAACCGCTCGATGGAGCCTAAGAGCGCCCGGTGAATCATCACGGGACGGTGCTTTTCCCCGTCCGCGCCGATGTACTCCAGTTCAAACCGCTCCGGCATCTGCATATCCAACTGAATGGTGCCGCACTGCCAGGTCCGGCCCAGACAGTCCGCCAGATGGAAGTCCAGCTTGGGGCCGTAGAAGGCGCCGTCTCCCTCGTTGACGGTATAGTCCTTCCCCATCTCTTCCATGGCGGCCCGCAGGGTCTGCTGAGCGAAAATCCAATCTTTCTCGTCTCCCATATGATTCTCCGGCATGGTGGAGAGCTCGATCTGATAGGGCAACGCGAAGGTGGAGTAAATCTCATCGAAAAGCCGCACCACATTTTTAATTTCGTCCTTCATTTGGTCCCAAGTCATAAAAATATGGGCGTCATCCTGGGTGAAGCAGCGAACTCGGAACAGGCCGTGAAGTGTGCCGGAGAGCTCATGCCGGTGCACGAGGCCCAGCTCCGCCATCCGCAGAGGCAGGTCCCGGTAGGAGTGCGGCTCGCTGGCATAGACCAGCATGCCGCCCGGGCAGTTCATGGGCTTGATGGCAAAGTCCGTATCGTCTATGACTGTCGTATACATGTTGTTGCGGTAGTGGTCCCAGTGCCCGGACTGCTCCCACAGGGCGCGGTTGAGCATGATCGGGGTAGAGATCTCCACATAGCCATAGCGCCGGTGGGCCTGCCGCCAATACTCCAGCAGAGTGTTGCGCAGCACCATTCCCTTGGGCAGGAAGAAGGGGAATCCGGGGCCCTCGTCCATCAGGGCGAACAAGCCCAGCTCCTTGCCCAGTTTCCGGTGGTCCCGCTTCTTGGCCTCCTCAATGCGCTGCAAATAGGCGTCCAACTCCTCTTTTTTGGGAAAAGCAACGCCATAAATTCTTTGAAGCATCTTCCGGTTGGAATCGCCCCGCCAATATGCGCCGCAGCAAGTCGTAAGCTTTAGCGCGTTTGCCTTAATTCGGCCGGTGGAATCCAGGTGCGGCCCGGCGCATAGGTCCGTAAATTCCCCCTGAGTGTAAAAGGAGATCACAGCGTCCTCCGGCAGGTCCTGAATCAGCTCCACCTTGTAGGGCTCGTTTTTAGCCTGCATGTAGGCGATGGCCTCGGCCCGGGGCTGTTCACTGCGATCCAGGCGCAGGCGCTCCTTACAAATCTTCTTCATCTCCGCCTCGATCTGTTCCAGATGCTCCTGGGTAAAGGGGAAGGGACTGTCAAAATCATAGTACCAACCCTCGTCGATGGACGGGCCGATGGCCAATTGGACCTCAGGCCAAAGGCGCTTGACGGCTTGCGCCATTACATGGGAGCAGGTGTGCCAATAGGTTTTACGGTATTGCGGATTTTCAAAGGTGTACAAATTTTCTTCGGACATGGATTCGTCCCTCCTTTTGAATTGGGGCAGGAAAAAAACCCACCCCTGAAAAAATCAGGGGTGGGATACAAAGCGTATTCCACGGTTCCACCCTGCTTGCGGCGCAACGCGCCGCCGCTCGTTGCCGCTGTAACGGGCGGGCCCGTCCCAGCCTACACGCAGGTTCAGCCGGGCGACTCGGAAGCGGTATAAAACCCGACAGGGGCGAGGACTCTTTCAGCCGGGGAGTCCCTCTCTGGTCGTCTTCTCAGGTTTTAGGTCTTCGTCATTGTCATTTTGTCGAGTTAACTATAGCACAATTCCGCCCCTATGTCAACGTCGTCCTCGACACCGTCGCCAGGATTCGTCTTATGTTAACTATTTTGTAACTTTTTCACTATATCTTGTGTTTTTACGACCCTTGCCGGCAAATATCTTGCTGGAGGTTTCCAATAATTATTCTTAAAAAAATTGTCATTTTGTGGAGTTCAATATAAAATCCTTGACATTTTCAGATAAATAGTTATAATATTAAAATAGTTTCAATATGGTAACAACATGTAATCAATTGAAACGGCAGATTACTAAGACTGCTATTTTGTAACCATTTGGAAAGGAGGTACTCCGATGCGCAAAATGCAAAAGGCCCTATGGGGTGAAAGATCCCTGCTGACACGATTTGGTGCCGTGGCCTTGATGCTGCTTCTGGCAACAGGGTTGCTCTCGCAAGCGGCCTTGGCGCAAAACACCTACGTCATCACTGACGGCAGCCGGGTACTGGTCCATACCACCTACGCAACAGACCCCTCTGAGGTGCTCAGCGAAGCAGGGCTGGAGCTGGGAGAGGAAGACACCTTCACCACGCAAGAGGAAAGCGGCTTTTCTGAAATCACCATTAACCGGGTCCAGTTGGTCACGGTGAACAATGGAGGCAAGACCCAGGAAATTCCCACGTATGGCGGTACTGTCGCTGAAATTCTACAGCAGTTGGGCATCTCCCCGGGGGAAGCGACGCAAATCACCCCGAATCTGGAGGCGCAGACCTACGACGGCATGGTCATCGAAGTGGTCTATCTAAGCCACCAAACTGTGGAGTACATACAGACAGAACCCTATGATACGATATACTGTACGGACGCCTCGCTGGCGCCCGGGGAAGAGCAGGTCCTGACGGCTGGTCGGGAAGGTAGCGTTCGCCGCACCGCCCGCGTCACCTACGAAAACGGCGCGGAGGCGTCCCGGGTCATTGTCCAGGAACAGGTTCTGAAGGCCCCTGTAACCGCTATCGTGGCCCGGGGCATTGACCGCTCCAACAAAGAGCAGGAGGGCAAGGACCGGACCTATGTACCGGAGACAGAACCCGCAATATCAGCGCCCTCCCAAGGCTCCGGTAGTACGAGCCGTCCAGACTCTTCCGGCGGCGACGCCATTCCGCCTGCCAACACCGGCAAAACCATCACCACCGCCTCCGGAGAGGTCATCTCCTATAAAAGGGCGCTCAGCGTCACCGCAACCGCCTATAGCTGCGAGGGCTACACCGGCACCACCGCTACGGGAACCGTAGCCCGCTATGGCGCCATCGCAGTGGATCCCACTGTGATTCCCTATGGGACCCGGATGTACATTGTCTCTGACGACGGGGCTTACATCTACGGCTATGCAACAGCGGAGGACTGTGGCGGCGGCATCAAAGGCAACAAGATCGACCTGTATTTCAACACCGTGGCTGAATGCTTTGAATTTGGCCGGCGGTCCTGTACCGTGTACATTTTAGACTGAGATACTTTCTGTAATGCCCGGTCTGGCGAAGCGACTTTTTCGTCAGACCGGGCATTTTTATCGCCTGATTGCACAGAAAACCAGCAATTCCTCTCGCGCTATCTTCTCTGCGGAATCCCTTCCCCCAACATCGAAAGGCGACCTGAGAATTGTAATTGCACATCCACTCCTTTTCTGCTAAAATAGCAGGGAAAGGCGGATTTTACTATGCTTGATTTGTGTAATCCCCAGGTAGTGCAAACGCTACTGCGCCGCCACGGCTTCCACTTCTCCAAATCCAAGGGGCAAAATTTTCTTGTCGCCTCCTGGGTCCCCAGAGAAATTGCCGAGGCGGCGGGCATCGGGCCTGACTGCGGCGTTTTGGAGGTAGGTCCCGGCATGGGCTCTTTGACCCAGCAGCTCTGCCTGCGGGCCGGTAAAGTGACAGCCGTGGAGGTGGACCGCTCTCTGGAGCCGGTGCTGGCCGAGGCCCTGGGGGAATTCCAGAATTTGGAGCTCCTATGGGGCGACGTTCTAAAATTGGACCTGCAGGCTGTGGTCCGGACACGTTTTCAGGGGCTGCGACCCATGGCCTGCGCCAATTTGCCCTATTATATCACCTCTCCGACCCTGGCGGCGCTGCTGCAGGCCCGGTGCTTCGAGGCGGTCACCGTCATGGTGCAAAAGGAGGTGGCCGCCCGCATCACCGCAGCACCCGGAACCTCGGACTACGGCGCTTTTTCCCTGTTTTGCCAGTATTACGCAGCGCCAGAGATTCTCTTTGATGTACCCCCCTCCTGTTTTACGCCCCGGCCGAAGGTCACCTCCGCCGTGGTGCGCCTCTGCGTCCGGTCCGGTCCCCCCTGCCCGGTTATCAGCGAGGCCATGTTCTTCCGGGTGGTCCGTGCCAGCTTCGCCCAGAGACGCAAAACCTTGTGCAACGCCCTGGCCGCCGGGTTTCCGGAGCTGGGGAAAGAGGCCCTGACGGCCCTGCTCTCCGGCTGTGGGATCTCCCCCACAATCCGGGGCGAGAAGCTGGACATCCCCGCCTTCGCCGCCATTGCTAACCAAATTGAGGAGGTGCAAAGAAGATGAGCGCTGCCGTCTGTCTGCGCCCTTGCACCAGAGAAAGCTGGCACGCCTTCTGGCGCGGGTATGTAAACGACCCCATGATGGATCAGACGCCCTATGCCTATGACCGAGAGAAATGCGACCGAGCCTTTGACCTCCGGATGCAGGACACAAGCCGGCGGTATTTCCTCATCTATGCCGGGCCCGAGGCCGTGGGGGATATTTATCTCAAGCATATCGACCGGGCCGCCAAATCCGCCTGCTTTGGCATTGCGCTGCAGTGCGATGCCGTCAAGGGAAAGGGCTATGGTTCCGCCGCCATTGAGCAGCTGATTTCCTATGCCTTCGAGACCCTGGACCTGGAGGTCCTGCTGGCCGACACGGTCCGACGGAACCTCCGCAGCCAGCATGTTCTGGAGAAGCTGGGCTTTGTACACCTCCGGGACGACGACGTTTTTCGCTATTATGAGCGGCGGCGCCGGCGCGCCGCCGAGGGAGGAACGCATGTACCAGTTTGTATTCTTTGATTTAGACGACACGCTGCTGGACTTTCAGAAGGCAGAGGCGATTGCCGTTGCCAAGGCTCTGCAGTCCGTAGGGGTGGCGCCCACGGAGGCTCTGATTCAACGATACAGTCAGGTGAATAAACAGCACTGGCAGCGGCTGGAGCGGGGAGAATTGACCCGGGACCAGGTTCTAGTGCAGCGGTTTGCCGCTCTGTTTCAGGAGCAGGGCATTGACGCGGACCCGGCGCTCTGCCGGACCCGCTACGAGGACCTCCTGTGCCAGGGGCACTATTTTATTCAAGGCGCCCCGGAAATCCTCTCCTATCTGGCTCCCAAATACCGCCTGTACCTGGCTAGTAACGGCACCGCGAAGGTACAGGATTCCCGGCTGCGCAGCGCGGGCATTTCTGACTACTTTCAAGATATCTTCATTTCCGAGCGGCTGGGCGCCAACAAGCCCTCCCTGTTGTTCTTCCAAAAATGTTTTGCCCGCATCCCAGACTTCCATCCGGAGCAGGCTCTCATCATCGGGGACAGTTTGACCTCCGATATGCAGGGGGGCAACAACGCTGGACTCTCTACCTGCTGGCTGAACCCCAAGGGCGCGCCAAAACCCGCCGGCCTGCGCATTGACTGGGAAATCCGCAGGCTTTGTGACTTAAAAGCCATTCTTTAATTTATTCTTTTTAGGAGCAGGAGGTGTCTTTCATGTCCATGCGGTTCCTCGACCTGGACCAGTACCCCCGCCGGAGTCATTTCACCTATTTTCAGTCCATGGCATACCCATACGTGGGGCTTACTGCGCCTGTGGAGGTCACGGAGCTAAAAGCTGCTTCTCAACACAGCGGCGGTTCCTTCTTCCTGGCCTGCCTTTACGCCGCCTCCAAGGCGGCCAATCAGGTACCCGCTCTGCGGCAGCGCATTTTGGCGGGCCGCATCGCGGAATTCGATCACTGCGACACCTCCCATACCGTGGCTTTGGACGACGGCACCTATTGTTATTGTCAAATGGACTGCCGCATGCCCTTTGCTGCGTTTTTACGGGAGGGGGAGGCGCGGCAGGCGCAGGCGAAAACCGCCCATGGCATCGACGACGCAAGTGACGAGACCTCGCACTTTTTTGTTTCGTGTATTCCGTGGGTCACCTACACCGCCTTGACCCAGCCGGTCCCCTACCCCGCCGACAGCAACCCCCGCATTACCTTCGGCAAATATGAGCGGCGGGAGGAGGGCCTTTGGATGCCGGTGACCCTCCTGGCGCATCATGCCTTGGTGGACGGGCTTCATATTGGGCAGTTCTTCTCCGCTTTCGCCGAGCAGATTTCCCGCATTGCGGCGGAAGCCGCCGCCTCCACTGTATAAAAACCGCCCCGGCCGTAAAAGCGGTCGGGGCGGTATCTTAACTTCCATCGATTAAAAAATGCCGTCGCCTTTTTCTGAACCTACTTCCGCCCCAATTGGACCGGTACCGGCTTGCGCAATTCCATGGTTGCAGGCGTCACCGCGCAGTCCATAGCCAGAATCTGTACCCCTGCCTGGGCCGCCTGTCGCAGCGCCTCGCCAAAGGCGGGGTCCGTGCTGTCGTTGGGCTCCAAATAGCGGACGTTTTCCATCTGCACCACGAACAGCACATAGGCTCCCAGACCCGCCTGAGCCGCCCGCTGCAGGCCGCGCAGATGCTTGACCCCCCGAGCCGTTGGCGCGTCCGGGAACCGCACCACCCCTTGGTCCTCCAACGTGACCCCTTTGACCTCCAAAAAACAGCGCCTTCCCTCTTTCAGGAAGGAAAAATCAAAGCGGGAATCCTCGAACGTACATTCCGGCCGCAGCTCTTCCAAACGCCCCAGCCCGCCGGATGCCAGAAATGCATACGCGGCGCCGTTGGGCGCCTGGGCGTCTATATTGATGAGCCTGCCGTTTTTCTCCACGCAAATGAGGTCATAATGGGTTTTCCGCCGGGGGTTTAAGTCGTACCGGCACCAAACCCGCGCTCCCGGCAGCAACAGCTCCCGGCACCGGCCTGTGTTTTTCACATGGCAGAGCTGCACTCCGCCATCTATCTGTACATGGGCAATAAACCGGTTGGGCCTCTGCCGAAAAATTCCCTGTACCACGCTTCCATAGTTTACCATGTCTAGCCGCTCCCTTTGTGGCTATACTATAGCAGGTATGGCAGGAAAATGCAAATACTGGTTGTACGATTCAAGGCGCTTCCCTCCCGCTTTCCCGAAAAAATCCCCCTTAGCAGGAAATTTCTGCTTGACATTTTCCTGTCCGTGAGTATAATAATAAACGCTGCTTGCAGCCGACACAGCGGGTTTGTGTAACGGTAGCACACCGGACTCTGACTCCGTTTGCGGGGGTTCGAATCCCTCACCCGCTGCCATAAAAATACCTCTGGATTTAACAATCCAGAGGTATTTTTTGTTATTTCTCGCACAGCCAAGTAGCATAGTTTAGGCGGTTGGAATTGGGGAGCAGATTCCAGGACATTGGGCGGCAATCCACGTGGGAGGATAAATTTAGTCTCACTGGGTTAGGACCGCGCTTACACAGGCAGCGCAACACATCCGCCTCTGTGTGGCCCTGCAGGGCAGCGGTATACGGTAGTAAAACCGTCTTTAAGGCAGCTATTGCATTTCCATATCCAAGTTTGGTACGTACCATCGCAGGACGCACGGTATATATTTTTATAGTTCTCGTGCTGATCCGTGTTTACATAATAATATCTGACGACCTCGACCCTCCCACATTTTGTACAGGTTCTTGTTTCCTTCCAGTAGGTTCGACATTGCACGGACGTTATATATGTCCCCTTCCCCTTCACCAAGGTGCTTTCATTTGCGCCCCAAGTATGCGTGGTACAAGACGCGGCGACGGAGGCATCTGCATCCCCATGGGTCTGCGCATCGCACGAATGGGTATTCTCATGGGAATAGGGGGCAGCCGCCAATGCCGGAACACATAGGGAGAATACCACGGTCAATAACATAATGGCAGATAACAGCCTCGCAAACTTTCTTCTCATGTTAACCTCCTATTTAAAATTGAATTTGCCGTCTGTTTTACTTCAGCCGCAGCCGGCATACAGCCCACACCCTTTGTGGAATGAGATGGCAGGTGAAATGGCGCCCTTTTCTGCCATGAAGCCCCCCTCTATATAAAATAAATGCTGGCCTAGCATTTACTCTTCCCATACTTCTCTCATCTCGACGGCGGTACAAGATTCCTTTTCTCCTGACGCAATTTATGCGCGTGGCCCCCAAAAACAAGCGCGCATAAACGAACTGGTCACAGTTCGCTCATGCGCACGAAAGCATACATCTAAAACGCCCTCTCCAAAATCGGCGGACGTAATCGGCCCGTAGTCGTTTCAACTTATGCTGATATCTGCGAATGCAATACTTCATCGGTTCACTCGCTCCTTTTGCTTTCCGCTTCAATGCATCTATACTCAGATATCCGTCAACTACATTAAATTTACCAAATATTAAATTACAAGTCAAGCTTTTTTCAATAAAATTTTATTTTTCTACAGAATAGATTATAAAAATTCCCCCACGCAGCTATCTTGCAAGCCCGCCAGGAGGGAGCTCCTCTCTGGTACATCTGCAAAGGAAGCTCCCGCCTCCTCTTGTCAAACAGGCCGGGTAATTTTTTGTTTTCTTTCAGAGAATCAAATTTTTAAAAAATAAAGCTTGCAATTTTCAGATTCCTCGTGTATACTAAGCGAGTATTCTAAATGTACTGATTGATTGTCACAGGCTGTAGGTCAATTTCCATTTTGACTTACCGGTCTGTGATTTTTATTTGCACTGTTTTGGAATAACATTATGATGGAGGTACCGATATGAATAATGGTACTGTTAAGTGGTTTAACGAGAGCAAGGGTTTTGGTTTTATTACCAACGATAATGGCAGCGGCGATGTGTTTGTGCATTTCTCCGCAATCCTGGGCGATGGGTTCCGCAACCTGACGGAAGGCCAGCGCGTGTCCTACGACACCGAAGCCGATCCCAAAAACAGCAGCAAACTGCGCGCTGTCAACGTCAGCGTCGCTTAAGCTTAACACCATTTGGTTTACCGCCCCTTTACCGGGGCGGTTTTCTTTTATCCGAGCGTTTCCAAGCGGCTTCTGGCGGGTTGCCATTTGCTTGCATATACTGACTGAAGAGGTGATCTTTATGTCTTGCCCCGAATCTTTACCCGCCACAGTGGGCGCGTTGGCAGCCGCTATTACGCAGGGCCGTTCCGAAGAGGAGATCGCAGTACTGGCGGCGCTTTTTACCCAGTTAGGCGATAGCCTGGCCGTTATTTTGGCCGCGAAAGCCTGCGGGTCAAATAATCTCAAGTCCTAAGCGGTCCCGCCTGGGATTTCTATCTCTGTCGAGCAATTGCCCGCCGTTCCAGGTCAAGCAGGGCCCAGGTTCCCATTAGCATGCGGTCCGTAGATTCGCCGGCTTGGGAGACGGGCCCGCGGTCTTACCCGCCGGCAACCTTTTGAACTGGATTGGGGTAAGCCAGGCCTTCCTTTGTTGCTTTCATCCGCAAATGTGGCAATTGTGCTGGAACCCCCCACCTACTTTGCTCGCGGACATGAAGCGGTCTGGCATCCAAGCTTGTCTTCGCAGCCTCGGTGGAAGGCGCTGCCGTGTGTTTTTTTAAAGAAATGGGGCAAGTTAACCTTGAGGTGATGTAAGATGAAGTTTCAACAAGAACCGGAACGCATTTTCGCTCTGGACTCCGCGGGGAATCTGATTGCGGAAGTCACGTTCCCCATTTCGCGGGGCGTCGCCGCTATCAATCACACGTTTGTGGACCCTTCCCTGCGAGGCCAGGGCATTGCGAACCAGCTCCTGTGTGCGGTTGCGGAACACCTTCGCGCCAGGGGGCTCAAAGCAAACCCCACCTGCTCTTACGCGGATCAATGGTTTTCCCGGCATCCTGAGCAGGCTGACCTGCTTTGCGCCAATTCTTAGCCCAGCTGGGACCGGCGCCGGGGCAACACCGTTGCGAACTGGGACAAACTGTGTTATACTGAGACGAAATAGAGCGTGGCCTTCGCCTGTCCCGCTGTGCAGAGGCGCCGCGTGTTATTGACACACCATGCGATTGCATGCAAAGGAAAAGGAAGGTGACATGCTGGCTTAGGCTGTGCTTTCCTGCCAAGGAGGCGGTCTCATGTCCGCAGCAGTTTCCGTAGTACCCTGCCCCGATTACACGGAGATATCCTGTCAAAAGGCCCTGGAGCAGGTATTGGCTCCCCTGGGCGGATTGTCCTGGGTGAAGCCTGGCATGCGGGTGGTCATCAAGGCCAATCTGGTGGCCGCGCTGGCGCCGGAGACGGCGGCCACCACCCACCCCATGCTGCTGCGGGTTCTGACGAAGCAGCTGTTGGCCCAGGGCGCCCAGGTGGTCGTGGGCGACAGCCCAGGGGGGCTGTACACCGCTCCCTTTGTGGAGCATATTTATAAGGCCACCGGCATGGATCAGGTGGAGGCGGCGGGGGCCAAACTGAACCGGGACTTTTCTCAAGCCGAAGCTGTCTTCCCGGAGGCCATGGTCGCAAAACAATTTACATACACCCGCTACCTGCAGGACGCTGACATCATCGTCAACTTTTGTAAGCTGAAAAGCCACGGCATGATGGGCATGTCCGCAGCGACGAAAAATATGTTCGGAGCAATCCCCGGCACCAGGAAGCCGGAGTATCACTTCCGCTATCCCAACGCCCGGGACTTTGCCCGTATGCTGGTGGACCTGAACGATTACTTTAAGCCGGCGCTCTGTCTCACCGACGCTGTGGTGGCCATGGAGGGTAATGGACCCACGCAGGGCAATCCCCGATTTGTGGGCGCCCTGCTGGCATCCCGTAGCCCGCACACCCTGGATCTGGCCTGCGCCTACATGCTGGGCATGGCCCGTTCCCATGTGCCCACCTTGGAAGCGGCCCTGGAACGGGCCCTTATCCCGCCCCGGGTGGAGGATTTGGCCATTTTCGGGGACCTGTCAGCCTTGCGGGTGCCGGACTTTCAAAAGCTGGAGGCGCCCAGTAGCCTTCTGTTCCGGGGCCGCGGCGACGGTCCGCTAGCGAGGCTTCAGGGGAGCTTTATTCAGAAGGCGCTTTGCGCGGAGCCCAGGGTACAGGCCTCCATCTGCATCGGGTGCGGCAAATGCGCCGCCATCTGCCCGGCAAAGGCCATTGTCCTGCAGGATCGGCTCCCCAAAATTCGAAAAAGCGCCTGCATCCACTGCTTCTGCTGCCAAGAATTCTGTCCCGCCGGCGCCATGCGGGTGCATCGGACCGCCATCGCCCGGCTTTTAAGCCGCTAGCGGCGTTGCGAGAATCTGCCTCTAAAAATGCTGCCGCCCTCTAAGCGCACAGGACCGTTAAAGAATTAATCCAGTTTAAAGCAAACCCGGCGTAGCTTGTGCCACGCCGGGTTCGTTGCGTTCGGGGCAGCGCCTTTGCATTTCCCTGCGTGGCGGAGAGCCGCACCATTCATAAAAATACAAACGCCAGCTTCCGCAGGATGGCGGCAAGCCCTCTCAGGATCCCCGGCCCATACTTTCGTTACAGGCGCAGGCCGCTCACCCACGCAGTCAATGTGTCGTTCGTCACGCTGCCGTTAAGCAGCTTGCCCGGACGCCAAACGGCGGAAGCGACGCAGTCGGCCTGCAGCTTTTCTTCTGCTTTGCCCAGGCCGCTGCCGCCGGAGGTTGCAAAGGGGATGATGGTCTTGCCGGAAAAGTCGCAGCGTTCCAAAAAGGTGTTGATAATCCGCGGCGCTACATACCACCAAATCGGGAAGCCGATAAAAACGGAATTGTATTCCGCTAAATCGGGAAGCTCCCCGGCAAGCTCCGGGCGGGCGGAGGGATTGCTCATCTCCACACTGCTGCGGCTGCTGGGATTGTTCCAATTTAAATCAGCAGAGGAATATGGCGCTTTCGGTCGAATTTCATACAAATCCGCCCCGGTAACGTCCGCCAACGCGCGCGCGGCCTTTGCCGTTACGCCGCTGCAAGAAAAATATGCGACTAAAATTTTTTTATTATCTGGCATAAATGATCCTCCTGTCTGTTGTTATCATGCCCTTAATTGGGCACACCGCCAAAATCCAACTCACTAATCCATGCTACAATCGTTTCCCTCGGGGTCCCTCCTGCAAAACGCGTGCCGGAAACCCATGTTGTGGAGTCCGAACAAAGCCCGTACAGGCTGGTGTCGCTGGTACCGACACCGCTGCTGCCGGAAGTACAAAAGGGAACTATTGTTTTGCCTGAAAAATCACAGCTTTCAAGGAAGGTGCTGATGATCCTAGGCGCCTGTCCAAACCAAATTGGGTAGCCCAGAAATACAATTTCGTATGCTTCCAAATCGGGGACGGGGCCGGAGATCTCGGGTCTTGCGCTGGCGTCGTTCTGTTCACGGGCCGCTCTTGTAGACGCATCCTTGTAATTGAGGTCTTCAGCGGTATAGGGTGTTTCCGGCACGATCTCATACAGGTCCGCGCCCAGTGCATCCGCAGCGAATTCCGCCAACTGCTTCGTGTTCCCCGAGCAGGAAAAATATGCGATCAATATGTTCGGTGTATCGTCCGTAGGAACGGGCTCTCGTCTCGAAGACGTGGAGGGCGGTTCTGTCAAGGCGGCGCTCTGGCCGGCTTCTTTGGAATTCTGCGCCGCATCGGAAGTGCCCAGCGGAATATCCGGCGCGGTTTCTCCGCCCCCAGCCGCGGCGCACGCGGGCAGCAAGACCAAGAGCATTAGCGCAAGTGCCAGTAAAAGGGTTCTTTTCATCCTGTCCTCCTTACCGATAGGATTTGTCGAAGATCGCAGCGCAATCCTCGTCGGTCATCTCGCAGGGGTTGGCAAGAAACAGCACACCCTGCATGGAACGCGCTGCTTTTGCCAGGGTCATAGACTCATCAGACGTAAAGCCGTAGTCGCTCATTTTAAGACCGGCCACACCGCAGGCCTCCTGCAATTTGATCAGCACCGTCATAAAATCCCCCGGCCTTTCGGCGCCGCGAACACCCATGGCCCTAGCCATTTTGATAAACTGTCCATCGCAGGCATGTCGCTGCAGAAAGAACGCATAAAACGCCCGGGAGATCATAATCAGTCCCGCACCATGGGGCAGATTGGGATGATATGCACTCATGGCGTGTTCCATGGCGTGCTCTGCCGTGGTACTGGTGAGCTGCATGTTCATGCCGGCTATCGTACTGCCGTAGGCGACATGCTCCCGCGCCTCCAAATCGGTCCCATCCTTTACCGCACGGGGCAGGTATTCGGCAATACACTCAATGGCTGAGAGCGCCAGCGTCTCGCTGAGGATGTTGACGCCATTGGAGATCATTACCTCTGTGTTGTGAAACAAGGCGTCGAAACCCTGGTAGGCGGTGTACTTGGGCGGTACGGACCTCATCCGCTCTGGATCTACGATAGCCAGGCCGGAGTCAGGGCCGGGTCGCCGAAGCCAATCTTTTCTTTGGTTTCCGAATTGGAGATGACGCCCCAGCAGTTGATCTCAGAACCGGTGCCGGAGGTGGTGCAAATTGTGACAATGGGCAGGCCCTTGTGTGCAGGCGGCTTTCCCGTGCCGGTACCGCCGCAGACATACTCCCACAGGTCACCGTGATTGGTGGCCATCGCGGAGATCGCCACGGAGGTATCCAGCACCACGCCGCAGCCCAACGCTACAATGAAATCGCAGCCGTTTACTTTGGCATATGCTGCCCCCTCCATAATTACTTCTTTGACGGGGTTTTCCATAATCCTGTCAAACAGGACATAATCTACATCGACCTTTTCCAGTTGCTCGATCGTCCGGGCAAGATAGCCGTTGGCCTTTGCAGATTTGCCGTTTGAACTAAGCAGGAGCGCTTTCCTTCCCGGCATTGGCTGGCCCCACAATTCGTTCAGCTATCCGCTGCCGAACAGAATTCGCGTTGGGTTGTAAAAATCAAATTTTATATCCACGTCAATATCTTCCTTTCCTTTCAACGGTTTGCCCCAGTTAGTTATCTTGACAAGCCCACTCGAATGGTATAGTATGATTATAAAACCTAAAGTTAGGTTTAGGTCAAGAGAATTTTTTCTAATTTTAAAAATACTGGAGGAAAATCATTTATGTACCACTCGATTGGTGAAGTGGCCCACATGACAGGCATCACAATTTCAACCCTGCGGTATTATGACCGGGAAGGAATGTTCCCGGAAATGGGACGTTCCAATGGGGGCACCCGGGTCTTCTCTGAAAAGGAGATTGCCACGCTCCGGGTCATTGCGTGTCTGAAGACCGCGGGGATGCCGATCAAAGATATTAAGGAGTTTTTGAATTGGTGCGAGGAAGGGGATTCATCCTTACAAAAACGGAGAAACCTGTTTTATAACCGTTTAGAGGAAATCAAAAACCAGATCGCTATGCTGGAAAAAACCAAGAATACACTCCAATATAAGTGCTGGTACTACGACACGGCAATCGCAGCAGGTACTGAAAATGCAGTGAAAAATCTAGCAGAGGATGAAATTCCAGAGGATTTGCGGGGCTTTCGGATTTAAGTGCTATCTGATAGAAAAAAACTTCGTGTGACGCGGTTACATCACACGAAGTTTTTCATTTCCCCTGTATCCTGAAGCAAAGCAAGCTTTTAACGTTCATACCAGACGGCGCGCTGCCGAAGCAACGGCGCTGGGTTGGGTGAGAAAACTGCAGCCAGCGCGTTCCCCATGCTCACCGTTCTGGACCGGCTGAAGACCCCCCGGCGGGCGACAGAGGCTGTCCCGCAGCATGGCTTTCCCATCGCCTGATTTACTCCCCGTAACCCATGGGATTTTGATTCTGCCAATTCCAGGCGTCCCAGCACATGTCCGCCAGGGTTTTCTCCGCTGTCCATCCCAGCAGACGTCTGCTCTTGGACGGGTCTGCATAGCAAACGGCAATGTCGCCCGGACGGCGGCCCACAATTTCATAGGGGATGTCCACTCCCGTGGCCTGCGCAAAGGTGTGGACCATCTCCAGCACGCTGGTACCCTTGCCGGTACCCAAATTGATGGCCTCAGCGCCCTGGTGAGAAACCGCGTACTCTACCGCCGCCACATGGCCCCTGGCCAAATCCACCACGTGGATGTAATCCCGGATGCAGGTGCCGTCCGGGGTGGGATAGTCGTCCCCAAATATGCTCAGACGCTCCCGCCGCCCGATGGCAACCTGGGTGATGTAGGGCATCAGGTTGCTGGGAATTCCCCGGGGGTCCTCTCCAATTTGCCCGCTCTTGTGGGCGCCGATGGGATTGAAATACCGGAGCAACACCACAGACCACGCAGGGTCTGCAACAGCCAGATCGGAGAGAATCTGCTCGGTCATATATTTGGTCCAACCGTACGGGTTGGTGCAACCGCCGGTGCGGCTGGTCTCTTGCAGCGGCATTGCATTGTCAGCGCTGTAAACCGTGGCGGAAGATGAGAAAATCAGGCGCTTCATGCCCACCTCCCGCATGACCTTGGTCAAAGCCAAGGTGGCGTTTAGGTTATTGTCGTAATATTCCCAGGGCTTGGTGACACTCTCGCCCACCGCCTTAAGCCCGGCAAAGTGAATCACAGAATCTACGTTGTTTTCTGAGAAAACCCGGCGCAGCAACGCCTCATCCCGCACATTGCCAATATAAGTTTTCACCGTCTTCCCGGTGATCTGTTCCACCCGCTGGATGGATACCAGGCTGCTGTTGCAAAGGTTGTCGATGCAGACTACCTGGTAGCCATGCTGTAAAAGTTCCAGGCACGTGTGGGAGCCAATGTAACCCATGCCGCCCGTTACCAATACTGTCATAAAAATCCCTCCCGTTCAGATCCAGGCCTTAAATTGATGCGTTATATAGAATAATTGTACCCCATTTTAGAACAAATTGCAAGGGGGCCGCAGTTTCTTTCCTCTTAATGCGGACAGAAGTACTCATAAGACCGATCTAGACTTTCCGATCCCGCGTGTTTGGCCAAAAGACCGCCGCTTATCGCCGGTTCATACGATTTTCCTTGCGTTTCTGAGCAGCTTTGGGCTATAATAAGAAAAATTGACAGCCCCAGGAGGTCTTTTTATGAACGGGCGTGAAAAGAAGCACATTTTGCTCATCACCACAGGCGGTACCATCGCCTCCCTCCCCGGCGGAGAGGGCCTGGAGCCCCGCCGCAGCGAGGTTATGGATCGGGAGCTGAGTCAGCTCCGGACCTATTATCAAATTGTAGTCCGGGATTTAATGTGCCTGGATTCCTCGAATATCCAGCCAGAGGAATGGGTGTCCATTGCCCAGGCGATCTTCGCGGCCCGGGGCGTCTACGACGGGGTTGTGGTCTCCCATGGCACAGATACCATGGCATATACCGCCTCCATGGTCACTTACATGTTGGAAAACATCGACCTGCCTGTGGTATTTACAGGTTCCCAGCTTCCCCTGGCAGATTTTCTGTCCGACGGGCCGGCAAATCTGCGGACCGCCTTTGCCATGGCCGCCACCGGGCAGCCCGGCGTCTTTTTAGCCTTTGATCGAAAGGTGATGCTGGGCTGCCGGGCCGTGAAGGTGCGGGCCTCCGGCTTCTCCGCCTTTGAGAGCATCAACAGCCGCTATGTAGGGCTGGTCACCGCCGCCGGTCTCGGGCTGGACCTCCAGGTCCTCCCAAAGCGGACCGGCCCTGCCCGCCTGCGTACGGAGGTCAGCGCAAAGGTATTTCTGCTGAAGCTAGCGCCGGGCTTAGACCCGGAGATTTTCGACGCCCTAGCGGGAATGGGGTATCGGGGCATCGTGGTGGAGGCCTTCGGCCTGGGGGGCATGCAGTTCCTGCACCAGAACCCCGGACATGGCATCCGGGCCGCGGTTGAGCGGGGCGTGTCCGTGGTCATCTGCACCCAGTGTCTTTATGACAGCAGCAACCTCAGCGTATATCAGGTGGGCAAAAAGCTGTTGGACATGGGGGTCATCCAGGGCAGGGATATGACCACGGAGGCCGCCACCACCAAGCTCATGTGGGCTTTGGGCCAGGGTCTGTCCCCAGAGGAGGTCCGGGCGCTGTTCCAACAAAGCCTGGCAGGTGAAATTACACTGGAAACAAAAAATTAAGATTTCTTTTCCGGTATTTTGCTTGTGCCACAGCGGAAAGGGTGATAAACTAGGACAAAACCGTTTCACCGCTGCTCCCATTTGCATCCATTTCCTTGCGGCGGTGTTGAAACCTGGATTCTGGGAGAAACTATGCAAGAACACACTTGGAACCAAACCATCAAGCGCTGGGGAATCTGGCTGTTCCGAATCGTCCAGGGCGCCCTGATAGGCAGCGGCGCAATTCTGCCGGGAATATCCGGCGGCGTGCTTTGCGTAATTTTTGGAATTTACCAGCCCATGGTGGAAACGCTGGCGCATCCCAGCCACATTAAAAAATATTGGAAGCTGTTTCTAGCAGTGGGCGCGGGCGGCGTGCTCGGCTTTTTTGGCCTGGCTGGCGCGATCAACTGGCTGTTCCTCCATTCTCCAACCCTGGCCACCTTTTTATTTCTTGGCTTGATCGTGGGCACCCTGCCCGGGCTGTTTCAGACTGTCGGCAAGCAGGGCAGGCCCAAAAGCGCCTGGCTGTGTATGGCGCTGGGCTTTTCCCTGATGCTCGGCCTGCTGTTGTTTCTGCAGCACGGCCAGCGGGCCGCCATCACCCCTACCCCGTTCTGGTATCTGATCTGTGGTGTGCTCTGGGGTGTGAGCATTGTGGTACCCGGCCTCAGCTCTTCTTCCTTTCTGATTTCCTTGGGCCTGTACCAGCCGATGACGGCTGGAATCGCGGCGCTGGACCTGAGCGTCGTCGGCCCCATGCTGGCAGGCCTTGTCGTCACAATTCTGCTGTTGTCCAAAGCCATGGACCATTTACTGCGGCGGCACTACACCAGCATGTTCCACACCATTTTCGGGGTGGTCGCCGCTTCGGCGGTTGCCATCATCCCGCTGTCCTACGGGTCGCTGCATGAGGTTCTGCTGTCGCTGACCTGCTTGGCCGCGGGCTTTGCCGTGGCCTTTTGGATGGACCGCCTGTCCGCCAAGCTCTCTCCCCAGCGCTGAGCCTCTGCTTGAAAGGAGCCTGCCAATGGACCCCATTTATGTCACCGGGCATCGAAACCCGGATACCGACTCCATTGTCTCCGCCATGGCCTACGCCGCGCTGCGCAACGCTTTGGGAGACCGGGAGTACCAGCCCGCCCGCCTGGGCCACATCAGCGACGAAACCCAACTGGTGCTGGACCGGTTCGACTTCCAACCGCCAGTGCGCATCAACTCCATGTACACGCAGGTACGGGATCTGGAGTACGACACGCCGCCCGCCTTGGGCGCAGCGGTAACCGTGGACCGGGCCTGGGCCGTGCTCCAGGAGGATAAGAATCTACCCGCCCTGCCTGTTACCAATGAGGACGGCACTCTATTCGGCATCCTGACGCCGGAGGACATCGCCGCCTACGACGTGCAGACCGTGAACCGCCCCAGACTGGACCAGGTCCCCGTTTTTAACGTCCTGAGTGTCCTGGAGGGCAAGCTCCTCAATGACGCTGGGAACTTCATAGATACCATCAGCGGAGAAGTGACCATCGCCCTGCCCCAGAGCCGGGAAAACCTGCTGTTCTCTCAAACGGATTCCATTGTGATCTGCGGCCACCAGCCGGATATGATTCGCCGGGCCCTGGAGTTGGGGGTTAACTGCCTAATTCTCTGCCAGGCAGAACTGGACGAGAGCCTGCGGACGCTGGAAACCCGGACCTGCGTCATCTCCACGCCGCATGATGCCTATCGCGCCGTGCGCCTAATATTCCACTCCACCCCCATTGGGCGAATCTGCGGGACTGAAAACCTGGTTCACTTTCATCTGCGGGACCTGGTGGACGACGTAAAGGAAGTGGTCCTCAAGCGGCGGGACCGTTGTTACGTCATTTTGGACGAGCGGGAGCGGGTGGCCGGCATGCTGTACCAAAATCATCTGCTGCGTCCTCGCCGAAAGCGGGTGGTCCTGGTAGACCACAACGAGACCGCCCAGTCCGTTCCCGGTCTGGATGAGGCGGAAATTCTGGAGATTATCGACCATCACCGGCTGGCGGATATCCAAACCACCAATCCCATCTATGTGAGAAACGAGCCCGTGGGCTCCACCACCACCATTGTGGCCAGTATGTTTCAGGAACGGGGCCTCATGCCCTCTGAAAAAATGGCCGGGCTCATGGCTGCCGCCATTGTCTCAGACACGGTTATGTTCAAATCTCCCACCTGCACCCTGCAGGACCGGCGCATGGCCGAGCGTATGGCACGCATTGCCAAAATCTCCCTGGACGAGCTGGGTCAGGCCATTTTTTCCGCCTCCTCGGGGGAGGACCGCTCTCTGGAGGATCTGCTGTTTACAGATTTCAAGGAATTTCACATTGCCGGGCACTATTTCGGCGTCAGTCAAATTACCTGCGTGGACTCTCCCCGGCTCCTGCATCGGAAGGAGGAGTTCCTGGACCTGATGCGCAGCACCATGCAAGAACGGGGCTACAGCATGATGATCCTCATGCTCACGGACGTGCTGCTGGAGGGGACTCAGCTTATCTATCTGGGAGACGATGAAACCATCAAGCAGGCCTTTAACGCCGTTGCCCGGGACAATACCGTATTTTTGCCAAAGGTCATGTCAAGAAAGAAGCAGATCATTCCCATGCTGTCTGCTTTGTGGGGGTAATACCATGGACGCAATTCTCTCCCAGACCCTGGAACAGATCCGGCAGGGTGACTATAGCGTAGCGGTGCTGCAAAACGGCGCAATTTCCCAAACCGCTTTAGGCCGGGGTATCCGGCCTATTCTGGATCTCTACGACGCCGGGCGCCTGAACGGCGCCGTGGTCTGCGACCGCATCGTGGGCAAGGCCGCCGCCATGATCTTTGTCCTGGGCGGTGTAAAGGCGGTGTATGGCCTGGTGGTCAGCGCCGCCGCCCGTACATATCTGCAGGATCGGGGCATCCCCGTATGGCAGGAGTCCGGCGTTACGCAAATTATCAACCGAACCGGCACGGGCATGTGTCCCATGGAAGAAACCGTGCTGACTCTGGAGGACCCGGCGGCCGGCCGGCAGGCGCTGCTTGAGAAGCTGGCGCAGCTGCAAAGCGGCAAGCATCCCTGAATGGAAACGGTACCATATAAAAAACTGCCCTGTGGTATTAACCGCAGGGCAGTTTGATACTGTTAAAAGCCTCCTTTTGGGGGCGAAAGAAAACGCGCCCCCGACCCCTGCGAATGGAGTCCTTAAGACGCACGATTCCCACGGCTTCCGATCTTGGAATTCATAGGTTGGCCCCGGTCCCTCGTGGGCTTACGAAACGCGCTCCATAGGAGCGCGTTTCATTCCGGGGCCGTATGGACGCAAATTCCAGGCGGCTCTTATAGCGACTTCTTCGCCAGGTCCACCACAGCGGCAAAGGCCGCGGGGTCCTGCACTGCCATCTCCGACAGACTCTTCCGGTTCAGCTCCACGCCGGCCTTCTTCATGCCGTTCATAAACCGGGAGTAATTCATTCCATAGGGCGCCACCGCCGCAGAAATTCGGGTGATCCACAGGCTGCGGAAGTTTCTCTTCTTCTGCTTCCGGCCCACATAAGCGTACACCGCGGACTTCTTTACGGCCTGCTTGGCCATCTTAAAGTGTCTGGATTTGGAACCCCAATAGGATTTCGCCAGCTTCAGGGTCTTATTTCTTCTTTTGCGCGTCATCATCGCGCCTTTTACTCTAGCCATTGCTCACAATCCTCCTATTGTATTCCAATTATTTGTAAGGGATCATCTTTTTGATGGTCTCCACGTTGGTCACGTCGGCGTATGTCGTGCTGCGCAGACGGCGGGTACGCTTGGTGTCCTTTTTGGTGAGGATATGGCTTTTATACGCATGCGCTCTTTTTACCTTACCGGTTTTGGTCAGGTTAAATCTCTTTTTTGCACCGCTGTGGGTTTTCAGTTTTGGCATGTTGAAACTCCTTCCATATCGTAAACGTCGCTGAGGTTATTTGGCAATCTTGGGGGACAAAAACATCGCCATAAATCGACCATCCAGCTTGGGGTTCTTCTCAACGTTGGCGATCTCCGAGCAGGCGGCGCCAAACTCCAACAGCAGCTTCTCGCCGATGTTGGTATGCGCCATTTCACGACCCCGAAACCGCACGGAAACCTTCACCCGGTTTCCCTCGTTCAGGAACTTCTGGGCGTTTTTCAGCTTGGTATTAAAGTCGTTGGTATCGATGCCGGGAGACATCCGAATCTCCTTGATCTCCACCACCCGTTGATTTTTTTTGGCTTCCTTCTCCCGCTTCTTCTGGTCGAAGCAGAACTTCCGGTAATCCATGATTTTACACACAGGAGGAACCGCACTGGGCGAAATCTTCACCAGGTCCAGCTCCTGCTCCTCTGCCATGCGATTTGCCTCCACACCTGCGACGATGCCCAGCATGGTACCGTCCGCGGCGATGAGCCGGACTTCCTTGTCCCGAATTTCCTCGTTGAGTTGATGATCAAATTTGCCGATGGGAAAACACCTCCAATTTCCGAATCCAAAAGAAAAAGCGGATGCCAATGCACCCGCCACAAAACACAGATCTCCCACTGGAGGTTCTGGAATGTTGACCTCTTAGCCGAAGCAGGAGGTGAGGCGGGAGTCCGGCCTTCTTTGTTTTCTGATTTATTTTAGCACAGATATTGTCCCCTGTCAATCATAAATTTTTTCTCAGCCCCACAAAATATCCTTGACATTATCGCCGTATGGAGTATAATAAGCATACGATTATTTTTAAATAAATGTTTAGGAGAAGGCCATGACACAACGGGAACGGCAAATCCTGCAGTGGATTGAACAAGACCCCATGATATCCCAGGAGGCCCTGGCGGAACGCGCCGGCATCACCCGGTCCTCTGTGGCGGTCCATATATCCAACCTGATGAAGAAGGGCTACATTGCCGGCAAGGGCTATGTCCTGCGCTCCGGCACCTATGCGGCGGTCGTTGGGGGCGTAAACATGGACATCGGAGGCCAATCTTTTGACGCCCTGGTTCCCCGGGACTCCAATCCCGGACGGGTCCATATGAGCCTGGGAGGCGTGGGCCGGAACATCGCTCACAACATCGCCCTGCTGGGTGCCGATGTGCGGCTGCTCACCGCTTTTGGAGACGACCTATACGCCCAGCGGATCGCTGCTTCCTGCGGGGAGCAGGGCATCGATATCAGCCACGCCCTGCAGGTACCCGGAGGAGCCACCTCCACCTACCTGTATCTCAACGGTCCGGACGGCGATATGGCCCTGGCGGTTTCCGATATGGATATCTGTACGAAAATCACGCCCTCTTATCTGCGTGCAAACCTGAGTCTTCTCAACAACGCGCAGCTTATCGTCGCAGATACCAACCTTCCGCCGGAGTCTCTGCAATTTCTGGCGGAAAACTGTAGCCCGCCCATTTTTGTGGACCCGGTCTCCACCGCCAAAGCGACGAAGCTGACCAGGCTGCTAGGCCGGCTCCACACACTTAAGCCCAACCGGCTGGAGGCGGAGCTGCTGTCCGGGGTGTCCATTACCGACGAAGCCAGCCTGCGCCAGGCGGCTGATCAGCTGTTAGGAACCGGATTGCGCCGGGTTTTTCTCTCTCTGGGTACCAGGGGTGTCCTAGCTGCAGACCACAGGAGCCAGGCGCTGCTTCCCTGCCGCCCCGCGGAACCGGTCAACACCACGGGAGCTGGCGACGCCTTCATGGCAGGGCTGGTCTGGGCCTATCTGCAAGGCGCGGATTTGGAGGAGACCGCCCTGGCAGGATTGTCCGCCGCAGCAATTGCCGCTGAGGGCGCCGAGACAATAAACCCCAAGCTCTCCGCCGAAGCCCTGCGGCAGCGAATGGAGCTGTAAACAGACGATCTTTCGCATACCCCGCCACTCAGCGGCGCAAGACTATTGATATTGGGAGGATATATGATGCAACTGAATCGGTATTTAGAGGTCAAGCCCGAGGTTGCCCAGGCTATTGCCCAGGGAAAGCCCGTAGTCGCCCTAGAATCCACCATCATTTCTCACGGTATGCCCTACCCGCAGAATGTTGAAACCGCGCTCCAGGTAGAGCAGATCATCCGGGAAAACGGCGCGGTACCCGCCACCATCGCCATCATCGGCGGTAAGCTCAAAGCCGGCTTGACTCCGGCGGAAATTGAATACTTTGGTAAAAAGGGCCAGGCCATTGCCAAGGCCTCCCGCCGGGACCTGGCCGTGCTCTGCGCCAGAGGCCAGGACGGCGCCACCACCGTGGCAACTACTATGATCATCGCCCATATGGCCCGTATTGGCATCTTTGCCACCGGGGGCATCGGCGGTGTTCACCGGGGCGCCGAAACCACCATGGACATTTCCGCTGATTTGGAGGAACTTGCCCACACTCCCGTTTTGGTGGTCTGTGCCGGGGCGAAAAGCATTTTGGATCTGGGCCTCACCCTGGAATACCTGGAAACCCACGGGGTTCCCGTCATCGGCTTCGGCACTGAGGAGCTGCCTGCCTTCTACACCCGGATCTCCGGCTTCGGTGTGGACTACCGCATCGATACGCCCCAGGAACTGGCCGCCGCTTTCTTCGCGCAGAACGAAATGGAGCTGGGCGGCGGTATGCTGGTAGCGAACCCCATTCCCACTGAATACGCCATGGACCCGGCGGTGATCAACGGTGCCATCGACCAGGCCGTGAAAGAGAGCCGGGATCAGGGTATTCACGGCAAGGCAACCACACCTTTCCTACTGGCCCGGGTGGCGGAGCTCACCGGCGGCGACAGCCTTGCTTCCAACATTCAGTTGGTTTTCAACAACGCGAGGGTTGCAGCGCAGACCGCGGCGGCCTATTGTAAGCTGTAAGCAGAAACGAAAATAGCAGCCTGTCGAACAGCGATTTCGACAGGCTGCGTTTTTTTAGCTGACTTTGTCGGATTTGCCAGGAACGGAGTCATAGGGGCGAACTGCGCTTGCCCGCCGTCCTTCTTGCAAGCAGATACCTGCGACGGAGGAAAAGCATATGCGGGCGACCACAAGTCGCCACTATATTTATTCCTTTCAACCCAGGGCCACATCCAGGATCATCATAATCAAAAACCCAGCCATGACGCCCAAGGTGCCTACATTGGAGTGCTCTCCCAAATGTGCCTCAGGAATCAGCTCTTCTACCACCACGTACAGCATCGCGCCAGCGGCAAAAGAGAGCAGCCACGGCATCAGCGGTTGAATCGTACCGGCAATCAGCACCACGAGAATACCAAAAATCGGCTCCACAACGCCGGACAAACTGCCATACAGGAAAGACCGCCCTGAGGAAATGCCCTCCTGCCGCAGAGGCAGGGAGATGGCCGCGCCTTCCGGGAAGTTTTGAATGCCAATGCCTAAGGCCAGGGCCGCCGCAGCTGACACGGCCGCCGGGTCTTCGCCGTGCTGGGCGGCCAGGGCGAAGGAGAGTCCAACCGCCATCCCCTCTGGGATATTATGCAGGGTGACCGCCAGCATCAGCAGCGTGGTCCGCCTCCAGGAGGCGGGCAAGCCCTCAGGCCGGCCGGCATCTAAATGCAGGTGCGGGAGCAAGCCGTCCAGTCCCATCAAAAAAGCAACGCCGAACAAAAAGCCGCCCGCAGCGGGAATCCAACCGATTTTTCCTGCCGCGCTTGCCTCTTCAATCGCCGGAATTAGCAAGCTCCAGACAGACGCTGCAATCATCACACCCGCCGCAAAGCCCAGAAATATCCGTTGGACCTGAGCCTTGACGGTTTTTCGGAAAAAGAATACCATGGCCGCGCCCAGGGTTGTCATAAGGAACGTAAACCCCGTACCTAAGGTGGCCCATAACACAGATTGCATGAGATACCTCCTTTCCGCCACCAGCTCGTTTTAGCCGGCAGCGCTCGCTTCATTGGGTTCCCTACCGGCTGACCCGGAAGGCATCAAAACCCGGATGTCTGGCGCTCTCCCCCAATTCTTCCTCGATCCGCAGCAGGCGGTTGTACTTGGCAACCCGCTCGCTCCGGCAGGGCGCGCCGGTTTTAATCTGGCAGGTATTCAGCGCCACCGCCAAATCCGCAATGGTGGTGTCCTCCGTCTCCCCGGAACGGTGGGAGACAATAGCGCGATAGCCGGCATGATGCGCCGTACGGATGGCCTCCAGGGTCTCGGTCACAGTCCCAATCTGGTTAAGCTTAATTAAAATAGAATTCCCGCACCCCAGGCGAATTCCCTTCTCCAGGCGCGTGGGATTGGTGACAAACAAATCGTCGCCAACCAGCTGCACGCGATCGCCCAGCTCTTTGGTGAGTAGCTGCCAGCCCTCCCAATCCTCCTCGTCCAGACCATCTTCGATGGAGTAAATGGGATAGTGATCGCAGAGGTCCTTCCAGTGGGCCACCAATTCCCCAGATGTGAGCTGCTTTCCGCTCTTTGGAAGTCGGTACCGGCCCTGCGCCTCTGCCTTCCACTCGCTGGAAGCGGCGTCAATGGCCAAGACAAACTCCTCTCCGGGCTTGTAGCCCGCTCTTAAAATCGCTTCCAGAATACACTGGAGCGCCTCCTCGTCGCTGGCCAAATCCGGAGCAAAGCCCCCCTCGTCTCCCACAGAGGTAGTAAGCCTCTGAGACCGCAGCAAAGCCGCCAAGCTGTGGTAAACCTCCGTGCACCAGCGCAAACCCTCCCGGAAGCTCTTTGCGCCCACGGGCAAAATCATAAACTCCTGCACATCCACCGTATTGGCCGCATGGACGCCGCCGTTTAAAATGTTCATCATGGGGACCGGGAGCCGATTGCCGTTGATGCCGCCCAAGAAGCGGTACAGGGGTACGCGAAGCGACAACGACGCTGCCTTGGCACAGGCAATGGAAACCGCCAGAATCGCGTTGGCGCCTAGCCTGGATTTATCCTTTGTCCCGTCCGCCGCCATCATAGCCTGGTCCACGGCCGCTAGCTCCGCCGCGTCCAAATTGAGGACCGCCTGGCAGAGCTCTTTTTTCAAGTGTTCTACCGCCTTCAATACGCCCTTTCCGCCGAAGCGGCCCTGCTCCTGATCTCGCAGCTCCAGCGCCTCAAACGCACCGGTGGAAGCGCCGCTGGGCGCCGCTCCCCTGCCAATCGTTCCATCCGCCAGGCAGACCTCTGCCTCCACGGTGGGGTTTCCTCTGGAATCGAGAATCTCACGGCCTGTCACATGGGTTATGGATCTGGAATGCATTCAATTCATCATCCTTTCCGGGTCTTCACTCCAGCCGGCGCCGCCTGGCGGGTGAAGATTCCGTGCAAAATTAGTCTAATCTAACTAGTTGTAGGATAGCACATCTTTTTAAAAAAAGCAATCCGCTCCTATCATTCTCCCAGAAAGGATATTCTATTATGCTTCATTTGATTTCTTTTACCGGAAGGCGGCATGTGAAACGGTATAGAAATCCCCAGGCAAGGTATGCCTGGGGATTTCGTCTATCTCTCAGTTCAGAATAGCTGTGATATGACTAGCGAGCGCCGAAAAAAACGGCAGCAAAATTTACAGACTTCTCGCTGTTTTGATAGCTGTGCAGGGCCATAGTAATCACAAAGAATTATTTCTTCTTTTTGGCCTCAGCCCTGCGCACATAGCAGAACCACATGATAAAGCCCACCATGCAACCGCCTAGGATATTCCCCAGGGTCACAGGAAGCATATTCCCGGCAAAATAATTGCCCCAGGTGAGCTGGGTGAACGCCGCGCCCTCAGCATAAATGTTTTTCGCAAACAGTCCCATGGTACAGTAGGTCATATCCGCAATGGAGTGGTTAAACCCGCAGACCACAAAGAACATCACAGGAATCCAGGCGCCCAAAATCCGCCCGGTAAAGTCCTTGGCGGACAGAGACAGTAAAACGCCCAGGGTCACCAGGATATTGCACAGGACGCCCATAAAGAAAGCGTTCCAGAAGGGCATGGTCATCTTGGCCTGTGCGACCTTCATGGTGGTGATCGCTAGGGCATTGGGCGTGTCGCCGTTGGCTGCGTTGAGCCAGCCAAACTGGGCGCAGAGAAACGCCACAAAGATGGAGCCGATAAAGTTGCCGATGTACACCACAATCCAATTCCGCAGCATTCCCGTGAGCTTCGCCTTTTTGTCCAGGACGGAAATGGTAATGAGGGTATTGCCTGTGAAGAGCTCCGAGCCGGTGAGAACTACCATGCCGAGACCAAAAGCAAACAGCAATCCGGAAATAATCCGGCTTACGCTGTTGGAGGTCTGGGTGTAGCAGGCCATATTGGTCACTGCGGAGGGGAAGCCGATGAGCATGCCGGCCAAAATGGCCAGAATCAGCATTTTCCAAAAGGGCAACTTGGTCTTCGCCGCACCGGCGGCGGAATAGTTGTTCGCAGTTTCCGCTGCAGTAAACAGATTCATACGCTCACTCTCTTTCTGATTTTGAAAGGATGGCGGCGTATCCCGGAATCCCGCCGGAGCCGTTCCGCCGGGAAGCGGCGATGCGCCGCTTGCAAAAATGTCTACTGGGTGCGCTCCGCCGCCTCAATCACGTGCTTGATGAGCACGGAGGTGGTAACGCTGCCCACGCCGCCGGGCACCGGGGTGATGGCCTCCACAATGGGCTCCACCTGGTCGTATACCGCATCGCCGGCGATGCCTCCCTTGGCCTCGTCCCAGTTGATGGAAACGTCAATGACGATTTGGCCAGGCCGGACGAAATCCTTCGTCAGGGAACGCAGAACTCCGGCGGCGGAGACCAAAATGTCGGCCTCCCGAGCTACCGCAGCCACGTCCACCGTTCTGGTGTGGCACACGGTCACGGTGGCGTTCTTCCCCAGCAGCATCATGGCAGCGGGCTTTCCCACCACCAGACTCCGACCGATGACCACCGCCTTTTTCCCCGTGCAGTCAATGCCGTAATAGTCCAGAATCTCCATGCAGGCGGCTGGGGTGCAAGGCGCATAGCCCAGATGCTTTCCCGCAAAGACGCCGGCGTTGGACAGGTCGGTCATGCCGTCCACGTCCTTTTTGGGGTCCAAATGGTTGCAGATCTCATCCTGCTCCTGCCTCAAATGCTTGGGCAGGGGCCGGAACAAAAGCACGCCGTGGATCCTGGGGTCGGCGTTCACCGCCTCAATTTGGTCAATGAGGGCCTCCTTGGTCACGTCGCCGGGCAGTTCAAATTTTTTCACCTGCACACCAATCAGCTCGGCCCGCTTGGTGGCCCCCCGTTCATAGCTCAGGTCGCTGGGATCCGCCCCGCAGCGGATAATGGCCAGGGTAGGCGCCACGCCCTTGCGTTGCAAGGCCGTGGCCCGGGCCTGCAGGTCTGCGTTCAGCGCCGCTGTGACCTCCTTGCCCAACAGCTGTTTTGCCATGGTCTTCTCCTCCGAACCTTAAAAATTCGCCCGGACAGCGGCAAAAATTTCATCCGCCAGGCGGCAGTAGCGGTCCAGCATGGCATTGGCCTGATCATTGAGCCGCTGGGCCAGATCCCGGTCTGCCATGCTCTTGGTGTTGATAAAGACGTTCAGGCTGGCGCTCTGCAGAGCCGCCTTGCAGCACACGGCGCCGCAACCGGCGTCTGAAACAGCCAGACGGGAACCCTTTTCCGCAAAAATCTGGATGCAGTCCAGCGCCTCACAACACGTCTGCATAATTTTCATGGGCACGGCGCAGGCGTCAATGGTTGCCTTTTCCAGGACGGCGGCCCGGTTGGGGTCGTCCTTGGGAATGCCGTAGGCCTTGGCCAGGGGCTCAAACCCGTCTGCGTCCTGCTTGACCAAGTCCAAAAGGTCTGTCTGCAGGCGGTCACACCGGGCCTTGAGCGCCAGGATCTCCGCCTCCACGGCGACGTATTTTTTCTTTCCAACCGTCAGGGACCCCACCATATTGCCTAAGGCGGTTCCCACGGCGCCCACCAGGGCAGCGGCGCCGCCGCCACCGGGCGTGGGCGCGTTGGAGGCCAGAACCTCCACAAATTTGCGGCAGGATTCGTTGGTCATATCCATGGGAAGCGCTCCTTCCTGTTAATGATTGAACCGCGGCGGATCACGCAATGTGCCAGCGGATCTTGCGCATCCGCAGCAGCTTTTCCGCAAAAAGCGGAAGGATACCCGGCGGCGGATACACCGCCGGATATCACAGTCTGACGATAAAGCCTTGCAGCCTTTAAGCCCACAGGCGCAAAGGCGGTCTTCATCATTTCCTGCCGAGGCCATGTGCGTGGCAGAAAATACCGCTCAGGCTGCAAGTGAGGACTTTACGGGCTACTGGCCCGCAAAGCGTGTGCGCGGCAAACTGCAAGCCTTTTGTCGAAAAGCTTCACAGAGGGTTTTGACAACCTGGGATACCCGGCGGCGGATACGCCGCCGGGTTTCGGGGCAGTCTTCGTTTAGAACAGACCGGAAATCTTACCGTTCTCGTCCACGTCGATCCGCTCAGCGGCCGGAACCTTGGGCAGGCCGGGCATGGTCATAATTTCGCCGGTCAAAGCCACCAGGAAGCCGGCGCCGGCAGAAACCTTCACGTTCCGGACGGTGACGGTGAAGTCCTTGGGCGCGCCCAGCTTGGCCGGGTCGTCGGAGAAGGAATACTGGGTCTTGGCCATGCAGATAGGCATTTTATCATAGCCCAATTCTGTAAGGGTCTTGATCTGCTTCTCGGCATTGGCGGTAAAGGTGACGCCGTCGCCATGGTAAATCTTCTGGACAATGGCCTCAATTTTTTCCTTGATGGGCAGGTCCAGCTCGTAGGAGAAGGTGAAATCATTGGGCTCGTCGCACAGGCGCACCACTTCCTTGGCCAGCGCCACGCCGCCTTCGCCGCCCTTGGCCCACACCTCAGACAGCGCCACATTCACGCCCAGCTCCTTGCACTTGCGCTCCACCAGAGCCAGCTCCGCCTCGGTATCGAAGGGGAAGCGGTTGATGGCAACCACGCAGGGCAGCTTGTAAACCTTTGTGATGTTGCCCACATGCTGCAGCAGGTTGGGCAGGCCCTTCTCCAGCGCCTCCAGGTTCTCGTTGGAGGTCTCGGCCTTGGGCACGCCGCCATTGTATTTCAGGGCGCGAACCGTGGCCACCAGAACGACGCAGGAGGGCTTCAGGCCGGCCATCCGGCACTTGATGTCCAGGAATTTCTCCGCGCCCAGGTCCGCGCCGAAGCCGGCCTCGGTGATGGTGTAATCCGACAGCCGCATGGCAATTTTGGTGGCGGTGACGGAGTTGCAGCCATGAGCGATGTTGGCAAACGGGCCGCCGTGGACAAACGCAGGGGTGTGCTCCAGGGTCTGAACCAGATTGGGCTTCAGGGCGTCCTTCAGCAGAGCCGCCATCGCGCCCTGTGCCTTCAGATCTCCGGCGGTGATGGGCTTGCCCTCATATGTATAGGCTACCACCAGACGGGCCAGGCGGGCCTTCAGGTCGTTGATATCCGAGGCCAGGCAGAGAACCGCCATGATCTCGGAGGCCACGGTGATGTCATAGCCATCCTCCCGGGGCGTACCGTTGGCCTTGCCGCCCAAACCGTCCACCACGAACCGCAGTTGCCGGTCGTTCATATCCACACAGCGCCGCCAAGTAATCCGGCGGGGGTCGATACCCAAGGCGTTGCCCTGGTAAACGTGGTTATCCAGCATGGCAGCCAGCAGGTTATTGGCCGCGCCGATGGCATGGAAGTCGCCGGTAAAGTGCAGGTTGATGTCCTCCATGGGGACCACCTGTGCGTAACCGCCGCCGGCCGCGCCGCCCTTTACACCGAACACAGGGCCCAGAGAGGGCTCCCGCAAAGCAACGAGTACGTTCTTGCCGATTTTCCGCATCCCGTCAGCCAGGCCCACTGTCGTGGTGGTCTTGCCTTCCCCAGCAGGCGTGGGGTTGATGGCGGTCACAAGAACCAGCTTGCCGTCAGGCCGCTTGACCTCGTTGAGGATGCTGTAGTCAACCTTAGCTTTGTATTTGCCGTACTGCTCCAGATACTTTTCGTCCACGCCGGCGGTCTTGGCGACCTCCGTAATGGGCTGCATGGGAGTTTCCTGTGCAATTTCGATGTCGGTTTTGAATGCCATAATTGATTTCTCCTTGTATTATTGTTGGTGCCTTGCCGTTGCAATGGCACGGGCCCATACAGGATTTATGTAGAAGGCCGTTGGTTTGGCCCCCAACATACAAAAGAAGGAAATGAGCGCGCCAATTTGGTACGCTTTTATCGATATAGTTTTACCATTGCAAGCACAAAATGTCAACACAAATCTGCACGGCGCCCGAAAAAAATTTCTGTACAGAAAAGCGGGGTCGCCCGGTCTGTAATTTGTCTATATTGATAATTTTTTATCGAAAACTGGGCAATTATTACAGAGCTTTTCGCTGTAACTGGGATATTCCAGCCTTGATGATACGGCAGTCACGGCCATTACAGTCTTGCGTTTATGCCGGCCCGATGCTAGAATCCAAAAAAGGAACCATTTTCCTGACCCAGACTTGTGGAGCGACCCTCCCCACAGCACATTATAAAGAATGTGGCTTACTGACATCACCAATGGCTTTTCAAAAACAAAAGGAGGTATCTAAATGGGAAAATTTAACAACAAAGTGGCGATCATCACCGGTGGCGGCAAGGGCGGCGGAATCGGCTACGGTATTTCCACTGCCTTCGCCAAAGAAGGCTGCAATCTGGCCCTTACAGGCCGCAATGAACAAAAGCTAGAAGCGGCAAAGGAGGAACTGGAGAGATTGTACGGCGTTCAGGTCCTGTGCTGCCAGGCGGACGGCGGTGTGGAGCAGCAGGTGCAGGCAGTGATCCAAAAGACCGTCCAGGCTTTTGGACGCATCGATTATCTTGTGAACAACGCGCAGAATTCCGCCTCCGGCGTTCCCCTGGCTGAACACACCCGGGAGCAGTTCGATCAGGCCATCTACTCCGGTCTCTACGCCGTTTTTTTCTATATGAAGCACGCTTACCCCCATTTAAAAGAGAGCCGGGGCTCCGTGGTGAATTTTGCCTCCGGCGCCGGGCTATTTGGCAAACCGGGTCAGAGCTCCTACGCAGCGGCCAAAGAGGGCATTCGGGGCCTAACCCGGGTGGCCGCCACGGAGTGGGGCCCCGACGGCATTAACTGCAACGTCATTTGTCCTCTGGTCATGACCGCCGCCCTGGAGCAGTGGAGGACCGCCTATCCCGATGTGTATCAGAAAACCATTCAAGGCATTCCCGCGGGACGCTTCGGCGACGCGGAAAAGGATATCGGACGCACCTGTGTGTTCCTCTGCTCGGAAGACGCCAAATATATTTCAGGAGAGACCATCACCATGCAGGGAGGCAGCGGCCTGCGGCCCTGAGCCAGGCCCGGTAAGTTCAGACTCGTAAAGAAGGCGCGTCGCAAGCGATTTGCGACGCGCCTTTTTAAGCTTTCCGAAACCGAACTGGCTGCGCTGGGCTTCGGCTTGACACCGTTGGGAACGAACTGCGGTCGTTCCGCGGGCGAGCGCAGCTCGCCCCTACAGGCCCTTTCTGCTACAACGCCGCTTTGATGTGCCCGATGAGAATATCTCCGGCCACCACCCGATCCTCCGCCGCAAACCCCTGAGCAAAATTATCTGTGTACAGCAGTTGGGCGCTGGGCGGGAACTCGTCGTCCCCCGCCCAAAGCAGAATTTGCATGGCATAGGGGCCAAAAAACAGGAATTCGAAGCCGGCGTCTCCATGGGGTACCGGCCTGGCCCCCAGTGCGGTACAAGCCGCCCGGAAGGCCGGGAGTCTGGTCCCGAAAGTAAAGGCCGCCCGGGCCAGGCACCGGCCCTCAAAGGGCTTGGTATACAGCTCCCCCCAAGGCATCTCCCGAAAGGTCTTCCATTGTCCCGTTGCAGGTAGCTCCCGGGCCTCCAGTATACACCGCAGCAAAAAGGTCTGTGTGGGCAGGTTGGGGATCGGTCCGCCATCCAGGGCCTCGATCTGATAACCAGGCCAACTCAGGCGGTAGGGCCGCCCCAACAGCTCCAGGCGGAACGCCGCGCCGTCAAAGCTGACGGAAGGCAGCCGGGCAAGGACCTCCTGTGGATCCAGGGCCTGATACAGTCCCTCATAATGGGAGAACGGGACCTCCTCCTTGTGATTTTCCACTTGCATCGGCGGATTACCTCCCTGTATAAGCTGCGCGCCGGCTAATCAGGCCAAGTAGGCGCACAAATCCAAAATGACGTTGCCCTTTTCATCCGGCGTGGTATACCGGGGGCAATTGTAGCGCTCCAGGAACCAGCCCTGGGGCGCGGTTTCCCAGCCCTGGGCCTTAATGGCCGCCATGCATGCCTCGAAGGCCTCCATGCCGAACAAATCCGGGCTTCCGTCCTTGCCGTAAAGGAAGCACACGCCCAGGTCCCCGGCCGGTATTTCCACCTCGTCATAGCCCGCGGGGGCCAGGTCTTCCGGCGCCATGAGCACGCCGATCCAGTATTCAACGCCAGTCTGCGTGTAGCGCATGGCGCCCACATAATTGTCGCTGATGCCTTCCAGGCCACGGCCCGAGCGCAATGGTGAAAACCAGTCCTTCTGGAACCATTCGCCCCACTTTTCGCCGAAGGTGCCAAACTTGTCCCGGTCCGCATCGCTGTACCGCTTGCCGATCAGTTTCACCTGGGGATAGGACTCCCGCTGTGTTTTTAAAATTGTAACCATTTTTAAATCCTTTCCTGGAGCTTTTTTATGATGTCTCTTGGACGCTGTGGGGAAATAGCGCCCGGTTGGTATGGGGCAGGAAACAGGCGGCTACGAAGGCATCCATATAACCCGGATGGGTGGAGAGCTCCATATAGGTCATATTCCGGGCCACCTCCTCCACCTTGGCCGCGGCCTGGTCCGACAGGGCCATGGCATACGCGCCCGTGAGCGAGGAGTTGCCGATGTACTGGAACCGCTCCAGGGGCACGTCCGGGAACATGCCGATGTTCACCGCGTTTTTCATGTTAATGCCGGAGCCGATGCCCCCGGCCACGTAGACCCGCTCAATGTCCTCCACCGACAGGTCCACCGCCCCCAGCAACGTATCGATGGCGGAGAATATGGCTCCCTTAGCCCGGATGAAGTTATCAATATCCGCCTCCTGAATGGAGATCTCCCGCTCCGTGGCGGTCTCCCGAGGCCAAGCCAATACGAATCTTCCCATGCCGTGCCGGTCCTGGAGCACCCGGGGACCCTCCCGGACAAAGAGTCCCTTGGCGTTGATGATGCCGGTGCGGTAGAGCTCCGAAATGATGTCGATAATGCCGGAGCCGCAAATGCCAACCGGCTTTTGTCCCGCCTCGCCAACCACCCGGAAGGCGGGCTCCATGGTGGCTTTGTCAATGGTGCAGGCCTCGATCGCCCCGTCTGTGGCCCGCATGCCGCAGGAGATATCGCCGCCCTCAAAGGCGGGGCCGGCGGAACAGGCGCAGGAGACCAGAAAATCCTCATTGCCAAAGGCGATCTCCCCATTCGTGCCCAGATCAATAAACAGGCTGCACGCGGGCCTGTTCCAAATCAAGCTGGCAAATACGCCGGCGGTAATATCGCCGCCCACATACGAGCCGATGTTGGGCGCCAGCAGCACCGGCGCCAGGGGGTTAGCCGGCAGGCGCAAATCCCCGGCCCGCAGCCCCTCCCAGGAGAAAAAGGAGGGCACATAGGGCTCCATGCGCACGGGGGCCGCGTCCACCCCCACGAACAGGTGGTTCATAGTGGTGTTGGAGGCCACGCAGAGCTGCAGGATGCTCCGGGCCGGTATCTGGGCGGCTTTGCACAGGTTCGCCAGCAACGGGACCAGGGTCTGCTTCACAATGGCGTCCTGTAGCTTTTTCCGACCGCCGGGCTTTCCCTGCTCGATGATGCGGTTGATGACGTCGGCGCCGTAGCGAATCTGTCCGTTGCCACTGGAGCCTTTGGCCACAATCCTGCCGGTTTTCAGCTCCGCCAGAACTGCGGAAACCGTGGTGGTGCCAATATCAATGGCCGCGGTGTAAATGCCGGCGTCCTCCGGGTCCGTCAGGTCCATCACCTGAAAACAATCCCCGTTTCGCCTGCCCTTGACGCAAACCCGGAACCCATGGTCCCGCAGCGTCTGCGCCAGCTTCACCATGACCGGCGCGGGCAGCTCCACCTGCCGGACACCGGCAGTCTCCTGAACGGCCCGGGTCAGTCTCTCGTTATCCGGCATGGTATCGTCCAGGGTGGGTTCCACCAATGTCACACACAGGGCTTGGAAGCCAGTTTCAAAGACGATTCCAGCAGCCTGCACGTCTTTCTGGATCGAGGTAAACAGGGCGAGCTCCTCCGGAGAGGACAGGTCCGCCGTCTTCATGCGGCTCTGGTAAGCGGAGGCAATGTCCGGCACCAGCACCTCCGCCTCCCCGTCAATCTGGCAGCCGCAGGCAAGCCGCCAGCCCTGCTGATATTCCTCCGGGGAAATATGCCGGGAGGGATTGCTCTGCAAGGTCCCGGACAACAGCCTCACCCGGCACTTGCCACAGGAGCCGTTGCCGGAGCAGGGCGCGTCAATGGCCACATTGCCCCGCCGGGCCAGCTCCAGCAGATTGTCCCCATGGTTTGCGTCCAGGGCAACGGAAGTGCCGCCTTCCAATCGGAATGTAATGTTATACATGGTGTCCCTCCTACCTGTTTCAAATTTCCCCTGCGTTTCGGTTCCGCAAAAAGCGAGTGCGGCGCTTTTTGCAGGATATGCGCGGCGGGGCAACCCGCCGCGCCTGTGCTTTTCAATTGCGAGAGCTGCAGTCCTACATCAGAGGCTCCATATTCAAAACCGGATGGTTCTTCTCCGTCAGGAACTCCATCAGCGCGTCGCAGTCGGTGCAGATGGTCTCGTCGGCTACCAGATCCGTGAAGTTCTCAATGCCGTATAGCTCCTTGGCCGTTTTGTTCAGCCGCTGGGCCACGTCATCTTTGAGCTCCTTGGGCATCCAGACGATCCGCTCGATGCCGCCTTCTGCTGCGATGAACTTCTTGGAGGAGATGAAATGGCGGCCATGGCCCATATAGCCCGGGGTCTGTACGCCGCCGCCGGTGCAGGAGGCCAGCTCGCCAAAGGTCATGCCGGCCGGGGTCATGCCCTTATACTCCCGGTTCACCACAATGAACCCATTGCTCATGGGCTCGATGCCGCAAATACACTCAAAACAGCCGCAGGAGGTCATGGGGTCTTCCAGAATAGAGTACAGAGTCACGGACTCCACCGCCCCGTGGGTGGACTCGGCCACCATCTTGTTTACCGACTCGTACCGCCCTGTGCGCTCGTCCAAGCACCCCTCCTTAAAAATAGGCTGGCAGGGGCCATTGGGATTGAGTTCGTTGGTGGCCTTGGCGTCCAGCCAGCTCACCGCGCCGCACAGGCCCAGCCGCTCTGGGGTAACCACGCAGCAATGGGCGGGGGCAAAGGACTGGCACAGGATGCAGGTGTAATACCGGTCCACGGATTCGTCGGTCATGGAGGCCAACCGGTCATCCCGCTGCTCATACCGGGGCATTGCAATTTCATCCCGGAATTTCTCCGCCTTCTCCGGGTTGGTAATCAGAGTGATCTGGCATTTATCCACCACTGCGTCGAACTCGTCCATAATCATGTGGTACAGAACCTCGCCGAAATGCTTCATCCGCAGGCCCTTGTCAAAGGCGTCGTTGGAAACCCGGATGCGGACCTGATTCCGCTGGCCCGTGTGCATCACGCCCTCGATATAGTTGAACCAGGCGTGGAATTTCCGCTCAATGACGGATTCAAAGTCGGTCTGCATCTTTGCGCCGGCCACCTCCACAAAGGTTGCCAGGGCAAAGTCCTTTTTGCCGCAGTCGATGTCATCGCCCACCAGGGTGATTCTGTGGTCCTCCACCTGGCCAAGTTCCCGCATGAGCACAAGTTCTGCCGTTGGGTTCTTGCCGGAGTAAAACTCCACCTTCATGTCGTTCTTGCGGATAATCTCCCCCTCAAAGGCCGCGGCAAAGGCCACGGGGATCGGCAGCTCCTTGCTCTTGATCTTGATGTTCCGCAGCTCCAGGGAGCGTTTGACCGTGTTTTCATGGTCTGTGACGGACTCCAACGCGCCGGGCACTTGATTCTCCGCCAAATCCACATCCACCACCACGGGGAAGCCCAGGGCGATGGCGCCGGCCCCGGCGGCGACCACCACAGCGTCGATGGCGCCGAAGGTGTTCACAAAGGCCGGCACCCGTTCCTTGGTGTAAGTCAGCAGACCGGCCAGGTCTCCGGGCTTACAATTGCCGAAAATCAATGCCGCCCGGATGGCCACCGTGACCACGTGAATGACGGAGGTCACCTCGTGTCCCAGGGGGACGATCCGCATCTCCAGCCCCATTTTCACGCCGCATTGGGCGCACTGCTCAATGCAGCCCCCCACCAGGAAGGTCAAAATGCCCTTGGACTGATAGTCCTTCACCACCCTGGCCACGTCCTCGGCCTGATCCGCCTTGCCCAGGACCACCGCCACGCCGGGAATGTCCCCCGTGACCAGAGGAACGCCCAGGGAACGGATAATGGGATCGGGCACAAAGCCGATGCCCGATTCCTCCGCATAGGGCTCCGCCCCGTCCACATATTTTAGACCCTCCAGGATTTCCGCCCCCACAGCGGTGGCCAGGCCGGCGTTCAGCGCCTGCCCCAGGTCCTCCTGGCCGGTAATCAGGCTTTTGAGCACGCCCACGCAAGCAGGCAGGTCCCCCAGGGTCTTGACCTTCACGCCGGTTGCCGCGTAAATGGTGGGGAAGAAATACGCGGTGTCCGGGAAGGCAATGGCTTTTTCCGCGCCGAACTTGGCAATGGCGTCGTTGACTGCCCCCTCTGTGAGGCCGGCCACGGCGTTGGCGCCACTATAAATCAGGTCCGTTAACACGCTCATACTAAATTCCTCCCTAAAAAACGTAATTTATATTGAGCACAGCGGTGCTAATATACATGGTAGCTTTTCCTGGCGGCGCTGCTTTCATCCCGGGGAAGTCAGGCGTCCAGCCGCCGCATCAGCGCTCGCAGGCGGGAAAACAGATGGCCTGCGATATAATAGGTGGTCTCAAAACGAATAAAATCCAGGGTATTTTCATCCCAAAGCAGCACAAGCTGTGCTGGAAAGTCCTCATCGCTGCGGTACAGCTTCAAAATCACTGGAAAAAAGTCAAAAACCGGAATCTGGAAGCCCACGTCTCCAAGGGCGGCAGGCTCACCGCCCAGGGCGGCGCAGGCCCGCCGGAATTGCGGTTCTCTCTGGGCGAATTCGGCGGCGGCGCCACCGCCATCCATGGCCAGGCCGCTGTCCGTGCGGTGCAGCACGCCGGGCAAGCTGCCCACCGGGCACCAGCAGCCGGACAAACGGGCACCGGGCTTGGAATCGCACAGCATATCGTAAATGGACATGGCCTCGGAAAAACCGGCCTCCTCGGCTGCGGCAAAGCCGTCCTCCGACCAAGCGAGCGCCCCGGTTTTCCGGTCAATGCGGTAATCCCGTCCCAAAAACCGGAGATACAGGAACGCGGCATCCCGGCGCAAATGGAACCGTTCCGCCATCTGTTCCTGGGAATAGCCCAGAAACGCCTGTGCGGCCCGCTTTTTTGCCACTGCATAATTGTCCATGCCGTCCCTCCTCTCTTCCCCGATTTCCATGCCAAGGTATCAAACGGCTGGGAGGGAGCATGCCCTCCCAGCCGGACGGGATTGGTAAAAATGCTTACAGTTCCAGATAGGAATCGGAGAACAGCACGTGGTTCTTGATGATGTCACAGGACTTGATAGTCTCCATCAGACGCAAATCGCAGGGGTTCACAATGGCGGAGGTGAGGCCCTGCATCATGGCCATGGCGACCATGGCGGAGTCCATGATGGGCCGCACGTTCTTGGGCATGCCGTTAGAGTTGTTGGACAGGCCGCCGGTGGATTTCAGCCCCTCGTCGGCAAAGAGCTTGATGGCGTTGAGCACGTCCATCTGCTTATCCTGCATGCCCTTGACCACCAGGAACAGAGGATCAAACCACAGGTCGTCCGCCTCCATGCCCAGGGCCAGGCCCCGCTCCAACATGTTGTGGCAATGCACCATGCGCTCGTCATTGTCCTTGGCGATGCCGTCGGCGGAGCAAAGGGCGATGACGATGGCGTCGTTGGCAGCAGCCAGATCGATATTCTCAATCCGGGAGCCAGCGTCCGCGGAGTTTACGATTGGCTTGCCGTTTTGCCGGTTGTAGACCTTAATGCCGGCCTCAATGGCCTTTTTGTTGGCCGTATCCAGAGCCAGGGGCACATTGTTGAAGTTCTGCTGCAGTAGCTGCACCGCCCACATCATGCGCTCCGGACCATCCTTCTCCGCAGGCCCGATGTTCACGTCCAGATAGGTAGCGCCGGCGGCGATCTGCTCGGCGGCCCGCTTCAGGATGGGACCGGGGTCCCGCTCGTCCATTGCCTTGCGGATGGACGGGCTGATGCAGTGGATCCGTTCGCCGATGGTGACAAAGGTCGGGGACTCGGGATTGTGGCCCTTGTACTTCACGCCCATATCCACCACCTGAATCGGAGGTACCTTTCGCTTGATCTCCTCAAAGTCCAGAGGCTTGTTCTCCTCCACCGGGGCGGGAGCGGCCTCGGCGGCTGGGGCGGGAACAGGCGCGGCCTCGCCCTGCTCGTACGCTTTGTCCTTCATAAACTTCACCAGCTGCACGGCTTCAGTGGGACCTACCACCACCCGCCAGCCTGGAAGCTTCTCTTGGATTTCGCCCTTCATGACCGCTACCTTGCCGGGGATGATCAAAGTCCGGGACTTGATCTTATTTTCAATTTCGTTTTCGTCAAAAAACTTTTTAATGGTGGAGGAGGAGAACTTCCCCGCGGCCCAGGCAGTGAGCACGGACATGCCGGAGGCGTCTGTAATCAGCAGGTTGATGGGACAGTTCGCCCGCTCCAGTTCCCCGGAAACCAGGAAGTAGGTCAGGGCGAAGTCTACCGTCAGAGCGCAGGGGCTGTTCTCGTCGGCGCCGTTGATGGGGTAAACCTTGGCCTCCACCTTCATGGGCTTCTGCGGGTCCGTGAAGATGTTCTGCCGCAGGCCATACAGGGGCAGGGCTTCGGCATAGGTCATGTTCTCCATCACGAGGATGGAGCCGTACTTCTCCGTGAACATGGCAGCATACGCGGTCTGCAACCGGCTGTCCCCCGGGGCGATGGCGGCCAGATTCACCAAGGAGGGATATCCAAAGGTCCGGTCCCCGTCCTTCAAGGCGGCGCGGCGGACGATCACGGCGCCGGCCAGAGTTTCCTTGGCGTTTTTCCCGGTGACATCCAGCACCAGGTTTTTGTTGCCTGCGGCCTCCAGCTTCTCCACCAAATCGTGCAGCGCCTCCAGAGAACCCGCCTTCACGCCCAGGGTCACGTTCATCTCCCGGGCCAGGGCGTTCATGGCCTCCCAGTTCTCCGGGGTGCAGCCGTTGAGAATGGGCTTTCCATCCTTGCACACCTCCAGAGCGGCCCGGGCCACCTCTGCGTCTTCCACGTTCAAAATCAGCGCCCGCTCGGTTGCCTGGGCCTTTTTCACTAGCTCCACATACCGGGCAGCGCCGCTGCCGTCGTAATTTAAGTACAAAAGTTCCACATACATCCGCTCACCGATGCGCTCATAATCCACCTGCTTCATGGCGGCGATTTTTGCGTCAAGCACCTCGTCGGTCATGCAGGAGCACAGAGAAACGGCAAACAGGTTTTTGGACACCAGGGTTTTCTCATGCCGGAACAGGACGGTCTCACCGCCCAGCTTCAGGCCCTTGCCCACCTCGATGGTCTTCATGGGGGGTGCCGTGGCCTCCGACAGCTTCGCCACCGCGTCCGGGGCAAAATAGGGGCATTTCTCCAGGGACATGGCGCCCTGGGCCACCTTCATGCAGAATGCCATGCAGGTGGGGCAGCCGCACTCCTTGCAGTTCTTTTTGGGAGACAGCTTAAAAATATCAAGACCTTTTAAAGCCATAATGATCTTCCTCCTTCCCGATTACACAAGTTCAGCAATGAACTTCTGGATGGTGGCAATCGCAGCGGGGTGGCGCAGGACCACCGCATCGGCGCCGCCGGTCAAATCGGCGGCAGCCGTGGCGATTTCCATATCAATGCCCCGCTCCTCCTGATTGCCCCACTCGGGCATATCTTCCTCGGCCATCACGGCTTCCTTCACGCCCCAGGTGTCAGGGGACACCGGCGCCACGATGGGCATTTGCAAATCAGTGTCGGACTGCGCCAGGGCGGCTGCCCGGACCCGATCCAGGGTGGAAGCCACGTATTCATAGCCATAGCCCACCGCGGCGGTGCCCACGTTCATGACGATGGACTCCGGCGCAACCCCCAGGCCCTTGAGCATGATGTTCAGCTGCTTGGCCAGGTTGATATCGTCGGCGGACTCGGCGCCCAGCTTCTGGCCATAGGCCAGAGCCACAGAGGCGCCCACAGCTTTATAATCTTCTTCACGGGCGGAGAGAACCAGAATGTTCTTCCCCTGCAGCGACTCGGAGAGCTTGCTAAAGAGCTGGCCGTCTTTTTCCACATTTTTGCAGCCCATGACGGCGATGGGCATGTCGACGGCCTCGGCGACCGCCTTGGCGTCGGCGACGCACGCCTCCACCGAGCGATTCAAGCCATTGGGATCGGCGGACTCAAAGTGCAGCACCAAAAAATCAACGCCCGGAATTGTCTCGGCCCGTTTGGCATAGTCAGCCATGGTCTCGCAGCCGGCGTAGAACTCCCGCAGAGCGGGCGCAGTCCACTCCTTGGCCAAATCGGAAATCTCCACGCCGATCTTGGGTCGGTTTTCAATGGGCGCGTCGAAGGTGTAGAAAGGCAGGACATTCTGGCCGCCCAGGACAATGGCTTTTTCACCGGTGCCCAGGGTCACCGCGTTAATGCGCGCGCTGAACGCCTGCTTCTTGGGAACGAAAGACATAGTGATGATCCCCCTTGTTGTGATATGTGAATAGTTAAGGTGTCGTCTAAAAATCCAAATCCCGCATCACCTGGGCCACTGCCACCTTCACCGGCGTGGAATCCGGCAGCTTTGCGCTGGGCCGGCCCTCGCAGTCACAGCGGAACACGGTCTCGTCCTGGGGCAGCACGCCCACCAACTCTAAGCCGTGCCGTGCGATCTCCTGGCGCACGCCCTCGTCCAAAACGCCTCCCGGTGCCCGGTTGACAATGAGCTTGACCCGGCCCGGCTTCAGCTCCAACTCCTGCACCATCTCAGCAATCCGGGCCACGGCCTGAACGCCCCGGCGGGAACAGTCCGAAATGAGCAAAAGGGTGTCCACATGGGGCAGGGTGCCCCGGGCGATGTGCTCCAAGCCGGCTTCGTTGTCGATGACCAGATACCGGTAATTGCCCGCATACTTGTCTACCTGTGTTTTCAAAACGCCGTTGACAAAGCAGTAGCAGCCCTTGCCCTGGGTGCGGCCCATGACAAGCAGGTCAAAGTCATCTTCCTCTACCAGCGCGGAATTAAATTTGAATTCAGCGTAATCGGCCTTGGTCATGCCGCTGGGGATGGTATCCCCCCGCAACTCCGCCCTGGCCATCTCCTCCCGGATTTCACCCAGGGTCGTCTCCACCTCCACCCCCAGCACCTCATTGAGGTTGGAATTGGCGTCCGCGTCCACGACCAAAATGGGCCCTCTTTTTTGTTTCACCAGATAGTCCACGATCATGCCGCAGGTGGTGGTTTTGCCGACGCCGCCTTTGCCGGCCACGGCAATGGTATGAGTTGCCATTGTTGGGTTCTCCTTTGCAAATGATTCCCGGCCGGGCCGCCGCAGAAGCGGCAGCCCGCCGGTGGATGTACGTTTAGATCAGGTCCACGATGCCGGATTCTTTGACAATCCGGGCCACATCGTCATATTTATTCAGGGCATACAGGTGGATGCCGTTAATGCCGCAGACGCGGTATTCGTCAATGAGCTTGATGGTATATTCGATGCCAGCTTCCTTGAAGGAAGCCTTCTTTGCGGCGATGGACTCGTCGGACTCGTTGGGCGCAAAGGGATTGGGGAAAATCCAGTATTTGGAAATCAGTTCGCACAGAGCCCGGCTCATGACGCAGCCGTTCCGGGACAGGGCCATGTTGATCGTAGCCGCAGCGTCCAACACAGGCATGATCCCCACGTCCACGGGCAGCCAGATGCCGGCGGCGCGGATGGCATCCATCCAGTACCGGAAGGCATCCATATCCCAGCAGAGCTGGGTCATAATATAGTCGGCGCCGTTATCCTGCTTCTGCTTCAGAAAGGAGATATCCGCATCCAGAGACCGGCAGGAGATGTGTCCCTCCGGGGAGCCGGCCACCGCGACGGTAAACTTGTCGCCGAATTCCTGCCGGACGAACTTCACCAGCTCCGTGGCGTAGTGCAGATCGCCGCCAGTGCCGGTCCATCCATAGGGCAGGTCGCCGCGCAGAGCCAGCATGTGGTCGATGCCATGGTCCAGATAGGTCTGAAGCTGCTGCTTGATTCCCTCTTTGGTGTTGCCCACGCAGGTAAAGTGGGTCACGGGCGTGGACTTCCCATCGGCCTGAATTTTACTCAAAACCTCCAGGTTTTTGCCTACGTTGGTGCCGCCGGCGCCATACGTGCAGGAGATGTAGTCGGGGTTCAGCGTATACAGCTTCTCCAACACACCGCCGGGGCCCGCCAGCTTTTCCATGCCGGCGTCCGTCTTTGGGGGAAACACCTCAAAGGAAAAGGCGGCTCTGTTCTCCATAATTTCAGCCACGTTCATAATTCTTCGTTTACCTCCTGATGAAAATCATTGCTTTCTACTTTGGAATTTGGGCAGAGGGCCGGTTGCGCCCATATTGATACGATCTTATCCTACCACACCTAATCCGCAAATTCAACCCAAAACTTCCGGGCAAGTCCTGGAATTTGAGCGAAAATTCTCAGGTTCGCAGATACAAAGTAAGGCTGCGGCCACCAGAAAAACCGCTTTACAATTTCCCTGGTGCCGCAGCCTCGCCGCCGCGTTTACCCGTGGATTTCGCCGGCGGCGCGAGACCCGCGGTCAATCCGGCGTAAACACAAACCGCTGGGTCAAGCCGTCGCAGACGGCCCGGACCTCCACCGCCCCATTGGGCAGCTTCTCCGTCCAAACCTCCATGTCCTGTCCCTGCAGCATACCCCGAACGTAGGCCTCCGGGTCCTCGGTCTGGATCTCTTGGAACGATACGTCCCGCATTTGGTTGTTGGGGCACCAATTTTGTATTTCCCGTACCATTTCGTAGCTGGGCATTTCTTCTCCTCCTCTGCTTTTGCGCCTCGGTCCTTCTCTAGTTTACCACGGGATGCCCGGAATGAAAACGGAAACTTCATCCTGCCGGATTTTGGCCGAAAAGTCTGGGCGATTTGATTAAAAATCACAATATTTATTTGATGTGTTGAAGCCCGTCCGGGACTTGAACACCGCGCTGAAACAAACGCGCATTTCAAAATTGCAGGAAACGACCTTCGACCGTTCCACGTCCGTACAAAGTACACCCCTGCAAAGTCGTCTAATTCCGAGATGGAGCGGGACGGACCTTGCGCAAAACAGTTTAAATTTTCAGAGAAACTCAGGCGACCAATTACGACGGACTTTTTCAATCGGGCAGGCTATAATGAGGACACAGCTTATCCAATGCGAGCACACTTCATATCCGGCGCAGCATGCAGCGCCAAATCCCACAACTCGCCCCCGTTCTTCGGACCGGGGGCGCTTTTTTCTTGCATCCTTGCGCCGCATGTGATATGCTGATAATTAAGAAGGAACAAATAGGAGGCGTGTCCCGTGGACCAGGAGCGGCATTACGATTTTTATCAAAACACGGCGTGTGAGTATTTTCCCTGTCATGCAGGCGCGGATCCGGAGACCTTCAGCTGCTTATTTTGCTACTGTCCTCTGTACGCGCTGGGGGACCGGTGCGGCGGCGGCTTCACCTATCTCGATAGCGGAATTAAGGACTGTTCCGGCTGTCTGCGCCCCCACCTCCGGGAAAACTATGCCTCCATTCTGCAACAAATGCCGGAAATCATGGAGCTGGCCCGGAAGCGGCAGGATTCCCCGTCTGCCCACGGGACAATGGGGGATGCGCCGGAAAAATAATTTGATTTTCCCAAGCAATCCTGCTATAATTCGGAGTGCCGTTATCAAGTGTTTGGCGCTGCAGACCCTTGCTCTTTTCTGTTCCATGTTGTTCGAATCGTTTGCAAAAACACAGTTCATCCGGAGATGTACCCAAGTGGCTGAAGGGTCCGGATTCGAAATCCGGTAGGCCGGTTCCGCCGGTGCGGGGGTTCAAATCCCTCCATCTCCGCCAAAAGTACAAGGCGAAAAAGATATATGGCCCTCAAAGCCAGTGTTTTCAAGCCTTGCGAGGCCCTCAACTTTTCTCAGTTGAGGGCCTCAAATTTTAGATATTGGGCCTCCAAAAAGTCACTCCGGCAGGAGCCGAACCCCGGCTGCCGGGAAAACACGATGGTTGCAGGAAAGGCGATAAAAAGTACAAGGGTGGTTCCTGTAGGGCACTGTCCTTTACTTTTTCTGAATCTATAGATCTATATTCTATTTGGAGACAAAAGCAAGCCTCGCTGCAATTGGCCCAAGAGCACCTCAGCTGCTTTCGTAAACACCTGGTACTTTTTCCAGACGACATACATTTTTGTTTCAAGGGCAGGCGTCAGCGGCCGGAAGCACAATTCACTGTCAACACTCGTGTTGATGAGTTTGTCGAAGGTGAGGACATAGCCCAGGCCCTCCCGCGCTAAAATGCCCGCGTTATAGGCCAAATTGAAGGTGGCCACGATGTTCAATTGATCTACCTTTTCCCCGAACCACTTGGGATAATCCTCCGTAATCCCCTGGCGGGAACAGATGAGCGGTAAATTTAATAAATCTGCAATCTGGACAGCCTCCTTCCGTGCAAGGGGGCTGTCCTTTCGCATGACGATCCCCCAGGTGTCGGAGGACGGCATCTCCAGGTAATTGTATTTCGATAGGTCCACCGCCTGGGCGATCACCGCGAAGTCCAGCAGCCCCCTGTCCAGCCGCTCCGACAGGTCCTCCGTGTTGCCGCTGTATAAATGCAGGCGAATGCGGGGGTACTGCTCCTGCAAGGCTTTGACGCAGCGGGCTAAGTACTTGATGCCGTCGGATTCGGCGCAGCCGACCCGGATGTCGCCGCCGGTCAGTTCCCCCAGCGCCTTGAATTCCTCCTCGGTCTTATCCACCATGTCCAAGATGTCCTCCGCCCGCTTGCGCAGCAGCATCCCCTCCTCGGTGAGACGGACGCTGAAGCTGCCGCGGACAAACAGCTTTTTTCCCAGCTCGCCCTCTAAATCTTTCAGCTGCTTGGAAAGCGTGGGCTGGGAAATATGAAGCCGCTCCGCCGCATGGGTCACGCTCCCCTCGCGGGCCACCTCCAGAAAATAACGCAAAACCCTAATTTCCATGAAAACACCTCCAACAACAGTATAACAAGTAGTGTTATTCTATTCAAGAATAACATGATATAGAAAACGGGTATTTGCTATATCGCAAGAGCAAACGTATAATCAAGACACAGGGAGGTGGCGCCGTGCCGGAAGCATCAGATACCCAAGGCATCCTGCGTCAAAATCTGATTGACGCGGGATGTGACCAGGCGCTTGTTCAGCGGTGTATTGCATTGACCCATGAGGAGAAAACGATAGAATTGCTGCGGATCCTCTCCCGCCACAGGCGGGCTTTGCTGGACACGATCCATCTCAGACAGAAGCAGATCGACTGTCTGGACTACTTCGTTTACAAGCTGAAAAAAGAACAACATTTGGAGGAATGAATGATGATCCACTTTGACTTCAACAACCCCACCCACCTAATCTTCGGCAGCGGCACGATTTCGACGCTGAGCAGCCAGCCCCTCCCCGGAAAAAAGGCGCTGCTGCTTCTGTCCAGCGGCAAATCCGCTAAATTGAGCGGCGCCTATGATAAGGTGACGGCCCAGCTCCAGTCGGCGGGCGTTACATGGGCAGAGTTTCCCAAAATTATGGAGAACCCCCTCAAAAGCGCCGTCATGGAAGGCGCGTCTTTCGCCAGGGAGAACGGCTGCGATTTCATCCTGGCCCTGGGCGGCGGCGCTGTGCTGGACGCCTCCGTGGCCGTCTCCGCCATGGTGACCAATCCCGGCGACCTGTGGGACTACGTGCAGGGCGGCACGGGCAAGGGCCGACCCCTCCAGAATCCCGGCCTGCCCATCGTCACGGTGACCCTCACCGCCGGCACCGGCTCGGAACTCAATTTCTGGGGCGTCATCTCCAACCCGGACACGAAGGAAAAAATTGGCTTCGGCGGGCACCCCTCCCTAATCCCCGTGTTGGCTGTGGTGGACCCGGAGCTGATGCGTACTGTGCCGCCCAAGTACACCGCCTATCAGGGCTTCGACGCCCTGTTCCACAACACCGAGGTCATGATGTCGAGGGGTGTCAACCTTTTGAGCGAAACCCTGGCCCTCTCCGCCATTGAGAGCATCGCCAAGTATCTGCCCCGCGCCGTCCGGGACGGCAGCGACCTGGAGGCCCGGGAGCGCGTGGCCTATGGTAGCACCATCGCCGGCATGACCATGCAGCTCACCTCCACCACCGCCCAGCACTCTATGGAGCACGCCATGAGCGCCTACCACCACAATCTGCCCCACGGCGCGGGCCTCATCATGATTTCCAAGGCGTTCGCGGAGTTTTTCATGGAGCGCCACGCCTGCGACGGCCAGTACATCAAGATGGCGAAGGCCATGGGCATCCCCGACGCCGACAAGCCGGGGGATTTCATCACCGCTCTGGCGAAGCTCCAGGAGGACTGCGGCGTGGCGGATTTGAAGATGAGCGATTACGGCTTCACGCCCCACGAGTCCATGACTTTGGCCAAGGGCGCACGCTCCATGCAGGGAGGCCTATTCGCTGCCAATCCATGTGATCTGACCGACGAGGACTGCGCGGGCATCTTTGAAAAGTCTTTCCGCTGATCCGAAGGAGAAACGCCATGAACATTTTGGTTTTGAATGGAAGCCCCAAACCCCAGGGCAGCACCGCCGCCATGCGCGGTATGGGCCGTAACCTGGCATGGCTTCTTAAGTGCATCGCCGCGGGCAGGGCGGCGGGGATGGAGCCGCCCCGGGCGGAAGAGCTGGTATCGACCAACTTTATTCGATAAAGAACCTGCATGTTGAAACGGAGGGATTCTCATGAGAAAACGCACCTTTTCTTTTGCACTGGCAGTCTGCACGATCTGCCTTTTAACCATGACTTCCTGCTCGTCGGTGGAGAATTCCGCCGTTAACGGCGGAGGGGAGGCGGCTGAATCAATCTCCACTCAGACAATCGGGTTTACTGATGTTCCCGGCGACGCATGGTATGCCGACGGCGTGGCCTATTGTCAAAAGCACGGCATCATGGAGGGCACGGACGACGCTGCCTTTTCGCCGGAGGCCGAGGTGACCCGGGCCATACTGGCATCCGTCCTCTACGGCATGAGCGACAGTCCCGCGGTTTCCGCTGCTGCCGACTTTGACGATACAGAGGCCGGGGCATGCTACAGCGACGCGGTCGCCTGGGCGGTGGAGACTGGCGTCATCGCCGGGTATGGAGACGGTGCCTTTGGCGTGCGTGATCCCGTTACCCGGGAGCAGGCCGCCACGATCTTGTGGCGCTATGAGGGCAAGCTGGAGAGCGGTCCGGGGAGAGATTATTCCGATGCTGTCTCCATTGCCCCTTGGGCGCACGCCGCGGTCCGCTGGGCGGACGCCGCCGGTGTCACAAACGGCATGACGGCTGATGGCCGCTTTGCTCCAAAAGCAAGCGTCAAAAGAGGAGAACTCGCCGCCATGCTATACCACTATTTGAGCGGGTCACAGCCGGAACAGAGCAGCCGGACCTTGGTTGCCTATTTCTCCGCTACCGGCACCACAAAGCTCCTGGCGGAATACGCGGCTGACATACTGAACGCTGACCTCTACGAGATTGTGCCGGAATCGCCCTATACCGCCGATGATTTGAACTACAACAACAAGTCAAGCCGGGCCAGTCAGGAACAGGCCACCCCCTCCGCCCGTCCCGCCATCTCCGGCAGTGGGGCCATTTTGGGGGACTATGACGTGGTGCTTCTGGGCTACCCCATCTGGCACGGTCAGGCTCCAAAAATCATCCGTACCTTCCTGGAGAGTTATGACTTTTCCGGAAAAATCATCGTCCCTTTTTGCACTTCTCACAGTAGCGCCATCGGCTCCAGCGACGAAAGTCTCCATGCCATGGCCCCCGGCGCTCAATGGCGCTCCGGCAGGCGGTTTGCCGAAGGAACGTCCCGGGAGGCGATGGAAGAATGGATTGGAGGACTTGATTTGCAGACAGACACCGTTCCTGCATTTGATTTCGAGACAAAAACCGTTACCCTCAGCAGCGGCTATAAAATGCCCATCAACGGCCTGGGAACCTATTCCCTGACCGGCGAGACCTGTGTCGCCTCCGTCACTGCGGCACTGGAGCGCGGCGTGCGGCTCATCGACACGGCCCACATCTACGGCAACGAGGCGGAGGTGGGACAGGCGGTGCGGGAGTCCGGTATCCCCAGGGATGAGATTTTTGTTATCACCAAGCTCTACCCCAATCAGTTTGCCAATGCGGAAGCCGCCATCGACGAGGCGCTGGAAAGGCTGGACATCGGGTACATCGACCTCATGCTGCTCCACCATCCTGGAACCGGCGACGTGGCCGCTTACCAGGCCATGGAGCAGGCGGTGGCGGCTGGGAAGGTCCGCTCTATCGGCCTTTCCAACTGGTATTTGGAGGAGCTGGAGGAGTTTCTTCCCCAGGTGACCATCCCGCCGGCATTGGTGCAGAATGAAATTCACCCCTACTACCAGGAAAATGACGTGGTTCCCGATATCCAGAGCCTTGGCATCGTGGTACAGGGATGGTATCCCCTTGGCGGTCGGGGCCACACGGCGGAGTTGTTGGGGGATGAAGTCATCTCCGAGATTGCCGCAGTACATGGCAAATCCTCGGCTCAGGTCATCCTGCGCTGGAATCTCCAAAAGGGCGTGGTGGTAATCCCGGGCTCCAGCAATCCCGACCATATCCAGGAGAATACAGAGCTTTATGACTTCGAACTGACGGATGAGGAGATGGCGCGGATCAACGCCCTGGACCGTGGGGAAAAGCATGATTGGTATTAGCCGTACAGATCAGCTGTGCTCTTCCCGACAAGACATTCTATGACGTATCGGTGGAGACGCTCTGTGCGGCGATTAAGTCTAAAAATCGTTTTTGCCTTGTTGAAAAAACGACTCAAGCACAGGGTTTTGGGAGTTTCTTTTTTATAAGTGCAAATATATGCTGTTTTTCGACAAGAACACAAGCCAAAAAGGGGAAGTAGCGGCGGTTCCAGTCCCTTCAGTCGTGGCAACTCATACGCTACATTTTGGCCTTGCGTTTACAAGGTCGAAATGCAACTTACGTTTTTTTAAAACCTCCATGATATACTGAATTTCAGTTATAATCATGGAGGTTTTGTCATGTCGAAAAAAAGTTGATTTACGCCCGGCAACCGTAAAAAGGTCGATCGTAGAACCGCCCCCTTTGGGTGGCGGTTTACTGCCGGGTCATACCCATCGTGAGGTGCAACTTGGAAGTCTGGAGAATCGAATTGAGTTCTACACCAATTACATTCGCAAGCAGTTAAACTGGACATTTGCTGCTATCGTTCAGACGCCAATCGACATTTTCATTGAACCACAGCAAGCGAAAGTAGTCCAGAAAATCTATCAGCATTTAATAAAGAAAGGAAAGTCTTTAGGGAAGGCCAAAAAGGAAACCTGTTTTGATTTCGTTCAAAAACAGGTTTCCTTTTTCCGGTGCAAGCCCCGTAGAATTTATGCAATTTCATGGTGCCGATAAACTTTCTGGAAGAGAGCCCTTTCCAAACGGACAAATCACCGCCGTTTTAGAAGCCGCCCGTTCAAGACGTCGGCTGCTTTCCTCCTAGACCTACCTGGCAGCTTCCTTTTGGACCAAACGCGCCGGCAGTCCAGGGTCCGGCGTCACATACACGGTCCGGTATTGAGTATAGACCACCATGCCCGGCTTTGCGCTGCCCGGCTTCTTGACGAACCGTACCGGGGTCACATCCACCGCCACATTCTGCCCCTGCCGCCCCTGGGAGTACCAGGCCGCCAGCTCCGCGGCCTCCGTCACCGTCTGGTCCGGCGCGGGAGCGCCGGTCCAGGGTACGATCACATGACTGCCGTGAAGCTTCTGTACATGCAGCCAAAGGTCGTTTTTCTGAGCCAGCTTGGTAGTCAGCTCGTCATTCTGCCGGTTGTTTCGGCCCACATAAATTGGATATCCCTGGGTCGACACAAACCGCATGGGCTTGGAAGCGCTCTGCCGCATTCGCTTTCGCCCAGCTTCCGGACGCAGATAACCGCCTGAGACCAGCTCTTGCCGGATCTCCTCCAGTTCGGTCTCCGTCTCCGCCCGCTCCAGTTCGTCCAGCACACTGTCCAAGTATGCCAGCTCCGCCGTTCCCAGGGCAATCTGTCTGGACAGCTCCTTTTCCGCGTTTTTTGCCTTGGCATAGTCCTTATAAAGCTTTGCCGCGTTCTGCTGCGGGGAGAGCTGCTCGGACAGAGGAATCGTTACCTCCCGCATCTCCGGATCGTAAAAGTCTTCCACCGTGAGTTGGGTCTGTCCACGGGCGATGGCATGCAAATTGGCCATTACCAGATCACCCATCTGCCGCAGACGCTCCCGGTCCCGGGCCGTCTTCAGCTCCTGCCCTTGAATTGCCAGCTTGCGGCGGGTTCGGTCCCGGAGGTTGGACACTGTCTTTCGCACGGACTGCGCCTTTTGCCGCATGGCGTCCCGCCGGTCCCGGACCGTATAAAATGCATCCAGCAGAGCCCCGAAGCTAGGCAGCTCCCGACAGGGATAGGCGGAACCATACTGCCGGATGGGTACTAAGGCATAGGCCTTGGGGGCCCCGTCGGGTTGCGTCAGGAGGTAAGGCCGCCAGACTCCGGGACCCAAATGGACCGCGAAATAGACGGCGATCCCCTCTGCGGTCTTCTGCAGGTCCGCCTCACCTAAGCGGGCCTCTGGATCTCCCAGCACCTGAAGCGCTGCCTCCCGGCACACCAGGGGCGAAAGACCGCCCAGGCACTCCTGCAGCCGGTCCGCCAGCCGGTCCGGACCCGGTCGCCGCAGCATCTCCAGGACCTGCTCTGCAGAGATACCCAGAGGCGCAGCCTTTTGCAGAGGCTCCGGCTCCTGATAGAACAGCCCGGGCAGAGCTTGTCGCCGGGCAGAGTCGTCCAGACCAACCCGCCGCAGGCAGTCCACAATCCGGCCGTCTGGATTCAATAAATACAAATTGGTGGTCCTGCCCATGAGCTCCGCCACCAGCTGCCGCTGAATCGGGTCCCCCAGCTCGTCCACGCAGTCGAAGGTCAGCCGCACCAGCCGCTCCATGGGCGGTTGCTCCACGGCAGTCAGCCGCGCGCCGCACAAATGCTTCCGCAGCAGCATGCAAAACATGGGCGGCTGGTCCGGATTTTCCGGATTGGACTCCGTCAGGTGCAGGCGCGGGGCCGCCGGGTTGGCCGCCAAAAGCAGACGCTGCCGCCCGCCCTCGCACCGCAGGAGCAAAACGACGGTATCCCGGGCGGGCTGATGGATTTTCTCCACCCGCGCCCCCAGGGCCTTGGCCCGGAGCTCCTCCAAAACTGCGGTCAGGAAATATGCATCAAACGCCATAAAGCTCCTCCATCACGGCGACGAACAGTTCGTTAATCCGCCGCGTTTCTCCCGCCAGGTATAATGCGCCAAGCAGGCATTCCAGACCCGTGGCACGGGCGTATTCCCGCGCACTGGCGCTCTTGGGGATGGCATGCAGATGGGTGTTCCGCCCCCTGCGATACAAAGCCGACTCCTCTGGGGAGAGCAGCGGCAGCAGATGCTCCACAAATCGAGATTGGGCCGGGGCTGAGACGAAGGATATGGTTTCCCGATGCAAATTTTTCACGGTGGTTTTTCCATGGCCGCACAGCCAGGCGCGGATCAGCACCTCAAATACGCCGTCCCCCAGATGGGCCAGCCCCAGAGCCGAAATAGCATCAATCTGCCGCTTGTCCATGGACATGGCAAAGTAATTCTGCAAGTTATCTTCCCCCTGTACCGCGGAACCAGCCGCCGAATTCACAATTGGTGGCACCATTGTACTACAGGCCGGGTAAAAATGCAATGCACGCCCCGTCGCAGAGAACTGTGCTCCCACAAATCTCCGCCCATTCGTGCGGGGATTCTGGTCCGCTCCGTTTCCGCTCCCGTCCAAACCGAATCCGCAGGCGCTGGACCTCGGTTTGGTTTTCGTATTCCCGTGGCATCTTTCGGTAACAGAATGTGGGGGAAACCTGTGGTCACTTGCGGGCGTGCAAAGCACGCCCTACACGGGCGCGGGGTGATTCAGGGGGGATAGGGGCGACCTTTGGCCGCCAGCAGAAGAAATTTTCCGGCTTTGTAGAGTTTGGCAGGCGGAACTCGCCCCTATAGGAGGAATATCGATAGAACAGTGTCGGGGCGGCCTTAGGCCGCCCGCGTACATCCTGCTACCTTTCCAGGCATTTCTCTTGGCGTCAGCGGCGGGCAAGCGCAGCCCGCCCCTACAGGTTCCTTACCGCCGACCACTGGCCGTGATAGACGGCCACGGCCTAACCGCGGCACGCCGCGGTTAGGCCGTCTCAGGGGACAAAAGCAGCTACCCGATACGCTCAAAATCCTCCGGTCCATGCTTACACAAGGGGCAAACAAAATCCGGCGGCAGCTCCTCACCCTCGTAGACATAGCCGCAGATTTTGCAGATCCAGCCTTTTTTCTGCGTCAACTGAGGCTGCGGCTTGGGTTTAATATGCTCAAAATAATAGGCATAGGTGACAGAGGGAACCTCAGACAAAATTTTAGCCTCCGTAACGTCCGCCTCAAACAGCGTATGCGTCCCAAAATCCTGGGTTGCAATCACCTGGCCGGAAATCACGGCGTTGGTGAATTTCGTCAGATACAGCGTCCCCGCGGCCGACCGCTCCGCAAAAGCCCAGCCGTGAAACTTCTCTACCTCTCGGCCACTCTGGAAGCCAAAGTGCTGAAAAATTTCAAACGGCACCTCCTGCGACAGCACGGAGAGGCTAAACACGCCGTTTTTTTGAATCATATCGTGGGTGAGGTTGGCTTTATTAACCGCAAAGGCAATTCGCTTTGGGGTATCGGTAATCTGTATCACCGTGTTGATGATGCACCCATTATCCTGGTCCCCGTCCCGGCCCGCCAGGACAAACAGGCCATAAGAGAGCTTAAACATGGCGTTGGGGTCCACGGCCGATTCGGTTTCCGCCGGCACCGTCTGCTTGGGCATGGAATCGGCGATGGCCTGGGCCAAAATCTCCAGCTGCTCCGTCTCCTTCAGGGCGGAGCGGATAGTCACGGACTGCTCCAAAATGGTCATATTCTGCAGGGGCGAAAGGATCTCCCGCATAAGTTTGGCGCTACCGGGAGCCCAGGAGCCGTTTTCCAGCAGGGCCACGGTGCGATTTTGTAAATTATGCGCTGCAATATCCCGCAGCAGATTTTCCATGGTGACAAAAATTCCCGCATTGTACGTAGGCGCGGCAAAGACCAGGTGGCTGTACTGGAATGCGGCGGCCACGATGTAGGAGGCCGGCGTCATGGAGACGTCAAACATGCAGGTGCGGATACCCCGCTCCCGGAGCTTTACGGACAAAATTTCCGCCGCGTTCTCCGTGTTGCCGTAGACAGAGGCGTACGCGATCACCACACCGGTCTCCTCCGGCGTATAGGTACACCATTTCAGGTACTTTTCAACAAAGTCCCCCACGTTCCTGCGCCAGACGAACCCATGGAGCGGACAGACCAGAGAGAGCTCCAGACCGGCAGCCTTTTGCAGAAGCGCCTGAACCTGCGTTCCGTATTTTCCCACGATGTTGGTATAATACCGCCGGGCTTCATCCATGTAATCCCGGACAAAATCCACTTCGTCGGCAAAAATAGCCCCGTTGATTGCCCCAAAAGTGCCAAAGGCGTCCGCAGAAAACAGGATTTTATCGGTCCGGTCATAGGTCACCATCACCTCCGGCCAGTGCACCATGGGGGCCATGACAAAGGTCAGGCTGTGCCGGCCGGTGTCGAATACATCTCCCTCTTCCACCTGCTGGGTGACCGCCCCAACATCAAAGGAGAAAAACTGCTTCATCATGCCCGCAGTTTTGGCATTGCAGAGGATGCGAACCCCGGGATACCGGTGCAGGACCTCCTCGATGGTACCGGCGTGGTCCGGCTCCATATGCTGTACGACCAGCACGTCCAGGCTCCGTCCGGCCAGGACAAAATCAATATTTTCAAAAAAGACATCGCTGACGGCGTGATCCACGGTGTCTAGCAGTACGGTTTTTTCATCCAGCAGCAGGTAGGAGTTGTAGGACATTCCCTTGGGTACGTCGTACACGCCTTCAAACAGCGCCAGCCGGCGATCATTTCCACCCACCCAGGTCAAATCCTCGGTAATTTTTCTTACACAGTGCATGTGCAGCTCCCCTTTCAATGTGTGTGGGTCTATTATACAGGAACAGTTTGGAAAAATCAATAACAATAATAATTCTTATTTGTGTTTTCTTGCGCTGCCACGTTTTATTTTGCCTGGCCGATCCTTTCCAGCCCGCAGCCGGAAAGCAATGGAAAAATTATGACCTTTTTGTTAAATTTTATAAAATTTCACGGAATTCTCTTTCCCAGCCGGGAGTCTTTATGATATGATGGAATCAATCTTTGGGCAGTCCACTCCCGCCCGCTTTTTAAGTCGAGCATGTGATTGATAGAGAATGGAGCGTTGGCATGAAACCCAGGAAACCAAAAACCAAATTCAATCAGGCATTGTTTCTCATTGCCTTTGCCGTCGTCCTCTACGTAGTCATGAACCATCTGAGCGTAGCGGGGCAGCTGGTCCATCTGTTGGTGGATTTGCTGCAGCCCCTGATTGTGGGAGGGCTCTTGGCGTTTATCCTCAACGTCCCCATGCGCGGACTGGAGAAGTTCTTCGCCCGGCTTCAGGCCAGGCAGGGCCGCGTGGTCCGGGAACGGGCCAACGCCATTTTCAGCCTGATTCTCACTTATTTGGGGGGCCTGCTGTTTATCTTCTTTGTAGCCTACATCATGATACCGCAATTAATCGGCACAATTCCCGGCATCGTCTCCACAGCGGAGACTGCCTGGCCGAAATTCTTGACCTTTTTAAACGAGCACAATGTAAATACCACGCAGTTGGAGCTGCTGTTTTCCGGGTTTGATCTGGACCCCCTGTTGGAAACATTTATGGAGAACTACGCTCAGATTATTGAAACTTCCCTGTCTGCCGTCACCTCCGTGGCGGTCGTGCTCACCATCGCCATTACGGGCTTCGTCATTTCCATTTATATTCTGTCCAATAAAAAGAAGCTAAGTCGTCAGGTACGGAAGCTCCTATACGCCTACGTGGGGGAAAAATACGCGGACCGGACCCTGGAAGTGGCCGCCCTGACCAATCAGACCTTTTCCAGCTTCATCTCCGGCCAGTGTCTGGAGGCCATCATTTTAGGGCTGCTGTTCTTCATCGCCATGAGCATCCTGAGCCTGCCCTACGCCCTGGTCATCAGCGTTTTCATCGCCGTGACCGCCCTGATCCCCTATCTGGGCGCGTTTATGGGCTGTCTGTTCGGTGCGCTTCTGATTGTCCTGGTCTCCCCCATGAAAGCCCTGATCTTCCTGGTGACCTTCTTTGTTCTGCAACAGCTGGAAAACCAACTGATTTATCCCAAGGTTGTGGGGAATTCTGTGGGTCTGCCTGCAATTTGGACTCTGGTTTCGGTTTTTGTAGGAGGCAAGCTGTTTGGCGTCACGGGAATGCTGTTCTTCATCCCTCTGACCTCTGTGGTCTATTCCCTGCTCCGCTTGAATGTTAACCGCCGTCTGGAAAAGCGAAATTTGGCGGTTGACGGCGACGGCGTACATCCCAGTCCACCCCAAGAGGACCAGCCGGAGGCCCCCGCGCAGTCCGCCCAGGCTAAAAAAGACACCCCCGCTTCCCCATAGCCGCCCATTTTGCGGCTTTGCAGGGCCCCTGGCGGGCGACCACAGTCCGCCCCTACATTCTATTATAAACCAAACCGGGGCCCAAGCCAGCGGGCTCCGGTTTGGGGAGAAGCGGAAGATGCAGGGGGCAAGAATCCGCGTCCAGTCGGGCGCGGATAGGCCTCTGTGACAAGGCGGGCTGCGATCGCCCGCAAGCCCTTATGCATAGAAGGATTGCCTCGGTTCCATCACACGGCTCCCTAAACGGCCAAAGGGCCGCAGGGGGCCATTTTTCTTTTCCTACTCCTGCAAAAACGCTTTGTTTCCGCCTCTTTATGCGGCAGTGGACTTGTATACTGAATGGGGGTGATTTACATGAAGCTTTGGAATCGGCTCCTTGCCGCCTTTTTTACCGTTGTGGCCCTGGCCCTGCTATTGGACGCCGCAACCGCGGGCAGCATCCGATTGACGCAATACCTCGTCTCCTGTCCCAATCTGCCCGCTGCCTTTGAGGGGCTGCGCATAGCGCAGATTTCCGATCTTCACGGGGCCTTTCTGTCGGATGGGGGCGTATCCCTGGCTGAATCGGTTTCCAAGGCGGAGCCGGATCTGATTGCCATCACAGGAGATCTGTTTGACCGCGACACTGAACTTTCCCTCATCGGCCCCGCCATGGAGCGCCTGTGTCGAATTGCGCCTGTCTACTATGTCTCTGGCAATCACGAGTGGACAGTTTCCCAGCGCAGAACGGTCTGGCAGGACATGCAGGACGCTGGCGTGGTCTTTCTGGAAAACGGCTGGGTGATCCTGGAACGGGATGGGCAGTCCATCGCATTGGTGGGTATGGAGGACCCCAACGGTCCGGCGGACATGGCCGCGCCTTCGCAGGTGATGGAGCGGCTGCGGGAGCAGGGGGGCGCCCAGCTTTTCACGCTTCTGCTGTATCACAGAAACGACGGCCTGGATACCTGGGCGGAGCTGCGCGTGGATCTCACCCTCTGCGGGCATGGGCACGGCGGTCTGATCCGTCTGCCCCTGATCGGCGGCCTGGCGGATACGGACCGGGGACTGTTTCCCAAATTTGACGCCGGTGTCTACCATAGAGATGCCGCCGCCATGGTGGTCAGCCGAGGTCTGGGCAACAACCCCGGCACCTTTCGTCTTTTCAATGGGCCGGAAATTCCCGTGATCACCCTGACCCTGGGTGACAGCGGATAATTTCCCAAGTTTTAAAATTTCTCCTTCCTTCAAATAGACGGAAAAACGTATTTTTTACCCCGTCATTTTGGGCTGTTTGCCGAGGAAATCCAACCCAGAATCAATTGACAAGCAACTTGCCCCCTTGTATAATAAATGCTGGAATTTATGGATTTCCTCAATGAAGATCTACGATGGACCGCGGGGCAACGCGCCGCAGTCTTAGAAAAAGGAAGGAAGATTGCCATGATTTATTCAGCAGAAGTACAGCATATGTGCCCCGTGGCCAAGGGCGCCAATCACGGCCCCGCTCCCATTCCCGAGGAGGGCAAATGGGTCCAGGCCAAGGAAATTCGAGATATCAGCGGCTTTACCCATGGTGTTGGCTGGTGCGCTCCCCAGCAGGGCGCCTGCAAGCTGACATTAAACATCAAAGACGGCGTCATTGAAGAAGCCCTGGTGGAAACGCTGGGCTGCTCCGGGATGACTCACTCCGCAGCCATGGCCGCAGAAATTCTCATTGGTAAAACCATTCTGGAAGCGTTGAATACCGACCTGGTGTGCGACGCCATTAACACCGCCATGCGGGAACTGTTCCTGCAAATTGTCTATGGTCGAAGTCAATCCGCTTTCTCTGAGGGCGGTCTGGCTGTGGGCGCCTCTTTGGAGGATCTGGGCAAGGGTCTTCGCAGCCAGGTGGGCACGATGTTCGCCACCAAAGCCAAGGGCCCCCGTTACCTGGAAATGGCCGAGGGGTATATTACCCGAATCGCCCTGAACCCCGACAACCTGATCGTGGGGTACGAGTTTATTAACCTGGGAAAAATGATGGACTTTATCAAAAACGGCGTGGAGCCCGCCCAGGCTCTGGAACAAGCCAAGGGAAACTATGGGCAGTTCGACAACGCCGCCAAGTACATCGACCCCCGCAAGGAATGATAGGAGGACAGGACAATGGCTTTGTTTGAAGGTTTCGAGAGAAAAATTGATAAAATTCAAGGGGTCCTGGCACAGTACGGCATCTCCTCCGTGGAGGAATGCCGGGCCATCTGTGAGGAAAAGGGCTTTGACCCCTATACCATTACCAAGAGCATCCAGCCCATCTGCTTCGAAGACGCCGCCTGGGCCTATACCGTGGGCGCCGCCATTGCCCTCCGTCAGGGCGTGAAGACCGCAGCGGAGGCTGCGGAAGCCATTGGCATCGGCCTGCAGGCCTTCTGTATCCCCGGCTCTGTGGCAGAGGACCGGAAGGTGGGCCTGGGTCACGGAAACCTGGGCGCTATGCTTCTGCGGGAAGAGACCAAGTGCTTTGCGTTTCTGGCTGGCCATGAATCCTTTGCCGCCGCGGAGGGCGCAATTGGGATCGCCCGCTCCGCCAATAAGGCCCGGAAGGGGCCCCTGCGGGTTATCCTCAACGGCCTGGGCAAGGACGCGGCCCAAATCATCAGCCGCATCAACGGCTTCACCTACGTGCAGACCCAATTTGACTACTGCACCGGGGAGTTGACCATCGTCCGGGAGCGCCAATACTCCGAGGGCGAGCGGGCCGCCGTGCGATGCTACGGGGCCGACGATGTGCGCGAAGGCGTGGCCATCATGCACAAAGAGGGCGTGGACGTGTCCATCACCGGCAACTCCACCAATCCCACCCGGTTTCAGCATCCCGTTGCTGGCACCTACAAAAAAGAGTGCATGGAGCAGGGGAAAAAATACTTCTCCGTGGCCTCCGGCGGCGGTACCGGCCGGACTCTGCACCCGGACAACATGGCCGCCGGCCCCGCCTCTTACGGCATGACCGACACCATGGGCCGCATGCACTCTGACGCCCAGTTTGCAGGCTCCTCCTCCGTGCCCGCCCATGTGGAGATGATGGGCTTTTTGGGCATGGGCAATAACCCCATGGTCGGCGCAACGGTCGCTTGCGCCGTGGCGGTGTCCGAGGCTCTGTAACCCCGCATAAATACTGACTTTTTTAGTTGAGAAGGCTCTGGCGTGAAATGCGCCAAGAGCCTTCTTTATCTGCCATTTCAGCTATTTTGCCAATCATTTGCCAACGCTGGAACGATCGGTTGGCAAAATCATTGGTTCGGGGCTTTTCTTTGATACATATTCTTCAGGATTTCAGGGCCTTTGCTGCTCATCTGGTCGGTGAGGTGCAGATAGTATTTCATGGTAATCTGTAAGTCTTTATGCCCCAGCCGTTCCTGCAAAAACTTGGGCAGCACGTCGTGTTCCGTCAGTATGGCAGCGTGGGTATACCGCAGGGAGCGAAAATCAAATTCTGGGTAGTCCGGTTCATGAAGGATAACGGATGGGGGATGCTGCACGCTTCGCGGAATGGCGAACGCCCTGTTTTCACGTACGGGGATCAGATAGATATCTTTCTCGTCTCTCTATGTATTCAACAGCCGCTTCTCATTCACATAAAGACGTGTGTAATGTTCCCAATAATATTCTCTTGCGCTGTCCCGTCGTTCCTTCTCAAGTTTTAATAATTCAACCGTTTCTACATCCAGATCGATGGTCCGATATGAGTTATACTTTGGCGTGCTGAAATACCACACTTTGTCCGGTTCATCCCCTTGTACCTGTTTGTCAACCCGAAAGGTATTCTTCTTAAAATCCACATCGTCCCATCCGCCCGCAAACGCCTCGCCGATCCGGAGCCCGCCTTTGTAGCCCAGCATCGAAGGAATATGGGTGGAGGTCCCTTCCGGAAACCGTGTGAAGATTTCGTCGATTCTATCCGGCGGGATGAAGACGTGGGGCGCCGTTCGGGGCTTGCATTGCTCGTTACGCGAACTGGGCAGCATCACGTTGATCATTGGGCTGGTGCGGATCATCTCCTGCTTGACGGCGTAACCCAAGCTTCCCGTGAGGATCCCTTTGATGATGGATAGGGTGATCCGACTGTAATTCTGCTTTGCCTTTTGGTTGATGAATCTCTGCAATACCGGCGCGGTCTGCGCCTTGAGTTTGTACTGGCCCAGTTCCGGTACGGTGTGCAGCCGCAGCTTCTTCTCATAGTTGGTGATGGTGACCTGCTTTAAATTTGCCCTGCAATAGGCTTCCACTCAATAGTCAAGAAATTCGCTGAAGCTGATTTCGGACGGCGATATCGCACATGAAGCGCCTCCATTCCTATTCGTTGATTTCAAATGACAAGGTTGCCTGTAAGTTCCCTTCATCAGGATGAAATCTACAAATAGTATGACGGATTTGGAGGATGTGTAAAAAACGGGCCATAGATTAGTAGAATCTGTAAATACATGAAAGCCGCAGAACACAGTACTCTTTCCGTTTATGACGGCGAGCAGGGACTTCAAATGGTTAAGGGGTGATTATATTAAATGGATTATCCTATTAGAATTTTTCAAACGGACCTGGAACGCTCTGCCCCAATATTTTATACAGGGGCAGAGCCTTTTTCGCCGGTTTGCATACAACAGAAAATTTGGGGAAACCATATCCTTATACAAAACTCTAAGAGGATTATCAATTAAAGTTTTATATTACCTCGGTACAGAAGCAAAATGGCAAATGGCTCCGGAAAACGTCAAGAATATGCTCAAATACGGCAAAGAGAATACTACACCTTTTGAAATCGAGGTCGTTGCCAACGGCATCGCCGTCATGGGCCTGCTGCAGCACGCGGCCGAGAAATCAAATGGTATCTGGAGATGGACGAACTATCCCGGGAGGAGGTCGTTTTTGCGGCTTGTAACAACGCTCTAAACATGTTTGATCTGAAGCCGGAGCAGCTGTGCGTTTTCGCTCAGGTCGTCCCCGCCGGAGTTGTGGAGATTGCCAAGAAGCAGGAGGAAGGCTATTCGTATATTAAACCTTAACTGGGCGAACAGCGAAGGCACAAAATGGAAAGTAAAAAACTCACGTTGATTCAAATCAACGACGCGCACGGCTATATCCGGCCGCACAAAGAGGTGTTCTTTGAAGTGGAGGGCTTCCAGGAGCGGGAAGCCGGCGGATATACCCGGATCAAGAAGCTAGTGGATGAAGCTTATGAGCCGTACCGGGAGCAGGTTGGGACGGTGGTGGGTAAAACGATACCCTCCTCTGCCGGGATCGAGCCCCCGAATCCACCATGAATGATTTCCTGCTCCACGCGATCTCCCATGAGATATAAAATCGTCGAGATATTGGAGATTTCATCGAGCACACCTATTCCCGCAATCTCTTGGGGTAAATCGGCGGATATCCGCCTCGCGCCATAGGGTTGCGGGCGTATATCAAAATCGAAAATCTCCACCATTACCGGATTCAGAAGCAGTATATCGATAACGAGCCCTTAGAAGCGGGCAAAACCTATCAGGCAAGCTATATTACGGGGCAGGGAGTTCCCCAACACCTGGGGGACAATCGCGAACGGCTGAAGGTTACGGCGATTGATGCCATGAAAAAGTATCTAGCGGCGTCCGGTCCCGCCTCCGAAGAGCTGATGGATACATTCACCGTCATTTAAGCGAGGGGCGTCAACATTGCGAGTTGGTGCCCTTTTTAAATAGATAGCACAGTACACGAGGAGGTACGTTCATGAAATTATGGATCAAAAAAGCCCTTGCGTTGGGAGGCGTATTTTTCTTGGCTATTTTGCTGGTAAAGCCCATCGGCGTTTCCACGCAGTTTTCCGTGCTGTCCGGCATCTTCCACAGCGCGCTGGATGAAAACGTGATTACAGAAAACGACGAGCGCGGCACCGGGTATGAAAGCACCAACGCCTATTATGACAAAAACGACGGCCAGCTGGCGAAATCGATTGAAAACCCGTGGAACTACGATTTTGTTTTTGTACTGGCAATTCCCGTCGGGGCCTATTTGGCCTACGCCGCGAACGATAAGCGCAAACGGCTTCAGATGAGCGATGTCGGCCAAATCCCCGATGTTCCAAAAAACCGGCAAAGCTTTTGGAGAAAATACCTGCCGGCTTTTCTAGGCGGATTCATCATTCTGTTCGGCGCCCGCATGGCCGATGGCTGCACGAGCGGCCATATGATGAGCGGCATGATGCAGGGAAGCGTCAGCGGCTATATCTTCGCCGCCGCGGCCTTCGCGGTCGCCATACCCGTGGCGATCCTCACCGGTCGGGCGGCAATGAAAGGGGGTAAATGAGATGAAAATTGTGCTGGCGATTATTCTGGGACTCCTCTTTGGATTCGTTCTCTATTGGGTCGGCGCCTCTTCCCCCAAAAAGCTGATTGCTATGCTGCGTCTTGAAAACCTGACGATCATGAAGATCATTGTATTTGGAATCGGGTTTGCAAGCATCCTGCTCTCCGTTTTCAGTATGCTGGGACTTTTCAATCCGGCGCACCTGAGCGTCAAGGGAACGAACCTCGGCGTCATCATCGGCGGACTGCTTTTTGGTGTTGGCTTCGGTACGGTCGGCACCTGTCCGGGAACCTGTGTGGCGGCCACCGGCAGCGGCGGGTTCAAAAAAGCTCTGAGCGCCGTTTTTGGCGGCTTGCTGGGCGCCTGGGTGTTCTCCATGACCTATGGGTATTGGAAGGGAATCGGATTGTTTTCGACGATGGATTGGGGCAAGCTGACCTTGTTCCAGATTTCGGACAAGTATCCATCCGTGTTCCCCTTCGGCTATGTCGGACTTTTAATTGTTGGTATTTTGTTTATCGCCGTGGCTTTCTTCCTGCCGGCAAAGTCAGAGAAAGAGTAATGAAATAGAGTAAATGTCCGGCCCGACGGAATGCAATTTAGCGGGCAAAGAGATACGGTGAGCAGAAATGGATTTTAGCTTACCGTATTTTTTATTTAGTATTAACTCTTTATATATGTTCGTTGTCGTGCAAAGGTGATCCGGCTGTAGTTTTGCTTCGCCTTATAGTTGACGAAGTTCTGTAATACCGGGGCGGTCAGGGCCTTAATGTTGTATTTTCGCAGCTTCGGTTTGGACGGCGCTCCCGGATTGACAAATACAAAAGAGAATTCTTTCTATATGAACTGTCGTTATACTAGGATGGTCTCTTTTGTCATGCTTGCAAATGATAAAGCACAAAAAACAGGTCATACAGAGCAGTTTAAAACCCTATATGGCGGACTCAAATGCTGGCAGGTTTATAAAGTTCGGTTTTACACTAACCTCGCTGAAAAGAATTCTGGCGACTATTGATAACAACAGTTTCGGCATCATTCCCGTCACCGATCGCGATTCTAACCTATGCGGGTATCTCACCTAGGGGCGCATGCTGTCCATTCTGAGCCGTCCGTTCAACCCCAGGGCTTGGCGGAAGAGAGAAGCGGTAGCATCATCGGCTGCCGCTGTTGGAGGAGACCTTCAGCGTCTCCTTCCAGTCGTCGCAGGAACTAGACGCCAGCACCCGGTATCAGGCGATTAAGGCCGACGAGGTGGATGTGATAGAAGCGTTTTCCACCGACGCGTTGCTGTGCGCTGGGCCTTCCAACAAAACACCGGCCGGCGGGGAGCTGGAGGCGTTGGTCACCGATGCGTTTTCAGCGAGGAAACCGTCAACGTTCTGGAATTCAACCTCCGGCTGGACGGTATATTGAAATAACCCTGCCAACATGTTGCAGCGCGCCCGGCGGACACACTTTTGTGGATGTCTGCCGGGCCTTTTTATTTCTCACAGGTTCCTCACACAGATGCCTCCTTCCTCACACCCGCCTCACAGGATAGATGCTAGGATATCGGTGTTGAAAGGAACACCGATACAAGGAGGCGTCTCATTATGTTGAAAGAAAAAATGACAGCCACAGGGCTTCACCCTTTATGTGAAGCGGTCAGGCAGATGATAAAAACCGGCGCGCTCGGCGAAGCGGAAGCGGAAGCCGCGAGAGCGATGAGCCGCTATCCCCATGCGCCGGAGCCTCACAATCTGATGGGGATTATCCTGGAAAAGGATAACGACCATGTTGGCGCCATGAAGCATTTCCGCGCCGCCTGGGCGCTGGATCCCACTTACCTTCCCGCCCGCATCAACCTGGAGCAATACGCGAGCTTCTCTGTTTATGAGCGCATGGACGCTTATGACGAGAGTGACTGCGCAGCGGAGTGCGGCAGGAAACAAGATACCTATAAGATAGAATACGATGGCCGGGGGATCGGCCATGTTGTTAGGAGGCATTGACTATGGGGCTGCTTACAAAACAAAACCCGGGCGGATACACCATCATCGTGGGGTGCGGGAGGCTGGGCGCCAATTTGGCCAACGCGCTGTCGGATCATGGAGACAACGTGATAATTGTCGACAAAAACGAGGAGGCCTTCCGCAAGCTTTCTGCCGCATACGGTGGGCTGACACTCCCCGGGGACGCGACGGACATCTCGGTGCTGAAGGCAGCCGGTATTGAACGGGCTGACGTGGTGGTTTCCGTCACGAATCTGGACAACACCAACATCATGGTTGCCCAGATCGCGAAGGAGCAATACCGGATTCCTCGGGTGGTTTGCCGACTGTATGACCCGGAACGGGAGTGCGTGTATCATGAGTTCGGCATCGATACGATCTGTCCGGCGGTCCTGTCCGCCAAGGAAATCGGCAAGCTGCTGGGCAGCGGCGCCTATCACATGGAGGAGGTATGATTGGGATGAAAACACAGGTGCTGCTGGTCGGCGGTTTGGACATGATAAAAGCGCTGGCGCTGTCCCTACTGCATAAAAAGTACGGGGTGACTGCTGTCCACCAGGATTACACGGGCTGCGAGCAGTTGGCGGAGATCGACGGTCTGCATGTCATTCACGGCGACGGAACCAAGCCCTATATTTTGGAAGAGGCCGGGGCGCGGGATATGCAATTAGCCATCGCCCTCAGCGACAACGACGACGACAATCTGGTCATCTGCGAACTGTGTAAAAAACGATTCGGCGTACCCAAAACGGTCTGCACCATCAAAAACGCTGAAAACACAGCCTTCTTCCGCAAGATGGGGATCGACGCTGTGGTATGCGCCACCAACACCATCACCTCCATCATTGAGCAACAGGCGTTTATGGAGGAAATGACCACCCTCATACCGATCGGAGCGGGGCGCGTCCGGATAGCCGAGGTGCCGATCCGGGAGAACGCCCCCGCCGCCGGTAAAAAGCTGACGGATATCGATTTGCCGGGGGACGTCATCGTCGGATGCATACTCCGGCGGGAGCGGAACCTCATTCCCCGCGGCGACACCCGCATTCTGGCCGGGGATTTGCTGATTCTAATATCCTCCGCCCAGCGGGAGGCGGAAGCGATTAAAACATTGACAGGGCGGTAAGATGCCATGAAATGGAAATTATCCCAGTATAGTAACATCGGGAAGCTCATTATGCTTATCGGATTTCTTCTGTTGGTTCCTCTTCTGGTGCTTCCTTTCTACCCGCAGGATACGGTATGCTGCGCTGCCTTCCTCATTCCCGGCCTGGGTTCCGTCGCCCTGGGCGTGCTGATTTGCCTGTTTTCCAAACGAAAGACAGGGGAAACGGCAGTCCATACCGTCCATCACTGGAATCTAACGGTTCTGATTGTCTGGCTGTACGGCTGTTTGGCGGGAGCCATACCTTTTGTGATCGGCGGCAATTTGACCTTCGTGCAGGGACTATTCGAGGCGGTGAGCGGCTGGACAACGACGGGGCTGTCCGTGATGGACGTCGAGGCGACGCCGCATATCTTTTTGTTTTACCGCAGCTTTATGCAGTTCTGCGGCGGGCTCGGCTTTGTGATGATTATGCTCGCCTTCATCCAGGACAGGCTGGCGATGAATCTGTACACCACGGAAGGGCATTCAGACAAGATCATGCCCACCCTGAAGGAAACCGCCCGGTCAATTTGCCAGGTCTATGTCGCCTGTCTGGCCGTCGGCGTAATCGCCTACGTGGTGTGCGGGATGCCGGTATTCGACAGCCTTCTGCACGCCATGGGCGCACTGTCCACCGGGGGATTTTCCAACCGGGCTGACAGCATCGGCGCCTACGGCAGTCTGCCAATTGAAGCGGTGACAATTTTCCTGATGCTGCTGGGTACGACGAATTTCGCGGTTCTATTGCTGGCCGTCCACCAAAAATGGAAGGACTTCTTCCGTTCCGGGGAACTGCGCCTGCTGGGTGTTTTGCTTCTTCTTTTCGTGCCGCTGACCGCCCTCTCTTTGATGTCAGCCCTGTATATCGGTTTGGGAGAAGGGCTGCGGGAGGCGTTGTTCAATATTGTATCCGCCCTGTCCACCACCGGCTATTCCACGTCGGGGTACACCGGCTGGCCTGCGTTTGCGCTGGGGGTGATGATCCTGATGATGCTCATCGGCGGAGGAATCGGCTCCACGGCCGGCGGCATCAAGCTGTCGCGGGTGCTGATCCTGCTCAAGGCCACCTGGCTGCATATGAAGAGCCAGTTTTCGGCTGAGCATGCGGTAAGCAAACCCTATTACTATCGCGCACAGGGAAAGACGGCCATCGATTCCCGTTTGGTCGGCGCCACGTCCGGCTATATCATGGCCTATCTGCTAATTTTCATCACCGGTTCCCTGCTTCTGACCGTCACGGCGGGCGCCTCCCTGACCGACGCCATGTTTGAGTTTGCTTCTTCTCTGGGCACGGTCGGGCTTTCGGTAGGGCTCACCGGCCCAGCGACGAACAACGCCACGCTGCTCGTGGAAATCGGGGGTATGATCTTGGGCCGTTTGGAAATTTTTTTGGTGACGTCAAGCGTGTACTCCGCCGTTTACCTGCTGCGGGAAAGGATACGGAAAACTCGTGTCCTGCGATCCCATAATTGAATTTTCCGGCACTTTCGGTTATACTGATTTTGTCAGAAGCCGAAAGGATGGTGCGGAACATGCCCAAACGAGAAGAACAAAGGATACGCCGTGGCTTGTGGAACCTGCTGCTCAGCGCGGCCTTGATCGTCGCGGCCACGGCGGTGGGGCAGCTGTTCCGGCTGGCCGGTTTCCCGGAAACCAACATCGTGGTCGTGTATTTGCTGGCGGTGCTGCTGTGCGCGCGCTTTACCACCGGCTATGTGTACGGACTGGCGGTATCGGTGCTGTCCACCTTTGCCTTCAACTATTTCTTCACTGCGCCGTATCATTCCCTGGCGGTGTACGACCCCAGCTATCTGATCACGTTTCTCATTATGACGCTGGTTTCCCTGCTGACAAGCGCTCTGACCTTCCGTGTGAAAAAAAACGCGCGAGAGGCGGCGCAGCGGGAAAGCGAGGCGCAGGCGCTGTACGCGCTGACCAACCGCCTGACCGAGGCGGAAAGCACGGAGGATATCGCCCGGACGACGGAGGAGAGCATCCGCGGCATGTTCGGGCTGCACGCGGACATCCGCTGGCTGGACGGTTCCTTCGGGCCGGGGTCGGAGGAAGGCGCTGACTGGCCAATAGCCGGCAGAGAGGGCCCGCTGGGCGTCCTGCGTCTGCCCGCGGAGGAGGCGCGGGGACTCGGCGATATCCAGAAAAAGCTGCTGCGGGCCATGCTGGAATGCATGGCGCTTGCCATGGATCGGTTCCGGGCGGCCCAGGAACAGCTGCGTTATCGGGAGGAGGCCGAGCATGAACGGTATCGGGGCAATCTGCTGCGCGCAATTTCTCACGATTTGCGCACCCCGCTTTCCAGCATCATGGGAGCCGGCGAGATGATCCGGGACATGTCGCAGAAAGGCGATCCGCGCTACGAGCTGGCACAGGGCATATGGGACGACGCCGAATGGCTCCATTCCCTGGTGGAAAACATTCTCAACCTCACGCGACTGGAGGACGGGCGGCTGGCGCTGCAAAAGCAGCCGGAGGCCGTGGAGGAGATCATCGGCAACGCGCTGGAGCATATCGAAAAGCGCGCGCCCGGCCGTGAAATCGCCGTGGATATCCCGGACGAGCTGCTGCTGGTTCCCATGGACGCCAGGCTGATCGTCCAGGTGCTGGTCAACTTGCTGGACAATGCCGTCAAGCATACGGATCCGGATCAGGAAATCCGCATAGCGGTGAGAAAAGGGAATGCCGAAGCGGTTATTCACGTGGCCGACCGAGGGACGGGAATCCCAGAGGAGGATCTACCTCACATTTTCCAAATGTTTTACACTTCAACGCGTCATCCGGCCGACGCCAAACGGGGCATGGGGCTGGGACTCGCCATCTGCGACGCCATTGTCAAGGCGCACGGGGGGACCATCCGCGCGGAAAACCGGCAGGGCGGCGGAGCAGCCTTCCAATTCACTTTGCCATTGAAGGTGAATCGCCATGAATAACCTGAGGGAAACGATTTTGATCGTCGAGGACGACCCGCAAATCCGAAATTTTATCCGGTATTCTCTGCACGCTGAGGGATATACGGTTCAGACGGCAATGAACGGAGGTTCCGCCGTGCATGCGCTGGTTGCGGAGCCGGTGGAGCTGATACTCCTGGATCTAGGGCTACCGGATATGGACGGTTTAGAGGTCATCAAAAAGGTCCGGGAATGGTCGGAAATCCCCATCATTGTGGTCTCGGCCCGGGATCAGGACAGGGAAAAGGCGCTGGCGCTGGATATGGGCGCGGACGACTATCTGACAAAGCCATTCTCCTCCACCGAGCTGTTGGCCCGTATCCGCGTGGCGCTGCGGCATATGTATAAGCGGGGCGGCATCACAACGCAGACGGTGTTTCAGGTCGGCGAACTGCGGCTGGATATGGAAAAGCACCTGGTGTTTTTTCATGAGGAGGAGCTGCACGTCACGCCGATGGAATACACGCTGCTGTCGCTGCTGTTCAAAAATCAGGGAAAGGTTTTGACAACCGCTGTCATCCTCCGGGAAATCTGGGGTCCGGGATACGGTAACGACACCCAGGCGCTCCGGGCCTTAATGGCGGGCCTACGCCGTAAAATTGAGAAGAGTCCGGCAAAGCCGCGGTATATCCTGACGGAAATCGGCGTGGGATACCGGCTGGCGGATGAATAGCCCTTTATGCAATCCGAATGCTGTAGGCGATATGTAAACACCGCTTTCACCCTCTTTGCTTTACAAAAAAGATCAGGGGGATTTCCCAGAAAGGGGTGCGGTATATGGCCGAGATGAGCAGGGATCCGGACGAACTGCTCTGGGCGATATCCAAGGAAGACAAAAAAAGGCCGGGGGCACCTCCATATCCTTTTCGGCTATGCGGCCGGAGTCGGAAGAACCTGCGCCATGCTGAAGGCCGCCTGCGCCGACAAACGGCAGGGCATGGATATGGTAGCATCCATTCCAGGGTCATCGTGCAGGTCTCGGACGATGGGCCGGGAATTCCGGAGGAGGCCAAGCCGCGCAGCAGGAAGCGTCCCAGGCGGAGGCCTCTGTGTTCGTGAATGGCCGGCTCAAAATCGATTACGCCGCTGGCTGCGCATATTTGAACGGGCAGGCATTGCATGTAACCCCTATTAAATATAAGCTGCTCTGCCTGCTGCCCAAACATGTGGGCATGGGTGCTGACGCACGCCGCGATCACTCAGGCCATCTGGGGCAATAGCCTGGAGAACGATGCGGCCTCTTAGTGGGTATTCATGGCCACGCTGCGCAGGAAGATCGAAATCGATCCGAATGCGCCGCAATATATCCAGACCCATATCGGCGTGGGGTATCGGATGCTTCGTGTGAAATAAAAGAAGATTTTGTGCAGCTTTCGGTGAGCGTAATGGTGGTTGGCCCACTCATTGAGCAGAAGATACGGTCTACAACAAGACGTATGTATTGGATATACGCGCCAGTGTACAAAACAAGCCGACAGGCCCACGATGATGTTCGTGGGCCTGTCGGCTTTTATGCCGCTTTATCCATATCGAAAAGGAAATCCACTGTAACCGAATAGAAACGGGCCAGTTTCATCCGTGTTTCTATTTCCGGCTGGGTTTTTCCTGTTTCATCCTACGCATAGGTCGAGCGATTGATATGCAGAGTAGGTGCAATCTTGTTTTGTGTCAGTAAATGAAAACTCCGCAATTGCTTCAGCCATCTATGCGCCATATTATGGATGAAGCAGTGGCAGAGGGGTGATGTTTCATGTCCATTGTTCCAGAGGATAATGTCCTCTATACCGTAAAGGAGGTATCCCAGCTCATTCATACCGAAATAAGAAGTAAACACAGGCAGGCTTGCTACTGTATGATGCAGTGCCTTCTATATCTACAAGGAAACGCAAAAACCGCAGGGCCCTGTTCAAAGACGCCCCGCGGCCTTCTGCTATCGTTTTGAGACAGCCGGCTCGGATTCCCAGCCGGCATCCTCCAGCTCTGCCTTCCGCTCTCGGCACAGTAGCTCCTCCACCGTCTGCTGTACATCCCGGCCTTCGTACAGCACCTGATAGGCCGCGGCGGTGATGGGCATATCAGCGCCCAACCTGGTGGCCAGCAAATGAGCGGACCTGGTGGCGAAATAGCCCTCCACCACCGCCCCCAGCTGCTGCATGGCGGTCTGGGGCGACATCCCCTGCCCGATGAGAATACCCGCGCGCCGGTTCCTGGAATGCATGGAGGTGCAGGTAACAATCAAGTCTCCCACACCCGCCAGCCCGGCAAAAGTCTCCTGCCGGGCGCCCAGGGCCATCCCCAGTCTGGCGATCTCTGTCAGTCCCCGCGTCATCAGCATGGCCTTGGTGTTATCCCCAAAGCCCATGCCGTCGCAGATGCCCGCGCACAGGGCAATGATATTTTTCAACGCGCCGCCCAGCTCTACGCCCACTACGTCCGGGTTGACATAAACACGGAACCGGTCCGACATAAACGTGTCCTGGACCAGTTCCGCAGCGGCCCGGTTCCCGCAAGCGGCCACGCAGCCCGTGGGAATCCCCTTCGCTACCTCCTCTGCGTGGCTGGGACCGGATAAGACTGCTGTGGTGTGCCCAGTCTCCTCCACCACAATTTGTGACATGCGCTGCAGGGTGTCCGGCTCAATTCCCTTGGCCACGGAGACCAGCAGCGCCTCCTGCCGCAGCGCGGGGGCCACGGTTCGGCAAACCTGGCGCACCGCGAAAGAAGGCGAGGCGATCACCACCAGTTCCGCCGTGCTCACACAGGCGGCGTCAGAGGAAATGTCCAGAGTCTCCGGCAGGACAATATCCGGCAGCATGGGATTTCGCCGGGCTGCCGCCATCTGGACCGCCTTCTCGGGGGTATGGGACCAGAGGCAAACCCCATGCCCCTTTTTGCAAAGATGTACTGCCAGGGCCGTGCCCCAGCCTCCGCTTCCAATCACTGCAATCTTCATGGCCGCTCCTTTTTCCTCCGAAAGCTCAGCTTCCGCTCCGTTCCGTGAAATAGGCGCCGCAAATTATCACGATGCATAAAAAGTGCCAGAATAAAAATGCAAATGCTCCCTGCCAGGGCCCAGGGCCTCTCTGCGTGGAGTAGCACAAAGCAAACTGGCAGCGTCAGCGCCGCCAGGCAGGAACCGAGGGATACATAGCGCGTTAGCAGGACCACTACGGCGAAAACGCCCAGGACAATCAGCGCGATCCGCCAATCCGCTACCAACGCCGCTCCCAGGCCGCAAAGAATTCCCTTGCCGCCCCGGAATCCCAGGATAGCGGGGAAGTCATGGCCCAGCGTTGCGCCCAGGCCGCCCAGCATGACCCCCTCCAGATAATAGCCGTAGGGTAACAGCAGCAGACCTCCCACCAGACACGCCAGCAGGGTTTTGACCAAATCGATCACCGCCACAAGCCCGGAGTTCCGAAGTCCATACGTGCGCAGGTAGTTGGTGATTCCCGCGTTGCCGCTGCCCTTGGTCCGCACGTCGTCGTTATCCAGCTGCTTCGACACCGTGACCGCGCCGTTTATATTCCCCAGCATATAGGCTGTGAGGAAGGAAACGGCAAGACGCAGGAGAAAGAGGGAATCCATAGCTCACGCCTCCTTGTCTCCTTTTTGACGAATGGTAATGCGAACCGGCGTCCCGATTAAGCCAAAGATGCTGCGAATCTGATTTTCCAGATACCGCTGATAGGAAAAATGAAACAGCCTGGCGTCATTGCAAAATATGACGAAATGGGGCGGCTTGACGCTGGCCTGGGTCATATAGTAGATCTTCAGGCGGCGGCCCTTGTCCGTCGGCGGTTGCACCCGAGCGGTGGCGTCGGCCAGGACGCTGTTCAACGCGCCTGTGGTGACGCGCATGGCGTGGCTCTGGGCCACGGTGCGGATGACCGAGAAGAGCTTATCCACCCGCTGGCCCGTCAGAGCGGATAAAAACACCACCGGGGCATAGGCCATGAAGCTCAGGCCCTGATGGACTGTCTGCTCCATCTCCTTCATGGTATTGGTCTGCTTTTCCACCAGGTCCCACTTGTTGACCACAATCACCACGGCCTTCCCCGCCTCGTGGACCAGGCCCGCGATTTTGGTGTCCTGCTCCGTCACCCCCTGGGTTGCGTCCACCATCACCAAGCAAACATCCGCCCGTTCTATGGCGCTGACGGCCCGCAGGTTGCTGTAATGCTCAATACTGTCGTCCACCTTGGACTTTCTGCGCATGCCGGCGGTATCGATCAAGCAGAACTTCCCATACTCGTTCTCAAAGTAGCTGTCAATGGCATCTCTTGTGGTGCCCGCCACGTCGGAGACGATTGCCCGCTCCTCCCCCAAAATCTGATTCAGAAGGCTGGATTTCCCCACGTTTGGCTTGCCGACGATGGCAACCCGGACCAGCTCCTCCTCCTGCTCGGCCGGTTCCTCGGGGGGAAACTGCTCCACGCACCAGTCCAGCAGGTCTCCGGTCCCGTGTCCATGGAGCGCGGAAATCTCAAAGGGGTCTCCCAGGCCTAGGCTATAAAAGGCGTAGACCTCCGGGTCGGTGGGGCCCACGGAGTCGCACTTGTTTACAGCCAGCGCCACCGGCTTTTTGGACCGCTGTAACAGCGACGCCACAGCCTCGTCCGCGGCGGTGACGCCGACCTTGACGTCTGTGACCATAATCACCGCATCGGCCAGTTCAATTCCGATTTCTGCCTGGCGGCGCATAAACTTGAGAATTTCACTGTCTGTGGAGGGTTCAATTCCCCCCGTATCCACCAGATCAAACGTTCTGCCGCACCACTCGCACGCGCCATAAATCCGATCTCGGGTGACGCCCGGCGTGTCCTCCACGATGGCGGACCGGCGCCCCGTCAGTTTATTGAACAGCATGGACTTGCCAACGTTGGGCCTGCCCACAATAGCAACCAAGGGCTTTGGCAAAGGAAACCCCTCCTGTCTGTACGTCTGCATTCTAAACTATATACTTGCCTAATATTATCGCATGATACCAAACTTTGGTCAACCGCTAAAAACATTTTTTTGGCAAATACGGTTGAACGGTATCAGGATGGCGGAAAAAAGAAAAAGAGGAAGGGTATCGAACATACCTTCCTCTCATTTTCTCGCCTCGGTCACTTGGACTCCACCGCAATCACCTGACGGCCCTTGTAGAAACCGCAAGCCTTGCAGGCCCGATGAGGCAGGCTAAGCTCGCCGCACTTGGGACATGCTACCAAACTGGGAGCCGACAGCTTCCAGTTGGAGCCGCGACGCTTATCACGTCTCGCCTTTGAAACCTTACACTTTGGGACAGCCATGCGTGACACCTCCTTAGGTCGGACTGCTTTTCACAGCGTCAAAATTATTGATCTTGGAGAAGCTGCTTTAAAGCAGCAAAACGGGAATCCATTTCCGGCTGACAGCCGCAGGGGCCGTCGTTCAGGTTCGCTCCACAGCGGCAGCACAGGCCCTTGCAGTCTGGCTCACACAAAAGCTTGGAGTCCATATTCAGCACAAAAGCCGTGGTGATAACGTCGTCTAAATCTACGCTATCCCCAACCAAGGGAAAGACCCACGGATCTTCCTGATCTCCTGCGTCCTGGTCTGCAGTCAAAACGACCTGCAGGGGGTAGTCCACCTGGCGCTGAAAGGACCGCGCGCAACGGTCGCAGACGCCGTGCAGCCTGGTGCGGACCGTGCCCGTCAGAAGCAGCACACCCGCCGTATTTCGCACCGTTCCCGACGCCTGCACCGGCTCTTGCGCCGGACAGCAACCGCCGAAAGCCAAGCCGCTGAGATCCAGGCTGGTTGCAAAGCAGACCGACGCGCCGGGGCAGTCGATGATTTTGGACAATCCGAGCAGCATAGAGATCCCTTCCTCGCAGTCATGCACGAGATATTATACGAGTCTTTCCGTGTTTTGTCAAACATTATTTTCAATAATTGCCGGAATCATTCTGAAATTTTCTGATATTTCAGCGGTTTCTCTTGTATTGCCCGGTCCATTCTGGTATAATAATTTTAATTATCAATTTCAAATGAAGAGGTAGTGCTATGCTTCGTATCGAACATCTCACCAAAACCTATGGCGACAAGGTCGCGGTTGACGACCTGAGCCTGCATATTGCGCCCGGTGAAATCTTTGGTTTCATTGGTCACAACGGCGCAGGCAAAACCACCACTCTGAAAGCCTCCTGTGGCATCCTGCAGTTTGACCGTGGGGAAATTTGGGTGGACGGTCACTCCATCCGGTCGGAACCTCTGCGCTGCAAGCAGTCTCTGGCCTATATTCCGGACAATCCCGACCTGTATGAGTTCCTCACAGGCGTTCAATACTTAAATTTTGTGGCCGACGTCTATGGCGTATCCCAGGCGGATCGAACCGCGCGCATTCAGCAGTACGGTCAGCTTTTGGGCATGACCGACGATTTGGCCCAGCCTATCTCTGCCTGCTCCCACGGCATGAAGCAGAAAATAGCGGTCATTTCCGCTCTGTTGCACGAGCCGCGGCTGATTCTCATGGACGAGCCCTTCGTGGGCCTGGATCCCCTGGCGTCTCACCAGTTGAAGAACGTCATGGCCCAGCACTGCGCCACAGGCGGCGCCATCTTCTTCTCCACCCATGTGCTGGAGGTGGCAGAAAAGCTCTGTCACAAGGTGGCGATCATTAAAAATGGCCGGCTGGTGGCCTCTGGTCCCATGGACGAGGTGCGCGGGCAGACCTCCTTGGAGCAGGTCTTCCTGGAATTGGAGGGACAGGCATGATCAAGGCGCTGCTGCAGGTCCGGTTTCGGGCGCTGTTTGCCCGGTCTTTTCGCAGCGGCCTGGCAAAAAAGCAGAGTACCGGTATGCGGGTCCTCTTTACCCTGCTGTTCATCTATCTGATTGTGGTATTCTGCGGCATGTTTGCCATGCTGTTCGACGCTCTGACGATCTATTGTACCTACGGCCTCACCTGGCTGTATTTCGCCATGGCCGGCCTCCTGGCGCTAATGCTGTCGGTCATCGGCAGTGTGTTCACCACCCAGAGTCAGCTCTACGACGCCAGAGACAACGAGCTACTGCTGTCCATGCCCATCCGGCCCAGGACGATTCTCCTGAGCCGAATGGTTCCCCTGCTGGCTTTGAATCTTTTGTTTTGCGCCACCGTATTGGGCCCCGCCGGTGTGATCTACGGCGTACAAATCGGCTTCACCCCCGCAGGCCTCGTGGGCTATCTGCTCTGTTCCCTGTCGATCCCCTTTGCGGGGCAGGCCATCGCCTGTCTGTTGGGCTGGCTGCTGCATCTGCTGTTGAGCCGGGTCAATAAATCCCTGGCCTCCATCCTTTATCTGATTGTTTTCCTGGGCGTTTATTTTGCCGTCTACTCCCAAACCAATCAGATTTTGGCGGCTATTACCACCAGCGGCGATTCCATCGCCGCCGCCCTACGGGCTTGGGTCTGGCCCATCTACGCCATGGGCATGGCCTCTACGGGAAATTTCCTGTACCTTCTGGCTTTCCTGGCCATAGCGGGGGGAATCTTCTGTCTGATTTATTGGCTTTTATCTGTCAGTTTTCTCCGATCCACCCTCTCCCAGCGCAGCGCCCGGCGGAAGAGCCTGCGGCTGGAGTCCCTGCGCGCTGGCTCCGCCAGCGGGGCCTTGGAATACAAGGAGTTGCGGCACTTCCTGGGCAGTCCCGTCTACCTGACCAACATGGGGCTGGGACTTGTGTTTCTGGTTGCCATCGCCATAGCCGGCGTCATTTTCCGGGGGAAGATTCTGGAGCTGTTCTCCCTCTTGCCCGGCATCCAGTCCATGAAGTCTTTGCTGATTGTCGCGGCGCTGGGCTTTATGGTCTCCATGACCTGCATTACCGCCCCGTCGATCTCCTTGGAGGGTAAAACACTGTGGATTCTCCAATCCCTACCCCTGACCAGCGCGCAAATTTTGCGGGCCAAGCTCCGGTTCCACTGTAAGTTGCTGCTGCCCGTATCTGCCCTGGCCGGCCTGGCCCTGTCCGTGGCTTTGGGCTGCAATCCCCTGGGGATCTTCCTGTCCTGCGCGGTGCCGGTCTTGCTGGGTTTTCTGTGCGGGCTTCTGGGCCTTTTGTTCAACCTGCTGATGCCCCGGTTCGATTGGATCAGTGAGGCGTACCCCTGCAAGCAGTCCATGTCCGTGATGATGACCATGCTGATCATGTGGGGCGTGCTGCTGCTGCTGGGGCTGCTGTATGAATTTTTGCTTTCTCAATTTCTTCTACCAGAGCCCTATCTGCTCATCTGCTGCGGCGTGCTTTTGCTTCTTTGCTTTGTCCTTTACCGGCATCTGCTCACCTGGGGGGCAAAGCGTTTTCAGGCTCTGTAGGCCGTCCGTCTACTCTAGTTCTATTTTCCGCCGCCTGACTGGGCGGCGGAAATTTTCCCTGACATTCCATGTCACGCGGCGCCTGCAGAACGTAGGCTCCTGCCAGGAGGAATCTTTCGTGAAAGAATTGGTAATCTCCCAAAACGACGCTGGCCAACGAGTCGACCGCTTTTTAGCCAAGGCGGTGCCTTTGCTGCCCGCCTCTCTGGCGCAAAAGTATCTCCGGTTAAAGCGGATCAAACGAAACGGGGCCCGGGCACAGCGGGACGAACGGCTGCAGGTCGGAGACGTCCTGCAGTTGTATATTAACGACGAATTTTTCGACGCGCCCCGGGCGGATAATGGGTACCTCACTGTGACCGCACCGAAACTCGACCTTGTGTATGAGGACGAGAATATCCTTCTAGTGGACAAAAAGCCAGGTCAGGCGGTGCATCCTCACGACGGCGCGGAATACGGCCGGACGCTCATCGACCATATTCAGGCCTATCTATACGCCAAGGGCCAATGGCGCCCCCGGGCGGAAAACGCCTTTGCCCCCGCGCTGTGCAACCGCATCGACCGAAACACCGGCGGCCTGGTTGTCGCCGCGAAAAACGCGGAATCTCTGCGAATCCTCAATCAGAAAATCAAGGATCGGGAGCTGGAGAAGAAGTATCTGGCCATTGCCGAAGGCGTTCCGGAGCCCCGGCAGGGCACGCTGCGGGGCTATCTGTTCAAAGACGCGGAGAAAAACCGGGTCTATATTACGGACCAGCCCCAGCCCGGGTGCAAGACCGCAATCACCCGCTACCAGGTTCTGGCCGTCCGCCAAGGCCTGTCGCTGTTGGAGTGCGAGCTCGTCACCGGCAGAACTCACCAAATCCGGGCCCAGCTTGCCCATTTCGGCCATCCCCTGCTGGGCGATGGCAAATACGGCAAGCTTGACCGGGGTTGCGGCAGGAAGTATCAGGCCCTATACGCCTACCAGCTCACCTTCCGCTTCACCACTGAATCCGGTATCCTAAACTACTTGAATGGAAAAAGTTTCCAGGTTTCCCAGGTGGATTTTGTGCAGGAGTATTTCCATTGAGGCGCTCCCCTTTTGCCATAAAAAAATCAATGGAATTTTGCTGGTTTTTTATTGACAAAAGGGGAGAGATCAGATATACATATATTCAGTTTGTATCATACCCGAGATACGACAAAAAGCCACATCAATTAGGAATGGGGGAGGATACATGCCCAAGGAACTCATCCGTCTGAAAGACCTTATTATGGAATTCGACGGTGAACGGATCTTAGATCAAATTAACCTCTATATCAAGGATCATGAATTTTTAACTCTGCTGGGTCCTTCCGGCTGCGGCAAAACCACCACGCTGCGGATCATTGGCGGATTTCTCACCCCTACCTCCGGGGATGTGCTCTTTGACGGCCGGAGAATGAACGATGTGCCCGCCTATAAGCGGCAGATCAACACCGTGTTTCAGCGGTACGCTCTGTTCCCGCATTTGGATGTGTACGATAACATTGCCTTTGGCCTGCGCATCTCCAAGTTGCCAAAGCAGGAGGTCCATCAGCGGGTCACGGAAATGCTGGAGGTCGTGAGCCTCAAGGGATATGAAAACCGCAAGGTGACTTCTCTGTCCGGCGGGCAGCAGCAGCGGGTGGCCATTGCCCGGGCTCTGGTGAACAGGCCCAAGGTGCTGCTGCTGGACGAGCCTCTGGGCGCTTTGGACCTGCGGCTGCGGAAGGATATGCAAAATGAGCTTAAGCGCATCCAACAGGCCATGGGTATCACGTTTGTCTATGTAACCCATGACCAGGAGGAGGCGCTTGCGATGTCCGACACCATTGTAGTGATGGACAAAGGCCGCATTCAGCAAATCGGCAAGCCGGAGGATGTTTACAACGAGCCGAAAAACGCTTTTGTGGCGGATTTCATCGGGGAAAGCAATATCCTCGACGGCGTCATGCTGGAAGATTACTTGGTCCGCTTTTTTGGCCGCAGCTTCCCCTGTGTGGACAAGGGCTTTGGCCGGAATGAGCCTGTGGACGTGGTCATCCGGCCTGAGGACATCGACATCGTGGCGCCGGACGGCGGCCACCTGACCGGCACGGTCACCTCCGTCACTTTTAAAGGGTTAAATTACGATATTATTGTGGATTTTAAGGGCTTCAAATGGCTCATACAAACCACGGATTTCTACCCAGTGGACGCCACCATTGGCATCCGCTTGAATCCAGAGGATATCCATGTCATGAAAAAGAGCGAATACTCCGGTGTCTTCGGAGACTACAGCTCCTATTCCGCCGAATACGACGAGCTGACGGAGGATGCGGAAGATGCGGAAGAATAAAGCGATTCCGGAACCCCAGCGGCGCTCCGGACATTCATACCTGTTGTCGGGACCGTATCTTGTCTGGATGCTGGTCTTCATTTTGATTCCCCTGGGCGTGGTTGTGTTTTATGCCCTCACGGACCCCAACACTGGCCTGCTCAGTCTGGGGAACCTGTACAAAATCTTCTCCGGCGCTTTTCCGAAGATTTTTGGCCGCTCCATTTGGTACTCTTTGCTGGCGGCATTCATCTGTTTGGTCATCGGCTATCCGGTGGCCTACTTCATCGCCAGGCAAAAGCCCACCGCTCAGCGCTTTCTCTACCTATTGGTCATGCTGCCTATGTGTATGAGCTTTTTGCTGCGGACCCTGGCGTGGGTGGGCCTTTTGCGGGATACGGGCATTATCAACCAGTTCTTGGGACTCTTTGGCATTGGTCCTTTGCCCCTGATCCGGACCACGGGGGCGGTCATTCTGGGCATGGTATATAACTATTTGCCCTATATGATCCTGCCGCTGTATACGGTCATCATGAAGATAGATCCTCTGCTGATCGAGGCTGCGGAGGACCTGGGCTGCAGCGGCCGTCACGTGTTCACCAAGGTGGTGTTCCCTCTGTCGGTTCCCGGGATGATCTCCGGCGTCACCATGGTATTCGTCCCGGCGGTCTCTACCTTCTATATCTCCCAAAAGCTGGGCTCCACCAGCACCACCATGATCGGTGACGTGATCGAAAGTCAATTTAAAAGCGCCAATAACCCCAATTTGGGCGCTGCCCTGTCCCTGGTGCTGATGATCCTGATTTTCATCTGCGTGGGGATCATGAACCGGTTCGCCGGGAAGGATGCGGAAGGGGCGGTGATGGTATGAAAAAACTGAACCGCGCATATACCATCATCATCTTCCTTTTCCTCTATTTGCCCATGGCGGTACTGATCGTGGCCTCCTTCAACACAGGCAAGGACATCACCAATTTTGAGGGCTTCACCCTGCACCGGTATGTGGAGCTCTTTCAGGACGGCAAGCTCCTACCACTTTTGCGCAACTCCATCGAGGTGGCGCTGCTATCCAGCCTGATCGCCACCGTCATGGGAACGGCAGCCGCCATCGGCATCCACCGCATGAAGCCCCGGCTGCGCTCTCTGGTTCTAACAGTCACCAACATCCCTATGACCAACCCGGATATCGTCACCGGCGTGTCCTTGTCCCTCCTGTTTGTCTTTATGGGCGTACTACTGCGGCAGAACCGGATTCTCGGCTTCTGGACCCTGCTCATCGCCCACGTGACCTTCAACCTGCCCTACGTCATTCTGAACGTCATGCCCAAGCTGAAGCAAATGGACCCGGCACTGCAGGAAGCCGCCTTAGACCTAGGCTGCACCCCGCTGCAGGCCTTCCGCAAGGTCACCATCCATGAAATTATGCCTGGTGTGGTCTCCGGCGCTATTATGGCCTTCACCATGAGCCTGGACGATTTTGTCATCAGCTATTTCGTCTACGGTCCCTCCTATGTGACCCTGCCCGTAGAAATTTACAATTACACGAAAAAACCGCTGCAGCCGAAAATTTACGCGCTGTTTACCCTGCTGTTTGGCATGATCCTGATGATGATGATCCTGATGAACGTGCTGCAGGCCAGAGCGGAGAAGCGGAAAACAGTCCTGCACACCGGCCCTTTGGCCAGAACTTGAAATGGAGGCTGAACCATGAAAAAAGCAATTGCCCTGCTCCTGGCGGCTCTGCTGGCCCTGAGCGCTCTGTCCGGCTGCGCCAACTTCGCCACCGCGCAAAACGGGGGCGACCCCACGGGAACCGGCGCTACACAACCGACTGACAGCTCCAATCCTCCCGATGGCAACGGCGGCGTCCAGGGCGACGTCACCATCAACGTATATAACTGGGGTCAGTATATTGCAGAGGGCGACGAGGGCTCCATGGACGTAATTGCAGAGTTTGAAACCGCCTATCCCAATATCCACGTCAATTATACCACCTATGACTCCAACGAAACCATGTACACCAAACTGAAAACCGGCGGCATTTCCGTGGATGTGATCATCCCCTCCGACTATATGATCGCCAGGATGATTGATGAAAACATGCTGTTGGAGCTGGACTTCAACAATATTCCGAACTATCAGTATATTGACCAGGCCTACCGCAACACGGCCTATGACCCGGAAAACAAATACTCCATTCCCTATACCTGGGGCACCGTGGGCATTATCTATAACACCAAGTACGTGGACCAGAGCGACGTCACAGGCTGGGAGCTTCTATGGAATCAGAAATACGCCAACAAAATTCTGATGTTCGGAAACTCCCGGGACGCCTTTGGGATCGCGGAGTATCTGCTGGGCTATGACGTGAACACCACGGACCAGACGCAGCTGCAGGCGGCGGCGGACAAACTGGCGGAGCAAAAACCAGTGGTCCAGCAGTGGGTCATGGATGAAATCTTTGACCTGATGGAGAACGAAGAGGCATGGATCGCCCCCTACTATGCCGGCGATTATCTGCTCATGGCCGACGAAAACGAGGACCTGGCCTTTTACTTGCCGGAACACCAGGGCTTCAACTTTTTCATTGACGCCATGTGCATTCCGGCCTCCTGTCAGAACAAGGAGGCTGCGGAGACCTTTATTAACTTCCTCTGTGAGCCCAGGATCGCAGGGGGGAACATGGACTGGATCGGCTACGGTACGCCGGAGACGGCGGCCAAAGAATACATGGATCCGGACATGGCCAACAGCACCATCGCCTATCCCAGCGCGGAGACCCTGGCGAAGGGAACCACCTTTTTGTTCCTGCCTGCGGAAACCAATCAGCTGATGGAAGAGCTGTGGCTTCAGGCGAAAACCGACTAAGCCAATTTCCAGGCCGCCGGAGACTCGGGTCTCCGGCGGCCTTGCCTGAATATCGGTGGTTTTCGGTTGACCGCAGACGCGCCGGATGATAAAATACAGAAAGACTGCCAGTGCGCATGCTTTGGAAGCTAGTTTACCGGCGCTGGCCTGGAAGGAGCGACCTCATGTCCTACGCGAAGACTTGTTCCCGCTGCGGTTCAGAAATGCAGGCGCAGGTGGTTTCCGAGCTAAAAAAACGGGGCTGCCTGTCCGTCCTGCTGTATCTGATCCTACTGTGCATCCCCATCATCGGCTGGATCGCCCTGTTTTCGCTTTTGCGGGGCAGGAAGAGCCAAACCGTCACCTATCTTGTCTGCCCCAAGTGCGGGCACCGGCAGAAGGCTTAGACGTTTCAGACTCCATCGGCCCAGGCTCTGCATGAGCCGGCTTCTTTTTGCAGATGCACGATCCGGGTCAATTGCGGCTGGGCGCCAGATCCCAAAGCGAGAGCAGCTCCCGGAGCAGGATTGCAAGCTGTCTTTGTCTTTCTTCCGAAAGCCTGCTCACTGAGTTTATGGTCCGAAGCAAGTATTCCAGCGCCAGTACCTGCTCTTGGACGTCGCAGCCGCAGAGCAGGACCGCAGGGTTCACCTGGAGCTTTTCTGCGATATACTCCACCGTGTCGAGTCTTGGATTTCCCCGTCCCTGTAAAAGCATTTGCAGGGATGACCTGGCTATGCCTAATTGTTCGGAAAAGTCCGAGACGGACCCACCCTTCTGTGCCCGTATCTGCCCCAATGAAATTGCCAGATTCTTTTGTAATTGCATCAAAATGCCCCCCATTTTCATTTTCAAGTCTAGAACACAAAACAGGGCGCTCCGCACGCCGTTTTTTAACCTGCAACACCATACGCCTCCTTTCATTGGGGTGCAGCACGGCGAAAAAAATCGGAGCCTCCCGTATTTTGTCTAACAAGATACTACTGAAAATGATAATTGGGGAAAGTGAAAAAAGTACAGTCCATTAAATGAAATTGCCGGACTATGATTTCAGCTTTATTTCAAACTGCCCGTAATTCTTGCAATCGTCTCAGAAAGGGCATAAAACGGACCGGCCCTTTGGGGCCGGCCCGTTGCAGATTTGGGAGCCTTCTGAACAAGACGGGTCCTGCAAACCCGGCGCTGCCATGCAAATTGAAGCTGCTTCAAAACTGCTAGCCAAATGTCCTACGCAGCTTATCCAGCTCCTCCTTTCTCTCCACCCAGCACTCCACATAACCACATGCGCAGCACACATAGCGAATTACCGGCACCCGGCCAAACAGAGTCATGGAGGAAACGTAGATGTTATTCCCGTTTGCATATCTTCCATTGTCGGGAATGCGGACAATCTGCCGTGCCCCGCACTTTGGGCAAATACCTTGTTCTTTCATAGGCTCACAACTCCCGTTTTTCATAAAAACGAATGGCCAGCCACCAGGAGCCTATAAATAATGCGGCGCAAAGACCTACTCCAATCCAGATCCCCCAGGGTCGCTGCGTTTCCTGGTAGACCTGCCAGGCTCCGGAACGGCTCAAGGCGCCCAGCGCGCCAAGCAGACCGCTGAGTATCACAAGGATTCCGTAATAGGCCAACCGTCCCTTTTCCGCCCCGTATTTAAAGACGACCGGGAGCATCAGACTGGGAGAGAGCAGGCCCAGTATCAGCAGCACGCCCAACAGGCTGAAAAAGCTCTCCCAATCCACGAGACCTGTAACCTGCATGCGAATCAGCTGCGCGATGCCCACCAGCACCGCGCTGAGCCCCAGCAGGATCAAAATCAACAGGTATTTGACATCCACAAGCAGAGATCTTTCCAGGGGCAGGGTTCCGCTGTACAGATTCCACTTACTTTTCTCGTCATAGGAAAGTAAATTCACTGGTATGACGGTAGAAATTAAAATTGGGTACAGCAAAAACATCAGGTTTGGAGTACCAATTGCAGAAATTGCGATAAAAATCAACGCCAAGGGCAAAAAGATACGGCAGGTCTTCTTTGCCATGTAAAAATCCTTGAGAAGCAAACCCTTCATTTCAATTTCCCTCCTTGATCAAAAAAAGAAAGATCTCCTCCACGCTCACCGGACCGGCCCGCAGGCCGCCTGGCAGCCGCTCCCGCTCCACCAAGGCTTCCACCCCGTATGCGGTAGCCCTTTTTCCCCGGACAGTCCCAGGCGCCAGCGCGGCAAGCTGCAATTGGGTGCAGTGAAGCATGCCGAAGCGCTCCATCAGCCGGTCCTTTTCCTCACACAGCAGAATCTGTCCATGCTGTAAAAATGCGATATAATCGCAGAGCTTCTCCAGGTCGCTGACGATGTGGGACGAAATCAGAACCGCATGGCCGGCGTCCCGGGTAAAATCCTCCAGCAGCTCCACCACCTGCTCCCGGGCCACGGGGTCCAAGCCGCTGGTGGCCTCGTCCAGAATCATCAGCTTGGGTAAGTGAGCAAGGGCGATTGCTATGCCCAGCTTTCCCCGCATCCCTCGGGAAAACGTCTGGAATTCCTTATCGGTAGGCACGTCCAGCATCTGTAAATAGCGAAAATATCGGTCTGACTGCCACTGCCGGTAGGTGTGGGACATCATGCGCTCCACCTGTCTGGCCGTGAGGCAGGCTGGAATTCCCACCTCGTCCAACACAACCCCAAGATCCTCTTTCACAGCGGAACGCTGCGTTGCGTCATCCTGGCCGAAGAAGGAAACCGTGCCGCTGTCCTTGTGCACCAGGTCTAAAATCAGCTTGATGGTAGTGGTCTTACCCGCCCCGTTTTCTCCAATGAGCCCCAGAATGCAGCCGGAGGGTAGCGTCAAGTCAATCGGCCCCAGGGTAAAGTCTGGATAGGATTTCTTTACAGTTCGAAGTTCCAGCGCGTTCATTTTTTATACCTCCTCAAGGATTAGGTCCAGCATAACGTGAATATCCTGCCTGGTGAGATTGCAGGATCCTGCCAGCTGCACCGCCTCCTGTAAATGCTCCTCGATCATTTTGAGGTTTTGCTCCCGCAGGAGCTCTACATTTTGAGGCGCCACAAAGCAGCCCTTAGCCGCCACCGTATAGATAAAACCCTCCCGCTCCAGTTCATCATACGCGCGTTTGGTCGTGATCACGCTGATGCGCAGGTCCTTGGCCAGATTACGGATGGAGGGCAGCGGCGTGTGCTCCGGCAGGGAGCCGCCGATAATCTGATTTTTAATCTGCGTATAGATTTGATCGTAAATCGGGTCCCCGCTGTGATTGTCAATCAGGACGTGCATGTTCTCACCTGCTCTTTCTGTATAGGTACAGTATATACAGTAAGCACAGTTTTGTCAAGAAGATTCTGAACGGCGTTCGGTTTGACCCGGCAGTCATGCGCGGTATAATAGAGGAAAGGACTGATTTTATCCGTCCCCCGCTTGCCGCCTTCTTGAAGGGAGAATTGCAGGATGAAAAAAATTTGGATCGTAGATGACGATGTTTATATTGGAGACATGCTGGAGGAGGTGCTGCACCGGGCAGGCTACGGCGTCCGTACGGCCTATTCCGGTACCGAGGCTCTCTTGCTGCTGGAGCGGGAAACCCCGGACCTGATTCTCCTAGACCTGATGCTGCCCGGCCTGTCCGGCGAGGAGTTGCTGGAAAAGCTGCAAGGCATTCCCGTCATTGTGATCAGCGCGAAAGCGGAGGTGGAGGATAAGGTTGACCTGCTCTTACGCGGCGCCGCGGATTACCTCACCAAGCCCTTTGAGACCAAGGAGCTGCTGGCACGGATTGCCGTGCAGCTGCGCAGCGCCGCGGCGACGGGGTCCTCCGTACGGCTCACCTATGGAAGCTTAGAGCTGAACACCAGAGCGCATACTGTCCAGGCCAGAGGCGTCCCCATTCACCTGACCAAAACGGAATTTGCCCTGCTCCGCCAGCTTTTGCAAAACGCTCCGCAGGTGGTGACCAAATCCCAGCTTTTGGAGCTGGCTCATTGGGACACCCCGGACTGTGTGGAGAGCTCCCTAAAGGTTCATATCAGCAACCTGCGGCGGAAGCTGCGGGAGGCCACGGGTTGCGACTATGTGGAATCGGTCTGGGGCATCGGCTTCCGCCTGCAGGAGCAATAAATCTTTCCCATTTCTTTACCATTGTCTTTTCCGGTCTCTAAACCATTTGGCGCTATGCTAGGGGTATTCAACACAAGGAGGCATTGAACATGGAATATGTGCTGTGCACCGAGCAGCTCACCAAGCAATACCGTAGGTTCCGCGCTCTGGACCGCCTTAGCATGCATGTGGAAAAGGGCGCCATCTATGGGTTGGTGGGGCGTAACGGGGCTGGAAAAACCACTCTCATCCGCCTGATCTGCGGCCTGCAACGCCCCAGCGGCGGCAGCTTCACCCTGTATGGGCAAAAAAATACCGATCGCGGCCTGTCCCGGGCGCGCCGTCGGATGGGGGCCGTGGTGGAGACGCCCTCCATTTATCTGGACATGACCGCAGAGGAAAATCTGCAGCTGCAATATCGGATCCTGGGGCTACCGTCCTTCGGGGATATCCCCGCCCTGCTGGAGCTGGTGGGCCTGGCAGACACCGAGCGAAAAAAGGCCCGGCACTTTTCCCTGGGCATGCGGCAGCGTCTGGGCATCGCCGTGGCCCTGGCAGGCCGGCCGGACTTTCTAATTTTGGACGAGCCCGCCAACGGCCTGGACCCCCAGGGGATTGTTGAAATCCGGGAATTGATTCTTCGGCTCAATCGGGAGCGGGAGATCACCGTTTTGATCTCCAGCCACATTCTCGACGAGCTCTCCCGCCTGGCCACCCACTACGGATTTTTGGACCGCGGCCAGATGCTGCAGGAGACCAGCGCCGAGAAGCTGGAAGCCGCCTGCCGCAAATGCACGCGGATTCAGGTCTCCAGCGTCCAGACGCTGGCCCGGGTCCTGGATCAAATGCAAATTGCCTATACCATCCGTTCCGATACACAGGCGGACCTCTACGGCGTCTGGAACGTGACGGACCTCACCCTGGCTCTGGCTGAGCAGAACTGCCAGGTGCTGAAGCTGTCCGCGCGGGATGAGAGCCTAGAGAGCTACTACATGAGTCTGATGGGAGGGAATGATCATGACGAAACTACTGCGATCTGAGCTATTCCGCCTGCGGAAAACCAAGCTCTTCTGGGCCTGTGCCGCCGCGATGGCCTTGTACGGCCTGGCCGTCTGCCTGGGACTCAGCTACAGCATGCGCCTCAACGGTACGGAAATCCCCCTGGAAACCGTATGGATCCAGGGCTATGGGCTCTCCGGCTTCGTGGCCATACCGGGTCTGCTGCTGGCGGCCCTGTGCAGCGTCTTCGTGGGTACGGAATACAGCGGCGGTACCATTCGCAATAAAGTGATAGTCGGGCACACCCGGACAGCGGTTTATTGGACTGGCTATCTCACCTGCGCTGTTTCCAGTATCCTGCTCAGTCTGATATATACCCTTGTGGTACTGGCAGTGGGAATCCCGATTTTTGGCTTTTTTCGGGCGTCCGCTGTCACTCTGTTGCAGCTGGTTCTATGTGGAACTGTGATGCTTCTGTCTTATACCGCCATTTTTCATCTCACCACGACCTTACTGCAGAGCAAAACCGCCGCTGCGATTGTCAATCTGCTGGGCGTGATCGTCAGCATGTTCCTTTGCGTTTATCTTCTGGCCAGAATCGCGGAGCCCGCGACCATTGAGGCTATGGAAATCGTCCGGGGAGAGCAGGTCTGGAAGACCATTCCCAACAGCCGTTACCTGAGCCAGACAGCCAGGGCCGTGTGCCAGTTTCTAGTAGACCTTCTGCCCTCTGGTCAAAGCCTGCAGCTGTCCGGAATGAACGCGCCCCATCTCTGGCGGATGGCTCTCTACGGCGGTGTGATTATGCTTTTGTCTCCCCTGGCCGGGGCGCTTGCGTTTCAGAAAAAAGACTTGAAATAAAGGGGGATCGGCAATGGTCTGGCTGGGTGTTTCGTGCGCAGCGCTGGCAGCGGCGGTTCTGGTCCTTGGGGGCAAGCTCGTGCTGCTCCGGCGTGCGGCAAAGGAAATCAGAATGGAGCTGGCCGACAGACTCTCCTCCGATACCAATGTGGGGCTCGACCTCTCCTGTGGGGATCGGAGCATGCGGCAGCTCGCTGCGGAGCTGGACCAGCAGCTCAAAGCGCTGCGCATGGAGCACGCCAGATTTTCCAGCGGGGACCGGGCCTTGAAGGAAGCAATTACCAATCTGTCCCATGATCTGCGGACCCCCCTGACCTCAATCTGCGGCTACCTAGAGCTACTGGAGCAAGAGGAAAAAACCGAGACTGCGGCGCGGTATTTAAGGCTGCTTGCCAACCGGGTATCCGCGCTCAAGGAGTTGACGGAGGAGCTGTTCCGGTATTCCTTGGTCCTCTCCGGAGAGCGATACGAGACCCGAGAGCCCGTGGTGCTGAACCAGGCCCTGGAGGAAAGTCTGGCCGCTTTCTATGCGGCCTTTCAGGAAAAGGGCATCACACCGGTCATCCAGATTCCGGAGGCTAGGGTGGTGCGCCCGCTGAACCGGGCGGCCTTATCCCGCATCCTCAGCAATATTTTAAGCAATGCGCTCAAATACAGCGATGGGGACCTATCTGTCACGCTGGAGCCTGCCGGCAGGCTTTCCTTTTCCAATCACGCCGGTCGACTGGACGCCGTACGAACGGCCAAGCTGTTTGACCGCTTTTTTACCGTTGAATCCGGGCAAGATGCCACAGGGCTGGGACTGTCCATTGCCAGGACGCTGACCGAGCAGCTCCACGGCACCATTTCCGCCGACTATCACCAGGGACGCCTGTGCATTTTGCTTGACTTTTCCCAGGTATAAAATACATGCGGGGCGCTTTCGCGCCCCGCATTGGCTTTGCATCGCTCCCGAAGCCTCTGCCCGCTATGCTCAAAACCGCTACCGGACCCAGAACGGGGATGCGCCGCAAGGTACTCCAGGAGGTCGTCTACATTCCTTCAACTCTAAGTCATCTTGCGTCAAAAGATTGACCTCATCATAATAAAACTCGACGGCTACGGGCAGTCGCGTGCCTTCCAAGGCTAAATCACTGCGGCGAATCTGCAGCGTGGACCGGCATTGCCCCCATCATGGATCCATCATACACTTAATCGGCACGATACCATCTATATATTACGTGTTCTGTGAAATGGGGACATATTACCAAATAATTACCTTTTATATTTTTATATCAATTTGGCAGGCATGATTTACAGGGCTGCATCCCTCCATCAGCAGTCCTCCAGCTTTAAAGACCCATTGGGGTCTTCGCTTTGCCGGGCCCGCATTACAAAAAGAAAAATCGGCCTGGCAGCTATCCGCTGCAGGCCGATCTGTTTATCCAGGTTTCTACTCCCGCTCCCAGTTGTGCCAGACGTTTTGTACATCATCGTCGTCCTCAAACAGGTCCAGCATCTTCTCCATGTTCGCCACGTCCTCAGCCTTTTCCAACTTCTGGTAATTCTGAGGGACCATTTCAAGCTGGGCGGAGACAAAATGATACCCCTTCTGGGTCAGGGTATCGGCTACGGCGTTGAAATCATCCGGGTCCGTGGTGATTTCAAAGCAATCCCCATCCGCCTCAAAGTCAGAAGCGCCGGCATCCAGCGCATCCATCATTACCGCGTCCTCTTCGTAATCGCCGTCCTCGTTGTCGATCACCAGGACACCTTTCCGGTCAAAGGACCAGGCGACGCAGCCGGTTGCCCCCATATTGCCGCCAAACTTGTCAAAATGGTGCCGCAGATTACCGGCAGTTCGGTTACGGTTATCCGTCATGGCCTCCACCAGAACCGCCACACCACCGGGGCCGTAACCTTCATAGGTGATAGACTCATAGCTCTCGCCGCTGCCGGCCCCGGAAGCCCGCTCCAGCACGCGCTTAATATTGTCATTGGGCATGTTAGCAGCCCGGGCCTTGGTGATGACCGTTGCCAGGCGGGAGTTGTTCATCGGGTCGGCGCCGCCGCCCTCTTTCACCGCGACAATCATCTCTTTTGCAATTTTGGTGAACGCTGAGGCCCGCTTCGCATCCTGCGCGCCCTTGGTCTTTTGAATATTATGCCATTTGGAATGTCCGGACATGAGAATCTTCCCTTCTATTGCGTGGTAGTTGCCGCTCTCATTTCGATTGGTATTGTACCACAGGTAATTGGACAAAATCAACCGGCTTTAAAAGAATTTTATGCAATCCGTGTGATTTTTTGATAGTTTCACCCTCACATCCGGGAACCTGGCCTGCAGGCGCCGCGCCATTGAGGTACAGACCGGATTCTCCGTCCAGAAATGCCCGGCATCCACTAGGTTGACTCCCAGATCCTGGGCATCGGCAAAGCGGTTATATTTCACGTCCGCGGTGACAAACGTGTCGCAGCCCGCCGCCGCAACCGCTTCCAGCTCCCCGGCGCAGCTTCCGCCGCCCACGGCCACGGATTCCACCGGACGTCCAGCAGAGCTATACCGCAGGTGCGGACAGCCCAGCCCCTCCTTTACACGACGCAAAAAGGTCTCCAGGTCCTGGCCGGGCAAGTACCCCTGCCGCAGCAACCCATAGGGCCTGTTCAGGCCGTCGGTCCCCAGGGGATTCAGTACCTGTACCTGCTGCAGCCCCAGGGCCGCCGAGAGGCAGTCATTGACCCCGCCGGGCGCGCAGTCCAGATTGGTGTGGGCGTTGATGGCCGCGATCCCATGCTCGATTAAAAAGAGCAGGGTTCGCCCTGTAGCCGTGCCATCGTGGACCGCCTCGCACTTCCAGAACACCGGATGATGGGTCACTAGCAAATCGGCCCCCTCCTCCGCCGCCTCCCGGCACACGCTGAAAAACGCGTCCAGCGCCACCAAAATTTTTTGGACAGGCCGGTCGTGGCGCCCGCAGAGCAGACCCACCCGGTCCCAATCCTCCTTCATGTACGCAGGCGCCATTTCTTCCTGGATATAATCCAGCACATCTTGTACCGTCGTCATCGTTCTCCCTCCATATCCATCAGCTCCCGGAGCGCCGCCTGATAATAGGCCGCCCCAGGGTCTGCTGCGTTGGCCAAGCCCACCGCCGCCCGCTCCACGGACCGGCGGCATTGGTCCAGATAATCCTCCAGCAGGGGGCCGCCGGATTCCAGCAGGGCCGGACTCACGTATTGCTGCCCCGGACTCAGGGGGCCGCCTCCTGGTACGGCCTCCAGCACCGTGTACAAGAATCGTCTGTCCCGCACCAGAACCTCCCGGGAAATGCGCCAGCCCTGCTGACCCAAATACCGCCGCAGCTCATTTTGAGAGGACTGGCATTGCAAAATCAAACGGCGCCCCGCATCTCGCAGCCAGGGCGCGGCCTCCAGAATGCCAATGATGGTATCGGCCCCCATACCCGCACAGAGCAAAACGTCAAATTCCCGGGGCAGGTCCTGGACGCCGTCGGTGAGATAAAAGGAGATGTCCTCCAAGACGCCATATCGCTGGGCGTTTCGTCTGGCCCGCTCCAGGGGCAGCCTGGCCACATCCGCGGCAAAAACCCGAGAGGCCCGGCCGGTTTTCAGCAGATGGATGGCGAGATAGCCATGGTCGGTGCCCACATCTGCAACCCGATCTCCCGGACGAACCAGTTCCGCACAGGCCAGGAGCCGCTTACAAATTGGAAGCTTCATTTATCCTCCCCCCCTTCCCGCGGCAGAAGAAAACAGCCGCGGCAAGGTCACCCTTGCGGCGGCTGTTTCTGCCTTTACTGTTTCTCCGCCTCAGAGGTCTCGTAGACCTCCAGGAAATGATTTAACTGAGCCAAGAAGGAGTCGCAGTCCACGCCGTGGACCATGCAGGCCTCCTCCACCGTCTCCCCCCGGGAGGAGGGACAACCCAAGCAGTGCATGCCAATGGCCATAAACAGGGGGGCTGCCTGGGGCGCGATGTCCAGCACTTCCCCGATAATGGTATCTTTTTCAATGGTCACAGCCATATGAATAACCTCCTGTGTGAATTTTTTCTTATTATACCCCTCCATGTGACAAAAAACAAGAGGGAGCCGGCTTGTCTGAAAATATTTCTTGCGTATAGGCCAGCCAAGCATTCTGAGGCAACACTTTATTCGCTCTCAACCCAGCGATACCATCCGGACTAGGTCGCCGCTACGGCCCCGCTGCCGTTATGTCCCTGTAGGGGTGAGGTGGGCTCGCCCGCCGTTTCCCTTGTAGGGGCGTGCTTTGCACGCCTCAGGCTGTCGATAAACCCGCAAGTCGAAGGGATGCGGAGGGAAGGAAAGTGTGAAAGGGAACCGTCCGGGTTCCCTTTCGCGTTCAATCAGTGCGTTTTTTAAACTTTGAAAAAGTTTGAAAAACTGCCCCAGCCTGTCGAAAAGACGTTTTCGACAGGCTGGGGCGTGCAAAGCACGCCCGCGGAACGACCGCAGGTCGTTCCCTACATCCCGGTATCAGCGGATTTCCCATGCGGACGAGCACAGGCCGCCCCTACAGATGCACGGCCGATACCCATCCCGTAGGGGCGTGCTTTGCGCGCCCGAAAGTCCTGCATGCTAGGACGCTTCCAAGCGGGGACCGCAGGTCGTCCTAATATTTTGATGACCAAAGGATTTTACCAAGACATAAAACCGGTGCCTTGCAAGCGCAAACGGCGGCGGAGCCTTCGGCTCCGCCGCCTCAGACTGTCGAAAAGCCCCTATGGGGCTTTTCGACAAAGAAATTGCAGTCTGCTACATGCACTCGGTGTGCGCCTGCGGCGCACAACTCGTACACTTGCAGCCTGTGCAGTATTTTCCGCCACGCACATGTCGCGGCGGAAAATGATCTGTATCTTTATCGCCACCCCCAGGCAGCAAACTCTGTGAGACTTTTTTGACTCGCTACGGCGGCGGAGCCGAAGGCTCCGCCGCCTGTTTTAATGCTGTTTAGTTGCCGCCGCCGAAGAAGGGTGCGAAAAAGTCACTCCAATCGTCGATGCCGCCTGACTCTCCATCCTCCGGGGTACTCTCAGACACAGTGGGCTCCGTGGATTCCGTGCCGCTGGGGGTCGACGCAGGCGCCTGCTTTTCCTCCAGCGTAATGTCCAAAGTCAGCTTCTGTCCCGACCGGAACACCGTAATGGTCGTGCTGTCGCCGGCCTTAAAATGGCGCAGCGCGCTGGCCAAATCCGAATAGTTGGTAATTTCATAATCTCCCAGGGCAATAATGATATCTCCGGCCTGCACGCCTGCTTTATCGGAGGCGCCGCCCTCGGTGACGCTGTTGACATAGGGGCCAACCGGCAGGTTGTAAATATCCCCAACCGAGGTATCCATGTCCCGTACCTCCACACCCAGGAAGGCCTGGCCCGTGACATAGCCATATTCTTTTAAATCCTCGAGAATACTCATCACATCATCCACAGGTATGGCAAAGCCAATGCCCTCAATGGAGGCGCCGGAGTTGGTGGACCCGGAGTATTTCGCTGTGGTGATACCAACCACCTCGCCTTTCATATTAAACAGGGGACCGCCGGAGTTGCCGGGGTTGATGGCGGCGTCGGTTTGCAGCATGTTCAAAAGTGTGCCCTCGGTGTTGATGGTGCGGCCCTTGGCGCTGACATAGCCGACGGTCAGGGTGGAGGTCAGCTCTCCCAGGGGATTGCCAATCGCTACCACCTGCTCCCCCACCTCCAGGTCGTCGGAACTGCCGATGGTCACGGGGGTCAAGCCGGTAGCATCAATCTTGAGTAGCGCTACATCGCTCACGGAATCATAGCCCACCACCTTGGCCTGATATTCCGTGCCGTCGTACAGGGTGACGGTCAGGGTCTGTGCGTTTTGCACCACATGGTAATTGGAGAGAATATAACCGTCCTCCGAGACGATGAAGCCGGAGCCGGAGCCCTGCGTTGCCTGTCCCCATTGATTCCCGGCGCCTAAATTTGAAATGGCCACCACTGCGTTCACGTTCTGCGTGTAAACCTGCGCGGGCGTGAGTCCGCTCTCATTGGAAACAGGCTTTGCGTTGGTTCCCGACTGCTGGTTGCTCCCCTGATTGTTTTGCAGCTCGGCGATCTGCGCCTGGAAGGAAGATTGCAGCTCATCGGTGGCCTTCTCCCATTTGCTGTTGGTCATGTGCGCCGTCAGAGCGCCGCCCCCGACGCCCCCCAGGATGGCGCATACCAGCGCCGCCGCCACCAAGCTCGCCCCGCGCCGGGATCCGGCCTTTTTCTGTCTGGGCTTCTTGGCCTCCCGGGGCGTCTCATACTGGTTGTATGCATCGGTCTGTGGCGCTTGCGTCTTGTCCTCATGGGGATCTCCGCCCTGGGGCTGATACTCCATGTAATAGGGAGAATCCGCAAAGGGCGACTCTTTTTTTCCGGACCCGGCTCCTCGGTAGGCGCCCTGTATCGGCCCCTCAAGAGGATCCTCCCAGTTGGATGCCTCCGGAGCCGGCGCTACGGCGTCCTGCTGGGGCATCTCAGGCTCCGCCGGGCCCACAGGCTCCGCTTTGTTTACCGGCATAAACTCGGGATCCGGTATGGAGGATTCCGTATTTTCGCAGCTGTTGGAACTGTTATGGTCGTTTTCATAGGTATCCATGGTTTCCATCTCCTTACGGATTTTTCATGTCAACATCATACGATGTTATTATGAAGAAAGTATGTCCGCAAAAGAAACGAAATTTAAACATCTTACAGATATTTTGTAAACCGGCAGCAAAACCTCTCAAGATGCGGGCCTTTTGCTGCGTCCCGCCGTCAAGGCAGCAGATGATAAGCCTGCGGCAGTTCTCCCGCGGCGGGGTCCTCCGCGGTCCTCAGGTCCCTCCTTTTGCTAGGTCTACAGGCAACGACGCCTGTGGACACCTTGCCGCAAAGGAGTTCCCGTTTTGGGAAAATGCCTCATTGTTTCCTTTGAGATCATACAGTCAATCAAGCGTACGTTTTTGTTTGGCTCTGCCATGTCCCGCGGGCGGTCTTGCGGCAAGGGCAGAAAAAGTTTGGCGACCGAAAATCGGTCGCCGGATGTCTCCTGTCTGGTTTTGGGACAAAACGCAAATCTGTCACCGGTCCATGCGAAAACGATTCAGGGCCACGTCAAAGGCCCCTGGCAGTAGAATCTCCAGCCGGGATGCCAGAGCCGCAGGCGGCTCTGGCATCCCGGACTCCACCCACTCCAGCACCAAGCCGGTCAGCGCGTGGGTATAAAAGCACAGGATAAAATCCCGGTCAGCTGGATTCACTGGAGCCTGTCCCGCCTTTTCCGTCCAAATCCCGGACAGGAGCCGTTTTACCTCCCGGTCTAAATACCGGCTCAGCTCCCCCAGCCAGGCGGAGCGATAGGTTGCGGCAACAAAGGTCCGGTTTTCCCACAAATAGTTGAAAATTTGCTGCATACCCTGTTGCCAGGTCTCCCCTGTGGTCTTCCCCGCCAAAAGCTGACTGGCTTCCTTGGTGTAAATCCACTCCACCAAATCGCAAATATCGTGAAAATGGTAATAAAAGGTTTGACGGTTCACGCCGCAGTCCTCCGCGATGTCGGTCACCGTCACCTTATCCAGCGGCGTCCGCCCTACTAGCTTTTTTAAGGACGCCGCCAGCGCCCGTTTGGTAATCTCAGCCATGCTCTCCCCCCTGCTTTTCGTTTTTCGGATTCTAGAATACCAGGAAGACGCGACCGGAGTGGTATACTATGTGATGGGTTTCATCGTCTCCGCAGGCGACGAGTTAAACGGATAAAAAATATAAGTATCACCGCTGCCTTGCGGCTATTGTACCACATGGCGCATCCGGGCGCAATTTTAAAAGGAACTTTTCCCGCGGGGTTGATTTTTTCCTGAAAATTGGCTACAGTAATACAATTCAGAACCGAAATCGTTTTTGCCGCGCTGGGCCGATTTTAAGGTAAATGAAGAGGAACACCGATACGCCAAACGCTTTTCGCCGGAGCGCGGGTGCGAATCCGCTTTTTTTAAAAACCTTGCACTACAATAAAATGGAGCTGCCCAATCAGGGCCTCTTGCGTGCCGGACGCCGACCTGCTGCGTTGGGCCGATTTCCCCAGCCCCGGGCAGCAGATAGGAAGGAACCCCATGAAACCGTCCTTGTCCCAACCTGCACCGATCACAGTGCGAACCCGCTTCGGAGCCGCCCTCCGGGAGCCGAACCTCCGCCCTTATTCCGGGCATCTTCTGCTCGGGCCCAAGGGCAGTCCGCAAAATCTGCTCTACCCGCGCCTATCCATTGAAGCCCTGTGCCGGCTGTGCCCGGTTTGGCGCCATGCAGATCTGCCCTACGGCCTGAACGCCGCCATTGAGCAGGCGCGAAATGGACGCCTGCAATTTCTGCCCGTTTACGACGCGGAACAGGTGCGGCAGGACTCCAGCAAACAAGACGTGGGGCTTTTGTTTTCCGCCGGCCGGCCCGGCATGCCCTTTGTCCTGTTGATTCCAGGCGGCGCATACATCAACGTAGCCATCACGGTAGAGGGGCTGCCTGTGGCCGCCGCCCTCAACGCCAGAGGCTACCATGTCTTCATCCTACGCTATCGCTGTGGACGGCGGAACCGGCTGCCCAAGCCCTTCTGGGACCTGCATGCGGCACTCCACTATCTGACGGAACACGCGCCGCAGCTCCAGACCACCATGCAAAATTACGCCGTCCTTGGTTTCTCCGCCGGGGGCCATGTGGCGGCCTCTCTGGGCACTACCAATTTCGGTTGGCGCGCCAAGCAACTGCCCCGTCCCGCCGCCCTGATTCTGGGATATCCCCTGCTGAGCCTGGAGGAGCGAAATCCGGCGCTTCAATTTTTTATTGGAAATTACATGGGAATTCACTGGCGCAGACTTTTGCAGCCCACCTATATTCTAGAACACATGGACGGCAACTTTCCGCCCTGTTACCTCTGGCAGTGCGAAGACGACCCGCTGCTCTCGTTCCATGGAAATGGCCTGGCATTCGCCCAGCGCGCCGCGGACAACGGCCTGGACTTTCAGTTCCGGCCCGTTCGCCGGGGCGGCCACGGTATGGGTCTGGCCCGAGGCAGTGAGGCGGACGGCTGGCTGGACGAGGCGGTGGCTTTTTGGGAAGCGCATATGGAGGTTGAAGACGCTTCCAGTTGAGTCATATTTTGTAAAAATGCCCAGGGATACCCTGTGGATATCCTCCATGATTCCCAGATTTTTCGTGCATTTCCTGATTATTATCCGCATATCCGACAGGGATCGGGTGAAACTAGGACTGCGGTAACGAATCTGGCCTTTTAGGACATATTCTTACCCGAAACAGGAAAAGGAGATGTAAGAAAATGAGAAACAACAATCAGCTCAACATTCCCGAAGCCCGCGAGGCCATGGATAAGTTCAAGATGGAAGCCGCTTCTGAGGTTGGCGTAAACCTGAAGCAGGGCTACAACGGCGATCTGACCTCTCGGGAGGCCGGTTCCGTGGGCGGCCAGATGGTCAAGAAAATGGTCGAGGCCTACGAGCAGGGCCTGAAGTAAGAAGTCCCAAAAGACATCCCAGGGGAACGCCCCTGGGATGTCTACCTTCCCGGCGCAATCGCTTCCCGACGGCGGCATCCTACACGATTCCGCGTGTACTTAAAGCGTCGGCGGCTGCCGGTTATGACTACATCTTGTTTTTAATTTTCCAAAATTCATTCATTTTAGTTTCAATTTTTGTTTTCTTTTTATTCATAGTCTGTTCAAAAGTACCCTTTATGGTATAGATGTAAGGTTTTTACGGAAGCCGTGAGCCGTATTCCTTACAGCCGCATTTCTCGTTTGTCCTTCTAGTTGGACTACTTCCTACCTCTCTCTTTTATTCGTTTTACGCTCAAGGAAAACGCCCCGCTTTCAGCGGGGCGTTTTCCAGTTTGTAGACGGTACTCTCAACCAAAGGATTAGGATGAAAAGCTTTTGGGCGGGAAACCCGGATGGCTTTTCTTTCCAAGCGCCTAAATTTTTAAGCCTTTTCAACTGCGGGCCTGTTTTGCCCTGCAACGGGCATAGCCCCTAGGCTGTTGCCAGAGAAACGGCGCGTTCCCGGCGGCATCGCCGTCCACGGCGCTCCTCTGGCGGCAGCCGCATCATGTCACAGCAGCAGGTAAATCAGGCCGCCGATCACGCCGGAGCCCAGCATGACAAATATCGGGTTCGGCTTCCACTTCCGCAGAATAAACAACGCTACGGCGTATAGGCCCACTGCTACAAAGTTAATGGAGCCCAGATTCCAGGAGAGGCCGCTCTCTCCCCAAAAGGCCAGTACCATAATGGACAGTCCCGCCGACGCGATCAGGGCCACCACCGCAGGCCGCAGGCCCTGAAGCACGCCCTGCACCACCGCCAGGGTCCGGTACTTATAATACAGCCAGGCCAGACCGGAAACAATGAGGCAGGCCGGCAAAATGCACCCCAGGGTTGCCACCAGCGCCCCGGGGATTCCTGCGATTCGGATTCCCACAAAGGTGGCGGAATTGATGGAAATGGGCCCTGGCGTCATCTCCGCAATGGTGACAAGATCGGTGAATTCCGTCAACGTCAGCCAGTGATAGGTATGGACCACCTGACTTTGAATCAGCGGCATGGCGGCCAGTCCGCCGCCCACGCTGAGCAGTCCTACCTGAAAATACACCCAAAACAGATGTAAAAACGTCATTTTTGCATCTCCTCTCCGTCCTCCGGCGCCAAGGCCTCAGAGGGATCCGCCACGGTTTGCTCCTGCATAGCCTCGGGACACGCGCGCGCTGTCTGCGCCGCGTGTTTTTTGCTCCGGCGCTGGCTGATCAGCTCCTGCGCTGCGCCGATGCATCCGCAGGCTAAAATGATATACGCTACGTTTATCTTGAGAAAAAACGCGGTTCCAAAGGCCAGAGCCATCACCAAAATGCGCAGCACGTTCTTCTCCTGCAGCACTGCGGCGCCCAAATTTAAAACAGCATCGGTGACCACGGCAACCACGCCCGCCTGCATGCCCCGGAGCACGGCATGAACCACAGCGTTTTGACGAAATGCCCGGTAGAAGAAGGAAATGGCGGTCAAGGTCAGAAGCGGGGGCAGCACCGTGCCCAGAATTGCCGTCAGGGCGCCGCGGATACCTGCCACGCGGTACCCCAGCAGGATAGATGCGTTGATGGACATGGAACCGGGCGCCGACTGGGCAATCGCTGCCAAATCCAGCATCTCCTCTTCAGAAATCCACTGCAGACGCTCCACAAACCGCTGCCGCATCAGGGGAATCATCACATACCCGCCTCCAAATGTGAACGCGCTCAGGGAAAAGGTTGTTCGGAATAGGGTCCAGCAAACCCATTTTTTGTTCTCCATAGACGTTCCTCCTTTCTGTCTATGCTGGTGGCTTTGCCGGGGCGAAAGCAAAGTCTCCTTCTTGCAAACTGCAGGCGACGTGCTATAATAACCGCAGGACGCGCTGCAATCCACTGAAAATTTTATGCCCTATGGCTGCAAAGGACGGATGTCAAATGCCTGTGGACTGTCACATTCATATGCTTTTGGACGGTGTTTTCTACCGGGACGCCATCGCAGCTCATCAAGACGGCCCCCGGGAGGACCTGATTCGGGCCCGGCTCGCCCGGTATGCGCAGTTGGGATTTACCTATCTCCGGGACGGCGGGGACCGCTGGGGGGTTGGCCTGCGGGCCCGGGCACTGGCTGCCGATTATGGCGTCGTCTACCGCTGTCCGGTCTTTCCCATCTACAAGCGGGGCCGGTACGGCGGCTTTATTGGCCGTGGCTTTGACACCATAGCCGAGTACCGCGCTCTGGTGCGGGAGGTCCGGCTCCAGGGCGGGGATTTTATCAAAATCATGATCTCTGGGCTTATGGACTTTCACCAATTCGGCGTGCTCACCTGCGAACCCTTGCCCCGGCAGGAGATCCGGGACCTCATTTCCATTGCCCATCAGGAGGGATTTCCGGTCATGGCCCACGCCAACGGCGGCGACACGGTGCTCTACGCGGCACAGGCCGGGGTGGACTCTGTGGAACACGGCGCCTACCTGCACCCGGAAGCCCTGGCGGCAATGGCCGCTGCCGGCACGGTCTGGGTTCCCACCCTGGCCACCATTGGCAATCTGAGGGGCGCCGGGCGCTATCCAGAAGGGGAGCTAGCGCGGATTTTGGACGCGGCCATGGAGGCGGTGGCCCGGTTCGCCGCCCTGGGCGGGCTTGTGGCCCCCGGATCCGACGCCGGTGCCTACGCCGTCCCCCACGGACAGGGCGGATTAGACGAATACGCCCTCCTGCGGCAGGCGCTGGGACCCCAGGCGGAGGCTCTGCTGGCGCAGGGAGCCGCAGCGATTCAAACAAAATTTTAGCTGTGAGGAAATAAAAATGAAAACCATTGAGACGCCCCGCTGCATCCTGCGGGCCTGGCGGCCAGAGGACGCCAACGACGTATACGCCTATGCCCAATCCCCCAAGGTGGGACCGATGGCCGGCTGGAAGCCCCATGAATCCCTGGAGGAATCTCAGAAAATCGTACGAATGTTCCAGGCGGAGGACGAGACCTGGGCCCTGGTCCATCGCCAAACCGGCCGGGTAATCGGCTCCATCGGCCTGCACAAAGACAGCAAACGGGACCTGGGGCCGGAGCAAGCCCGGATGCTGGGGTACGTTCTGGCGGAGGACTTCTGGGGGCAGGGACTCATGCAGGAATGCTGCAGCGCGGCGCTGGATTTCGCGTTCCGGGAGCTGAACCTGGAGCTTGTGTCCATCTTTCACTTCCCCTGGAACCGGCAATCCCGCCGGGTGATTGAAAAGCTGGGCTTTTCCTATGAGGGCACCCTGCATCAGAGCTGCCGGGTCTACGATGGCAGCATGGAAGACGAGGTATGCTATGTCCTGACCAGGACGAGCTACCTGGCCCGAAGCCTGCCGGATCTGGGACGGATCCGCCCCATGGTCCCCGCGGATTGGGAAGCTGTTGCGGCTCTCTCGGCCCAGTGGGAGAGCGAGGCGCTCACCTATGGCTTTTCCAGCGACACGCCGGCAGACCTGCAAAAAGCCCGGGGCTGGATCGCCCTTTGGGACGGGCATCCGGCCGGCTATCTGCTGGCCCGTCCCTATCGCTCCACTGGCATGCGCAGCGTCATGCCCCCGGAGACCTCCTGCCTAGAAATAGAGGAGGTGTACGTTGCGCCGGCGTACCGGCGTCACAATCTGGGAAAGCGCCTGTTCCAGGCCATGCGGGACGCCGCGCGGCAGGAGGGGATTTCATTCCTCACACTGACTGCCGCCAACCGGGACAATCCTCCCTTGCTCCGGCTCTACCAGCAGGAGTTGGGTATGACGCTGTGGAGCGCCCGGCTGTTTCAGCCCCTTTCCTGAACCTTCCGCCCGCCGCAGTGCTGCGGCGGGCGTTTTCATCTGATGAGACTGACTTTGAAAGGCTGAAAAAATTTTTGGCCTTAATTTGCAGCGTTTTTACACGTCGAAGCGTTATGAGAAGTGAAAGGGGGCGACAGCCATGAACCAAACGTCCAACCGGCCGGTGGACTGGGAGGCTCTTGTCCTGCGCCAGGAAACCCGTCTTTACCGCACTGCCCTGGCCATTCTGGGCTCTGCCCAGGAGGCGGAAGACGTGGTGCAGGATGTCTTTGTCAAGTATCTGGAGCGAAGGCCGGCGTTTGCTGCGCCGGAGCAGGAGGCTGCCTGGTTCACCCGGGTGACCGTGAACCGTTGCATCTCCCACCTGCGCTCCGCCTGGCGCCTTCGGGTCGTACCGCTGCAGGACCAACTTCCGGCGGCGGAGCCGGCAGACCGGCAGGCGCTGGAGGAGCTCTATCAACTCCCACCCAAGGACCGCGCTGTCATCCACCTTTACTATTACGAAGGCTACTCCACCGCCGAATTGGCGGCCATGCTGGGGCAGAGCCAGGGAACAATCCGTTCCCGTCTGGCCCGGGCCCGCGGCAAGCTAAAAAAACTTTTGGAGGCAGAAGCATGAGCAATCGATATCGAACCATCATGGATCGGCAGCGTCCATCTCAGGACCTGCATCGGGCGCTGTTGGACCTGCCGGAAAACCGGATGAAAAAGCCCCGCTGGCCCCTGTACGCCGCGGGCGCTTTGGCAGCCTGCGCCGCGCTGCTGTTGGGACTGTCCCTATGGCGTCCCGCAGACGCGCCCCAAACGCCGGACCGGCTGGCCTCCGCGCCTAGTTCCACCCCCACCTCCGGGCAAACAGACCCGGAGTCCACACCGCCCCCCCCAGCCCGCCAGCTACCCGTCCTTCGCTATGGAAGTTCGGGGGAGAACGCAGCGCTGAGCATTGCCCTGCCGGACGGTTACTTTGAAGAAAACCTGGAGTCGGAGGACCTAACCGGAATCTGGGGTTCCGGGACCTGGTGGGAGGAAGCCGGCTGGAGCTTGACGGGTTCGGCCCTGTACGGCGGCACCGGAGCGCTTTTCTGGGTCAACCTTTCCGGGGAGGACGGAGAGCAGGGCCGCTTCACGCTGATCCTATGCCCCGACCAGCTTCCCCCCACCTGCCTTGTAGTCGGCTCCGACAGCGTCACCGACGTCTGGGGAACGGAGGTCTCCGCGACCCGAAATTACTATGACTCCAACGGAGACCAGACGCCTGAATGCCACTACACGCTGTCCTTCCTGCGGGACTCCGGTGAGACCGTAGGCGCCCGGCTGGAGCTGGAATCGGCCAACGACGAATCCGCCCAGGCCCTGATCGAAAAGGTCCTCACGCAGCTGCTGTCGCCGGACCAGGCCCTGCGCCTGGGCCAGCTGGTTCCCGCGGAGATACCGCCATGGCGCAGCGAGCGGCTCACCTGGGAGGAAGCGAAACTAGAATCGGGATTTGATGCCTATCTCCCGGCCCAGGTTCCCGCCCGGTTTCAATTCGAGGAGGGCCGGCGAGAGTTGGGCCAAAACCGGGACTACCTGACGCTTCTCTGGACAAAGGGGTACGACAACATTTTTATTCTCGTGGACCGGTTGGGCGGCGCGTACCCCGCGGATTACCTGCAGACCTATCAGGTGGATGTGGATAACCCCGCCTCCTATGATTTGAGACTCTATGAAATTCCTTGGTGTGACAGCGTGCCGGAGGAATACCAGCAGACCATTTCAAACCCCGTCTTTCTGGCGGAGGATGTGACCTGGGAGGTCATTCAAGCCAGGGAGCAGCGGGATACCGATTCCGGCACTACTCGCTTTCAATTTGAGATTCTTCATCCCGACGGCGTCTTGGTCCAATATACGGCAAATATCACCGCAGCAGAGCTCTGGGCCATCGTGGAGCCCACACTCCCGAAATAAAAGGAATAGGCCGAGCCCCGGCGGTGCCGGGGCTCGCGCTTTGCGAGGACTCTTTTTGTAAAGCGCCATTACTCCGTCCGCAGGGCCTCTACAGGGTCCTTGCGGGCGGCCATGCGGGCGGGAATCAGGCCGGCAATCCAGGTCAGCAGCATGCTGATGGCCACCAGGATCAGCGCGGCGGCCCAGGGAAGCTGCGCGTTGAGGGTCTCCATCTGGGTTAAATGATGCAAGATTGCGTTGATGGGCAGGCACAGCAGCCAGGTCACTCCGATGCCCAGCACGCCCGCTCCAAAGCCAACAATCAGGGTTTCCGCATTGAAGACATTGGAGATATCCCGCTTGGACGCGCCCAAGGCCCGCAGGATGCCGATTTCCCGGGTCCGCTCCAGGACGGAGATATAGGTGATGATGCCAATCATAATGGACGACACCACCAGGGAAATCGCCACAAAGGCAATGAGCAAATAGGAAATGCCGCTGATGATATCTGTGATGGAGTGCATCAGCAGAGCTACATAATCCGTATAGGTGATTTGGTCGGCCTCATCCGCCTTTTCGTTGTAGGCGGTGATGATGTCCGCAATTCTATCCTTATCGGAGAAGGTGGCGGCGTAAAGGTGAATTGCGCTGGGGCTGTTCTGGTCCACAAAACCTAAAACTTCTAAGTTATCCTCATAGGTGCTGTCGGAAACCGTGGGCGGCATATAGGCCTCGTAGAGCTTGACGTACTGCTCCTCGGTCAGGTCCCCGGTATCGAGAGCCGCAGCCAGTTCCTCCGCGCTGCGGGCGCTCAGCTGCTGAGCTGCCTGAGCCGCGAATTGCTCGGTGATCGAGGCGCGCAGCGCCTTTTTTACATTTTCAAACAGGGTTGCATCGTCCATACTGGCGATATAATCGGCCACCGTGGCGGGGTCCACCCCCATACTCTGGGCGTACTGCTCCACCACCTGCTGCTCCAGTTCCTCCCGGGTAACGCCGGACAGCGCCTGCTCCACCATGGCCTCCAGCTCGGAATTCAGGGGAATGGACATAATATAGGTATAGAGCTCCGCCTTTTTGGCGGTATCCAGGGTGCTCATGTATTCCTGAATGGCGGACGCCTTCTCTCCGTCCGTCGGCTCTATTCTATCCTCCGCGGGAAACGGCAGGCCGGTAAAGATATCCGTATCCGGCTTCGCCAGCTGCTCCTGTAAAATGTCGCTTTGGGAGACCTGGGCGATTAGATGGTCCGTTAGGGCGCTGGTGTAGCCAATGGCGCTGCTGAGCATGGTCGCCGCGGCCTCCCCGTTCGGTCGGACGATGCCCACCACCTCCAGGGTCGTACCCACAGAATCGGCGTTGTAAAGATAATCCAGGCCGGTCTCCGTTTGGCTCATATCCAAATAGCGGTCCGAATCGGCGCTGCGCTGCCAGCACTCCACCGGCAGAATCACCTTGTATTTCTTTTCGCAGATTTCCGCATAGCTCCAGGACTGTTCCTCCGCATCCACGGTCTCACCGTTGATGGCGCCCTTCACGATCTCCGTCAGCCGTTCGGTGTCCTGAAAGCCCAGGGCGTATAGCACCAAATCGGAGAGCTCGTTGTTCTCGTTGACAATGAGCACCACCTGGTCGTAGCGTTCCGGCCAGGCGCCGTAAATCAGGTCATACTGATTATAGAGTAAGTCGCTGACCAGCTTACCGTCCTCGCCCGGCAACATTTCGCTCCAAACCTCCATGCGGGACAGGGGCGAAAATTTCTGCATCATGGCGGAGGATTGATATTCCTCCTGGTCCATGGCCTCCAGCATGAGCTCCATGAAGTCAGTCTTCACAATTTTTCCTGTGGCATCTGTGGTGAAAATCGGCATATTGAGGTCGTAAACGTACTGTATGGCAGAAGCCGCCTGCTCAACCTCCGGGTCCGTATCCAAAAACGCCTTGAGCTTCTCCAGGTTGTTGGTGGTAGTACTGGTCTCGTTGAGGGCATTGAGCATATCGTAGATAATCGTGTTGGAATAAACGGCATCCTTCGGATGCTGATCCTGCTTCGCGTCGCTGTGCGCGTCCATCATGGAGGTAATCAGTGACGTGGTATCCGTGCTCTCAGCCTCGATGGAGATGGGATAGCTGGAGAGCGTATCCTCCTGGACCTTTGTAATATACCGGTTGATTCCGTTGGACAAAGACAGGATCAGAGCGATGCCAATGATGCCGATGGAGCCCGCGAAGGAGGTCAAAAACGTACGCGCCTTCTTGGTCATCAGGTTATGCAGGGACAGGGAGAAGGCCGTGGCAAAGGACATAGAGACCCGGGACTTCTTCCCTGCAGCCTCCGGCGCCTGCTCCGCAGGCAGATAGGGGTTGGAATCGCTGAGCAAGGTCCCATCCTTGATTCGCACAATGCGAGAGGCGTATTGCTCGGCCAGGTCCGGGTTATGGGTGACCATCACCACCAGCTTCTCCCGGGATATCTCCTTCAAGATCTCCATGACCTGCACGCTGGTCTCCGAGTCCAACGCGCCTGTGGGCTCGTCGGCCAGGAGAATATCGGGGTTATTGACCAGGGCGCGGGCAATGGCAACCCGCTGCATCTGTCCGCCGGACATTTGGTTCGGTTTCTTTCGCAGCTGGTCCCCCAGGCCCACCTGTTCCAGGGCCTCCCTGGCCCGGCGGCGGCGCTCCGCCTTGGACACGCCGGAAATGGTCAAAGCGATCTCCACATTGGATAGAACGCTCTGATGCGGGATCAAATTGTATGTCTGAAATACAAAACCCACGGAGTGATTTCGATAGGCATCCCAATCCCGGTCATTATACCGTTTGGTAGAGATGCCGTGAATCAACAAATCCCCCGTGGTGTACTGATCCAGGCCCCCGATAATATTCAGGAGTGTGGTCTTGCCGCAGCCGGATGGTCCCAGTACGGCTACAAACTCGCTCTGCCGGAACGCGATACTGACGCCGCGTAAGGCTTTGACTGTCTCTCCACCGGTTTTGTAGTCCTTAACAATATTTCTCAGTCCCAGCATAACGGGTCCTTTCCGTCTTCCGGCGCACAACGTATTCTATGTGCCCCAGCACAATTGGGCGCAGAAAAATCGGCACGGTGCGGCCGGCAGGGTACCCAGCTTCTGTGTGCCGCTTTTTATGTTCTGTAGAATAAAAGCAATTTTACCGCGCAAAATCCCTTTTGTCAACCGGTAACCTGGTGCTTTTTGCCTCCTTTTTTATCTATTCACAATTAATTCACAATCTGCCTGCGCCAGCGGACCCCCATCCCGTCTTGGCCGGCCGCACCGCCGGTTTGCCCGCCAAACCTGGGATTTTCACGCCATGGCACAAACCATGTCCCAAAACAGGAGCGAAAGTGCCTGCGCTCCATGTCGTTCCAGCTCCATTTTGAAAAAAACAGAGATTTTCTTACCGGTGGAAATGGTTTTTTTCCAAAAGTCTGAAAATTTTTCTTACATTTTTTCAAAAAATGTGCTAGAATAACAATGTAGCTTATAATTTGCGCGAAAACGGGTTCAGAGGCGACCTTTTGCCCGGCGGCGCAGTGGGAAAATGGCAGCGGAATTGTGAGAACGAGGTGTTTGCAATGTATCACGTTGGAGAATTGATCGTTTACGGAGGTAATGGTGTGTGCCGTGTGCTGGAGGTAAAGCCCCGGGACACCAGGCCGGGTAAAGGGCAGCTTTACTATACCTTGGAGCCCCTGCATCAAAACTGTATGATTTTTACGCCGGTGGACAATCCAAAGGTATTTATGCGCCCCATCCTCTCCCGGGAGGAGGCGGAGCAGCTGATCGACCAAATCCCATCCATGCAAGCGGAGGCATACCACAGCCGGGCCATGCGGGAGCTCACCGAGCACTACGAGGCCTGCATCAAAACCCATGACTGTCTGGACCTGCTGGCGCTTACCATGTCGATCCACGCGAAAAAACAGGCGGCGCAGGAACAGAAGCGGAAATTCGGTGCCGTGGACGGCGGTTTTCTGCGCCGGGCGGAGGAACTTTTGTTCAGCGAGCTGGCAGCCGCCCTGGGCATCCAGCGGGATGAGGTCCCGGACTATATCGCGGCCCGCGTGGCCACGCTGCAGAACCGTTCCCTCTCTCAGGAAAGTTGATCCGGGCACAACATGCCCGGATTAAAGCAGCCCCGAGCCGTGCATTGCGGCTCGGGGCTGCTTTTTGTATCAAAATATTAGTTCAGATATTCCCCGCAGGGATGGTCGTTGTACTGCATCTTCAGCTTCATCAGCACGGAGCCGTCCGGCTGCGTGGTTTTCTCTAGAATCCGGTATTGGGTCCGCTTTCGCTCCAGGGCAGCTTGATAGGCGGCGGCCTCCTGCTCTGCGGCGGCTACCGCGGCGGCATGGCCCAAATCCTCCTTCAGTTGAAAGTGGATGGTTTTGTAGATGCAGGCTGCTTTGATGCGTTTCATAGGGATTTGTCCTCCTTTTCTGGTTGAAACCATTATACCATACCAGAAAAAGTTCAGCAAACGAAAAAAAGCCCCCATTTAAATTTTTGTGCGGAACGCGCATCCGGCCGGGCCGCTGCTTTGGTTAAGTTGCGGGGCTCCGGGAAGAATCGGCAGAGCCATGTTCTCGGGCTCACTCTCTTGCGCTAGTTGCCCAATCGGGCGGCAAGCCCAGATTCAGAACCAGCACCGCTGCCAGGCACCCAAACCAATCTGATCCTCGCCGCGACATCTCCCTCGCCATGTTTTCTCAACGCCACCCAGCGGGCCCGGTTGCACGCCCGCCTGTTGTCACGGCTCCAGGCGCTGCCGCTGAAAGGCCCGCCAGGAAAACCGGGCCGCCAGATAGACCGGGCCGGATACGCCCCACAGAACCAGCGCCCATCCAAAAAGCCGCAGCATCACCCCCGGCGCCAAGGTTACCAGGAGGACAGGTAACAGCCAGCAGGCCAGGGCTCCCAGAAGCTGCCTCCAGCACAGGCCGGTCATGACCACGGCGTTGCGGATCAGGTCCCGGAAACGGTAGGCGTACCGGGCTGTTAGGGGCCAGGCAAAGGCGGAGATCACAGCCCAAACCATCAGCCCCGCCGCGCCCAACAGAGTGAACAGAAGTCCCAGGTCTCCGGCAGCGTCTTGCCTGGCGTAGTACAAATCCGCAGCTCCCACCAAAAGGACAACCAGGCTCAACAGCCATAGAGCCGTCGCCTGCTTGAAGTTCTGGGCAAAATGATGAAAAAAGGCGCGAAAGACCGGCGGGCTTTCCCCTGCGGCCTTTTTCAGGCACACCGCATACAGGGCGCTGGTACTGGCCCCCACAGTCACCAGAGGCAGGCTACACAAGAGCCAAAGTAAATTGAGAAATATCAGGTCTCCCAGCTCCGCCAAAAAAATTCCCACCGGATGCTCCAGTGGGTTTCGTCTTTCCCGCTGGTTCCCCCGCTGTCTGTTTTCCATGCCGCACCTCCCAGCCGCTGTGGGCGAGTTTTCCTCCACTAGATCCAAGCACCCAGGAAACCCGCCGAGCCTTTTTCCAGGTTCCCCTTTTATAGCTGTCCCGACGCGGCCCAAATTGCCGCATCGGGACGCCTGCCTCCTTACAGCCCTCAGCTCATGGCCGCGCCGTCCACAGAAAGAATTGCGCCGGTGATATAGCTGGCCAGATCGCTGGCCAGGAACAAAAAGGCGTTGGCCACCTCCTCCGGCTCCCCCACCCGGCCCAGGGGAATGGTGGCAATTAGGGGTTGGATGACCGCGTCCGGCAGGGCGGCCACCATATCCGTTTTGGTTACGCCCGGCGCCACGGCGTTGACCCGGATATGGTCCCGCCCCAGCTCCCGGGCCAGGGACTTCGTCATGCCGTTTAGGGCAAATTTGGAGGCTGGATAGCCCACGCCGGCGGCCTGTCCATAGAGGCTCACCATGGAGCTGGTGTTCAAAATGACGCCGCCGCCCTGCTCCCGCATCAACCTGGCCGCCGCCTGGGCGCAAAGGAAGGCCGCGTTCACGTTCAAATCCAGAATCCGGCGGAATTCCTCCGGGGGATACTCATAAAAACGGTCCCGGGCGGAAATTCCTGCGTTATTGACCAGGATATCCAGTCGTCCCCAGGCCAGGCGGACCCGCCCGAAGGCCTCCTCCACTGCCTGGGGGGCGCACAGGTCCGGCCACAGGCCCATGACCCGGTCACCGTAAGCTTGTAGCTTCTGCAATGCCTGCTCCACCGTCTCCTGCCGGGAGCCCAGCAACGCTACGTTTGCACCATTGTCCAAAAACTTTTTGACCACAGCGAATCCGATTCCCCGCGTTCCGCCTGTAACAATTGCAACTTTTCCAGTTAACATCTGTTTACCTCCTTATAAGTTTCCAGGGCGCGGCGCGGTAGAAAAGCATGCGTTCTCCGCAGCGCCGATTCGCCCGTTCTGGCCACCGCAAACGCGGTATAACTTTCTTTCATGAATGTAACATAGGCTGTCCCATTTTGCAAGATCTCAATCGGTATTTTTCTACTGAATTTTAAGCCTGAACACACAATTTTCTGCATGTAAAAGGAAGCAGCCCCCAACCGTCGCCGGTCGGGGGCTACATTTTTGGTGACGTATGCTGTTGTCCTATACGCCGCAGGGCGCAGGCTCCGCCTCCTCTGAGGGCATGTCCTCCGCTTCCTTCGGTGCCTCCAAAAACAGCTTCTCCATCACTTCCAAGAGCCGCTGGATTCCTTTCTGGTTCAGGGTATAGTAGCAGACCCTGCCGTTCCCCTTCTCCATGGAAACCAGGCCGCTGTGATACAAGCTGCTCAGATGCCGGGAGACCGTGCCATGGTGCAGCCCCAGCTGCTCTCCGATTTCCTGGCCATACATGCGATGTCCCCGCAGCAGCTTCAATATGGAAAATTTACTGTTGTCCCCAATGACGCGAAGCATAGAGCAAATCACCTGATCGCTGGCCTGGCTGCCGTCCGATGCGTCGTCCAGCTCTACGATGATACCGATATAGGCCACAATTTCCCCCGGCACCGTCCAATTCTCCCCCAGAAACATCCGGTTGCAGGCCGTGCGCCAAAAACGCACGGTGATTTTCTGGCGGTCCAACTGAGCCTCGCCCTGCCCGGGCCCGATACGCAGCAGCAGGTCCTCCAGGGAGTTGTTCTCCATACAGGTCCTCCAATACGCGTACACCGGCTCCAGCAGGGGCTCCAGGCGCTCCAATTCCTGCTCTAGGAAGCCACACACCGGCTGGATCAGCCCCAGGAGCTCCTCCAGGCTGTCGTCGTATTCGCACAGGGCGGTCATGATCTTCCATTTAAACTCAGGTGAGCAGTCCAGGCGGTCAATCTGCTCGTGCAGCGCGGGGGGCTGGCCCTCGCTGCAGCGGCGGAAGGTGAGGCCGCTGTAGGAAATATCCGCGATTTCAAAGCCCTGTCCGATCAACAGCCGCCTGCGGAACTTCATCGCACGCGCCGCACGAACTGGGTCGTCTTCGGTAATGTCGTTAAAGCTGGAGGTCAACACCGTCGCCAAGCAGCAGTGGCTGGAGGCGCTGGTGGTGTGACGCTCAAAATAGTACTGCAGCCGGGGATTTTGAAAATCCAGCTGCTGCTCCGTCTGTTCCTGTAGCTGCGACAGGAAGTCCAACCGGGTGGAAAACTGCTGCTCCTGCTCCTTATCATATTTCGCGCCATAGGTCAGCAGGATCCTCTGCTTGAGATCATCATAGCTCTCCTGATGCATGGTGAGGTAAATCAGCTCCACCGCTTCCAGCAAAAGCTGCGGATGCGTGATAAACGTGATGTCCAAGCGATCACTCCCATTTCCTGGCGCTAATACCGATGCGTTTAAACTGTCGCAAAATCGATACATTTTTTATCCATTATACTCCATCATTTCCAAAATTACCAGCAGCAATCTTTCTTTTTCATTCTGAAAACGGGGGTACCGCAAAATGGGACCCATCTTGCAGTACCCCCTAAAATCAGAGGCTGTTCAGACGCTTATTCCGCTTCCACCAGAATATTCTGGCAGAACCGCATCAGCAGCGCGGAGGTCTCGGCGCGGGTGCAGTTGTACGTGGGCCGCAGCAGGCCCTTGTCGTTGCCCTGCATCAGGCCAGTGCCAACCGCCCAGCTCAGGGCTTCCTTCGCAAAGGAGAAGATCTTGCCTTCATCCGGGAATTTGGACAGGTCGCCGGTAACGCTTACGTCGCACTTCATGAACTTGGCGTAGCGATACAGGAATGTGGCAATCTGCTGCCGGGTGGTATTGCTCTGTACGCCGAACCGGGTCTCGCTGACGCCCAGGGTAATGCCGTTTTGATAGCACCAAAGCACGGCGTCCGTGTAATACCGGTCTTGATCCACATCGGTGAAGGGCGTAGTTCCGGTCACCTTCGGCGAACCCGCCATCCGGTAGAGAACCGTGGCTACCATACCCCGGGTCATGGTTCCGTTCGGGCGGAAAATCTGGGAGTCGACTCCATTCATCAGACCCCAGCGGGTGACATAGGCCACCTCGTCATAGAACCACTCGTTCTGCCGCACATCTCCATAGGCGAAGGCAACGCCTTCCGCGGCCACGGTCACATCGCCGGTGATGCCTGTGATGGTGAGGATGCCCTTTTCCACATCGTACTCAGCCTTCTCAAACGCCTCGTTGGGAGACAGCGCAACGCTGACAGGCAGCAGGTACTTTTCCTGGGCAGTGAATTGAATGGTCAGGTCGCTGCCTAGCTTCACCTGTTCCGGCGCGTCGCTGGTCAGGCCCTTCAGGTTCATGGTAATTTTGGCTTCGTCGGCCAAGGGCTTCAGTTTCCCAAACGCAATCCGCAGGGCATCGGTGGCTTCGTCCACCTGCTTTTGATCCTTAGGCTCGGCCAGAACGGCCTGGGCGTCCTCATAGGCCTGGTGGAACGCGTCATAATCCGCCCCCGCTTCATAGCGCTCGGGGTGATCATAGGCGTCCTTGGTCTCGTCGAGAAGCTTCGCTAGCTTTGTGGTGTCGATCTCCGCCACAGGCTCCAGCTTCTCATAAGCCGCGTCCAGGGTCACGACGGCGTCGTCTACCTGCTTTTGGTTCTTTGGCTCGGCCAGAACGGCCTGAGCATCCACATAGGCCTGGTGGAACGCGTCGTAGTCCGCGCCCGCCACATAGTGCTCGGGATGATCAAAGGCGGTTTTGGTGCGCTCAAGCAGCTCCGCCAGAGCAGTGGTATCAATTTCGTCGACCGGGATCAGCTTATCAAAGGCCTGGCCCAGCGTCTGTGTGGCGCGGTCCACCTGCCTCTGGCTGGCGGAATCCTTCAAAACCGCTTGGGCGGCCTCGTAGGCGATTTGGAAGTCGTCGTACGCGGCACCCGATTTGTAGTTTTCGGGGTGATCGTAGGCGTCCTTGGTCTTTTCCAGCATCGCCTCCAGGGCGGCGGTGTCGATGGTGGCTGTCACAGCGGAAGCGGTGACGGTCAGGTTTCCTGTGGCATTCAGGATGATCAGCTTACCGGTTTCCGGGTTGTACGAGTACCGGATGACCGGCTGCTCTCCCGTGACGGAGACCGTCTCCGGCAGCATGTAGCCCTGGTCCGGGGTCAGGTTGATTTCCAGGTCCTGGCCGGAGACATATTCCGTCACGCCGTCGCTCGTCAGATTCGTCAGGTTATACGTGACGGTCCTGCCGCCAATGAGCTGGGCCGCGCCGGAAATCACCACGTCTCCTGTGACGTTGGTCACCGTGACGGCGCCCGTGGTCCGGTCATAGGTGTAGCTCTGAGTGACTTGCCCGCCCATGGTAACGGTGATGGTATCGGGCAGCTCATAGCCCCGGTCCGGGGTCAGCTTGCCCACGGCGCTCTTGCCAATGGAGGCGTAGTCGGGACCGCTGTAGGTCATGTGGGTCAGGTCCGCGGCAATGGCGAAGGTCTCAATGCCGGAGACGCCAACGGCGGTGATCTCCACGTCTGCCGTCACGTTCTCCAGGGAGAACAGGCCGGTAACGGTGTCATACGTGTACTGGCTAGTGGCCAGCTTTTGCCCGCCCATGGTCACCTGGATGGTCTCCGGCAGGCCGTACCCTCGCTCCGGGGACATGGTGAACGATAGAGCTTTGCCCTCCTCCACCTGCTCCGGCGCGTTGGCGGTCAGTCCGGTGAGGTTCAGGGTAATGCCATATTTCTCCACGTAGCCGTCGGGCCGCACGGTGGCGCCATCTTCCGTGACCGCAACCTGATACAAGGTGGAGGAATAGTCCGGATAATAGACCCGGGCCTTGTATTCGCCTACCGGCAGATACAGATAATGGTTCTCGTCTTCCGTATGTTCGCCGGAGAACTGCCATGTACCGCCTCCGATTATGACAATATTTTTGCATCCGGAGGAGGGAATCGGCACCTCGTAAACAGGGGCTGCCTCGCCGTTCCATACCTGAGCCGGCGTCGTGCCGCCGGCGGAATTGCCAACGGCCTTTCCAGACCCGGTGGAGCGAGCCTTGACAGACCCGCCGTCAATGGTAATGATGCCGGCGTTGGAGGAGGTGGAGACGGACGTCGCGCCGCCGCCGCCAATGGCCGCGCCTTCGGCCGTGGTCAGGGCCGTCACCGTGCCGCCGTTGATCCTGACCTTGGAATTCTGGTAATGATCGGAGGTCGCATTGCCGATGGCGGCGGACTCCGTATTGGTCTCCGCGTAGACCCAGCCGCCGTTGATGGTCACGGGGACGGACGCGCCGGCCCGATACCCGGAGCCAATCGCCGCGCCGGGAGACTTGGCGGAGGCATCCTCATGATACTTGGTATACGCCCGTACGGTGCCGCCGTTGATGGTGACCGTGGTGGGGTTGGATGGTTCGCCGGAGCTTCCGTACGCATACGAGCTGCTGTGGCCATACATGCCGGAGCCGATGGCCGCGCCGCCGTACCACCCGGTGGCGGTGATGTCGCCGCCGTTGATGATCACGTCGACCCCGTTGTAGCCGCTGGACCCGGAGCCAATGGCCGCGCCGCCCTCCGTCGTCGTATGACTGGTATCGAGCACAAAGGTGCCGCCGTCAATGGTTACCTTGGAGGTATACAATTCGGAATCATACTGGCTGCCGCTGCTGGTCCCGGAGCCGATAGCCGCGCCGCTGCCGTTGTTTTTCACAATCCAGGTGCCGTTCTTGAAGGTCATATCGCCGGTGCGCTCTCCCTGGCGCCCGCCGATGGCGGCCGCATAGCAGGAGGACATATCGTCCGGATTCGCCACGTCGATGGTCATGGTGCCGTCGTTGATTCCATAGAAGGTAACGCTGGACTCAATCTCCGTTTTCTTCGCCCGGACGCAGATGGCGGAAACGGAACCCGCACCCAATGCGTCCCGGGTAATGGAGTTGTCTCCTTCGATGTACAGGACATTGTTCATGGCCTGGAAATTCACGGCGCCGTAGTAGCTCCAATTGCTGCCGTGGTCAAAGCTATCCAGAGCCAGGGCGATGTGCACGTCCTGCAGGGTCAGCCGGACCGTGCCGGGGCAATGGATCTTCAGGTCCTGGTAGGTTTTATCGGAACCGCCCCGCAGGGTCACCTGGGTGGCCGCCGGATCCACGGTCAGGTGGATGTACTTGCCGCTCTGGGTCTGCGGCAGCTGATACAGGCCGCTTTCCGTGATGGTATACTCCGTGGCGTCGGGGATCTGGGTGTACTCCGGCTCCACTGCCTGAACAAAGTTGATGCTGGAACTGCCGCTGACGCCGTTTACTGCGGTAGCGGTCACCACAACCCGACCTTCCCGCAGACCGGTCAGCAGGCCGTCCTGGGTGATGGAGGCGATGGACTCGTCGCTGACGGACCAGGTGACCTGCTGCTGCTCCTCCGTCAAGTAGCCTGCCGGCTCAACCGTGGCCCGGAACTGCCAGGTTCCGCCCACAGGCCCGGCCGCCTGCCCGATGTTCAGGGATACGCTCTTGGGCTGGAAGCCGCCCAACTCCAGGCACACTAGGTCGCTGGAGATATCGTTGTAGGCATAGTCCAGCATGAAGACACGGCCCACGGTATAGCCCATCTGAACGGCCATAGTGAGATCAAAGCGCAGCTTGGCCGTCTCGCCCTTCTGGTCGCCGGCCAGGTATACGCCCTCGGACAGGGCGACTTCCCCGGTCTCGTCCGTGAGCTGGGCGCCCATCAGATAATTATTATCCGAGAGCTCCACGTCCAGGTACAAAACGCCGTTTTCCTCTACGGCCTCATAGCCGCGGAGCACCGGAGCCTCGCTGTCCACCACCAGAGGCAGGGAGATGCTCTGCACATCCTTTTCGGACGCGCCGTCGCCCCAGGCCTCGATGGTGTAGGTGTACGCGCCGTCCGGCACCCGGCTGATGAGGTCGCCTTCATATTCACAGGTCAGATCCCACATGGTGGGGTCAGAATTGTAATAGAAGGCGTCATAGTTCGCATACCAAAAGGATTTCGCTGCATTTTCCGTGGTGTTGGTGTAATAGACCTCCTGGGTGTCGTCCTTGGTGACGGTGTAGCGCACGTATCTGGCGTTGCGCAACTGATAAACCAGGGCGGACACGCCGTTGGTAAGGCAATACTTGGTGGAGATCATCAAGTACTTCCGCTCGTATTCCTTGGTCTGGGTATTCTGACCCAACAAGAAGCCGTTGCCGTCTTCTTTGCTGAACACGCCCAGGGTGGTCCCGCCGGTGAGCGGCGTCTCGTCGTCATAGGCGGTGGGCTCAAAAATCGGCACCTGGTACCAGTCGCCGTAGAAACCCAAAAACGGCGCGCCCAGGTCGACGCTGCCCTCGCTGAGGGCCTCCAAGCCCACGAAACCTTCCACATAGATCCCGTTGGGGAAGACGGCCAGGTTATCGCGGCCTTTCTGGGTCAGCTCGATCTGCACGGTAACTCTGGCCCTGCCGCCGGGATACACAGCAATCTTGCCGGTTTCATCCACGTCGCCGGCGTAGGTCAAAGTATATTCGTCCGCGGACAGCAGCCGGTCCTGGTCCGCCATGAAGGCAACGCCGTTCTCCTCGTAGTTTTGGGGCACCAAAACCGAGGAGTTGACCTGGTACCGCAGCAGCTCGCTGCCAAAATTGTGCACATAGAAGGAGAAGGTGAAGCTGCCGTTTGCAGAGCTGCCCAGCTCACCCTTGGCAATATCCCCGTCGATGGAGGTCAGGTAAGCTTGGGTCTTCACCGCGGCCTCCATATTGGCGACGCCGGCGCCCTGGCTTCTCGGGCTGTAAAGGATCCCGTCCGGGTCCACCAGAGGCACCGCGGTGCTCATGAGCAGCGCGTCGGTCAGCTGGCCTTTCCGGTAGGTACTGAGATCCTGGAACGCCTCGGCACCGTTGACGTACTGCAGCACGCCTGCGGAAATACCCGCCATATGGGGCGAAGCCATGGAGGTACCGCTGTTATCTCCATAAATTCCGCCGGGCAGGGAGGAATAAATGTGGCCGCCGGGGGCTGTGATTTCCGGCTTCAGAGACAAATTGGGCGCAGGGCCCCAAGAGGAGAAGGTGGACATCTGTCCGGCCGCCTCGTTGGGCAGGAAGTCCGACAGCTCGGAGGTAATCGTCAGGGACTTCTGGGCGGCGGCCTTCATCTTGTTGCCGTTTTCATAGGTGATGAAGCAGGCGGGAATCACGCCCTCTACCTGCATCTTCGTCATGGCGCCCGGCGCGTTGTCGTAAACCACGATAGCAGCCGCGCCGGCCTTGGCCGCCGCCGCTTCTTTTTCCGTGAAGGCAAGGTCGCCGCGTATCACCAGCGCGATCTTCCCTGTGACGTTCAGGCCGGCGTAGTCGCTGTCTGCGCCGTATCCCGGGACCGCCACATACTCATAGGTGCCATTCAGACTGGTAAACGGCGCTCCGGTCTTGGGGTCGACATATTCAATCTTCAGATCCCCCACCTGGAAATAGGTGACGTATTTCTGCACGTTCTCCACGGAGGCCACGGAGATCGCGGCGTCCAAGGTGGAGGGAGAGCCGAGCATGGCGTTATCGGGGTTTTCCACCAGAGACCGCTGCCCATAGGGATGGTTCTCCGTGGCGGTCCCCTCGTTGCCCCCGGCAACCATCAGGACGATACCCGCGTCTTCCACCCGGCTGTACACCCGGTCCATGATCTGTCCCTCGGAGGAGAAGCCGCAGGGCGCGCCCAAACTCATGTTGATCACGTCCACGCCCAGCTTGACCGCGTCCTCCAGCGCCGGCAGAACCCACTGGTCGCCGGTGCCGCTCTGGGTATCCGAGAACACCTTGAACATGGCGATCTGCGCGTCCGGGGCCATACCGGTGATGGCGTCGCTGTTGCCGGCGACGATGCCGGTGACATGGGTGCCGTGGCCGCCGGCGTCGGTTACGTCCGCGTCCTCGTCCGCGTAGTCATAAGTAAAGGGGATCTTATCGCTGATATACAGCTGATCCGCGTTACCCTGGGCGTTGAAGTCCAAATTCTTCAGGGCCGTGTCCAATTGATCCTTGGTCATGGCCAAATCCGCAGGCGCGGCGGCAAAGGCCTCGTGGTGCACGTCCAGACCGCTGTCCAGAATGCCCACCAAGGTGCCGCTGCCGGTGTACTCGGTCGAACGGTTCACGATATCGCCCGAGGTGTGCAGGAAAGGCTCCGCGACCTCTTGGGGAGGCTCCGGCGCCTCATAGGACTGCGCCAGCTCCACGGCCCGCACGCCTGGGATGGCCGCAAGGGCATCCCTCTGCGCATATGGAGCAGAGACAACAAAGCCGTTGAGCAGCAGGCTGTATGTATCCAGAATCTCCAGGTTATCCAAAGCCTGGATTGCCTTCTGCACTTGCCCCTGGGCACTGGCTACCGCTTTTTGGGCGGTGGTCCCAGAGGTGAGCAGCTCCTGGGTGGAGGCGTAGCCCTGTCCCAGATAGGCGATCAGAGGCTTCGCCTCCAGCTCTACCAGGAAGGTGACCTCCTGCCTAGGATCAATTTTTGCGTCGGATGTGCCATCCGTCATGGGATTGGTCAGCACTTCCGTGTTCTCATCCGCCGCGCCGACGTCAATCACGTCGCTGGTGGGTGAGTCATGGCTTTCCGCGGCAAGCGCTCCCACTGGAAGCAGCTGTGCGACCAGCAGCAGGACCAGCAGAAAAGCCAATGTTTTTTTCCACGTGTGTTTCATGCTTTAGCTCCTTTCTTTTTCCCGGTGGACTTGGTCAATGGTAAATGAAATTTGTGTCGTGCATTATGACGCAAGTCCTCGCGCACTTTTATGTACATTTTATTTATATATCTCTTTTACGAAAAAGTCAACCACAGAATTTCCAGATAAATGGATTTCGTCCATTTGCATGCACGATGATATCCCAATTTATGCACGTTTCACAGAGGCAATTATGGGATATCCCCCACGATTTTCCTGGGGAAACAAAATTATGAAAAGAGTCCTTCTAGAACAGCCTTTAGAATAATTGTTCCCTACACCCCCGAACCCGGCCGCACCCTGTAGGGGCGAGCTGCGCTCGCCCGCGGAACGGCCAAAGGTCGTTGCCCACAGCCCATCGTCGACTGACCACACCGTAGGGGCGTGCTTTGCACGCCCGCTAGGGTGCCAGTCCGGCAAGGAAGCCGGCGGGCGAGCGCAGCTCGCCCCTACAGCGCACCGTCGTGAGATATCCCGTAGAGGTATCCAAAAACCAAACCTCCGGCGGAAACTTTTAGAAGCTGACTGTGCTCCCAGGTTTCGGAATTGGGGGGAAATTTTTTCAGTTTCCGAAAAAATTACTATGTTGCAATCGGGGCGCAAAATGCTATACTTTATAATTGTAAGATTTCAGAATGAAAATAGAGATAACGAGGTTTTCGCAATGTTGAACTGTTTCCCCGCGGGAATTGACATTGGTTCCACCACGGTCAAGCTGGTGGTGTTGGACCACCAGGGCCGGATTCAATTCGGCCAATACCGCCGGCACCGGGCCCACACCCAGCAAATCCTGGCGGAACTGCTGCAGGAGGCCCGGGACCAGTTGGGGCCCTGCCGGCTCCAGGTAAAGATCACTGGCTCCGGCTCCATCAACCTGGCCAAGCATCTGGGCATTGAATTTGTCCAGGAGGTGGTGGCCGTGGCCGCCAGTCTGGAACAGGTTGCCCCGCAGACCGACGTGGCCATCGAGCTGGGCGGCGAGGACGCCAAGATCATTTATTTTCGGGGCGGTCTGGAGCAGCGGATGAACGGCGTCTGCGCCGGCGGCACCGGCTCCTTCCTCGACCAGATGGCCTCCTTGCTGCAAACAGACGCCATGGGTCTGAACCGGGAGGCCGCCCACTATCAGGAAATTTACCCCATCGCCGCCCGGTGCGGCGTCTTTGCCAAATCCGATATCCAACCGCTTATCAACGAGGGCGCCACTCTGCCGGACCTGGCCGCCTCCATTTTTCAGGCGGTGGTGAATCAAACCATCTCCGGTCTGGCCTGCGGCAAGCCCATCCGGGGCTGCGTCGCTTTTTTGGGCGGGCCTCTGCACTTCCTGCCGGAGCTAAAAAACGCCTTTATCCGCACGCTGCATCTCACACCGGAATGCATTGTGGACCCGGAGAACTCCCACCTGTTCGCCGCCATGGGCGCGGCTTTGGAATCGGGCGGCGCCGTGCCGGTGGACCTGGACCGGCTGCTCGGCCAGCTCCGCCAGGGGGTAGAAATCGCCTTCGAACTCAAGCGTCTGCCGCCCCTGTTCGAGAGTCAGCAGGAGTATGACGCATTTCAAGTCCGGCACCGCCGGGCGCAGGTTAAAAAGGCTTCCCTGGCAGCCTACCGGGGCGGCGCGTATTTAGGCATCGACGCGGGCTCCACCACCACAAAGCTGGCTCTGGTGGGCCAGAAAGGGGAGCTGCTGTGGTCCTTCTACGCCAACAACCAGGGCTCTCCCATCCAGACCGCTATGCAGGCCATGGAGGAACTGGGCCGGCGCCTGCCTCAGGAGGTAACGATCCTGCGGGCTTGCTCCACCGGCTACGGCGAGACCCTTTTAAAGTCCGCTTTTCTTCTGGACGAGGGTGAGGTGGAGACCATCGCCCACTACCGGGCTGCCGCTTTTTTTGATCCGGAGGTGGACTGCGTCCTGGACATCGGCGGGCAGGATATGAAATGCATCAAGATTCGCAACCACTCCGTGGACACGATTTTGCTCAACGAGGCCTGCTCTTCCGGTTGCGGCTCCTTTTTGGAGAATTTCGCCAGCTCCCTGGGGTACAGCGCAGCGGCGTTTGCCAAGGAGGCCCTGTTTGCAGAAAATCCCATCGATTTGGGCACCCGCTGCACGGTTTTTATGAACTCCAACGTAAAACAGGCACAAAAAGAGGGCGCCAGTGTGCAGGATATCTCCGCCGGGCTGGCCTACTCCGTCATCAAAAACGCCCTGTACAAAGTGATTAAGCTGGCGGACGCCCGGGAGTTGGGCAGCCACGTGGTGGTCCAGGGTGGTACCTTCTATAATCAGGCGGTGCTCCGGGCCTTTGAGCGCATCGCCGGCGTGGAGGCCACCTGTCCGGATATCGCCGGCATCATGGGGGCCTTTGGCGCGGCTTTGATCGCCAAGGACCGGTACCAGGGCCAGCCCAGCGCCATGCTCTCCATTCCGGAGATCTTGGGTCTTACATACAAAACCGCAGCCGCCCGCTGCGGTGGCTGCTCCAACCGGTGTATGCTCACCATCAACACCTTCCCCGGCGGCCGCCGGCATGTCACTGGCAACCGGTGCGAAAAGGGCCTGGGTGCCGCCGCGTCCCAGGACAAGGGGCCAAACGTAGCAGCCTACAAACTCCAAAGGCTGTTCGATTACCCGCCCCTGCCCCAGGATCAGGCACCCCGGGGCACCATCGGCATTCCCCGGGTGCTGAACCTGTATGAGAACTATCCCTTTTGGGCCACCCTTTTCCGCGCCTTGGGATTTGCTGTGATCCTGTCTCCCCCGTCTACCCGTCAAATTTACGAGCTGGGCATGGAGTCCATCCCCTCCGAATCCGAGTGTTATCCGGCCAAATTAGCCCACGGCCACGTACAGTGGCTAATTAACCAGGGCGTCCAGACCATCTTCCATCCCTGCGTCTTCTACGAGCGCCAGGAGACCCCCGGCGCCCAAAATCATTACAACTGTCCCATCGTGGTTTCCTACCCGGAGAATCTGAAAAACAATGTGGACGCGGTGACCGAAGGCGGGGTCGCCTACCTGCGTCCCTTTATCGCCCTAACCAGCGAAAATACCGCTTCCGACCGGCTGGAGCGACTCTGCCGGGAGGTCTGGGATATCCCGCAGGCAGAGACCCGGCGGGCCGTGTCGCTGGCCTGGACCGAGCAGCAAAGGGCCAAGGCGGACATCCGGGCCAAGGGGCGGGAGGCCCTGTCCTGGATGCAGGCCAAGGGCCGCAAAGGTATCGTTCTGGCTGGCCGGCCCTACCACGTGGACCCAGAAATTCATCATGGGATCCCGGAGATGATCGCCTCTTATGGTCTGGCCGTGCTCACGGAGGACTCCATCCCAGTGGACTTCACACCGGCCCGGCCGCTCCGGGCCAACGACCAATGGGTCTATCACTCCCGGCTGTATACCGCCGCGGAGTTCGTATGCACCCGCCAAGACCTGGAGCTAATCCAACTCAACTCCTTCGGCTGCGGCCTGGACGCTGTGACCACCGACCAGGTGGCGGAAATCCTGGAAGCCAGCGGCAAGCTCTATACCGTCTTAAAAATCGACGAGGTATCCAACCTAGGCGCAGCCAGGATCCGGGTGCGCAGCCTGTTGGCCGCCATCGACATGCGGGCCAGACAGGGTATCGTCCCACATCCGGCCCCGGCGCAGTACCACCGCTCCGTCTTTACGGAGAAAATGCGGCGGGAGAACTGGACCATTCTCGCGCCGCAAATGTCCCCGATTCATTTTGATCTGTTGCAGCCTGTGTTTCACCGGCACGGCTATCGGGTGGAGATCCTCAACAACGATAACCGGACCGCCATTGACATGGGTCTGAAATTTGTGAACAACGATGCCTGCTTCCCCTCCATCACTGTGGTAGGGCAGATCATGAGCGCCATTGTCTCCGGCCGGTACGACACAAACCGCCTGGCGGTTCTCATGACCCAGACCGGCGGCTGCTGCCGGGCCAGCAACTATGTGGGCTTCATCCGCCGGGCCCTGGACAAGGCTGGCCTTTCCCATATTCCCGTCATTTCTTTAAACGCCAACGGCATGGAGAAAAATCCCGGGTTTCACTTCACCGTTCCCCTGATACAGGACGCGGCCCGGGCCCTGGTGTACGGGGACCTGTTTCTGCGGTGCCTGTACCGGGTCCGGCCCTACGAGCTGGAGCCCGGCAGCTCCAACGCCCTGCACGCGCGCTGGCGGGACAAATGCATCGCCTCTCTGACCGGCGGCGCCTTCGGCCGGGACTTTAAAAAATATTGCCGGCAGATCGTAGCGGACTTCGACCAGCTGCCCATAGACGAAACGGTGCGAAAGCCACGGGTGGGCGTGGTGGGTGAGATCCTGGTCAAGTACATGCCCCTGGCCAACAACCATTTGGTAGAGCTTCTGGAGCGGGAGGGAGCGGAAGCTGTAGTGCCCGACCTGATGGACTTCCTGAATTACTGCGTTTACAACGCCGGGTATAAGCACGAATATTTAGGCGGGACGTGGCGCAGCGCCAAGGCGGGAGAGCTTGCCGTACGAGCCATTTACCGGCTGCGACGCCCTGCGATCGAAGCGCTCAAGGCCAGCCGCCGGTTCGCCGCCCCGATTCCCATTGATCAACTAGCGGAGTTTGCCAAGCCCTTTTTATCTGTGGGGAATCAGTATGGTGAGGGTTGGTTTTTGGCCGGAGAGATGGTGGAGCTGATCCACACCGGCGCGCCGAACATCGTCTGTATTCAGCCCTTCGCGTGCCTACCCAACCACGTGGTGGGTAAGGGCGTCATCAAGCTCCTGCGCAAGACTTTCCCCCAGGCCAACATTGTGGCGGTGGACTACGACCCCGGCGCCTCGGAGGTGAACCAGCTCAACCGCATCAAGCTCATGCTATCCACTGCAAAGAAAAATTTGGAAGCCCAGGCTGCTCAGGCGGCCCCCATGGATGCAACGCCGGCGGGAATCCCGTAGGGAACGACCTTCAGTCGTTGCCCGGGCGAGCGCAGCTCGCCCCTATGGGCCAGTTTTCGGCGGTGCGGTTGTAGGGGCGGCCTGCGGCCGCCCGCTGTCGTAGAGGGCGATCTTCAGTGGTTCCCCGGGCGAGCGCAGCTCGCCCCTACGGGACGGCTCTCGGCGGTGCGGTTGTAGGGGCGGCCTGCGACCGCCCCTGCTGTAGGGAACGACCTTCGGTGGTTCCCCGGGCGAGCGCAGCTCGCCCCTACGGGACGGCTTCGGCGGTGCGGTTGTAGGGGCGGCCTGTGGCCGCCCGCTGTCGTAGAGGGCGATCTTCGGTGGTTCCCCGGGCGAGCGCAGCTCGCCCCTACGGGACGGCTTCGGCGGT
>CBCTHM010000001.1:0-201186 GCA_965146675.1 uncultured Eubacteriales bacterium | reverse complement strand
ATTGGAAGGACCTTCTGACTGGGTTTGACGGACACAGCATCACGTACGACACGTCTGGGAACCCCCTGAGCTTTTATATGGAGATTACCGGTTGAGTCATGACCAATAAACCGTGCTGTTGTGTAGGTGTATCGAGAAGATACACCTACTTTTTAAAAAGAGCAGTACTGTGCGTAAAAAGGCGGTTCATTCTGGGTTGCAGAGAGGCGGCTGTTTATTTCATCAGAAATTAAAAATGGCAGCTTTTATATCCTTAGATTAAAAACACTACCGTTTTATAATGGAATCAAATATGCTTTTTTAAAATGGTCAACAGCTTTTCCGCTGCTTTGGAAAAGACCTGGTACTTTTTCCAGATAATGGATGCACTGGATTCCAGCTTGGGGGAAAGGGGCCGAAAGCAAAGATTGCTTTCCCCCGTGGTGTTAATTAAATGGTCCAGGCAAATCGCGTAGCCCAGACCCTCGTCGACCAAGAGAGAGGCATTAAACACCAGGTTATAGGTGGCGACGACATGCAGCTTCCCAATATCCTGTTTCATCCAACTGGACATGGGCCAATCATCGCTTTTCTGATTGGAAATGATTAACGGCTTATCCCACAGATCTTCCGGCTCGACCGCTTTTTCCTTCGCGAGCGGCGAATCCTTTCGCATCAATACGCCCCAGGTATCCCGCACCGAAATCTTCAAGGAATCGTATTTCATGGAATCAACCGGCCCAAAGACCAACCCGAAATCGATTAGGCCTTTGTCCAATTGCTCTAAGACATAGATGGCGTTGCCGCTTAAAATGTGATAGTGAATTTCGGGATAATCAACTTGAAGCTCCTGTGCGGCCTTGGCAACCATTCGTATCATGTCCGTCTCTCCAGTCCCAATATAAATATCCCCGGCAATTGCTTCCTCCGAAAGCGAAACTTCGTTTTTTGTTTTGTTGACTAAATCTAAAATTTCTTCTGCACGTTTGCGAAGAATCATTCCTTCTTCGGTCAATATAATTTTGCGGGAGCCTTTTGTCCCGCGAATTATCAGTCGTTTGCCCAGTTCATCCTCCATATTCTTGAGCTGTGTCGACAGGGTGGGCTGGGAGAGATGCAGGGACGCAGCGGCGGCAGATATGTTTTGCTCCCGCGCAACCGCCAAAAAGTACTGCAATACCCGTAATTCCAAGTTTACCGCCTCCTCATAAAATATCATAGCACGCAATTGCATAGCTTTCAACTATGGACTGCTATTAAATATAAGTATTTGCTATTTGATGTCGCGTGTTTTATACTAAACCTGTAATCGATGAGCAGGCATTATTGTCGACTAAAGAGCGAGCACAAAAAGCCGTCGGCTGCGATGCCCGGCCGAGTTTGAGCTCTGTCGTGCGCACGACAGGTGGAGCTTCGAAATCATCAGTAAAATGGCAAGAATGCAGAGGAAATGATGCGACATGGTGCAAAACAACGATTCTATTCTTGCGGTCATTCAGAATCTAAAGGATGCCGGATGTGAATCGAATCAAATTGAAGGTTTTTTGCAGGGATTGAAAAAAGGAGACAGGAAAGGGCAGTTGGATTTTTTGGCGCAACACAGAAGCGTTCTTCTTAACCGAGTCCATGAGGAAGAACGGCGGATCGACTGCCTGGATTACCTGGTTTACCAAATCCGGCAGAATAAAATTTTAATTCATTTCAAAGACGATCCCAATTGGAGGTATTCAGACCATGAAGAAAATTGAAAAACAATGGTTCGACGGGGAAAGAGCTCTTTTCGGCGCGACGGAATTGCTTGTGAAAGACTGTTCCTTTGACGGCCCGGCAGATGGGGAAAGCGCATTGAAGGAAAGCGCCGACATTCAGATAGAGCGTTGTTTTTTCAACCTGCGCTATCCCTTCTGGCATGACCAAGCGCTGAAAATCAAAGACTCCGAGATGACGGAGCTTTGCCGGGCCGCGCTGTGGTATTCCCGACAGATTGAAATTACCAGCACCAAACTGCATGGAATCAAGGCTTTGCGGGAATGTAGCCAAGTCACCATGAGGGACTGCGACATCATCTCTCCTGAATTCGGCTGGTCGGTGAGCGGCATTTACATGGAGCATTGCACGGCAAAAAGCGAATATTTTATGATGCGTTCCGAGAACCTGCATTTTGACCATGTGCAACTCATGGGCAAATATTCCTTCCAGTATATCCAGAACGCCGTTTTTGAGAACTGCGTGTTTGATACCAAGGACGCTTTCTGGCATTGTCAAGATGTGACGGTGAAAAACAGCGTGGTAAAAGGAGAATATCTTGCATGGTACTCTAACGGTCTGACCCTTGAAAACTGCAAAATTATTGGCACGCAGCCTCTTTGCTATTGTACGAATTTAAAACTTGTGAACTGCGAAATGATTGATACCGATCTTGCCTTTGAAAAATCTGAGGTTGAGGCGTCGATTACTACGGCAATGATCAGCATTAAAAATCCGCTTTCGGGTCATATTCAGGTTCCCGCCGTCAAGGAAATCATCATGGACGACAAAAGCGCAAAATGCAAAATTATCGTCCAGCAGCAAAACGACGAAGTATGTAGAAAAGCCTGCTAGCATGTCCCTGTTTGCCGCAGGCGCCTCTGTCCCTGGAGGAAGTGCGGCCGTAGGTCATTCTCAAGGTTCTAGGTAGATGGGGAATGTACGCAGCGCAATTTGCCGATCGGAGGCGTATTTTTGTGAAAAAAGCATCCGCGGTTTTACTGGCGGTTCTTCTGCCGCTCACTGTGGCGGGCTGCGCCGGGTGGTCCACATCTCAGCCGCCTGGGGAAGTGGCCTCAGAAGCGGCGGCAGACCACAGCGCGGAAAGCACCCGGCCATTGGCTGAGGAAAAGGAGGCGTCCGCGAAAGCGCAAACCGTCACCGCACCCGAAGAAACGCAGAGCAATGGAACGTTTCTACTTGAAATCACGGTAAATGGGAAAATTTTTCCGGCGGAATTGTACGATCATGAGACAACCTGGGCTCTGATGGACCAGATGCCCTTGTCTGTGGAAATGAGCGAGTTGAACGGAAATGAGAAGTATGTTACCCTGTCAGAGCACCTTCCCACGGATTCCCAGCCGCTTTCTCAAATCCATGCGGGCGACCTGATGCTGTATGGTTCGGATTGTCTGGTATTGTTTTATGAAAGCTTCGCCACATCATACAGCTATACGCCGTTAGGACGTGTAGAAGATCCCGCCGGCCTGTCGGAAGCCCTGGGTAGTGGCGCGGTGCAGGTATCTTTCAGTATGCGAGAAACCGCTGCTTCCCAATCAAATTTTATAAAGGCAGACAGTCCCCGCAATCAATCAGATTGAACTGCACCCCGCCTGCTAGCAGAAAGAATTGCGGCCGGTCATGAAAAAGTGTGATATCCGGCCCACGGCGTGGGCGCCCTTTGCCGAAAGAAAAAACGGCCTGTTTCACCATCCGCTTTTTCTGGAGATCGGGACTGCTCATGGAAAGACTCCGGGCCGGGTGGTTCTGGGCTGACTGCCGCAGCAGAAGATGATTGCCATCCCCAAGTCCATCCATCGGGAGCGCATGAAACAGGATAGTTAGGTGAATGATTTTATCCTGTCCGAAACCGACATGGAGAAGATTTGTTGTGTGGACACCGGACGCAGCTTGATTCTTGACAGACCCAGCTTGGCTGAGAAGTACCGCCTGCATGGAATCCGGTTTCAGCAATAACGTTAAGGGCGATAGAGGTTTTTCGCCTAATCGAATCGGTTCTGGTTGCACTGGGTCGGGCCGCAAGGCATGCCCACGTCCTTTCCCAATTGCCATGATATCCGCACTGCGGCGTGTCTGTGTGGCAATCAATTATGCAGCGCTACCCGCACTCCTCCCCGGAAGGCCTGCGGCACGTGCGAGATTAGATACAGGATGGAGGAAACAATATGGATTACCGAAAGCTGCCCAAAGGGACGGAACAAATCAGCATCATCGGCCTTGGAAACAGCTCGCTGGGGGCTTCCGGCGAGTTGGAAATGGAAAGAACCATTGAGCTCGCTCTGGAAAGTGGCGTAAACTTTTTTGATCTGGCGGCAGGAGACGCCGCGCCGTTCTCCTCGTATGGTCGCACGGTTGCAGGCTGCCGGGAAAAGGTCTATTTTCAAGTCCATTTCGGTGCGGATTACCGTAGCGGGAAATACGGGTGGACGTTGGATTTGGATGCGATCAAGCGCTCGATTGATTGGCAATTGAACGCGTTAAAAACCGATTACATTGACTTCGGCTTTCTCCATTGTATCGACGAGGAGGCGGACCTGGAAAAGGTGATTTCTCATGGAACGCTGGAGTTTATCCAAAGGCTGAAGAGGGAGGGTGTCGTGCGACATATCGGTCTTTCGTCTCATACGCCGGCGGTGGTACAAAAGGTATTGGATATGGGGCTACTCGACATGCTGATGTTTAGCATCAACCCCGCCTATGATTACCGGCATGGGGAATACGCCATCGGAGGTGTGGATGAACGGCAGGCTCTTTACCGTAGGTGCGCGACGGAGGGCGTGGGCATATCCGTAATGAAAGCGTTCAGTGGCGGACAGCTGCTCAACGCCCAGACTTCCCCATTTAAACAGGCGTTGACCGAATACCAGTGTATGCAGTACGCCTTGGATAAGCCGGGCGTCTTGACCGTACTGCCAGGTGTGCGGGACCGGGCGGATCTCCGACGGGTCCTTGGTTTCCTGCGCGCTTCAGAAGAAGAGAAGGAATATTCTGTTTTGGGAACTTTTGCGCCGCAAGATGCGGCGGGGGTTTGTGTCTACTGCAACCACTGCCTGCCCTGTCCTGCTGGGCTGGACATAGGTCTGATGAATAAATACTACGATTTGGCTCTGGCAGGGGACCAGTTAGCAAAGGATCACTATATGAATTTGGAGAAGAGCGCTTCGGACTGTATTGGCTGCGGACACTGTGACGCCCGCTGCCCGTTCCACGTGGGACAGGTAAATAGGATGGGGGAAATCCGGTCTTATTTTGACAAGTAAAGCTATTTCTGGCCCGCCATAGATCCGAGCAGTCGAGATGGGGGAACATCCTGTCCGAGCGCGGCAGTATCGTGCAACCTAGTATTGTTCAAAGAATAAACAAAGAACCCCTGTGGCTACTGAGCCGCCCCAGTAAAAACGGACGATAGAGAAAGCCCCCCTGATGTAGGAAAATAAACCTATATCTGGGGGGCGTTTTAATTGGCGAGGAAATATCAGCACACAGGAGCTGCTAAATCTGATTAGAGAAATGCTTGGCACAGGTCTGGCGCCAAAACAGGGGGAACAAGCGCTGGGCCTAGCCGAGTATAGGCTGATCTTAAAACAAAGTGTATCACCGTCATAAGCCGGCTTCCTTTGCTCAGGCGAACGAAATAATAAACGCATGATTTGTTTTTACAACCATGAGCGCATTTAGTTCGAAACTGGAAAAGCGCCGATCACACGGCTGCTCACTGATTAAATCTGCATCGCTTTCTACCAGGGGCCCTTTTGCGCTGTCCGCACAATCTGGGATGGTTCAGACTGCCGTAGGGACCTTCTCATTAAAAAATGACAATGCTTCAGCAGTTTTGCCTAGAGGATTCGTGGTGGTAAAGCGGAGCGGTTTGCGGACATGGTCAGGCTTCCGGTAAATTTTAGGTTACCAATTAGGGGGCCGCATAAGCCGGACGAAACGGCTGCGCCAAAAATGTCTCCAGCTCTGCCCAGCAGCGGGCGGCGGTTTCGTACCCATGCTGGTAATAGGCTTCCACCACGTTGATATCCCATTCCAAATGCTTAATTTCGGGGATATCCGGCCGCAACAGAAAGGCCCGGCCCTGCCGCTCCATACGGTCCAACTGGGCGACCTGTGCCCGATACCGGTTGGGCCGGCTGAGCATAGCAGCGGAAAAGGCGGGATACTGCCGGAAAAACACGCTGTAAATCGCTTGGGTTCTGGGACTGGATTTGGGATAGACCCCGGCCCGCCGGGTCAAAACCGCCACCACCTTTCCATAGCCCTTGGCCACGGCGCGTCCTACAGGGATGGAGTCAGCTACGCCGCCGTCGTAGTGCAATGAGCCGTCAATCTCCACCGGCGGATTCAACACCGGCATGGAGCAGGAGGCCATGGCTACAGTGGAGAGCCGATGCGGGTCACTTTTGACTGAGAAATAGGCGGCCTGGCCACTGGACTGCTCCGTGGTCACCATTTCATGCTCTGTGGGGGAGCGAAAGTAGGCATCAAAATCAAAGGGGAATTTTCCGTATGGGTAATCGAAAAATACCTTTCGCAGGTCCATAATGCGGCGGTTCTCCCGAAACTGCTGAATTCCATAGTAGCAGTTGTCTTCCGAGGGCAGCATGCAGGCCTTGGTGCGTCCGGGCTGCCTGGAGAGATAGCCCAATGCACAGCAGGTGCCGGCGGAGACGCTGACGATATAGGGAAACTCCAGACCCTGTTCCATCCAAAAGTCCAATACCCCCGCGGTGAAAACGCCTCTCTGGGCGCCGCCTTCTAAAATGAGGGCTGCGTGTTCCATGCTGAACCTCCTTGTTCCGACAGGATACCGTCCCGGCGTCGCCGGTCCAGCTCGTTTTAATTATCATACCCCATCGGAGAGAGCTTGGAAACCCACAAATTCTTTAATTTGACGGAATTTTAGGGGAAATTTCCCGATACATCGCCGCAGCGTCATCCTTTCGAACCGACTCGGATACCTGCTGTACTTCCACCGCCAGGGTCCGGGCGCCTAGGGAGATCTCCAGACAGTCCCCCACCTTGACGTCGTAGGATGCTTTGGCGGGCCTGCCGTTGACTCGGATTCTCCCATTGTCGCAGGCCTCGTTGGCAATGGTCCGGCGCTTAATCAGCCGGGAAACCTTTAAAAATTTATCCAGGCGCATAGAAGCCTCCTTATGTTACATGCGGGCTCCAGGGAGGGGCTCGCCTCATCTATGGATATTGCTGCACGGTAAAGGCCGTATACGGACAGCACGCGTAATAAAAAACAACGCATCATCCCATGCCTGTCCAGACGGCGAATAGACACGCGGGGGGGTTCGACAAAGAGCTGCGGCCTGACGTGTGCAAGCTGTGTGCGCTCCATGCGCACACAGCTTGCACCTGTAAGATGGACATTGATTTTGCCGACGCTCCCCGTCGGAGAATAAAGTGCACTTGTTCCATTGCCCACAGGCAGCGGCCTCTGCGAACATTTTGAACGACTGAAACGGGCCTTTCTATTGAGCCACAGCGTCGCGGAGCGCTTTCCCTGGCTTAAACGCAGGGAGCCGGGCAGCGGGAATTTGGATGGCCTCGCCGGTAGAGGGATTACGACCGGCGCGGGCCTGCCGGTCCTTGGTTTCAAAGGTGCCGAATCCCACCAGCTGGATTTTCTCTCCGCTGGCCAGGGTATCGGCTACGGTGTCCAATAGAGCCCCCAGTGCCTTCTCCGCGTCTTTCCTGGGCAGGCCGGCCTTTTCCGCTATGGCTGTGATCAGATCTGTCTTATTCATGGTTTCCGCCTCTTTCGTGTGTAATCCGCCTGCTGCGCATGCGATTCAAATCTATCATAGTATACCCATCCTGACAATAGAAAATTGGGAATTCTTTTAAAAAATCAGCGGATTTTCAGAAGATGTGCGATTTTTTCACCTTTCGGCAGCAGCATGCAGTCTCCGTAGGTCACAATGCGGAACTTGACCACCAGAAACACATAGGACACAGCGGCAGCGGCGATGGGTACGCCACACAGTAAAAGCCGGCTGCTGATGCCCATGGATAGCAGCTTCCAGATCCCAAAGGCCACAGCGCCCATCAGCAAGGAGGCCACCAGAGGCTTAATCAGATTTTTCGTCACAGCGGGAGTACGCCGGATGACCTTTCGCATGGTGAATAGATTTAATATGGTGATGCAAACATAGCAGCACAGAGTACCCACCGGCGCGCCCTGAATATTGATGTGGGGATTGCCTACTAGAATGTAGTTGACAATGATCTTCACGATGCCGCCGATGAACATATTCATTACCGGCAGGTAGACAAAGCCGTGCGCCTGCATCATCGCGTTGGTCAACAGTACAATGCTGTTGAATACCACGCAGACGCCTAGCACGGCCAACAAATTGGTGGCGGTGGACAGCGTTTCACCGGTATAGCCCCGCAGCAGCTGCATAATGGGACCTGCCAGCACGGCCAGCCCTACCGCGCAGGGCATGGTGATGAGCCCCATAATGCGGATGGCGGACTCCTCCGTCCGCCGCACGCCCCGGTTGTTGCGCAGGGTCAGCTGCTCCGTGATAGCGGGCAGAACGCTGATGGTGATGGGGGTGACAAAGGCACAGGGCAGATTAAAAATCGTTTGAGCAAAATTATAGATACCCTTTAATGAATCGGCATCGGCCTGGGCGAAGCCCGCCGCGCCGATGAGCCGGGCCAGCACAATTTTTGTGTCGATGAGGGTGATGATTTGCAGGCCTGCCGAGCCGATGGTGATGGGAATGGCGATGGAAAGAAGCTGCCGGGCGGTTCTGCTGTAGGATTTCACCGGCCCGCCGTCACAGGGCAGCTCCCGATAGGCCTGCCGGTGGGAGCCGTACATGTACAGCATGGCGACCAGGCTGCCAATGGTAACGCCCAGGATGGCGCCGCCGGCGGCCAGAGCGTTGTCCTCCCGCTGCTTCATGATAAAATAGGCCAGGCCCAGACCAATCACCAGCTTGCACAGAGCTTCCAGCACCTGGCTGATGGAGGTGGGGCGCATGTTACTTTGGCCCTGGAAGAATCCCCGGAAGGCGGAGGTCAGACACATGAGCAGAGCCGCGGGACCCAGAGCCGCGATAGCGGCCCAGGAATTGGGGGAGTTCATCCAATCCGCCAGCTGATGGCTGAAACCAGTCATAAGCACCGTACCTGCCAGGCCTAGGCCAAGAAAGATGTACAGGGACGTACGGTAAATCCGGCGGATTTGGTCATACCGGCCCAGACTGCCTGACTCTGCAATCATGCGGCTCATTGCCACGGGGAGCCCGGCGGTGGAGATCATCAAAAGCACGGAATAAATATCATAGGCCGTATTGAAATAGCCGAAGCCGGCATCGTCAATGATGTTTCCCAGGGGAATTTTATACAAGGCGCCAATGACCTTGACGATGGCGGTGGCAGCCGCCAACAGCGCAGCGCCATGTAAAAAGGATTGCTTTTTACTGGAAGCCAAAAAAGTGACCCTCTTTCTAAAATGGGGTGGGAATCAGCGCTGGCTGTCTGCGCTTTGAACGGCGGAATCCGGCGCCTGGGAGAAGGCCCGGGGGATGGCGTAGGCAGCCAATTCCTGCACAACGGCGTCAAGATCGATGGTGGTGAACTTGCCGCCGGCATAGAGGATTTTCCCTCGGACCATGGTCAGAGCCACATCTGAGCCGCCGGCCGCGTAAACCAAGCTGCTGAATACGTCATGACAGGGCATCAGGTGCGGCGCGGTGAAATCCACCAGGATCAAGTCAGCGTCTAGCCCCACTTGGATCATGCCGCAGGCTTTCTCGCGACCTTGCGCTCTGGCACCGCAGACCGTGGCCATCATGAGCACAGCCTGGGCCGGCAAAGCCCCGGGGTCCCCGGTGCGGGCTTTGGCCGCAAGAGCGGCGGCCTTCATCTCCTCAAACAGGTCCAAATTGTTGTTGCTGGCGGCAGAATCCGTCCCCAACGCCACATTCATGCCGGCCTTTACCAGCTCTGTGACAGGGGCAACGCCGCTGGCCAGCTTCAGGTTGGAGATCGGGCAGTGGACTGCGGTTGCGCCGCGCCGAGCCAGCAGTCTCATATCCTCCGGCTCCAGATGGACACAGTGGGCTGCGGTGGCCGGCGTGTCGAAGACATGGTGACAATCCAGGAGCTGCGCAGGCGTCAGGCCGTATTTTTCCTTACAGCTCTGGTGTTCCGCCTGGGTCTCCGACAAGTGCAGCTGCATCCGAAGGCCGTGGCCCGCGGCGAATGCATGCAGCGCCTCCCAAAGACGGTAGTTGCTGGTGTACTCGGCATGCAGGGACGCGTCAATTTGAATGCGCCCTCCGTCATAACCATGCCACTTCTCATAAACCTGCTGCAGCGCCTGGCAGCCGGGGTCGCTTTCAAAGCTGAAATCCTCAGTCTCGTCCAAAAACAGGGTTTGACCCAGGGAGAGATTGGCCTTTAGCCCGCTTTCTGCCACGGCCTGGGCCACCTGCCCTGTATAGCCGTACATGTCCGACACGGAGGTGACGCCAAACCGGATGCACTCCGCCAGGGATAATAGCGTGCCCGCCCGGACGGCGCGGGCGTCCAAACGGTCCTCCCGGGGGAAAATGTGGTCCTGGAGCCAGGCACCCAGGCTGCAGTCCTCTGCGCTGCCCCGAAACAGGGACATAGGCAGATGCGTGTGGCAGTTGATGAGGCCAGGCAGCAGCACCATCCCCGTACCGTCAATGATCGTCTGCGGCTTTTCCTCCGGCGGCTGATGGGATAAATGGGAGATTTTTCCATCTTGTACGCCCAAATAAGCGCTGAAAAGAACCTCCATACGCGGATTCATGGTCACAATGGTGACATTGGAAAACAGGGTATCCATAGTGTTCGTTCCTTTCCGTGGATGCGGCTCAGGCGGATGCCCCGCCGGGGTTCAGCATGTGTTGGAATACGGTTTGCTTCTGCGCGATGACCTGCTCAATGCGCTCCAGGTATTGCTGCGGATACTTGGGGTTGGGAAACCGCTCCAGACGGCCGTCCGGCAGATTCACCTTGCTCATAGCCCCGCCGCCCAGAGAGACAATAGAATGCAGCTCCTCCATCATATAGAGATTGTACAGGCATTCCGTGCCGGGCTTGCACCAGCCCACATTCTCAAAGCTGCCGGACATGTACTTCTGCCGGTAAAGGTAATAGGGTAGGTAGCCCAGAGCCCGCAGGGTCTGGTTTGCATATTCCACCATTTCTCCCACGGCCTGGGCCGGGGGCAGGTCCTGCCGCCGCTGCGACAGGTCTGCCCCTTTTTTCAGAGCCAGGGTGTGCACGGTAATATTTGCAGGGGTCAGCGCTGCAATTTGGTCCAGGGAGGACCGAAAGCCCGCTGACGTATCGCCGGGCAGACCGGCGATCAGGTCCATATTGATGGAGGCAAAGCCGGCTTCTCCGGCCTGCTTCCATGCGGAGAAGATCTGCTCGGCCCGGTGACGCCGGCCGCACAGGGCCAGCACCCGGTCGTCCATGGTCTGCGGGTTGATACTGATGCGCCCCGCCCCCCAGCGCCGGATGGTCTCCAGCTTCTGCGTGTCCAGGGTATCCGGCCTTCCGGCCTCCACCGTGTACTCCAGGCAGCCGGACAGGTCGAAGCAGTCCGATATAGCGGCCATGAGCCGGTCCAGTTGGGATGCCGACAGCGTGGTGGGAGTCCCACCCCCGATATAAAGTGTACGAACCCTCCGGCGAGAATTTGCCACCAATTGGCCCACTGCGAAAATTTCTTTTAGAAGCGCCTGAAGATAGGGCTCCAGCAAATGCGCTGCGGCGCCAATGGAGGCGCTGACAAAGCTGCAATAGACGCAGCGGGTGGGGCAAAAGGGAATGCCGATATACAAGGAGATATCCTGCGGCTCCAAAAGAGAGGCGGCCCGCACCGCGGCGGTCGACGCCTCCAGGCACAGACGCCGACGGTCCGGGGAGACAAAGTAGACCTCTTTCAGCAGCCGGTCCGCCGAAGCGCACGATCCACCCTCCAGAAGGTGCTTAGTGGTGAGCTTGGTGGGTCGGACACCGGCTAAAGCGCCCCAAGCAGGGGCCACGGCAAGAAGGCGGACCGCAGCCAGGTAGTAGCTTTGCTGCAGGATGCGCCGGCGCAGACGGACGGTTTCCCGGTCGGCCCGGAGCCGCCGGATAGCTCTTACGGTACGACCGCACCGGGTGATTGCGGCAGAAGCGGTAAGCCAGGTCTTGCCCCGGTGCAGCGTCGAGACCGCGCCGTCGCCAGTGAACGGCTCCGTCACCGGCTCCATGTGCTCTCCTGGAAATAAAGAGAGCTGAAGTTGCTCCAAAGCGTAGTGTTCCTCATGGCCCTGTAACAGCAGCTTCATGCCTGCATGGCCCTCTGGAGGAAGGGATTGGTCTGCCGCTCCTGTTCCAGCGTGGTAGCGCCGCCGTGTCCGGGGTAGACTGGACCGGAGACATGCAGCGCCCCCAGCCGCCCCAGAGAGGAGAGCATTTGCTCCCAGCTGCCGCCGTCCAGGTCGCAGCGCCCGCACGAGCCAGCGAACAGAGTGTCACCGGCAAACAAAGTGTCTTCTGTGAGCAGACACACAGAGCCGGGGGTGTGCCCGGGGGTGTGCAGCACGGAAATACTGAGCCCCGCCACGGTCAAAGTATCGCCGCCCTCGTAAAACTGGGTGGGATGCAGCGGTCCGGCTGTCAAGGATTCAGGCAAAGTCAAATCCGCCGGGTGGAGCCAAACGGGACAGCCGGTCTCCTGGGCGATGGCGTCCACGGCGCCCACATGGTCAAAGTGTCCGTGGGTGAGTAAAATGGCCTCCACGGAAAGTCCCAGGTCGTGGACCTTTTGCAGAAGGCGATCCGGGTCTCCGCCTGGATCGACCACCGCACAGGTGGTCTTGCCTGCGCGCCAAATCAGGTAGCAATTGGTCTGGTAGCTGCCCAAAGGCAGCGTTACAACTTCCAGCATAGCACAGTCCTTTCCGCTCCGCAAAAACGCAGAGCGCTATCGTTACATCCAATCGTCCGTATCCAACCACAGGGTAACGGGGCCGTCGTTCACGGAGGAAACCTGCATATGGGCGCCGAACCGACCGTGCTGAGGCGGGTACCCCAGCTCCCGGCACAGGTCCAGAAACCGGTGGTAAAGCTGCTCCCCCAGTTGAGGCGGGGCGGCGCCCACAAAGCTGGGGCGGCGGCCCTTCCGGCAGTTGCCGTACAAGGTGAATTGGCTCACTACCAGCACCTGACCGCCCACATCCTCCAGTCCCAAATTCATCTTTCCCTGGCTGTCTGGAAAAATCCGAAGACCCAGGGCCTTTTCCGCAAGCTTCCGGCATTGGGCCTCTTTGTCCTCAGGGCCGACGCCCAGCAGAATGAGGAAGCCCCGGCCGATTTCTCCTGCTACCACACCGTCGATGGTGACGGAGGCGGAGGAAACTCTTGTGAGCACAGCGCGCATGGTCAGCGCTCCTTCCGTTTTGAAGTCAGGTTCAGTTCTGTCCCCGCCGGGAACCCAGCACGTCTTGAATATTCAGCAGCTTGGCCTGTATGGCCTGAAGTTCCTCCACGTCCTTGACTTCAAAGGTTACAGTGAAGGTGGCGCGGCCTCCAGGCAAATCTTTGCCGGAGAGCTCCTTGACCCGAACCCGGGCAGTAGTCATGGCTGTGGCCAAATCCAGCAGCAGGCCGTCTCTGGTATTACAGTCCAGCTCCAGGGTTGTGGTGAAGGGCTGATTTTCCTCCTGGGCCCAGCGGACCCGAACCCACCGCGCGGCTTGCCGGGGGTCCTCCCGGCTTTGGGCGTTGGGACAATCCACCCGATGGATAGAAACGCCGTAGCCCTTGGTGATGAAGCCCACAATGGGATCTCCCGGCACGGGCGTACAGCACTTAGCAAATTTAATCATGCAGGAGTCGATATCCTCTACGATGACGCCGTTGACGCTGTGCCGGTTCAGGACTCCGGTGTCCGGGTTGGTGCGCAGGGGATTCAGGTAGTCTTTGCCGCCTATAGTGGGGTTCTGGATACCCTTGGCGAACCGCATGAGTTCGTCCCGAATCCGGCCTACGGCTTTGGCCGCAGTGAGGCCGCCGTATCCGATGGCGGCGTACAAATCGTCCAGGCAGTCGAAGCTCAGTTTTTTCAACAGTACGGGCTGCAGCTCCTCGTCGGCCACAATAGCGGGGCTGAGGCTCAGCCGACGCAGTTCGCTTTCAAAGCTGGCCTTCCCGTGGACAATGTTTTCGTCTCGCTTTTCCCGCTTGAACCACTGCTTAATTTTGGAGCGGGCCTGATTGCTTTTACAAATGCTCAGCCAGTCCCGGCTGGGACCCTTGGCGGTCTTGGAGGTGAGAATCTCTACAATGTCGCCGTTGTGCAGCACAGCGTCAAAGGTGGCAATCCGATTGTTGATTTTTGCGCCGACCATGGAATTACCCACGCCGGAGTGGATGGCGTAGGCGAAGTCAATGGGAGTGGAGCCGGCGGGCAGGTTGATGACGTTGCCCTTGGGCGTAAAGACGAAGACCTCGTCGTCAAACATGTCGATTTTCAGAGAGTGGACGTAATCCTCTGCGTCGGTGTCCTGCTGGCTCTCCAGAAGCCGCCGGACCCATTCAAAGCTCTTTTCATCGCCGCTGCCGACCCCCTGTTTGTATTTCCAGTGGGCCGCAACGCCGTATTCCGCGGTTTGATGCATCTCCCAGGTTCGGATTTGCACTTCAAAGGGAATCCCCTGGGAGCCGATCACGGTGGTATGCAGACTCTGGTACATGTTGGGCTTGGGCGTGGAGATATAATCTTTGAACCGGCCTGGGACCAGATTAAACAGGTCGTGAATGTGCCCCAACACGTTGTAGCAGTCGGGGATGGTGTCCACAATCACCCGAAAGGCATACAGGTCGTACAGCTCGTCCATGGTCTTGCCCTGGTCCTTCATTTTCCGGTAGATGGAGTACACATGCTTGATCCGGCCATAGATGGAGCCGTGAATCCCCACAGAGGAAAGACGTGTGGTGATTTTGGACTGAATGCTCTTCATGAAAGCGTCGGACTCCGCCTGGTGGTCGCTGAGATAGGACATGATTTCGTTGTATCCCGCTGGGTCCAGGTACTGAAGACTGGTATCCTCCAGCTCCCACTTGACGCGCTGCATGCCGAGCCGGTGGGCCAGGGGCGCATAGACATCCATGGTCTCCCGGGATTTGGAGAGCTGTTTGGCCGGCGTCTGGTACTGCATGGTTCTGGTATTGTGCAGCCGGTCCGCGATTTTAATTAAAATGACCCGGATGTCCTTGGACATGGCCATAAACATCTTGCGCAGATTTTCCATCTGCTGCTCTTCCAGGGTGGAGTATTCCACCCGGGTCAACTTTGTGACGCCCTCCACCAGCTCGGCCACGGTGGAGCCGAACAGCTTGGCAATATCGTCATGGGTGGAGTCGGTATCCTCGATGCAGTCGTGCAGCAATGCGCCCAGGACGGCGTCCGTATCCAGCCCCATCTCCGCCACAATTTCCGCTACGGCCAAGGGGTGAATGATATAGGGGGAGCCATCCTTGCGCTTTTGTCCCTCGTGCTTATCCTCAGCGTAACGCACAGCCCGATCCACCAGGGCCATATCCACGCCGGGAATGCACCGCAGGACCGTACGGCGCATGGATTCGTAGTGTTCGGCAAAGGTTTCCATAGCATCAATCCTCTTTCAGCCCCAGCAGCTGCCGCATAGTGGCGCACTGCTCCAGGTCGGCCTTAGAATTGCCGGCGGTCAGGGTGATGGATAAGTATTTGTGTTGCCGCTCTAGGCGCAGCAGGCCGGCCTCGGCGAAGATGTCCAGACAGGCCAGCATCTGAGACAGGCTCAGAGGGCGCCCGAAGCGGCGGACAATTTTCCGGCACAAGCAGATAGGACCTTCTTGGACCACGGGACTGCTGCAGCTGGCAAGATAGCGCCACACGTCCGCCAGGGTTTGCCGGGCCGGCAGAAGGGCAGACGCTTCCGGCGCCGTCAGTGTGCCAGTCCGCAGCTTCCGATAGGGCTCAGGGTCCGGGGAGCAGGAGCAAGGACAGCTGGGCCGGATGTCCTGCAGGTTGACCTGCACGGTACGGACGCCACGAAATTCATTGATTTGCAAGGTAAAGGCCAGATCCACCCAATCGCCCTCCGCCACGGACAGCGACTGGGCCGTAGCGGAAAAGCAGATGGCCTGCACGGCGCTGCGCCCCTGCCGCAGCCGCAGCCGCAGGTGCCGCCCGCTCCCCACCGGGGTTAGACGGTCGATGTGAAGCCGTTCCATGAGGAATACTGGACGGGGGCAGCCTGTGCCGCAGGGTTCCAGCACGTCCAGCGACTCCACGTTCTCCAGGGTCAAAAGCTCCGGGGTAATGGCACAGTCCACATCCAGGACGGTCCGGGGGCCTGCGCCGGCATAGAAGGCACTGGCCATGCTGCATACGGCCTGACGAAATGCGTCGATATTTTGACGGGTGATGGTGAACCCAGCGGCCAATTCGTGCCCGCCGTAGCTTTCCAGCAGGGAGGACAGGGCCGTCAGAGAGGAAAACAAATTAAATCCGCCGTAGGAGCGGGAACTGGCCTTGCCCTTTTCTCCGTCCAGGCAGATCAGAAAGGTGGGGCAGCAGAATTCCTCAGCCATGCGGGAGGCCACAATCCCCACCACGCCCTGATGCCAGGTTTCCGCGGCCAGGACAATGGCCTCTGGCGGACGTCCCTCCGGCAGCATGGCTACGGCCTGTTGATAAATCTGCAGCTCCACTTCCTGCCGTTGGCGGTTCAGCGCACATAGGGTTGCGGCTAATTCTTCACCCCGCCGGGGGTCCTGCGTTAAAAACAGTTCTACTGCCAGGTCAATGCGGCCCATGCGGCCCGCAGCGTTAATCCGCGGGGCCAAAACGTAGCCGATGGAGGTAGCGGTGAGGGTGTCCGGCTTGCAGCCGGCCTCCCGCATCAGGGCGGCCAGGCCGGACCGCCGGGTATGACGAAGCAATTCCAGCCCGCGCCGGACAAAGACTCGGTTTTCCCCCTCCAAAGGCATTACATCCGCCACGGTTCCCAGGCAAACCATGTCTGCATATTGCTCTAAAACCGCTTCCTGGTTCCCGCCGAGGGCGGCGGCCAGCTTAAAAGCCACACCCACACCGGATAGGGTGCGGTGCGGGTACCCTCCGTCCTTCCGATGTGGGTCCACCACAGCCACGGCCTGGGGCAAGGAGGCCTTACACTCATGGTGGTCCGTCACTACCAGGTCCATACCCATCCGGCGGCAAAACTCGGCTTCCTCCAGGGCTGTGATACCGCAGTCCACCGTGACGACCAGGGTAACCCCTTGACGGGCCAGTTGTTCCAGCGCCATGGTGTTTAGCCCGTAGCCTTCTTCCAGCCTGCCAGGGATGTAGGAGATGCAATCCCCGCCCTGCCCGCGGAGAAAGTCCAAAAGCAAGCAGGTGGAGGTAATACCGTCCACATCATAATCCCCAAAGATCGCAATTTTTTCCCCCCGGTCCAACGCCAGGCGGAGCCGCCTTACGGCAAGATCCATGTCGGTGAGCAAAAAGGGGTCGAGCAGCGGCCCCTCCGTAGACAGATAAGCAGCGGCTTGTTCCGGCGTGTTTTTGCCGCGTGCCGCCAATACCAGGGCCGCAAGAGGCGAGTAACCCGCTTGCGTCAAGGTGTCGACGACGTCGGGCACCGGCGCAGCCACATTCCAGGTTCCATACTTCACACAAATGCACATCCAATTTTATCATTTCTGTTTATTATAGCAAATCTTTCTTTATAGCACAATAGAATTCTTTTCACATGGGCCCCAATGGCATCCTGCCGGAATAGTAATATGGGACAGGCTTTGCTCGTCCGCAGGCGGCCGAAGGCCGCTCTTACATACCCAATGACGGGAAGAGAGGCGCAGGATAAGAAGAATTTATAAAAATACTGCCCCCGGAATCTGATTCCAAGGGCAGTGGCAGCATATTCAAAAGGCGAAAGGAGTAGAAAGTCATACGTAGAACCCAGGATGTGGCCAAGATCAAACCGCTCGCCGTTTAAGTTGCTGGGATCAATTGCCCGCCTTCCAGCGTGTAAATCCGGTCGGCCTGCCGGGCGGTTTCCTGGTCGTGGGTGATGAGGAGGATACCCCGGCCCTTCTGGTGCTCCTGGCGCAGCAGCTGGAAAATCAACTGTCGGTTTTTGGGGTCCAGATTACCGGTGGGCTCGTCAGCCAGAATCAGGCATGGGTCTAAAATCAGGGCCCGGGCCACGGCCACACGCTGCTTCTCCCCACCGGAGAGGGTCGTCACCCGCTGGCTGAGCAGGGCTCCGATGTCCAGTAGCTCCACCAGGTCGTCGAAGCTCTGGACCCGGTTCCGCCGGTTGTAGAGAGTGGGCAGGAGGATATTCTCCTTGCAGCTCAAAGTTGGAATCAGGTTGTAGGACTGAAAAATAAACCCGATGTTCTCCAGCCGCAGTCTGGCATAATCCACATAATTCCGGATTTTAACGCCGTTGAACACATATTCGCCCCCGTCGTATCCCTCCACCAGTCCCAGAATGTTTAGAAGGGTGGACTTGCCGGAGCCGGACTTGCCCACAATGGTCACGTAGCTGTCGTTGGCGATTTCCAGATTCACGTCTGTGAGCACCGGTCGGGTGTAAGATTTCCGCAGGTGCGACAACCGCACGTTCAGTTCTGTCATGGCCCTCAGCCGCCTTCCGCGATGGCCTTGTAGCCCGAGTCAAAATAATCGCCTTCCGAGACGCCGGTGACGCAGATGAGCTCGCCGTTGCTGTAGCCCGTGCCCACCTCCAGTTCCTGAACGAAATAACCCTCCTTGGTTACCTTTCGGACAAACCAGGGACTGTTTTCCCCAGCCTCCTTTTGATACAAGCATTTGGCTTCCAGTACCAGAGCCTGGGAGTAGACCCGTCCCGTTAAGAGACGCAGATCCTTTTGTACCTGACCATAGGCGTAGTCCGCGCCATCGATGGTGAGCCGGACCGTTGTGGTTCCGTCGTCGTTTTTGGTCCGGGCTGCGTATTCCAAAATCACGTTGCGGCCGTCCTCCGTGGTCAGGGTGGCTTCGGCCTGTTTTATGGCCTTCAGGGTTTTGTCCGAAACCTGGCACTGCAGCAGCAGAGGTTCCAGCAACCGGACCCGCAGGTAGGCATTTTCCGGGTTATAGGTGTTGCGCTCCTCCAGAATGCCGGATTGCTCGGAGATGACGTCCTCGCCCCGGTAGGTCCCCAGAACCTGGCCCTGCTGAATCTCGTCTCCTTCCTCTACCAGCCAGCGGATTAGGCTGGGATCCCGTTGCGTCAAATCCATGTAAGCGAAAGTTTGGGATACAAAGTTCCCGGATACCGTGACGTACTCCAGTACATCCTCCCGGCGGGCCTGCACCACCGTACCATAAGCGGACTCTCGCAGGTCCGGCGCAGTGGGCGTTTGGTATTCCAGCATCTCCGCGCTGGAAATCTGGTAAATCAGGCCCAAGGGCGCCACCAGCAGAGCTAAAATCAGCAGCCAAAACAGACATTTCAGCAGACCCTTTAAAAATTTCATAGCCAGCCTCCTTCCGAATACGGGGCCGCCGCTTCCGGCGCGCTACTCCGCCTTGAGGTATTCGACGATCTCCACCTGGGTGGACTTATAAGCAAAAATCAGACTGAAGACAATGGTCAGCGTCACAGAGCATAGGGCGAACATAGCCACGGAATAGGGACTGGCATAAATAATCCAATCGAAATAGAGGCCGGATATGTTGGGCGTGGTCTCATAAATCCGCTTGTAAATCAGGCACAGGTCCGTTACCAGAACGATGGATAATAGAATGTTTACCAGCATCACCAGAATGCTCTCATATAGAAACTGCCGGATGATGGACCATTTGGAGGCGCCCAACGCCCGTTTTACGCCGATCTCAAATTTTCGTTCATTCAGGGCGTTGGAAAAGCTGGAATATAAATTGATACCCAAGAGCAGCAGCAGGGCCGCTGTGATTACCGCCTTGGTGCGCTTTTCCGTGCGCATGGTCTCCAGGGCCTTGTTCTGCGCCTGATAGATCGAGCTGATCCCGCCGTCCAGGTGCATGCTCTCGGCCAATTGCTGCACCTGCTCCGGAGCGTCGGTATAAAACACCAAGGTCCTCACCCAGCCCAGCTTGGGCATTACGTCCGGTCCGAAATCCGCGGCGCTTAGCAGTAGAGAGGGGCTATAGCTGCCGCGCAAGGTCAGTGCGCTGAGGTCGGGATCGAAGGAAATGGGATCCGTGGTCCGCACCGTTCCCACGATGCGCACCTGCCGTTCAACAAAGGTCTCCTGTTCTCCGCCAAGGCCTGTATTCCGGTCCCGGAGGCACAGGGTATAGACGGGCTCCTCCTGCTCGTCCAGGCCCAGGGCCTGGAACCAGCTTTGCTCCATGACGGCCTCCCCGGGGTATAGGCTGAGTTGGTCCCGCTCCTGCCCCGGCAGCCAGGTGACCGGGATTTCCTCATCCCAGTAATACAGGCCAAAGATAGTTTGTGGGAGACAGTACACCGTGAAGACCGGCACGCCGGAGAGCGTCTCCCCGGTATCCGCCAGGGTGAACTCGGTGCCGTCGCCGTAAATTTGGACGCCTGCGGAGAAGTATGTATAGGTATGCGTTTGTCCAATATCCCCCGCCTTTTCTAAGAGCAGGTTCACCTTAGCTTGTTCCAGATGATTGTCCCGTACCGTGATCACGTGCCGGTCCCGGGCGAAGATGTCCTTGTATCGATTGTACAGGTTGGAGTCCGTGAACACCAGGTAGCCCAGCAGCAGGGAAAAGGACAGCACGATGGTCACCGACAGCATGGCGTAGCTGCGAAAGGTGCGCCCCACCATGATGCGGGCGTGGCGCAGCAGGGACAAGGGCCTGCGCCCCATAGGAATCCCTCCTTTTGGGTTGGCATTGATGCGGCGTCTCAGGCGGGGTCCGGCAACGTCCGAAATCCGGACTCCGACAGATAGGGATAAAAGAACTGCTCATAGTAGGACTGGACGTCGATGCCGTCTAAATAGATGGCCGCCAGCTCATAAAAATTGGCGTTGCGGTGCAGACCCAGCTCTGTGATGGAGACAGCGTGTTTCCCCTGATATTCGTATTCCAGGAAAAAGTACAGCTTTCCTTCGGGGACCATGTCCTGCAACCGCTGGTCCGTAAAGGTCGCACTAAGCTGCACGCTTAATCCTCCCTCCACCGGCAGGGGAGTCTGCCCGTCCCAGAGGTAATCCATAGAGCGAACCGGCGTCCCATCCACATCCTGCTCCTGAGACGCCGCGTACACTTGGATTTCAGCGATTCTTGGACCGTTTCCAAAGAAATATCCTCGCGTCAGGGTAATGTCGTCTTCAGTCTCAAAGTTTGCGACCCAGGTATTTACTGTTCCAGAGCCATATGGATAGCTTGCTGTATCCCGAATGCCGTAGGTATGCTGTTGCAGTCCGCCAATTTCACTGGGGAAGTCATCATACATGTTTTCTTTATGAAATCTGACTTCCCCACAGTTAGCCCGGAAAGAGACCCCCGGCCAGGATACGTCCATATAGGTAAAGGCGTCGTCCTGGGGGTTGTCATAGTCGTAATAGAAGTTAATGAGAACCTCATAGGCGTAAAATTGGGGCAGCATTTCCTGGGTCAAGGCATCGTAATCCTGGCTGTACTGATCCGCATAGGCCCAATAATCGTCCACAATTTGTTGCTGGGCGGCCTGGTCCGGATCCCCGGCATCCGCCTGCGCCTGAGAGGCCTCCCGGGCTGCGGAAAACAGCTTCGCCACCTTCGCCCAGTCCAGATCCCTATAGCACTGGTAAAGATAGTAGTCAAAATATTGCGCATAATTCTCCGTCAGGAGTACCTCGTTAAAATAAACCTCGTAATCAATTTCTAAAGGCAGGGTAATTTTTGCAGCGGAGGCATCAATGGGCGTCTTGGAGACTACTGGTATCATGATGTTATTAAAGGCGGTATTTAAGTAAAAATCCAAGTCATATTCCCCGCAGAGGAAGAAATAATTTTCCCCCGGCGCTTCCGGAGAGGCGGTGGGAGCGATAGCGGCAGGCTCCTCTTTGGACCGGCTTTCGCTGGGCGTCTGACCGCCGGTTTCCTCCAGTATTTGATTCGGTGTGCAGCCTAATAGCTGGAGAAGAATAAAAAGGACAAGTAAAAAAGCGATCCAGGATTTTAAATGTTTCATTCCGGCTACCTCGCTTCGAAAATTATATTTCATCTTAGCCTGAAACCTATGAAACCTGTATGCCCGCACAAAGGCGGGCATACGGAATATATATACTTAAAAATCAGATTTTGTCATACGTTACAATGTAATTTAACCTAGTTAATGCGCGCGCAATGGAACCGGAAGGGCCAGCTGCGGTAGGATCCACTGATCGAGATATTGATTGTACTACGATGGACCATGAAGCTGAATAATAATTGAATCCTACTGCCATAGCATAGTTGCCGGTTGATGCACCTGAAGGAACAGACACAGACCATCCTGCTGGTACCGTATGACTTGCAGTTTCGTATAGACCCGCTTTATTCATAGCTTGAAGTAAGTAAGAGTTATAGGTAGTGGGGAAACCGCCTTTTGACCAGGTGGCATTTACTGTTCGGGCAATTGATGTAGTTATGCTTGTCGGCTTCCCAACGGTGTGTGCAGTTTTTGTTACTGGTATACTTTGAAGATAATAATACGGACCACCTGCTTTATTCACAGTTGCAGTATTGTAAGTACTACCGCTGGTCCAACTCACCGATGCCGCGGAGGCGACCCCCGCCACCTGGAAAGCCAAAATTAAGGCCAGCGCCAAAATCCAAATGCGTCTTCCTATTGCCTGTTTTTTCATGATCATTCTCCTTTTTCTTTCAACCGCTTTCATATTTTTGTAGTCAGTATTCCGCCGGTCTACTCATACTGTAACAGCAGGCTGGCCGGTCCGGCCCAATTTACGCCCTAGCACATTGGAATCGCCCCCCCAAAAATCAATGGTTGCATGTGCTGTCCGGTGAACACCCAGACAGGTGCGGCAAGCTATCTATCTGCCGAGCTACTCTTTTTCCTTTCACGGTCACTTTACCATTTCATGGACATTATAACACAGGTTGGTAAAGAAGTAAATGGGAACATACTGCCAGAAACTGGGGAAACTAGGAAAAAACACGGAATATGCACAATATTTGACTTGGCCGGTGTATACGAAAGTAATATTGGTATCATCGTGCCAATAAAGCCGCCCCTACCGTGTCCCGTCGAGAGAAATTGCAAAGGGGGCCCCACAAAACCGCAAGGTTTTGTGGGGAGAGGAAGAGCAAGGAACCGGAGCAAAGCGGACTTTACTCCGACGATGTAGGGGCGTGCTTTGCACGCCCGCGGAACGGTCGAAGACCGTTCCCTACAAAGCATCGACGAACGGCTGCAGACCGCCCAACCTGACGAAACGTCAGGTTGGAACTGGTTTGAAAAACAACGGATTGAACGCGAAAGGGAACCCTGACGGTTCCCTTTCCCTCGTTTCCTCCCTCTGAGCCCTTCGGACATACCTTGTTAGGGCGTGCTTTACACGCCCGCCAAGTCTGGAAAACCGGATGGAACAGGCGGACGGCCGCGGGCCGCCCCTACCGCGCTTCTTTGCAGAAAACCCTTGGCACCCGGTTATGTATCCGGGAAAATAATACTGACAGACTGAAAATGTCCACAGCCGTTGCGCCGAAGCAAAAATAACTTTATAATAAACCCAAATCATTTCGACAGAAGGTGCCAAAATGTACATCGCCGACCTCCATATCCACTCCCGCTTTTCCCGGGCCACCAGCAGGGACTGCGACGCGCCCCATCTGGACTGGTGGGCCAGGCGTAAGGGCATAGCGCTATTGGGAACGGGAGACTTTACCCATCCGGCCTGGCGTGCGGAGCTGAAGAAACAACTGGTGCCGGCGGGGGAGGGCGTATACGCCCTGCGGGAGGACCTGCGCCTGCCGGGCTGCGCGCCGGGACAGGCACCCCGCTTTGTGGTCACCGGCGAAATCAGCTCCATTTATAAACGGGACGGAAAAACCCGCAAGGTTCACAATCTGATTTTGCTGCCCAGCCTGGAGGCGGCGGACGAGCTGGCGGCCCGGCTGGAGGCCATTGGAAACATACACTCCGACGGCCGCCCCATCCTGGGCCTGGACAGCCGGGATTTGCTGGAGCTGACCCTGGAGGCATGCCCGGGCGCGGAGTTCATTCCCGCCCATATCTGGACGCCGCATTTTGCCATGTTCGGGGCCTTTTCCGGCTTCGACACCATAGAGGCCTGCTTTGGCGACCTCACACCGCATATCCATGCGGTGGAAACCGGGCTTTCCTCGGACCCGCCCATGAACTGGCGAGTCTCCGCCCTGGACGGCCTCACTCTGGTTTCCCACTCCGACGCCCACTCGCCGGCTAAATTAGGGCGGGAGGCGAATCTGCTGGAGACCGGGCTTTCCTATTTAGAGCTGGTCCGGGCCATCCGGACCGGGGAGGGGTTCCAGGGAACCATAGAGTTCTTTCCCGAGGAGGGAAAGTACCATCTGGACGGGCATCGGGGCTGCGGCGTCTGCCTAAGCCCCGCCGAGACCGCCGAGCGGGACGGCCTGTGTCCGGTGTGCGGAAAAAAGCTGACCATTGGGGTAGAGCACCGCGTGGAGGAGCTGGCTGACCGGCCGGCGGGTTTTCAACCCGCGGGAGCAAAGCCCTTTGAAAGCCTGGCGCCCTTGCCGGAGGTCATTGCGGCTTCTACCGGCACCTCAGCCACAGGAAAAAAGACGCTGGAAGAATACGAGCGGCTACTGTGTACGTTGGGCTCGGAGTTCTATATTTTGCGTCAGGCGCCTGTAGAAGACATCCAGCGGGAGGCCGGACCCTGCGTGGCGGAGGGTATCCGCCGCCTGCGCCTGGGCCAGGTGGAGCGGCGGGCCGGCTTTGACGGGGTATACGGCACCATTTCTCTGCTGACGCCCGCCGAGATGGAGCGGCTGAACGGCCAGTACTCCCTGTTCGGCGCCGAGACGCCGGAAAAAAAGCCAAAGGCCAGATGGACGCAGAAAAAGCCGGCTTCCGTGTTCGAGAAACCCACGGCGGGCCGGCGGGAAGAGACACTGAACGCGGCGCAGCAGGAGGCAGTCGCGGCCTGCCAGCGAACCGTGGCGGTGGTGGCCGGGCCCGGTACCGGCAAGACCAAGACCCTGGTCTCCCGAATCGCGTATCTGGTGGAGAAGCAGGGCGTCAAGCCCGATGAAATTACCGCCGTGACCTTTACCAACCAAGCCGCCGCAGAAATGCGAAACCGGCTGCAGACCCGGTTGGGCGGCAAACGGGCGGTGGCGCGTATGACCATTGGGACCTTCCATGCCATTTGCCTAGCGCTTTTAGGAGACGTGCGGCTTCTTGGCCAGGGGGAGGCGCTAGAGGTGGCGGGGCAGGTGCTCAGGAGTAACGGCAGCAAAAAGGGCGCGAAAGGCCTGGTTCAAGCCGTGTCTCGGGTAAAAAACGGAGCCTCCTTGGAGGATGCCGGACTGGACCTGGCGCTGCTTGAGGGGTATCAGGCACGCCTGAAGGAGCTGGGCGCGCTGGATTTTGACGATTTGCTCACCGAAGCGTTAAAACTGGATACCACGGGACGAAAGGGGTTTACCCACCTGCTGGTGGACGAATTTCAGGATATCAACGATGCGCAGTACGCCCTTGTCCGTGCTTGGAGCCGGGGCGGGAAGAGCCTTTTCGCGATTGGCGACCCGGACCAGTCCATCTATGGCTTCCGCGGAGCCGCCGGACGCTGTTTCCAGCGGCTGATGGAGGATGCTCCCGAGACTAGGGAGATTCGGCTGGTGGAAAATTACCGCTCCGCGCCGGAGATTCTGAAGGCCGCCCGGCCTGTGATTGAGGAGAACCCTGGCGGCGCGCGGCTTCTCCGTCCCAACCGCCCATCTGGTGCAGCGGTGCGGCTGGTTCTTGCGGCGGACGACTTCTTGGAGGGCATTTACATCGCCAAGGAGATTGGCCGCATGACCGGCGGCGTGGACATGCTGGAGGCGCAGAAGCTGGACCACCAGCGGGAGGTCCGTGCCTTTTCCGACATCGCCGTGCTATGCCGTACCCACCGACAGTTGGGGCTGATTGAAAAATGTCTACGGCACGACGACATTCCCTGCGTGATCAGCGGGCGGGAGGATTTTTTGGACGCAGACGAGGTGCGGGGCGCGTTGGCCTTTTTCCGCACTCTGCTGGTCCCCGGTGACGCGGCCGCCTTGGAAACCGCCCTCCGGCTGCTCTGGCAATGCCCCGCTGACTTGATTCAAAAGGCCCAGGAAGCCTGCACAAGGGGCGTGGTCCTGAATCCGGCCTCCCTGCAGGAGGCCTGCCGGGGATATGGTCATCTGGAGGCCTGGCTGGAGCGGGCCGAGGCATGGCTGCCTCTGGTAGAGCGGGAGAAGCCCTGGAAGCTGGTGGAACGCTGGCAAACCCAATACGGCGGTACGCAGGCACTGGAGCGGCTGCAGAACATAGCGGTTTTTCACGCTAGCTTTTCAGAGCTATGGAATGCTCTGACCCTGGGACAGGAGCCCGATTTGTGCCGGGCGGCGGGCCGGGGTTGGGAGTCGGGCGCGGTGCGGCTCATGACCCTCCACGGCTCCAAGGGCCTGGAGTTTCCTGCAGTCTTTTTGGCCGGTGTGAAGGCGGGCACGCTTCCCTTGGAGTCCCAAGGCCGCCCGGCGGACCTGGAAGAGGAGCGGCGGCTGCTGTACGTGGGCATGACCCGAGCCAGGGAGGAGCTAATTCTCACCACCGGGCCGGAGCCTTCCCCCTTCCTGGCTGATTTGCCGGACAGCGTAGTGCGGGAAAATGCCGCGCTTCGGCGGGACCGGCCCGCCGAACAGCTCAGCTTATTTTAAGGAAACCATGCGTTCAGGCAGAGAACACAGCCCCTTGGTTCTTTGCGGTTACAATAGTCGAAGAGCCCCACATCAGCCGTACCAACGCGCTGGTGCGGGGCTCTTCTGTTTTGCCGAATTCTTATTTTGTGCCTGCGCGGAACAGAAAGCGGTTTGGCACCGCCTGACCAACAGGGATGCGTTTGCATATGCAAGCGTCCTTGCAGGGACAGTCGGCGGCAGAGGCATTTAGCGATCATTCTATTTGCCGACGCGAGAAAGGGAAGTACCTTGTCTAATCTGGAGTCTGTTGGTTGCGAAAGGGACCAAAACGTGATATAACGATAAAAAACCCGGACGGCAGTCCGGGAAGGAGGAGAGTCCATGGAACGAATTGCGGGCCGAGTGGCGCTGGTCACGGGGGCCAGCTCCGGAATCGGCAAGGACATAGCCAGAGCCCTGGCGGGACGGGGCGCCCTGGTATACGGCGGTGCGAGACGGCTGCCGGAACCCTATCAAACGGAACGGGGGGAGCTGCGGCCGATCCAACTGGACGTCACCCAGGACAGCTCTGTGGTGGCCTGCGTGGAGAGAATCCTGCAGGAGGCCGGACGAATTGATATTTTGGTCAACTGCGCCGGCTCCGGACTGGCTGGCGCGGTGGAGGACTGCACAGCTCAGGAGGCGCTGGACCAGTTGGATGTGAACGCGGTGGGACCGCTGCGGGTAGCCCGGGCGGTGCTGCCCGGCATGCGGGACAGGGGAGATGGAATCATTTTAAACATTGGTTCCATTGGAGGAGAATTTGCCCTGCCGTTTCAAAGCCTTTATTCCATGTCCAAGGCAGCCCTGCGCAAGCAGACCGAGTGCCTGCGTATGGAGCTGCGGTCCTATGGCATCCAGGCCGCGCTCATTGAGCCGGGAGATCTAAAAACCGGTTTCACCCAGGCTCGCCGGATGACAGCAGCCGCTGCGGACAGCCCTTACCGGGAAGCCTGTCGCCGGGCGGTGGAGCAGATGGCCCGAGATGAGCAGACCGGTAAGGACCCGGCCTGCGTCACCCGCATGGCGTTGCGGCTGCTGGAGCGGAAGCGTCTGCCCAGTGTGAAAGCGGTGGGCGGAATTTACCGGATTTTCCCGTTTCTGGGCCGAATTCTGCCCAATTGGGCGGCGGAGGCGATTATCGCAAAGATGTATCATCTTTGATGCGGAATTCCGAGTATAGCACGCCTGCCTGCAAGGCCTCACCTCGAAGGGCGGCCAGATCCGAAACGGTGACGAATACATAGCCCTGTTCGGTCAGGGTGTCGATAATTTCCAGCGCGGCGGCGACGGAGCTGTCCGACATATCGTGGAGCAAAATAATGTCCCCGTCCTGGGCCCGTTCCACCACCCGGCGGACCACCGTTTCCTGGTTGTTGGTGTCCCAGTCCTTCGGGTCCACGGACCAGGTGACCAGCGTCAATCCATGCGCTTGGGCGGCTTGCTTGACGGTTTGATTGGCTAAGCCGCCGGGCGGTCGCAGCAGAGAAAAGTCCTGGCCGGTCTGGGCGGTCAGCAGCGCCGCCGTATCCTCCAACTCCTGATTCAGCTTGCCCGGGTCCATTTTTGCCATACATTTATGGCTATAGCCGTGCAAGCCGATCTCGTGGCCCTGGTCCAGCATTGCGTTTGCCAGCTCGGGGTAAATTTCCAGTCGGTATCCACAGAGGAAGAAGGTGACCTTGGCGTCCCGATCTTCCAATCCCTCCAGCAGCTTTCGGGTAAACCGTCCGGACGGCCCGTCGTCGAAGGTCAGGGCCAAATACTTGGGCTCTACGGCCCGTGCCGGGGACACAGGGGCCAGCAGCAGAGACAAAAATAAAAGCCGGGCGACGGCCCGGACGGCGCAGGCCACCCACGGTGATTTTTTCATGACAATCCACTCCTTTTCAGAAGTCCATAAAAAGCCGGCCCAGGCCGGAGAATAAGGCGGCGCCGTTGCGCTGCCGGCAAAGGAGGCAGAGACATGCTGGAGATACGTTGCCCAATTTGTTCCGGTGCTTTGTACCAGGGCTCCCACGTGTGGACTTGTCCGCAGGGGCACAGCTTTGATGTGGCGCGGCAGGGCTATGTGAATCTTCTGCCTGTGACGCAGAAGCATGCGCTCCATCCCGGAGACACCCGGGAACAGGTGGCCGCTCGCCGGGCGTTTCTCGATGGAAGGTTTTACGCTCCCCTGGCCCTGTCCGTCTGTCAGGCGGCGCAGAATTGGGCACCGCAGGCCCCGCAGATTTTAGACGTGGGTTGCGGGGAGGGTTATTACAGCGTTCAAGTGGCCGACTGCCTGCCCGGTGCTGCGTTGACCGGTCTAGATATCTCCAAGGAGGCGGTGCGGTTCGCCGCTGGACGGTATCGTCGCGCCTGCTGGCTTTGCGGCACGGCAGCGCACCTGCCCTTTCCGGATGAAAGTTTTGACTTGCTGCTGTGCTTGTTTGCTCCGGCGGCACCCGAGGAATTTGCCAGAGTTCTGCGGCCCGGCGGCGTGCTGCTGCATGCGCTGGCTGCGCAGGACCATCTGCTGGCGCTCAAACAGGTGATTTACCCCACGCTTCTGCACAGGGACAAGAATCTGCAGCCGGACTTTCCCGGCTTCCGGCTGTTGGAGCGAAAAACCGTGGCGTTTTCCCTTACTGTTTCGGGTGCTCAAATTCAGAATCTTTTGGCCATGACGCCCCATTACTGGCGGATTACCCAGGCTGGTGCACAGCGATTGTCCGCCCTGCAAACGCTCTCGGACCGGGCTTCTATGGTCCTTCTTACATATGAAAGGGCCTAATTTTTTGCCGCGGGTTTACTTTTCCCCAAATTGCTGGTACAATGCATGAGAAAGCTGATTTGTGAGGTCTGTCCATGCTGGAAAAACTGTGTGCGGTCGAGAGCCGCTATGAAGAGCTTTGCGCCAAATCGGAGCAGCCGGATTTTTTTCAGGACCCTAGCCGGGCGGCAAGGCTCCTGAAGGAGAAAAATGAACTGGAGCCGGTGGTAGAGGCCTATCGGGCCTATTGCCGGACGCAGCGGGACCAGGAGGAGGCCCGGGAGCTTCTTGCCTCGGAGACTGACCTGGAGATGCGGGCGCTATGCCAGGAGCAGCTGCAAAGGGCCAGGCAGGAACAGGAGCAGCTCCAGGAACGGTTGCGCATTTTACTGCTGCCCCGGGACCCCAACGACGATAAAAATGTCATCATGGAGATCCGTGGCGGCGTTGGGGGCGAGGAGAGTGCTCTGTTTGCCCACAGTCTGTTTCGCATGTATTCCATGTATGCTGCGACAAGAGGCTGGAGCATTGAGCTGCTGAACTATAATGACACAGAGCTGGGCGGCGTGAAGGAGGCGGACCTTTTGGTCTGCGGCGCCGGCGCCTGGTCCCGGCTCAAATTTGAAAGCGGGGTCCACCGGGTGCAGCGGGTGCCGGAGACGGAATCCGGCGGCCGGGTCCACACCTCCACCGCTACCGTGGCGGTGCTGCCGGAGATGGAAGAGGTGGATGTGGAGCTGCGGCAGGAGGATATCGAGATGCAGGTATTCCGGTCCTCCGGCGCCGGCGGCCAGCACATTAACAAGACCTCCTCCGCAGTCCGACTTATACACAAGCCCTCGGGTTTGGTCGTTTCCTGCCAGGAGGAGCGGAGCCAGGTGCAAAATCGGGAGAAGTGCATGCGCATGCTGGCCTCCAAGCTCTATGAGATAGAACAGTCGAGAGTTTCTGGGGAAATTACGGGCCTACGCCGGAGCCAGGTGGGCACCGGTATGCGCAACGAGCGGATCCGCACCTATAATTTCCCCCAGGGGCGGGTGACGGACCACCGGATCGGCCTGACGCTGTATAAAATTGACGCCATTCTGGACGGTTCACTCGATGAGCTCATCGACGCGCTGGTCACGGCGGACCAGGCAGAAAAGCTCAGGCACAGCCAGGATTGAAGGATTTGCTATGAAAACCTTGCGATTGTCCGCTGGGGACCCCGAGACACCGGCCCTGGCGGCGGAAATCATTCGAGGGGGAGGTCTGGTGGCCATCCCCACGGAAACGGTGTACGGTTTGGGTGCGGACGGCCTGAATGAGCGGGCAGTTTCCCGCATTTTTGAGGTTAAGGGAAGGCCCCAGGACAACCCTTTGATTCTGCATGTCACTGGCCCGGATATGCTGGAGGATTACTGCCACGGCATTCCGTCCGTGGCCTACCGACTTGCAGAGCGGTTTTGGCCTGGCCCACTGACCCTTGTGCTGCCGGCTCAGGACAAGGTCCCCCGGCGGACTACAGCGGGGCTTTCCACGGTGGCGGTGCGGTGTCCTGCCGCCGCAGTGACCCGGGAAATAATTCATTTAGCCGGTGTTCCTGTGGCTGCGCCCTCGGCCAATCGGTCTGGGAAGCCCTCCACCACCACGGCCCAGCATGTGCTCCATGACCTGGACGGGCAGATCGAGGCAGTGGTGGATGGCGGCCCCTGCGCGGTGGGCGTGGAGTCCACCATTGTGGATTTGACAGAAGCCCGTCCCCGTCTGCTGCGGCCCGGTGGCGTGTCGCCTGAGGAGCTGCGGGAGATTCTGGGTGAGCTGGAGATAGACCGGGCAGTAATTGCCCCGATTGCAGGGGACGCAGTGGTGAAGGCGCCGGGCATGAAGTACCGGCACTATGCACCCCAAGAGCCCGTGGTTATCGTCTCTGGGAGCCGCGATAAGGCAGCGGCCTATATTCACCGGCACTATAGTCCTGGAGACCGGGTGCTATGCTTTGAGGAGGAGCTGCCTCTGTATGCAGAGTGCAATCCCCTGGCCTATGGCCGGCAGGCGGATCCCGCCACCCTGTCTGCGGGGCTGTTTACAGCCCTGAGGCTCCTGGACGATCCGTCCGTAGGAAAGGTGTTTGCCCGGTGCCCGGAGGGCGGCGGTGTGGCGTTCGCTGTGCGAAATCGCCTGACAAAAGCGGCGGGTTTTCAAGTCGTTGACCCGGAGGAGAAATCATGAGGGTACTGGGTATCACAGGAGGCTCAGGCTGCGGAAAGACCACCGCGCTAGAAGCGGCCCGGGCCCTAGGGGCTCTGGCCCTGGACTGCGACGTAATTTACCATTCCATGCTGGACGAGGACCCGGAGCTACTGGCGAGCATTGAAGAGCGTTTTCCAGGCATGGTGCGAGACGGATGCTTGGCGCGAAAAGAATTGGGCAGGCTAGTCTTTTCTGACCATGACGCACTGCTTGCTTTAAACGATATCACCCATAGCGCCGTGCGGCGGGAGGTCCTGCGTCAGTTGGAGTCGTGGTCGGGGGAGTTGGCTGCTGTTGACGCAATTGCCCTGCTGGAGGGGAATCTGGCTGGCCTTTGTACCTGGACGGTGGCAGTATGCGCGCCCTATGAAGATCGGATTGCCCGGCTTATGACCCGGGAGGGTATCAGCCGGGAATATGCGGCCCGCCGGATTCAGGCGCAGCCAGACGATGCGTATTATCGGACGCGGTGCGATTACTGCCTGAATAACCGGGGAACAAAGCCGGAGTTTTTTGAAATGTGCTTGACCCTGTTTCGGCGCCTGGCCGCTGGGGTAAACTAGAGGCTCATCTGCCGGCGGCGCTTCGGTGCGGCGCTGGCGGAAAGCAATATGACTAAGAAACAATAATTAAGGAGGAATACCTATGAGCAATGAAGCGCTTCGGGAAAAACTGCTGTATCAGCCGAAAAACGGTTATGACCGCCTCAATGCGGACCAGCGGGCGGAGATGGAGGCTTTCTGTAAGTCCTATTGTGCGTTTATGGACGCGGCCAAAACTGAACGGGAGGCTGTGACCTACGCCGTAGCCGCCGCGGAGAAGGCCGGCTTCCGGCCCCTGGAACCCGGCATGGCCCTGAAGACCGGTGACCGGGTCTATCGGAACAACCGGGGCAAGAGCCTGATGCTGGCCGTCATCGGAGAGAGGAATTTAAACGAGGGCATCAACATCAGCGCTGCCCATGTGGACAGTCCCCGGTTGGACATCAAGCCCAATCCGCTGTACGAAGACATGGAGATCGCCTACCTGAAAACACATTATTACGGCGGCATCAAGAAGTATCAATGGACCACAGTACCTCTGGCTCTGCATGGGGTCATTTACAAGAAAAACGGCGAGACGATTACAGTGACCATTGGCGAAGCGGATACGGACCCAGTTTTCTGCGTATCTGATCTTCTGGTTCATTTGTCCGCCGACCAAATGAAAAAGACCCTGGCCGAGGGTATTGCAGGCGAGCAGCTCAATGTCATCTTGGGCACAGAGCCGTTTGCAGACGACGACGGGAAGGACCGGGTCAAGCTGGCGGTTCTGAATCTATTAAATGAGAAGTACGGCATCGTCGAGTCGGATTTCGTGTCTGCAGAGCTGACCATCGTCCCCGCCGGCAAATGCCGGGAGGTGGGCCTGGATCGGAGCCTGTTGGGCGCTTACGGCCACGACGACCGGGTCTGCGCCTATGCCGCGCTGAAACCACTGCTGGAACTGGGAACGCCGGCGAAGACCGCCGTGTGCGTTTTGGCGGACAAAGAGGAGATCGGCTCAGTCGGTATTTCCGGTATGCAGTCCCAGTGCTTTGAAACCTTTGTGCAGGACCTGTGTGACAGCCAGGGCGCCAGCCTCAACCGCTGCTTTGAGAACGCCTTTTGTCTGTCTGCCGATGTGACCAACGCTTTCGACCCCAACTTCCCCGATACCTGCGACAAGCGCAACAACGCCAAGCTGAACTACGGCGTAGGTATCTGCAAATACACCGGTTCCAAGGGCAAGGGCGGCGCGTCCGATGCCTCAGCCGAGGCCATGGGTTATGTCCGCACCCTGTTTGAGGAAGCGGGCGTGGTATGGCAGACGGCGACCCTGGGCAAGGTGGACCAGGGCGGCGGCGGGACGGTCGCGGCTTATATGGCCAACCGGAATATTGTCACTGTGGACGCCGGCGTGCCCGTGCTGTCCATGCACGCGCCTTGGGAGTTGGTCAGCAAATTCGATACCTACATGACCATGAAGGCGATGGAAGCGGTTTATCAAGGAAAATAAGGCATCAGGGCCGCCGGGAATTCCCGGCGGCCCTATCGTGTCCCAAAGGAGCTTTGGGGACAAAGGAATGCCGCGTCTGCGGGCGCGCAAGTCTTCTCAGACGCCCAACGACGTGTAGCGCGCGCCCCTACAGGTCTTTTTCGCTGAATACATGTCGGGGCGGCCTTTGGCCGCCCGCTGGCGAGCGCAGCTCGCCCCTACAACATGAATGAACAGACAGCCCTGTTACAGGAAAGAGCCAGGCGGCGCTTGCTGGATGCGCCTTTAGCATTGTAATTGCTCGTCACAGGCTTCTCCGTTTTTCCATGACAAAATTGGTGAGGAGCTCCCCGGAGCGCGATACCTGCTGGGGCCGCACCACGCGATAACCGCGGGATTTAAAAAATGGCCGGGCCGTGATGGAGGCGTGCGTATACAGAAGCGCGGACGGGCAGCGGGCCTCTAAAAGACCGCAAAGCGCGGTGGCAACCCCCTGACCCTGGTGAAGGGAATGGACATACAGGCGGTCCAGATAGCCGTCGAGCCGCATGTCGCCAAAGCCCAGTATATACCCATTGTGTACTGCCACCAGGGTGTCGTGCTCCAGGAAGCTTCGGTCCCAGGCGGCGCAATCCACACAGCCCGGCGCCCAGGCGCCCAGTTGTTCCGGCGTGTAATCCCGGGCGCATACCGTGTGAACCGTGTTGTAAAATAGGCTTGCCAGCTCCGGGCAATCCTCTGAGCGGTATGATCTTATGTGCATCGAGCTCCTCCTACGGCTTTTGGCTGATCTGCAAGATACGGTCGGCGGCTTGTTGAGGCGTCAAATCTGATACATCCACTTTCCAGGTGCGTAAAGAAGCATACAGAGGGAGACGAGAAACGCTGCGCTCTATCACGTCGGCTGTACGCAGGCCCGCCTGCACGTCCTGCTCCAGACGCTCCCGCAGAACGGCTTCCCGGCAAACCAGAGATAGGGATTGCACGGCGCAGCGTGCGGTATCCAATCGGGCCAGCATCTGGTCCAAAATCGCCTGCTGGTGCAATACCCAACAAAAAACAATATTCTCATAGCTGGAACAGTGAAGGAAGCTGTTCAGCAAATAGCAAATATTATGCAGTACCATCCGCTTGGTCTGGTCGTTAATCTGAAACGGATGCATATCCCAGCACCAGTCCCCATCCAGGAACGCGCAGCGGGGAAGCCGGTCCCGCAGAATTCGGCCTACCGTGGTTTTCCCAACGCCCATGGTTCCGCCGATGATATAGAGCTGCTTGGAAGGGGAAAGCGCCGGTACCTTGGCATACGGTTCATGGTGCGGTAGCTTACAGCCGTACTCCTTTAACGCCTGAATCTTCCCGTCCGGGGACCAGAGAATTTCTGTTATGCCGTCAAAACCGCAGGGGGCCTCACTGCCACACGCTGAGGCAAAATACCACGCCACCAGGGTTTGCCGGTCCTCATGGAAGAACTGCCGGATGTTCCAGGCAATGACCCGGCTTTTTGCATTCCAGTCGTGAAACCAGCGTCGAATCGCTGAGATGCCCACGTATTTTGGCCCCCAGCTTTCCAGGTAGGTACAGTTCGGCGTAAAAATCGATTCCATACCCAAATCCCTTTGCTGTAGCCACATATCAAACCATAGCCGGATGACGGCCTCCCTTTGCTCCATCCAAATCGCTCCTTGCACTTCATTTTCTATGATATTACAATATAAGGTGGGAAAAATCCAGATCAGAGGCTAGCATACCGGAAACACACGCCCAGAGACCTGTGAAAATGCGAAAAAACCTCGCTGCCGGTTGACCAATCCGACAGCGGGGCTCTTCCAAAAGACAAAAGAGAGGCGAAAATGAAAAAGAAAATCATTGATATTATTATCTTACCAGGCAAATGTTAATAAAGTAAGCAAGGAATTATTAAATAAATGTGAATCCAGGACTTTTTTATCAAAGGACCTGGCCAAGGGCCCCTATTTTTTTGTGATTTCCGTGGGAATTGAAAAAAATAGTTGTTTCTACCGCCCAAATGGTGTAAAATAATACGACCAAATTTGAAAGAATGAGAACAGCGGGAGGCTATCTCAAGATGAAAAAACCGATTGTCTTAGTCATTATGGACGGCGTGGGGAAGGGGGATGGCGGCCCCGGCGATGCGGTCCAGCAAGCGAATACCCCCACCCTGGATCATTTGCTACAGACCTGCCCCCATACCTGGCTCAAGGCCCATGGGACGGCGGTGGGCCTTCCCACGGATGACGATATGGGAAACTCCGAGGTGGGGCACAACGCTTTGGGCTGTGGGCAGGTTTACGCGCAGGGGGCCAAGCTGGTGGAGGAGTCCATTTCCAGCGGTAAGCTGTTTCAGTCGGGCACTTGGCGGGAGCTGATCCACAACTGCCTGCAGTCGGACCGCGCCCTGCATTTTCTTGGCCTGCTGTCCGACGGCAACGTCCACTCCAATCTCTCCCATCTTCTTGCCATGCTGCGCCAGGCAAGAACGGAGGGGGTCAGACGGGCGTATTGTCATATTCTGCTGGACGGACGGGATGTGCCGGCCACCTCAGCGCTCGTGTATGTCGAACAACTGGAGCAGGCGCTTGCCGCCCTCCGGGCGCCTGGATTCGACTATGCCATCGCCTCCGGGGGAGGCAGGATGCGGATCACCATGGATCGGTACGGGGCCAATTGGCCTATGGTGGAAGAGGGTTGGCGGACTCACGTCCAGGGATTGGGCCGACAGTTCCCCAGCGCCCAGGCGGCCATTGAGACCTATCGGGACGAACTGCATTGCATTGACCAGGACCTGCCTGCCTTCGTCGTAGCGCGGAACGGAGTGCCTGTGGCAAGGATTTCCAACGGAGACAGCGTGATCCTGTTCAACTTCCGGGGAGACCGGGCGCAGGAGATTTCTCTGGCCTTTGACCGGAAGGACTTTGATCTGTTTGACCGAGGCGATTATAAGGGCGTAAAGTTTGCCGGTATGCTGGAATATGACGGCGATTTAAAAATTCCGGCGCGCTATTTGGTAGAGCCGCCGTTGATTCAGAACACCCTGACGGAGGTGCTCTGCGCGCACAAAATTCGGGAATATGCGCTGTCTGAAACGCAGAAGTATGGCCACGTCACCTACTTCTGGAATGGGAACCGGTCCGGCAAGGTCTGCGCGGATTTGGAGACCTATGAGGAAATCCCCTCCGACATCATTCCCTTTGAGCAGGCTCCAGCCATGAAATCGGTGGAAATTACGGACCATATGGTGGCGGCCATAGCCTCCGGCCAATACGATTTTCTGCGCTGCAATTACCCCAACGGAGATATGGTGGGGCATACAGGCGTCCTGGAGGCGGCCATCACGGCGATGGAATGCGTGGACCGGGGACTGGCCCGGATTCTGGAAGCCGCCCGCCAATACGGATACACGGTCATCGTCACTGCCGACCATGGCAATGCGGACCAAATGACGGAGACCAAGAAGGGGAAAACCAGCATTCGCACCGCTCACAGCCTAAACCCTGTTCCGTTTCTTATTTGGGACCCGGATATTGCTTACCAGATTCGGCAGGGCCGATATGGCTTGGCCAACGTGGCGCCTACGATTGTCAAAATGCTGGGAATTTCGGCGCCGGCCTGTTGGGAAGAGGCAATGATTTAGGCTGGAAAACTTCCCCTTGTGCTTTTGCTCCGGATGGGGTAATATAATTGTACACGAAACGCTGATTTTTCGGCAAAGGAGGTTCCTGCATGATTCGTCAGAATACAGAAAAAGGTTCGGTCACCATCAGCAGCAATGTCTACACCAATATTGCTGGTGTTGCCGCTTCGAACTGCTTTGGCGTCAAGGGCATGGCGATCCGCTCCATGACAGACGGCCTGGTCCACCTGCTCCGGAGAGAGTCTATGAATAAGGGAGTTCACGTGACCTTTCACGAGGACGACTCGATTTCCATTGAACTTCACATCATGGTGGACCATGGGGTGAATCTTTCCGCCGTGGGCGCCTCGATCATCTCAGAGGTTCGTTATGTGGTCACGAAGTGCACCGGCACCGAGGTCCGCGCGGTGAATGTCTACATTGATTCCATGATGATTGGGTAATCCCAACGATTTCATTGGGCATGACCCAATTACGGAGGTGTAAATTCTCTTGAGGCAAACCATCAACGGGGCCGATTTTCGCAGACTGATCATCAGCGCGGCCGCCTCTATTGAAATCCATAAGCAACCGATCAATGAATTGAATGTATTTCCGGTGCCGGACGGCGACACGGGAACCAATATGTCCATGACCATTAACGCGGCGGTGGCGGACCTGAAAAAAACGGAAGACCCATCCTTAGACCAGGCCGCCTCGATTACGGCATCGGCCATGCTGCGTGGCGCCAGAGGTAATTCCGGCGTTATTTTGAGCCTGCTGTTTCGCGGCATTTCCAAGGCGCTCAAGGGCGGGGCGGAGTGCGACGGCATCCTTTGGGCCAGCGCGCTGCAGGAGGGCGTGGATACTGCGTACAAGGCGGTGATGAAGCCGGCGGAGGGTACGATCCTCACCGTGGCCAGACTGGCGGCGGCCCGGGCGCTGAGCGCTGCTCAGGAAAACAGCTATTTTGAATCTGTCCATGAGGCGGCGCTGGAGGAGGCGAAGGTGGCTTTGGCCAACACGGTCAACCAGAATCCCGTACTAAAGAAGGCCGGGGTCATTGATGCCGGCGGAAAGGGCTGGGTCCTGGCTCTGGAGGCGATGCTATTGTCTCTGCGGGGAGAGGACGTGACGGTGCCGGAGGGCGCCTTCGATGAGGAGCCCAAGGAGCAGGCCAGCTTTGCGGAATTCTCCACAGAGGACATCACTTTCACCTACTGTACGGAGTTCATTATCTCCCGGGAGAACGATAAGGACCCTATGCTGCTGCGGGACTTCCTGGAAAATCTGGGCGACAGTCTGGTATTGGTAGATGACGAGGAAATCATCAAGGTTCATGTGCACACCAACAACCCCGGTACCGCGCTGCAGGAGGCGCTGTCCTACGGCTCTTTTGTCACGGTAAAAATTGAGAATATGCGGCTGCAGCATACGGAAAAGGTGATGAGCGAGCAGGAGCTGCAGCCCCAGGTGGCAGCGCCCGAGAAGAAGTTCGGCGTGGTGTCCGTCTGCGCCGGCGGCGGCATCGCCTCCGTGTTTAAGGATTTGGGCGTGGACGGTGTGATTTCCGGCGGCCAGACCATGAATCCTTCTACCCAGGATATCCTGACTGCGGTGAATCGGGTCCCTGCGGAGACGGTTTTTGTCTTTCCCAATAATAAAAACATCATTATGGCTGCCCAGCAGGTGGGTCCCTTGACAGAAAAAAGGGTGGTTGTCATTCCATCCAAAACCGTTCCCCAGGGGATTACGGCCATGCTGAGCTATGACCCAGAGGGTACGGAGGAAAACAACGTGGCCGCCATGACGGAGGCGCTGGGTAATGTGGACACGATGCAAATTACCTATGCGGCCCGCGATTCAGATTTTGATGGGCACGAGATAAAGCAGGGCGATTACCTTGCCATGTATGACAAGGCTCTGTTTGGTACGAGCCGGGATATCAATACGCTTTTAAAGGCACTGGCGGAAAAGGTCCGGGAATCCGGAAAGGAATACATCACCATTTTTTACGGTGAAGATATTACGGAAAAGCAGGCGAGCAAGGCCGCTGATCTTTTTGGCGCCGCTTGTCCGCATGCAGACATCAATTTGCTGGCTGGCGGGCAGCCGGTGTATTATTACCTCATTTCCGCCGAATAAGGGAGAAATGGGCAGAGTGCGGTGATAACCGGGCCGCGGGGCAGAAAGGCGCCTCGTGGCCCGGTTTGCCGTGGAGCTGCAGGGGGTATAGGCCGGCGGCACCTGGCTTTTCTAAAATTTTTGGCAATTCCTATGGTGAGGACAAGTTGCAAGGACAGTGCGGGTATGCTATGATAGCATACATAAAAAAAGGCGATTTGTCAGGAGGGAAGGCGGAGCATGGAATACTGTGACGTATATGATCGCAGGCGACGGCGGACGGGGCGACTGCATCAGCGGGGAACGCCTCTGGACCGAGGAGATTTCATGCTGGTGGTCTGCACCTGGGTGAGCGACGGCGCAGGTCGGCTGCTTTTAACCAAGCGCGCACCGGAAAAGCAGTCCTATCCCAACGCCTGGGAGAATTCCGGGGGCTGCGCCCTGGCGGGCGAGTCCAGCCGGCAGGCCATTGTCCGGGAGCTGTGGGAGGAGACCGGGATTCAGGCACGGGAGGAGGAGTTCCGGCTTCTGGAGACCGCCCGGACTGCCGATACGTTCTATGATTTCTATTTTTTGACCCGGCCGACGCCGTTGGACGAGATCGTCTTGCAGCCTGGAGAGACCAGCGACGTAAAATGGGTCACCTTTGCCCAAATGCGGCAGATGATTCAAGCTGGAGAGGTTGCGAAGCCCATTGCCCGCCGGTTTCGGCTCCAGGAGCAGCAGCTGCTGGCATTGGCAAGTGAATGAACAAAATCCGCCGCTTTTCTGCGACGGATTTTGTTGCGTTTGGGGAATTCCAATCAAAATCAGCTTGAAAAAGGGAATTATTGCAAGCAAGGCCTGCTACCCTGCTGTCGGCTCGTTCTGATAGAATATTTTGTTTCCTTCTATCACCGTATCAGACGCCAGCGCCAGAAGGCACGGCCCCTCAAATAAAAGAGTTTCTCCGGCCTCCAAATCTTTCAGGAGTAAAAAGTGAGAACAAAACAGACGTCGGCCTGCTGGCAATTGGTTCATGGGGTCATAGCCGCAGATGCGGAAGCGCCCCTGTCGGAATTTTGGCGAGTCCTGCATAAAGCGCGCGACCAGCGCCGTATGCGTCTGCTCCTGCGTGCTTTGTAAGGTCTGTACTGCTTGGTATTGCGCTAGGGTGGCGGCTCCGGCGGGGAGGCAAAGGGGAAATGGCGTTCCAGGAAAGCAAACAATGGCTCTGTCTGTCCGGTTAACGAGTGGGCCAGTGAGATCCCAGCTGCCTGGGCGGCAGTGAGGAGCAGGGCGCCGGTATCATAAGCCATACGACGGGCGTCCAGCAAAAAAGGGCCGGGTACAGCCAGATGCCGTTGCTTTTGCGCCAGGTCTTCTTGATACTTTTTTAAAGATAATGCGCGCAGGGCCTGAAGGCCGGCAAATTCTGCCATGCCCTCTATTGTTTCAGCCAGGCATTCCTGCTGAAATCCAGGGTTGCTTTGCCTGCTTTGGCGCCGGGCACCACAGAAGTGCTTCAAAAGCAGGAACGCCTCCGCCCGGGAGACGCAGCGATCCACTGCTTTCGCCAAAAACTGACCTGCCCGCCATTTCCAGGCTAAGGCCTGGGGCGGGGAGGGGGAAAACAAAAGCAAAAGGTCTTGGGGGAAGCGGCTTTCGCCGGACTCCTGTTGAAAAGCATGGAACATCTCGTGCACCAGGCCTGCGGCCAGTCGGTCTGGGTCCGGTTGCCCCTCCAGGTAAAAAATGGCCAGAGGCCGGTTTTGCCAGGAAATGGCGGTGTTTCCGCGGAAGTCTGGAGGCCTGGGAAATTCTCGCCCTGCATAGCATACCGTCTCTGCATTGTACAGGGCAAAAGCGGACTGGTGAAAGCCCGGCCAGATGGCGGGAAAGTCCACTTGGTCCAATCGGGTGGCCACCAAGTCATAATAGGATTGCAGCATAAAAATCCCTCCTTGCCTGCATTGTACAGACAGGAGGCAGGGAATCGCAATTGGAAAAACCGGAGCTTTTTCACAGTGCGTTTAATATTGGCAGTATCTGATCTTTGGAGCCGGACAGATACACGCGAACTTGCCTCTGCCTGGGATGGTAGGAGCAGTTCATGCGAACGGTTCCATCGGCCTGATTGACCAGATGGATAAGCAGCTGCTGTAGCCGCAGAGTTTCCGCAGCGTCTGATGCAGGAAAATCTGCGACCACACAGACAGCGGCTGTTGTTTGGTGGGATTCCGCAAGAAAGTCCGATACCATAGCAGCCCGCTTGGCCTCCAATGCCTGCCGGACAAAAGGGTCATCTAGAAATTGGGATATCTCTTGCGCAGAAAAGTTCCATTTTCCGCCCCTCTTTCTGCCGGACAGCAGCCCCATACGCAGATAGTTCCGAATGGTTCGGTCCGAAAGCATGGTCAGCATAGCAATATCCTGAATTGAGTATTGCTCCGGTCCCATAGTAATTCCTCCCAAGCAAGGATAGGCATGAGCTGCCCCCGTGGGCTACGCAGCGCTTTAACAGCCATAATGCTAACAGGTAAATGCCGCGTTTGGCGTAAGTTGTGGTCTCTATGCTTAAGCAGTCCTACCTTTTACCCTCAACAGGCGACAGGCACAGACTGCCGATGAGCGGAAGAGGGGGACACAGCCCCCGCCAATTTTTTGAAAAAAAACAACCCTGCTTTTGTGTGAAACGGCAAAAGCGGGGTTTTTATTCTGGAAATATTGACAAATAGAAAAAGATGTGATATGCTGATTGTCCATGCTGTGATAAGATGGACTGCATATCCCCCCATCTTGCAGAACCATAGTACCATAGCGTCTGGATTGTGTCAAGACCTGGTTAGCGAAAAATAGTCAACGGACCCGGGCGTACGATATACCATACACATTATTCCGGCTTCGGCCGAAAGAAAGGCTGTGATGACGCATATGGCAATGGTCAAGGATCAGATGTTTGGCAAGACCCTGCGGAAGAGCTACGCCAAATATAATGAAATCCTGGAGATGCCAAACCTTTTGAAGATTCAAAAGGACTCGTATCAATGGTTCCTGGACGAAGGCTTGCAGGAGGTCTTCCGGGATGTAGGTACAATCACGGACTTCAGCGGGAAGCTGGAGCTGTCCTTCCTGGACTTCACCATGGATGAAAAGCCGAAGTATACCGTGGAGGAGTGTAAGGAACGGGACGCGACCTTTGCCAGACCCATCAAGGTCCGGGTCCGTCTGCGCAATACAGAGACCGACGAAATAAAGGAGCAGGAGATTTTTATGGGGGACTTCCCCATTATGACCGGCGGCGGCACCTTTGTCATCAACGGAGCCGAACGGGTCATTGTCTCCCAGATAGTACGCAGTCCCGGCATGTATTACGGCCACGAGGTGGACAAGGCGGATCAGCACACCTACACCACCACCGTCATCCCGTATCGCGGCGCCTGGCTGGAATATGAAACCGATAACCAGGGCGTTTTTTACGTCCGGATTGACAAAAATCGGAAACTCCCCATCACCTGCTTGATTCGGGCCCTGGGGGTGGACACCGACGCAAAGATCAAAGACCTTTTCGGTGAGGATCCTCTCATTCGCGCCACGTTGGAGAAGGACACCTGCAAGACCCGGGAGGAGAGTCTGCTGGAGATTTATCGTCGGCTGCGTCCAGGCGAGCCGCCCACGGTGGAAAACGCGGAGTCTTATCTGGAGGCCCTTTTCTTTGACCCCCGGCGGTATGATGTATCCAAGGTGGGCAGGTATAAGTTCAACAAAAAGATGGATATTTGGTCCCGGCTGTCCGGACAGGTGCTGGCCGAGCCCATTGCGGATCCCCTGACTGGAGAAATTTTGGCCATGCCTGGCGAACTGATTACCCGGGCCAGAGCGCATGAGCTCTCCAACCGGGGTGTGAACCAGGCGGCGGTGATGGTGGAGGACCACGTAGTCAAGATCTTCTCCAACGACATGGTAGATATGGGACAGTTCGTCCCGTTCGACCCCCGGCAGTTCGGCATTAAGGAGAAGGTCCGCTTTTCTGTTTTGAAAGAAATGCTAGACACCGTGCCGGAGGACGGCTGGGCCGAGGCCATAGAGCTGCGGCGGGACGCCCTGATTCCCAAACACATCATCACAGACGATATTCTGGCGTCCATTAACTATCTTTGCTGCGTGGCTGCCGGCGTCGGCGTGACCGACGATATCGACCACTTGGGCAACCGGCGCCTGCGCTGCGTGGGCGAACTGCTGCAGAATCAGTTCCGAGTGGGCTTTACCCGGTTGGAGCGGGTAATTCGGGAGCGTATGACGGTGCAGGATTTGGACGCGGTGACGCCCCAGAGCCTGATCAACATTCGCCCCGTCACGGCGGTGATCCGGGAATTCTTTGGCTCGTCGCCTCTGTCCCAGTTTATGGATCAAAACAATCCTTTGGCGGAGCTGACCCATAAGCGCCGGCTCTCCGCCCTGGGCCCCGGCGGCCTGAGCCGAGAGCGGGCCTCCTTTGACGTCCGGGACGTCCACTACAGTCACTACGGCCGGATGTGTCCCATCGAGACGCCAGAAGGCCCCAACATTGGCCTGATCAATTATCTGGCAACCTATGCCAAAATCAACGAATATGGATTTGTGGAGGCGCCGTTCCGGAAGATAGAAAAGGGGAGCGCCCGGGTGACGGATACGGTAGAGTATATGACTGCCGATGTGGAGGACGACTATTATGTGGCCCAGGCCAACGAGCCTGTGGACGAAAATGGCTGTCTGAAAAATGCCCGGATCACATGCCGGCACCGCAACGAGATTATTGAAGTGGACCGGGACGTCATCGATTATATCGATGTTTCCCCCAAAATGATGGTCTCCGTGGCCACGGCATTCATCCCCTTCCTGCAAAATGACGATGCCAACCGGGCTCTGATGGGCGCAAACATGCAGCGCCAGGCGGTGCCGCTGATGGTGACGGAGGCCCCCATTGTGGCCACCGGCGTGGAGCACAAATGCGCTGTGGATTCCGAGGTCTGCATCAAGGCGTTGGATGCCGGAACTGTCTGCGCCGTTTCCGCTACCAGTATCACCGTGAAATACGACAACGGGGAAACAGCGGAGCATAGGCTGACCAAATTTGCCCGCAGCAACCAGGGGACCTGCATCAATCAGCGGCCCATCGTGACGGTGGGGGAGCGGGTGGAGTCCCAGCAGATCATCGCGGACGGTCCCGCCTGTTCCCAGGGAGAAATCGCCTTGGGGAAAAACGTTCTCATTGGCTTTGTCACCTGGGAGGGCTACAATTACGAGGACGCGATTTTACTCAACGAGCGTCTGGTGCGGGAGGACGTGTTTACCTCCATCCACATCGAGGAACATGAGACGGAATCCCGGGACACCAAGCTGGGGCCCGAGGAGATCACACGGGATATCCCCAATGTGGGAGAGGATACTCTGAAGGATTTAGATGAGGACGGCATCATCCGCATCGGCGCGGAAGTCCACTCCGGCGACTACCTGGTGGGCAAGGTAACGCCCAAGGGCGAAACCGAACTGACCCCAGAGGAGCGGCTGCTGCGGGCCATCTTCGGAGAGAAGGCCCGGGAGGTCCGGGACACCTCCTTAAAAGTGCCCCACGGTGAGAGCGGTATCGTGGTAGACGTCAAAGTATTTAAGCGGGAGAACGGCGACGAGCTGCCTCCCGGTGTGAACAAGGTGGTCCGGGTCTACATCGCCCAGAAGCGGAAGATCTCCGTAGGCGACAAGATGGCTGGCCGCCATGGGAACAAGGGCGTGGTATCCCGGGTTTTGCCCGAGGAGGATATGCCCTTCCTGCCAGACGGAACCCCCCTGGATATTGTGCTGAACCCCCTAGGCGTTCCCTCCCGGATGAACATCGGTCAGGTGCTGGAGGTCCACCTGGGGTACGCCGCGAAGGCTTTGAAGTGGAAGGTTTCCACGCCCATTTTTGATGGGGCAAACGAAAAGGATATCCGGGAGACTCTGCAGTTGGCTGGTCTGCGAGAGGATGGAAAAACTGTGCTGTACGACGGCCGGACCGGTGAACCCTTTGACAATTTGGTAACGGTGGGCTATCCTTATTTCCTGAAATTGCACCATTTGGTGGACGATAAAATTCACGCCCGTTCCACGGGCCCCTACTCCCTGGTGACCCAGCAGCCTCTGGGCGGCAAAGCCCAGTTCGGCGGCCAGCGCTTCGGCGAGATGGAGGTATGGGCGCTGGAGGCCTATGGCGCGGCTTACACCCTGCAGGAGATTCTCACAGTCAAGTCGGACGACGTGTCCGGCCGTGTGAAAACCTATGAGGCCATCGTCAAGGGCAACAACGTGCCGAAGCCCGGTGTGCCGGAGTCGTTTAAGGTTCTGGTGAAGGAACTTCAGTCCCTTTGCCTGGACATACGGGTTCTGGATGAACAGGGCAATGAAATTGAGCTCAAAGATGAGGATGAGGACGACGAGGTGGTTTACACCGCGGAGGAGGAGACCTATGTGACCGATGAAAACGAAGTGTTTGAATCCGGCTACAACGTGGATGAGGACGGCCCCGATGATATTATGGATGTGTTCAGCGATCTCGCCGACGTGAGCGCCGGTGGGAGCAGCGAAGAATAAGGAGGCGTGAATGAATGGCAAATGCCACCTTTGATGCGATTAAAATTGGCATTGCGTCCCCGGAGATGATCCGGCAATGGTCCTATGGAGAGGTTAAAAAGCCGGAGACCATCAATTACCGGACGCTGAAGCCGGAGCGGGACGGCTTGTTCTGCGAGCGGATTTTCGGACCCACCAAGGATTGGGAGTGCCACTGCGGAAAGTATAAAAAAATTCGCTATAAAGGGAAGATCTGTGACCGCTGCGGCGTGGAGGTCACTCGGGCCAAGGTCCGCCGGGAGCGCATGGGGCATATCGAGCTGGCCGCCCCCTGCAGCCACATCTGGTATTTTAAGGGGATCCCCTCCCGTATGGGCTTGATTCTGGATATCTCCCCGAAGGTGCTGGAGAAAGTTTTGTATTTCGCCTCCTATATTGTGACGGACCCGGGGGATTGCCCGCTGACGAAAAACCAAATTCTCAGCGAAAAAGAGTACCGGGATATGCGGGAGAAGTACGAGGACGATTTTAAAGCCGGTATGGGCGCCGAGGCCGTTAAGGAGCTGCTGGAGGGCATCGATCTGGCTGAGCTGTCTGAGCGCTTGCGCAGTGAGCTGAAGGATGCCTCCGCCCAGAAAAAGCTGAGGATCGTCAAGCGCCTGGAGGTGGTGGAGGCCTTCCGCCAATCCGGCAACAATCCCGCATGGATGGTGATGGACGCACTGCCTGTGATTCCGCCGGAGCTGCGGCCTATGGTCCAGCTGGACGGCGGTCGGTTCGCCACCTCCGATCTGAACGACCTGTATCGCCGGGTAATTAACCGGAACAACCGGCTCAAGCGCCTCATTCAGCTCAATGCGCCGGATATCATCATCCGCAATGAAAAGCGCATGCTGCAGGAGGCTGTGGATGCGCTGATTGACAACGGACGCCGGGGCCGCGCCGTCACCGGCGCCAATAATCGGGCCCTCAAGTCCCTATCCGATATGCTCAAAGGCAAGCAGGGCCGGTTCCGTCAAAACCTGCTGGGCAAACGGGTGGATTATTCCGGGCGTTCGGTTATTGTGGTGGGTCCTGAGCTAAAGCTATATCAGTGCGGCCTGCCCAAGGAAATGGCCATTGAGCTGTTCCGGCCCTTTGTCATGAAGAAGCTGGTTGCCGATGGCTTGGCCAACAATATCAAATCCGCTAAGAAGATGATTGATAAGGGTAAGACCGAGGTTTGGGACGCCCTGGACGAGATTATCAAGGATCGCCCTGTTATGCTGAACCGGGCGCCCACCCTGCACCGTCTGGGCATCCAGGCCTTTGAGCCGGTATTGGTGGAGGGTCGGGCGATTAAGCTGCACCCCCTGTGCTGCACCGCGTTCAACGCCGACTTTGACGGAGACCAGATGGCGGTTCACGTGCCTTTGTCCGCAGAAGCGCAGGCAGAGGCCCGGATGCTGATGCTCTCCGCCAACAACCTGCTGCGACCCCAGGACGGGCAGCCGGTTACGGTGCCCACGCAGGATATGATACTGGGCGCCTACTACCTGACCTATGTGCGCCTGGGCAAGGCGGAAAAGGGCGCCGAGCGTGTCTATGTCAGCGGCGCCGGGGAAACCGGCCTGCCGGAGGGGCAGCTTGTAGATGCGGACGATTTCCTCGCTGCAAATAAGAAGGCCAAGGCTGCCGGCAAGCAGGAGGCTACCTTCCTGCCGCTGCACAGTTATTCCAGCGTCGAGGAGGCCATCGCGGCGTACGGGGACGGCGATGTGGGCCTGCACGCGCCCATCCGGGTCCGGTACGGCAAAGAGATAGACGGGAAAATAGAATATCGGATTATCAACGCTACCGTGGGCCGCCTGATCTTCAACGAGCCCATTCCCCAGGACTTGGGCTTTGTGGACCGCTCTGCGCCGGAGCAGGAGTTCGAGCTGGAAATTAGCTTCCTGGTCGGGAAAAAGCAGTTGGGTAAAATCATAGATAAATGCATCCGTAAGCACGGCTTCACCATTGCCACGGAGATGCTGGACCGGGTTAAGTCCCTGGGCTACAAGTACTCCACCAAGGGCGCCGTTTCGGTTTCTATTGCGGATATGGTGGTTCCGGAAGCAAAATACACGCTCATCCGCGGCGCGGAGGAGCAGGTGGTCAAAATTGAGCAATTTTATAAGCGGGGCTATATCACCAACGACGAGCGTTACCGCCTGGTGGTCCAGCAATGGGAGCAGACGACCAAGGAGGTTACGGAGGCCCTGCAGGGGAACCTGGACCGGTTTAACCCCATCTATATGATGGCTGACTCCGGCGCCCGGGGCTCTATGAATCAAATCCGGCAGTTGGCCGGCATGCGCGGCCTAATGGCCGACACCTCCGGTCGAACCATTGAAATTCCCATCAAGGCCAATTTCCGGGAGGGCCTTTCGGTTCTGGAATACTTTATTTCCTCCAGAGGTGCCCGAAAGGGTTTGACCGATACCGCGCTGCGGACCGCGGACTCAGGTTATTTGACCCGCCGGCTGGTGGATGTATCTCAAGATGTGATTATCCGGGAGCATGACTGCTGTACCACCCGGGGCATTTGGGTGGGGCAAATCGTGGAGAAGGGTCATGTCATCGATACCTTCGGCAACCGGATTCGGGGCCGCTATCCGGTAAACGACGTGGTGGATCCTCTGACCGGGGAGCTTCTGCATCCCAAGGAAAAGCTCATGATGCCGGAGGAGGCCGTGGTGTTCGAGCAGCATGGCATTCATGAAGTCTATATCCGCACGGTTCTGGGCTGCCAGGCCCGCTCCGGCGTCTGCGCGGTGTGCTACGGGATGAATCTGGCCACCTCGGAAGAGGTCAATTTGGGAGAAGCGGTTGGCATTATAGCCGCGCAGTCCATTGGAGAACCGGGTACCCAGCTTACGATGCGGACCTTCCACTCCGGTGGCATTGCCGGAGACGACATCACCCAGGGCCTGCCCCGGGTTGAGGAGCTGTTTGAGGCCCGCCGGCCCAAGAAGATGGCTCAGATATCCGAGATTGCCGGTACGGTCAGCATTGACGAGACGCATCGAAGCGCTCTGCGTGCCATCACGGTTACGGCAGAAGACGGTGAGGTCAAGGTGTACCAGGTGCCGTATTCCGTGGGCCTGAAAATAGAGAACGGCAAGCGGGTAGAAAAGGGCCAGCCCATTACCGACGGCGCTTTGTATCCACAGGACGTGTTGCGCATCTCCGGTGTGGAGGCGGTTCAGGACTATTTGGTGCAGAGCGTACAGGCGGTGTACCGGCAGCAAGGCGTGGACATCAACGACAAGCACATTGAGGTCATCATCCGCCAGATGATGCGAAAGGTGCGGGTGGAAGACCCCGGCGATACGGATCTATTGATCGGCACAGTTATTGACACGTTCGAGTTTGAAGACGCCAACGCCGAGCTTCAGGCACGCATCGACGCAGGGGAGGCGGACCTGAAAAAGGCGACGTGTTCGATTGTCCTGCTGGGTATCACCAAGGCTTCCTTGGCCACCGATTCCTTCCTGTCCGCCGCGTCCTTCCAGGAGACGACCAAAGTTCTCACGGACGCTGCCATCAAGGGGAAAGTGGACCATCTCATTGGGCTGAAGGAAAACGTGATTATCGGCAAACTGATTCCCGCCGGCTCCGGTCTGATCGCCTATCGGGATTATGAGGCGGAGGCGAGTCCGGAATCTACGGTAAGCCGGGAAGCGATTCGTAGCGATTACGCATAGCGCGAGGCGGGCCGCCGCAGGAGAAGCCGCGGCGGCCCGCACGGACGAAAATGTATGTATTTTTTCCCTGTATGGTATGTTTTTCCCAGGGTTGGGGAAACTATTTTGGCAAAACGTAGAAAATTAACAGGAAATTTTGTTGACTTTTTCGATTAATCGAGTATAATAAATTTTTGTATGGACATTCTGAATGAATCCGCCTCTGAGGTTCCGCTTTTATTGCAGCAACTGCGAGAGGAAAAGCGGGTAGTCGGCGTCAAACAGCTGCGCAAGGCCCTTCAGGAGGGCAGGGCGCGCCGTGTTTTTTTGGCAAAAAACGCAGACCCCCGGCTGACTGAACCAATGGAGCTGCTCTGCGGTCAGAGGGAGGTCCCCTGTACCTGGGTCGCCACTATGGCGGACCTGGGAAATGCCTGCGGCATTGACGTGGGCGCGGCGGCGGCTGCCGTCGTTTCCGATTACGATTGATTGAAATCCTGCCGGGGCAGCCGCCCCGAGGATATAAATCCGCCCATCGGGCGAGACCGAAAGAAAGGAGAACCCAATGCCTACCTTTAACCAGCTTGTGAGAAAGGGCAGAGAGCAGGCGACTTATAAGTCCACTGCTCCGGCGCTGCAAAAGGGCCTCAACACCCTGCAGAACAAGACCACAGACCTGTCTTCACCCCAGAAGAGAGGTGTCTGCACCGCGGTCAGAACCACCACCCCCAAGAAGCCCAACTCCGCTCTGCGGAAGATTGCCCGTGTGCGTCTGACCAATGGCTACGAGGTGTCCGCGTATATTCCCGGTGTAGGTCACAACCTGCAGGAGCACTCTGTGGTGCTGATTCGGGGCGGTCGTGTCAAGGACCTGCCCGGCGTCCGTTACCACATCATCCGCGGTACCTTGGATACCCAGGGCGTGCAGAATCGGAAGCAGTCCCGGTCTAAGTACGGCGCCAAACGGCCCAAGGCAGCCAAGAAGTAAGCGCAGCAAATTTGATTGCAACCCTACGCCGATTGCAAGGCTAGGCCTTGCCATGACGTTTTTTATAGATTATCTGTAAAGAACCTCTTGGCAGGCACCAACGGAAGCAAACAAACACTTTCGAAGTACCTATGAAATCATTTTAATATGAAGGAGGGAAGCGAAGTGCCCAGAAGAGGTAATGTCCCCAAAAGAGAGATCCTACCGGATCCCATTTACAATTCTGTTCTGGTTACCAAGCTCGTCAACAGCATCATGCTGGACGGTAAAAAGGGCGTTGCTCAAAAAATCGTCTACGGTGCTTTTGAAATCGTGGAAACGAAAATTGGAAAAAATGGACTTGAGGTTTTCCAGCAGGCTATGGAAAATGTTATGCCTGCCGTGGAGGTCAAGTCCCGCCGTGTGGGCGGTGCCACCTACCAGGTGCCCATTGAGGTGCGCCCAGCCCGGCGGCAGACCATGGGCCTGCGCTGGATCACCGGCTTTAGCCGGAAGCGCAGCGAAAAGACCATGAGAGAACGCCTGGCGGCGGAAATCATGGACGCATACAACAATACCGGCACATCCGTAAAGAAGCGGGAGGATACCCACAAGATGGCAGAAGCCAACAAGGCGTTCTCTCATTTCCGCTGGTAACAAAGGAGTTCCCCCATGCCAAGACAGTACTCGCTTGAAAATACGAGAAATATCGGTATCATGGCGCATATTGACGCCGGCAAGACCACCACGACGGAGCGCATTCTGTTTTATACGGGCCGTACCTATAAAATCGGTGAGACCCATGACGGCAGCGCGACCATGGACTGGATGGAGCAGGAGCAGGAGCGGGGTATTACCATTACCTCCGCCGCCACCACCTGCTTTTGGAAGGATTGCCGGATCAATATCATTGATACCCCGGGCCATGTCGACTTCACCGTGGAAGTGGAGCGTTCCCTGCGTGTGCTAGACGGTTCTGTGACTGTGCTGTGCGCCAAAGGCGGCGTGGAGCCGCAGACCGAAACTGTTTGGAGACAGGCAGACGAATACAATGTCCCCCGGATGGTCTATGTGAATAAAATGGACATTATGGGCGCCGACTTCTTTCATGTACTCGAGATGATGCGTGATCGGCTGAAGTGCAACGCCGTCCCCATTCAGTTGCCCATTGGCAAGGAGTCCGATTTCCGGGGCGTCATTGACCTGCTGCGGATGAAGGCCTACGTTTTTTATGACGAATTGGGTAAGGATATGCGGGAAGAAGACATTCCCGTCGAACTGGCGGAGCTGGCCCATACGTATCGGGAAAAACTCCTGGACGCCGTTTCAGAAGAAGACGACGAGATTATGGAGCGTTACCTGGCCGGCGAGGATGTCCCTGTTGACCTGATTAAGGCGGCCATCCGCAAAGCCACGATTGCCACAAGGATGGTTCCCGTCACCTGCGGCTCTTCGTACAAGAATAAAGGCGTGCAGGAGTTATTGGACGCGATTGTGGACTATATGCCCTCCCCTTTGGACAAGAAGGGCGTTTACGGGATCAACCCCAAGACGGAGGAAGAGGAGTTCCGCCCGGCGGATGATGAGGCTCCGTTCTCTGCTTTGGCTTTTAAAATTGCCACGGATCCCTATGTGGGTAAGCTGTGCTTTTTCCGGGTTTATTCCGGCTGCTTGGGAAAGGGCACCACAGTGCTCAATTCCACCAAGGGAAGCCGGGAACGGCTGGGCCGGATTCTGCAGATGCACGCCAATCACCGGGAGGACATCGATATGGTGTATTCCGGGGATATCGCCGCCGCAGTGGGCGTCAAGAACACCACCACGGGCGACACCTTTTGTGTGGAGGCTCATCCTATTATCCTGGAGTCCATGGTCTTCCCCGAGCCGGTGATTCGGGTTGCCATTGAGCCCAAGACCAAGGCTGGGCAGGAAAAGATGAGCATTGCGCTGATGAAGCTGGCCGAGGAGGACCCCACCTTCCGAACCTATACGGATACGGAAACCGGCCAGACCATCATCGCCGGAATGGGCGAGCTTCATCTGGAGATTATTGTGGACCGGCTGCTCCGTGAGTTTAAAGTGGAGGCCAATGTGGGCGCACCTCAGGTCGCTTACAAAGAGACCATTCACAAGACTGTGGAGCAGGAGACCAAGTATGCCCGGCAGTCCGGCGGTAAGGGGCAGTACGGCCACGTGAAGCTTCGCGTGGAGCCCAACGAAGCCGGAAAGGGCTATGAGTTTATCAACAGCGTGGTCGGCGGCGCGATTCCCAAGGAATTTATTCCCGCGGTAGACGCAGGCATTCAAGGCGCCATGGCGGCCGGCGTATCCGCCGGGTTCCCCGTGGTGGACGTAAAGGTCACACTGTACGATGGCTCCTTCCACGAGGTGGACTCTTCTGAAATGGCGTTTAAAATCGCTGGCTCTATGGCCTTCAAGGAGGCGTGCCGTAAAGCTGATCCTGTAATTCTGGAGCCCATCATGAAGGTGGCGGTTATCGTTCCAGACGATTATCTGGGCGATGTCATGGGTGATATTTCGGCCCGCCGGGGCAGCATTCTGGGGATGGTTCCCCGGAACGGCGCCACCCAGATCGACGCCAATGTGCCCCTGGCTGAAATGTTTGGATATGCCACGGATTTGCGGAGTAAAACCCAGGGACGAGGCCAGTATTCCATGGAGCCCAGCCATTATGAGGAGCTACCAAAATCCAAGCGCGAGGAGATTATCAGCAAGAATTCCCGCGGATAATTTATACTTGCCTTTCTGCAAAATCTGTAGTAGGATATGGGCAGTACGGCAGTTGACTCGTTATTTTTCCCGTTTCTAATTTCACAATATAACAGGAGGATTTTTCAATGGCGAAGCAGAAATTTGAAAGAACCAAGCCCCATGTCAACATTGGCACCATTGGCCATGTCGACCACGGCAAGACTACTTTGACCGCCGCCATCACCAAGTATCTGGCTTTCTCCGGAAAGGCCAAGTACGAGGCCTATGATTCCATCGATAAGGCGCCTGAAGAGAAGGCCCGTGGTATCACAATCAATACGGCTCACGTGGAGTACGAAACTGAGAAGCGGCATTACGCCCATGTGGACTGCCCGGGCCACGCCGACTATATCAAGAACATGATTACCGGCGCTGCGCAGATGGACGGCGCCATCCTGGTGATCGCCGCTTCCGACGGCCCCATGGCGCAGACCAAGGAGCACCTGCTGCTGGCCCGTCAGGTGGGCGTGCCCGCCATCGTAGTGTTCCTGAACAAGTGCGATCAGGTGGACGACGAGGAGCTGCTGGAGTTGGTGGAGATGGAGGTCCGTGAGACCCTGTCCTACTATGAGTTCCCTGGTGACGACATCCCCATCATCAAGGGCTCCGCTCTGGGCGCCCTGACCTGCGAGTCCACCGACCCCAACGCGCCGGAGTATGCCTGCATCAAGGAACTCATGGACGCAGTCGACGATTATATCCCCACACCGGACCGGAAGGCGGATCTGCCCTTCCTGATGCCCGTTGAGGACGTGTTCACCATCTCCGGCCGCGGCACTGTGGCTACCGGACGTGTGGAGCGCGGTATGATCAAGAAGAACGAGCCCGTGGAAATCGTTGGCCTGGCGGAAGAGAGAAAATCTACCGTCGTGACCGATATCGAAATGTTCCACAAGCTGCTGGACTTCGCTGAGGCGGGCGACAATATCGGCGCTCTGCTTCGCGGCGTGGATAAGAAGAGTATTGAGCGCGGCCAGGTACTGGCAAAGCCCGGCTCTATTCATCCGCACACCAAATTCAAGGGCCAGGTCTATGTCCTGACTAAGGAGGAAGGCGGTCGGCACACTCCCTTCTTCAATAACTACCGTCCCCAGTTCTATTTTCGGACCACCGATGTGACCGGCATCATCAACCTGCCTGACGGCGTGGAGATGTGCATGCCTGGTGACAACGTGGTTATGGCCGTGGAACTGATCACCCCCATCGCCATTGAGAAGGGCCTCCGGTTCGCAATCCGCGAGGGCGGCCGTACCGTTGGCTCCGGCGTCGTGACGGAAATTGCAGAAGGCTAATTTCCCCTATTGATACGTTTATTGCAGGAGGCCCTATCCATTTTTGGATAGGGCCCCTGTTTGCAAATCTATTCATTCTAACTTGAAGCGCTGTAGTCAGGCCTGATCGGCGCGGCAGATTGCTCTTTCGACCGTTTTTTCGGAAAGGAGAACCGTGCAATGATGCAGATCCCCGGCAGTGAAAATTGGTCCGGCATCACCAAAATCGAGAAAGGCTGGTCCCAGGATGAAAAGTACCGGGTGCTGGATGCAAACGGTCGTCCCTTGCTGCTGCGCCTTTCCGATGCGGAACGATACATAGAAAAAAGACAGGAGTTTTGGGTGATATCACAATTTGCGCGTCTGGGCTTTCCCATGTCGCATCCTTTGTCCATGGGATTATGTGATGGGAAGCGCCGCGTGTATCATCTGCTGCGCTGGGTGTCGGGACAGGATTTGGAGACGGCACTGCCCTTGCTGCCGAGGCCGGTGCAATATGCGCTGGGACGGGAGGCAGGGGAGATTTTGCACAAAATTCACACCCTGCCTGTACCCGCGAATATGACACCTGGGAAAACCAAGCTCTCAAAAAAGCAGCAGCAACTGCAGCAATACCTGGAATCGGAGCTGCGCGTTCCGGGGGACAGGAAGGCTGCGGCATTTATACAGGAAAACTGGGACGCCATCTGGACGGTGCCGCCAGCTTTTCTCCATGGGGATTTCCATCCGGGCAACCTAATTTTGACACCGGAGGGCCGGGTGGCGGTTATTGATTTCAACCGCTGGGAAATCGGAGACCCCTACGAGGAGTTTTATAAGCTGGAGTGCTTCGGCGTTGAGGCCAGTGTGCCCTACTGCGTGGGTCAGATTGACGGTTATTTTCAGGACGGGGTCCCGGAGGCATTTTGGAGGAGCATGGCTGTCTATGCGGCGCACGCCAGCCTGTTTTCCATTGTTTGGGCCGCCCGGTTCGGGCCTCGGGACGTGGCGCAGATGCAGACCCGTTACCACCGGGCCATAGCGGATTATGATGACTTTCAGCGTACCGTACCCAAATGGTATGCAGAGTTTAACCGGGCAGGGCGATAGCAGCTGCATTTCCACGCATCGATCATAAGACCAATAGCGGACGCCCGGCAATTGATTTGCCGGGCGTCCTTTTATGTTAGCCGCTCAAGAGACCAGTCAGGTTCAATATGGCTTCCAGGACGCCGCCGCCCACTGCCAGGGCCTTGTCCGACACGGTGAAGCAGAAGCCTGGATTTCCCCGGGGATCCACGTCCCCGGCCTTCATCCCCTGGTGGACCGGCGTTCCATCTGCCAAAATTCCCCGAAGAACGCCGCTGATGGTGCAGATCATGGGGATGCCCGCCACGGTTCCGACCACATCGCCGGCCTGAACAGAAGTACCGATGTCCAAAAGTTGCTGAAACATACCATCCGCCGGGGCCCGGAGCACCCGCTCGCCGGCATAGCCACCGATGAGACCGGGGATATTGGTGTTGGGGTGGGCGGCGCCGCGAAGCAGTACCCGGCCCAAGTCGTGGCCCCGCATGGTTTCCACCACAGCGTGACAGTCGACCCCGGCGGTAAAGCCGGGCCCGACCCCAATCACACAGGGCGCGTCGCTTCTTTTTGTGCCTAGATTTCGCTTTGCCAAAATGGCGTCCACCACCACGTCCGGTCTGAGGAGCTGGATCGAGGCTCCTTCTGGGTCCGCCAGGACAGGGATATTCCCTTCGCTTAAAATGGCAGGAACTGCGTCCGGGGTTGCGGCGCGCACGGCTGTAGCCTCCTCTACCGTGTATTGCCCCAGGACAAGAGCGGAGGAAAAGCTCACCGTGCGGCGAATGGCAGTGGGGCCGGGCAGGTCAGTCATAACGACTTTAAAATGACTGCGATACAGGCGCAGGGCGATACCGGAGGCCAGGTCCCCGGCTCCACGAATCAACACAAGCATGTGGACCATCCTTTCTGTAAGGATCCCAGGACGACGGGGCAGCCGAGCAGAGGCGCAAGCGCCATTCCCAATGGAGCCCGCTCCGGCAGGTCAGCCTGATTGAAAAAGACCCGGGTGTGGAGCGCCTCCATGCGCAGCACCCGGGCTACCCGCTCCGGTGTGGCCGGGTCCTGGATTTGCGCGCCGGATATGGCGGCAAAGCGCGCCGCCCGATGCGCAGCCTGTGCGATGGGCAGACCCAAACCTTGAAGGCCCACCACGGCAATTACCTGATTTAGCCGCTGCGGCAAAACTGGCTCGTGGGGCAGATGGGCCTTTAAGGGGCGGCCCGCTGCGCCGTCTGCCTCCACAAGTACAAAGTCCGCCAGGGAAGCGAGCGCGGCCATCGGAAGCTCCGGCGGGCCCAGCTTCCCGTCCGGCCTAGGCGTACCCAAGCACAAAAGGCCCTTTCCGTCCAGTGCTGACTGGATTGCGTCCGGTCGAGTGCAATCGGACCAAGGAACCTCCCGGGGCGGCCAAATGCGGGTTGTGGTACACAGCAGGACCCGTCCCTGCCGGCACAGTTCTTCCCCTAGAGCATACAGCAGAGTCGTTTTTCCACCGCCGCCGATCAGCGCAGTGACGCCGGGACGGATTTCCAGGGAATGCCGTAATTGCATGTTGCCGCCTCCTTTCCATGCTTTGCGATAAGAATAGCACAGTTTGGAATTCCCGTCAATGCGAACGCACGACGTTGACGCGGAACTGGCGGCGTGTTATACTGATGCACATGGAACAAAAATGGAAACAAGATTTACATCCGGTTTTGACGGTACGCCTTTTTGCGGAGGAGAAATGCTTTGGTCCTGGTCTGGCGCAGCTCCTGCACTTGGTGGACAGATACGGTTCGCTTCGGGCGGCGGCATCCGCCATGGGGATGGCCTATTCCAAGGCCTGGACGATTGTTAAACGAGGGGAAGAAAATTTGGGATTTTCCCTCCTGCTTTCTACGGTTGGCGGCAGGCATGGAGGAGGCGCCGCTTTGACAGAGTCGGCTAGAGGGATATTGGCCGCCTATGATTCATACCGGGCTGCGTTGACGGCGTATGGTCAAGCGCTGTTTCAGCAGATGTTTAAAGCTTATTTACAGGCGCCAGAACAGGAGAGCGACCAATAAAGGCTGGAGGGAGGATTGCGCTATGCCCACCTTTTTTGTCAATGGACGTCAGGTCACGGCCCCGGACGGTAAGCTGCTGCTGCGGTATTTGCGAGACGAGTTGCGCCTAACCTCTGTGAAGGACGGCTGCAGCGAGGGAGCCTGCGGAGCCTGTACGGTCCTCATTGACGGGGAGCCCTGCCGGGCCTGCGTTCCCACCACGGACCGCTTGGAGGGCCGGCAGGTAACGACGGTGGAGGGCCTGTCCGACCTGGAAAAGGCGGTTTATCCCTACGCGTTCGGGGAGGCGGGGGCGGTGCAGTGCGGCTTTTGCATTCCCGGCATGGTCCTGTGCGTGAAAAGCCTGCTGGCTAAAACGCCGGACCCGACGGAGGAGGAAATCCGGTTCGCCCTGCGAAACAACTACTGCAGATGCACGGGTTACGTTAAAATTATTGCGGCCGTACGTTTGGCGGCCCGGCTCCTGCGGGCTGGAACGATGCCTGCGCCGGCGGATAAGGACTGGAAGCTGGGCCAGAGCGTCCCCCGGCTGGATGCGGAGGAAAAGGTCCTGGGCTATGGGCAGTACCCGGACGATGTGTACTTAGAGAATCTGTGCTACGGCTCGGCAGTCCGCAGCAAATATCCCCGGGCCCGGGTGCTGGCAATCCGCACGGAGCGCGCCAGAGCCCTGCCCGGCGTCCTGTGCGTTCTGACAGCGGCGGATGTGCCTGGGGAAAACGTCATTGGTCATTTGGTGCACGACTGGGACGCGATGATTCCGGTAGGCCATGTGACCCGCTACCTAGGAGACGCCATTGCGCTGGTGGCGGCAGAATCGCCGGAGCTTCTGGAGCGGGCGAAAAAACTGGTGGAGGTGGACTATGAGGTCCTGCCCGCGGTGCACAATCCCGCGGAGGCCATGGCACCAGGCGCGCCCTTGGTGCACGAGGGCGGCAACCTTTTAGCACACCGGCATGTGTCCCGGGGAGACGCGCAGGGCGCTATTGCCCGGTCCAGATTCGTGCTCCACCGGCAATTTCAAACGCCGTGGACCGAGCACGCATTTTTGGAGCCGGAGTGCGCTGTGGCTTACCCGGAGGCAGGCGGGGTTTGCATCCTCTCTACGGACCAGAGCGCCCATACCACCCAGCGGGAATGCGCCATGCTTTTGGGCCTGCCGCTGGAGCGGGTGCGGGTGCAGAATTTGCTGGTGGGTGGCGGCTTCGGTGGCAAGGAGGATATGACGGTACAGCCCCAGGCGGCGCTGCTAGCCTACAAGCTGAACCGGCCCGTAAAGGTCCGGCTGTCCCGGGCCGAGTCCATCCTCATTCACCCCAAGCGGCACCCCATGGAAATGGACTTTACCATGGGGTGCGACGAGAACGGCATCATTCAAGGGGTGAAGGCCCGGGTAGTCTCTGATACGGGTGCGTATGCCTCCTTGGGAGGGCCGGTTTTGGAGCGGGCTTGTACCCACGCGGCTGGGCCTTACGCCTATGAGAATTTTGAAATTGAGGGCTTTGCCTATTATACCAACAATCCGCCGGCCGGTGCCTTTCGGGGCTTTGGCGTGACGCAGACCTGCTTTTGCACGGAGACGCTGCTCAATGAAATGGCAGATTTGGTGGGGATTTCCCCTTGGGAAATCCGCTTCCGCAATGCCATACGGCCTGGCGGCGTGCTGCCCAACGGCCAGATTGTGGATGATTCCACGGGCCTGGTGGAGACGTTGCTGGCGGTGAAGGAGCAGTACGACGAGGCGAAGATCAAGGGGATTGCCTGCGCCATGAAGAACGCCGGGGTCGGCGTTGGACTCCCAGACTGGGGTCGCTGCAAGCTCATGGTAGAGCCGGACGCCAAGGTCCATATTTACGCCGGCGCCTCCTGCATTGGCCAGGGGCTGGGGACGGTACTGGTGCAGATGGTCTGTTCCAATACCCCCTTAGTCCGTGAGGATGTGGTGTACGAGCGGTCCGATACCTGGCTCGCTCCGGATTCCGGCGATACCTCCGGCTCCCGGCAGACCATGATCACGGGGGAGGCCTGCCGCCGGGCCTGCGAAAAGCTGACCCAGGCATTGGCCCACAGCAGTCTGGAAGACTTGGTTGGGCAGATGTTTTTCGGTGAATATTTGGCAAAAACCGACAAGTTGGGCACAGAGGTGCCCAACCCCGTGTCCCATGTGGCCTATGGATACGCCACGCAGGTATGCATTTTGGAGAAAGAGACCGGACGAATTCAAAAAATTGTTGCCGCTCACGACGTGGGCAAGGCAATCAATCCTGTCTCCTGCCAGGGGCAGATTGAGGGAGGCGTGGTCATGTCCATGGGCTTTGCCCTGACGGAGCGGTTTCCCATAGACGGCAACTGCCGCCCCACTGCCCGGTTTGGCACGCTGGGGCTTTTCCGGGCTCATCAGGTCCCGGAGATTGAGGCTATCGTGGTGGAAAAGCCGGGGCTGAACGTGGCCTGCGGTGCCATTGGAATTGGGGAAATCACGGCGATTCCCACCGCGCCGGCTATTGCAGACGCGTATTATCGCCTGGATGGCAAACGGCGGTACTCTTTGCCGCTGGCGGACACGCCGTACGCCCCGGAGGAGGCATGACCTATGGTAAAAAGGATCGCCTATGTGGCCTGCGCCGGCGGAAGCCGGGCAGAAAGGGGGCCAAACGGGGGCCTTATGTGCAGCTCCGGCTGCCGGGCCTGCGTGCTCTGCGAGAGCGCCTGCCCGCACAGCGCAATTTCCATTGGAAGGTGGGGCGTGGCGGAGGTGGACCCGGAAAAATGCGCAGGCTGCGGTGCTTGTACCAGGATTTGTCCCCAGGAGCTCATTCACCTTCGGCCCGCCGGCTATCCCATTTTGGCCCGGTGCGCCGGAAGCGGCAGTCAGAGCGGGAAGCTGTGCCAGGCAGGCTGCGTGGCCTGCGGCCTGTGCGAACGCCTGTGTCCGACCGGGGCGATTGCCCTGCGCGGCGGCCATCCGATGATGGATTATGGCAAATGCCTGTCCTGCGGATTGTGCGCCGTGAGATGTCCCCGGCATGTGTTTGTAGACGTGCGGGGTATTTTGACTCCACTCGAATCATTTGCCCGGGAGTAAGACATCTGCGTTGTTCAAAAGAAATGAACAAATGAGCCGTTCTTAGAGAAGAGCTTGACAAATTTTTGGGCGGAGGATTCCCTTGCCTACATAGGACTGCGGGGCCTGAACGGGGTCCCTTCCGCCGTCATTAAAAAATTCCAACTTCAGCGGATGGATTTTAATGTTGCATAACCGGAAAGAGGGCAGGACAATCGCCATCCGTATGGGGCAGGCCAGGATGGTAAGGTCCGGTTATTCCAGGGCAGCCAACTCCAAGGGCGTATCTGCGTCCCGGAGCATGTCATCGGGCAGCTCAACCAGGCAAATTTGGTTCGGATGGCGATGCAGGACCGCACTGCCGCCCTGGTCTCCCTGGAGCGCCAGCAGCTCTGAAAATAGGGATTTGGGAAACACGTTGGGGCTGCCCCGTCTGCCTGCGTGGGCTGCGCAGACGATTCTGTCCGGTTGGCGGAGCCAAGCCTTTGCCACCAGTTCGGCGCCCTCCCGGCGCAGGCGGGGCTGATCCGCTACCAGAAAGAGAATGCCATCGCAGTGGGACAGGGCCCGAGTGGCCAGAGCTACGGAATGGCTTAGACCCAGCGCCGGCTGAGAATTGTGCACAGGCTGAAAGCCGAGTGCCCCTGCCAGCTCCGCAATTCCAGGCTGCCCGGTGACGACCGCCACCTGGCTTGCGGGTGGGACCGGCACGGCATGCAATGCCCACCATATCAACGGTCTGCCCCGATACAGGGCCATCTGCTTATTGCCGCCGAAGCGAGTGCCGATGCCGGCAGCCAATACGGCGCAGCCCAAGGTAAGTGATTGCTGCATTCCGATGCCTCCTTTTGCTATCTAGTATACCGTGGGGTTGGGCGAATGTCCAGGGCAGAGGGGTTTGGGGCTGGAATTACTAGGTGTTTTATGTTATCATAGATAAAGTATATTAATAATTATATGGTTTGCTTCAACCATTTGACGACGCTAGAAGGGAGGGGTCCGAATGGAGGTTGGAAAACGGCTCCAACGAGTGGATGCTTTCGATAAGGCCACCGGTCGGGCAAGATACTGTGACGATTTGTGCGACCACAGCGCCCTGATTGCCAAGGTGCTGCACGCCACCATTGCCAACGGGGTGGTAAAATCGATCGATACCAGGCAAGCGGAACAAATGCCCGGCGTGGTGAAAATTGTCACCTGCTTTGATGTGCCGCCCTACAGGTTTCCCACGGCGGGCCATCCCTGGTCAACGGACCCCCACCATCAGGATGTGGCGGACCGTCTTCTACTCACCAGCCGGGTCCGGTTTTATGGGGACGACGTGGCGGCGGTCGTGGCGGTGGACGAAATCACCGCAGCCCGGGCCCTGCGGGCCATTCGTGTGGAATATGAGGAATACCCATTTGTTTTGGATGTCCAGGAGGCCATGGGCCCGGATGCGCCGCAGCTCCACGCGGAATATCCGGGCAATGTTCTGGCGCACACGGACATTCGAAAGGGAGATTATGCCAGGGCGATTCAGGAGCCGGGGCTGGTCCGGGTGGAGGGCTGGTACGACACGCCCACGGTCCAACACTGCCATATAGAGAACCATCTGTGCTTTGCCTCCATGGAGGCAGGACGCATAGTGATTTATTCCTCCACCCAAATCCCCCATATCGTCCGCCGCATCGTGGGGCAGGCTCTGGGGATCCCCTGGGGGAAGGTGCGCCTGGTAAAGCCCTACATTGGAGGCGGCTTCGGTAATAAGCAGGACGCCCTGTATGAGCCACTGTGCGCGTACTTAACCACTCAGGTGGGTGGCCGTCTGGTGAAGCTAGAATGCAGCCGGGAGGAGACCTTTGTGTCCAACCGGGTGCGGCATGCCATCCGCAGCCACATCATATCCTGGCTCCGACCTGACGGCAGCTTTGCCGCCCGGAAGCTGGAGTGCTTCTCCAACCAGGGCGCTTACGCTTCCCACGGTCACGGTATTGTGGCCAAGGGAATGGGGGCCTTTCCCCAGCTATATCCCTGTGAAAACGTGGAGTGCGACGCCTACACGGTGTTTACCAACCGGCCCGTTGCCGGAGCCATGCGGGGTTACGGAATTCCCCAGGCCATGTTCGCCGGGGAGAGCCACATTGATGACTGCGCTAAGGCGGTGGGAATGGACCCCCTGGCGTTTCGGCGGAAAAACAGCATGCCTGTGGGGTTTTTGGACGACTTTTCCAAAAATGAGCAATACTTTGACTCCTTCAATCAATGCTTGGACAAAGGCGCCGCATACATCCACTATGCGGCCAAGCGCCAGGCTTACGAAAGGCAGACAGGGCCGGTGCGCCGGGGGATCGGATGCGCCATCTTCTGGTACAACACCGCCGTCTGGCCCATTAGCCTGGAGACCGCCTCCTGCCGTATGGTCTTGAATCAGGACGGCTCCATTCAGGTTCAGACTGGCGAAACAGAGATTGGTCAGGGCTGTGACACGGCCTTTGCGCAGATGGCGGCCGATGCGGTGGGGATTCATGTGGACCAGGTTCATGTGGTCTCCGCCCAGGATACAGACGTGACGCCCTTCGGCACCGGCGCCTATGCCTCGCGGCAGACCTATGTGGGAGGCTTTGCCATTGCGCAGACCGGGCAGCTTCTCAAAGAGCGGATTTTGCAGTATGCGCAGGAGCTGACCCGGCAGCCCAGGGCGAATCTGGACCTGTTGGAGGGAAACATCATCCGAAACACCGACGGCAGAATTCTTCTGCCCCTGGCGGACCTGGCTACGGAGGCTCTGTACAGCCTATCCCATTCGGAGCACCTCACCGCAGAGTCCACCTATCAAATCAAGAGCAACGCCTTTTCCTTCGGCTGCTGCTTTGCGGAGGTGGAGGTGGACATTCCGCTGTGCAAAGTCCGGCTTCTGGATATGATTAATGTTCACGACTGTGGCCGGCTGATCAATCCCGCCTTGGCGGAGGCGCAGGTGCATGGCGGTATGTCTATGGCCATTGGCTATGGGCTATCGGAGCAGCTCCTGTTCGACCCCAAAACGGGCAGGCCGCTCAATCATAATCTGTTGGATTACAAACTCTCCACCTTCCTGGACCACCCGCATTTGCAGGCGGAGTTTGTGGAAAATGTGGAGCCTACCAGTCCCTACGGCACCAAGGCGTTGGGAGAGCCCCCGGCTTGCCCCGGCGCGCCCGCCATTCGTAACGCCATTTTAAACGCCACCGGCGTTGCCATTGACACCATCCCCATCACACCCCACGTCCTCTTTGCCCGATTCAAAGAGGAAGGGCTGCTATAAAGGAGGCCGCCTATGTACGATATAAAAGCGCTGTACGAGGCGAGAACCGTGGAGGAGGCTGTGGCGCTGCGCGTGGCGCATCCCCAGGCGCAGATTATTGCCGGGGGTTCCGACGTACTGGTTCAAATCCGGGAGGGAAAGCGGGCCGGCGCGGAGCTAATCTCCATTTTCGGTATCGACGCCCTCCGGGGCGTGACGATGGAGGAGGACGGGACGCTCCGCATCGGCAGCCTTACCAGCTTTTCCCACATCACCAAGGACCCTTTGATTCAGAAATACATTGGAGTTTTGGGAGAAGCGGTGGATCAGGTGGGCGGCCCGCAGGTTCGAAACATCGGAACCATCGGCGGCAATACCTGCAACGGCGTCACCTCTGCTGACTCCGCCTCCACCCTGTTGGCCTGGGATGCCTTGGTAGAGCTGACAGGCCCCCAGGGAGTCCGGCTCCAGCCCATTGCGTCGTTTTACCTCCGGGCAGGAGTGGTTGACTTGCGGCCTGGCGAAATTCAAACGGCCCTGCTCGTTCCCAAGGAGAGCTATACTGACTGTTATGGCTGTTACATCAAGTATGCCATGCGTAACGCCTTGGATATCGCCACCACCGGCTGTTCAGCCAACGTGGTGCTCTCGCCAGACAAGCGTGAAATCGTCCGCGCCCGGATCGCCTATGGCGTAGCGGGCCCGGTTCCCTTGCGGGCGCCTGCGGCGGAGGTTGTCGCGGCGGGGAAGCCTTCCAGTCAGCAGACGGTAGAGTTGTTCGCCCAGGCGGTGCTGGAAGACCTCCATCCCCGGGATTCCTGGCGTGCATCCAAGGCGTTTCGGCAGCACATCGCGGTGGAGTTGGCCCGGCGCTGCCTGACTGCGGCAATTCAGCGAGCGGGAGGAGAACTGTAATGGCCCAATACAAGCAAATTGTCTGTAACATCAATGGCAAGGACGTGGAGACCGTGGTGGATGTCCGGGCCAGTCTTACCGACCTGCTGCGCAACGATTTTCGTCTGACCTCCGTGAAAAAAGGCTGCGAGGTGGGCGAGTGCGGCGCCTGCAACGTTCTAATCGACGGGGAGTGCTTTAATTCCTGTATTTATTTAGCGGTATGGGCCGACGGCAAGCACATCCGCACCCTGGAGAGCCTCCTGGGGCCCAACGGAGAGTTGTCGGATATACAGCAGGCGTTTATCGACGAAGCAGCCATTCAGTGCGGCTTTTGCACCCCGGGCTTTATCATGACCGCAGTGGAAATTCTGGAGTCGGGAAGGCTGTATTCCGATGTGGAGCTGCGAAAGCTCCTGTCCGGGCATTTGTGCCGGTGTACCGGTTATGAGAACATTCTCCGGGCGGTGAAAAAGACCATGTATCGTCGCCTGGGTTTGGAGCTGCCAAGCTGACAGCGAACATAGAGAGAAATGGAAGGATGATGCAAAGTATGAACAAAAAGGTAAGATGGATTGCGGAGACGGCGGTACTCCTGGCCCTGCTGGTGGTGCTGCAGGCTGTGACCAAAGCGGGAGGCCAGTACCTAACCGGCAGCTGTGTCAATTTAATCCTGGGCATTGCGGCGCTGGTGGCCGGGCTTTGGAGCGGTGTAACCGTAGCGGTACTCTCTCCATTTTTCGCATTCCTCCTGAGCATTGGGCCCCAGAATCTGGCGATTGTCCCCGCCATCTCCCTGGGGAACCTGGTGCTGGTTGTGGTGTTGCACCTATTGGCGCGGCGTGCCCAGGGACCAATTTGGAAGCGGGGACTCGCCGTGGTGGCGGCGGCTGGGGCCAAGGCTTTGGTTCTATATCTAGTGGTGGTGCAGTTGCTGTGCACCCTGCTGAGCCTGCCGGAACAGCAGGTGGGTTTGTTTACAGCAATGTTTTCCTGGCCTCAGGCTGTGACGGCGCTGATCGGCGGGACCCTGGCCATGCTGTTGGCGCCGGTAATTCGGAAAGGCTTAAAGCACGACTGAGTAAATGGCAAAGGTTTAAAAAGTTAAATTGCATGGAAAAGGGAACCAAAACGGTTCCCTTTTCTGTTTTGCTCTTTCGAGCGCTTAGGTTAGGAGCTTCTTCCCAAGGCAAAGGAGGAAATCCTTTGCAGATGGTATATTTCTCCTTACTAGGGTAAAACTAGGACTAACCTAAAAAAGGAGTGGTGTTTGTGTTTAAACATGAAAAACAATATTTAAACCCCGTGCGGGTGGACCGCCCCAATCCCGTATATGCCGCCATCTTGCAGGAGCAGGTGGGCGGCCCTCAGGGAGAACTGAAAGCCGCCATGCAATACCTGTCCCAGAGTATGCGGTTCAAGGACCCGGAGCTCAAGGATCTGTTTTTGGATATCGCCACGGAGGAGCTGTGCCACCTGGAGATGATTTCCGCCCTGGTCAACAAGCTCAACGGCGATGAGCTGAAGGCGCAGGACGCCAAGGTTGGCTCTGTAGAGCCCCATGTGCTCTCCGGCTTGACGCCCATGCTGACCAACGCCTCCGGCTATCTGTGGACGGCGGCTTATGTTAACGAGACCGGAGACGCGGCGGCGGACATCCTTTCCGATATCGCCTCGGAGCAGCGGGCCAAGGTGGTATATCAGTACCTGTATCGGCAAATCGACGACAAGGGCGTCCGGGAGACCATCGACTTCCTGCTGAACCGGGAGGAGGCCCACAACATGCTGTTCCGGGAGGCCTTCAACAAGATTCAGGACAGCGGCTCCCAGAAGGACTTCGGGACCACGGAAAACAGCCGTATCTACTTTGACCTGTCCACGGGCGGTTCCTCCAATCCGTTTTCAGCCAGAAACGCCCACAAGCCGGAATTCCGGAGCTGACATTTTTCTCCCTGCCCCAAACAACGCCCCGTCCCCTGCGCGAAAGCGAGAGGGCCGGGGCGTTTCCTTGAGGGGACACTAGTCTGACGTCTTTAACGAAATTGTTTTCCGCCGGAGACATGGGGGTCCCCCTGGATGAAGAACCGCCAGGGATACTCCCGGGCCGCGCCTGCATAATCAATGTTGATGCGCCGGGTGCGGCCTACCGAAAACTCGGGGAAGTCGTCCTTTAACAGGTAAAGCTCGTCGCCGCACAGGTCCAGACCATAGCAGCTTTTGTCGATGGACAGGGCCCGGCAGAGCTTGCCCGGGCCGTCGCCGGGCTGAAGCAGTGTACCATACCGTTCCGCCGGAGCAACCGCCCGCAGCAGCACCGCCTCCGGCTCGTCGGCTTGTGCCGTGACCACGTTCATGCAATAGTGCATGCCGTAGACAAGGAAGACATAGGCAAAGCCGCCTGGGCCAAACATGACCTCCGTTCGGCCGGTGCGGCGGTTTTGATAGGAGTGGGCCGCCGCGTCTTTCACCCCGCGATAGGCCTCTGTCTCTACAATGCGACCGGCCAGGACCACGTCCGGCAATCGGCGTACCAGCACCTTGCCCAGCAGTTCCCTGGCTACGGTCAGCGTGTCTCTGCTATAAAATTCTCGCTCCAGCTTATCCATGGCTGTCCCCTTGCCCCTGTAGTTCTTTCGGAATTACTATACCCGAAAAAGAGCCGGAAAGTCAAGATGAGCACGGCAGAGACCAATTCTGGTTCCATTTTTTACTTTCAGTTGAAAAATAGAACTTCTTGGAGTATGATGGGAGGGAAATACAACGGCCTGAGCCGGGGAGGAGATGCAGCTTGCATTACGATTTTAATACATGTCTGGATAGACGGCATACCGACAGCGTAAAATGGGATCACATTCCGGACAATCCCGCAGCCATTCCCATGTGGGTGGCGGATATGGACTTTCGCTGCCCGGAGCCTGTGATTGCGGCCCTGCGGGAAAAGGTGAATTTCGGCGTCTTTGCCTATACGGCTACGCCACCGGCCTTTCGGGAGGCTACTGCCCGGTGGCAGAGAGTACGCCATGGATGGGACCTGGGCGACGCTGCGGTAATCCCTATCACCAGCGTGGTTCCCGCTCTGTATACGGCAGTGGCGGCCTTTACGGAGCCCGGCCAGAAGGTGATTCTCCAGCGGCCGGTTTACGGCCCTTTCACAGGCGCTATCGAGCAGCAGGGCAGGGTGGTGTCCAACAACCCGCTGCGCCTGGAGCGTGGCAGGTATACCATGGACTTTGCGGACCTGGAGCGTCGGGCGGCGGATCCGGACGCCAAACTGATGTTCCTGTGTAACCCCCACAATCCAGTGGGCCGGGTTTACACCCGGGGAGAGCTGGAGCGGGTGGCGGAGATCTGCACCCGGAACGGCGTGGTGCTGTTCAGCGACGAAATCCATGCGGATTTCCGATACCCAGGTCAAAGCCACATTCCAATTCTGTCTCTGCCGCCGCATCTGGCGCGGAGTTGCATGACCGCCATTGCCCCCTGTAAAACGTTTAATCTGGCAGCGATGAAAGCTGCCGCCGTTTTGACCTCCAATCCGGACTTGGCCGAACCGTTTCAAAAGGTGCTGGCTTTAAACCATGCGGATAACCTGAATATGCTGGGCGTCTATGCGTACATAGCGGCCTACCAGCACGGCGACGAGTATCTGGATCAGCTATTGCAGCATTTAAGTGGAAACGTCGATTGCCTGCGCAAGCGGCTGGAGGCCGAGATGCCCCGGATTCGGCTAATCGAACCCGAGGGCACCTACCTGATGTGGCTGGATTGCCGGGATTTGGGCATGGACCAGGCTAAGCTCCACACCTTTTTTACCTGGGAAGCGGGCGTGGCGCTGAACGACGGCGATTGGTTTGGATCGGAAGGAGAGGGCTTCGTGCGAATGAACCTGGCCTGCACCCGGGACACTCTGAACCGGGCACTAGACCAAATCGCCGCGGCATACCGCCGGTTGTGACACCCGGGAGAACAAGCCAGACCGGGCGTTGCAACTCGACGCCCCTTCGTGTAAAATAGAGCTGTGAACGAGCGGCGCAGGCTGCGGCGCTCAAAACTCTTGTTGAAAGAAAGGGACATACCATGCGTGAAATCAAAGCGGAGGCCATTACCTGGGCTGTGGCCCAATTGTGTATCAGCGCCAACCGGAATTTACCGGCTGATGTCCGGGCCTGTATCGCCGCCGGTCGAGAGCAGGAGCCTTGGACCCCGGCGCGTGAAATTCTGGACCGAATTGTGGAGAATTACAAAATTGCGGAGGAGAATGCTCTGCCCATCTGTCAGGATACGGGGGCGGCCTGCGTGTTTTTGGAGATTGGCCAGGAGGTCCATATCGATGGCGACCTGCAGGCGGCGGTAGATGCCGGCGTTCGGCAGGGCTATCTGGAAGGGGGCCTGCGGTGCTCCATGGTCAGCGATCCCCTGCGGCGGGTCAACACCAAGGACAATACGCCAGCCATTGTGTACATAGAGTTGGTGCCCGGGGACCAGGTCAAGGTGACCGTGGCGCCCAAGGGAGCTGGCAGCGAGAATATGAGCCGCATCGCCATGCTCCGGCCCTCGGACGGGGCCCAGGGTGTGAAGGATTTTGTGGTGAAGACTGTGGAAGAAGCGGGACCCAATCCCTGCCCACCCATCATAGTGGGCGTAGGTCTGGGCGGCTGCTTCGACCGGGCGGCACTGCTGGCAAAAAAGGCCCTGCTGCGCCAGGCTGGAACGCCGAATTCTGACCCGTTCTATGCGGAAATGGAGAGGGAGCTGCTGGAGCGCATCAATGCTCTGGGGATCGGTCCCCAGGGCTTTGGCGGCAGGACTACGGCACTGGCGGTCCACATCGAGGCCTCGCCTGTGCACATGGCCAGTCTGCCGGTGGCGGTTAACATCAACTGCCACGTGACCCGTCACGAATCGGAGGTGCTGTGAGATGGAGTATCAATTGACCGCCCCCATGACCCGGGAGCAGGCCCGTGCTCTGCGCTGCGGCGACAGCGTGCTGTTTACAGGAACGATTTACACCGCCCGGGACGCTGCCCACAAGCGCCTGACGGAGCTACTGGCTGCGGGTAAACCGCTGCCCTTTGACATTGCCGGCGCGGTGATTTACTATGCCGGCCCTACGCCTGGGCAGCATGGCATGGCGGTGGGCGCCTGCGGTCCCACCACCAGCTACCGGATGGATGCCTATGCGCCTGCCATGATCGAGGCCGGTTCCACGGGGATGATCGGCAAGGGGAAGCGGGACCCGGCGGTGATTGCGGCCATGCAAAAATTTGGCGCAGTGTATTTTGCGGCCATTGGCGGCGCCGGGGCGCTGCTGGCCCGTTGCGTGAAAAAGGCCGAGATTGTGGCTTATGAGGACCTGGGGGCCGAGGCGGTCCGGCGGCTGGAGGTGGTGGATTTCCCGGTGCTGGTGGCCATCGACAGCTTGGGGCGGAACCTGTATCAAACCGGTCGTGAAGCGTACCTGGCCACGCAAGAGTTGCAGAAGTAGGAAGGAAAAGCCAGAAGCATACGCCGGCGCTGAAAGTTGCTGCGGGTAAAAAGCGGGAAAACGGGAAAAAGAGGTTCCCTTTTTCCCGCTTTTCCGCTATAATGGTCAGAAAAGGCCGTGCCCGGCACGGTGTGATGGAGGACGGGAAAATGGCGAGAGTACTGGTCATTGGCATTGCCGGCGGCAGTGGGAGCGGCAAGACGACGCTGATGCGAAACCTGATGGGCCGTTTTGGGGACGATATCACGGTCCTGAGTCATGACAATTACTACCGGGCGCACAACGAGCTGCCCTATGAGGAGCGCTGTAAGCTGAACTATGATGAACCTGCGGCTTTCGAGACCGAGCTCATGGTGCAGCAGCTGAGACTGCTGCGCAGCGGCGGGGCGGTGGATTGCCCGGTGTACGATTTTGCCGTACATAATCGCAGCGACCAGGTGATTCGGATTTGCCCCAAAAGCGTCATTATGGTGGAGGGAATTCTGATTTTTGAGAATAAGGCGCTGCGGGATTTAATGGATATTAAAATTTACGTGGATACGGATGCGGATATCCGGTTATGCCGGCGAATTAAGCGAGATGTGAATAAACGTGGCAGGACCCTGGAGTCTGTGCTGACGCAGTATCAGACAACGGTAAAGCCCATGCACGATCAATACGTGGAGCCCAGCAAAAAATTTGCGGACTTGGTAGTGCTGGAGGGTGGCAAAAACTTGGTGGCGCTGGATATGCTGATGAACCGCATTCAGCGGCATATTGAACAGGTGCCGTAAAAAGCCGGGTATGGAGAGTTATACAATCAAAGGACCCATGAGAAATGAGATTAGAATATAGGGGCAGCCCAAAACGGCCCACCGATGGGCGCGGTTCGCCCTTTCAGGATTCTTTGAGGGGTGTGTAGGGGCGGCCTTTGGCCGCCCTTGGGGGCGCCAAACACGCACCTGCGGGATTCATTTGTTGTTTGGTTGCAGAACGGCCCAAAGACAACCGATCATTGCCTTTGCTAGCCAGGCAGGCACCGCAGTTAAATCAGCGGCGGTGCCTTTTTTGCGTTGCCATCAGGGAAAAAGAGAGTATAATGATAGTGCTGTAAAAATATTTGCGCGGCTCGGAGCCGCAGGGGAGGAGACAAACGCTTATGGAACAGGGAAGGAACACGGACCTCAGCCAAGGCAGCGTGGGGAAATTGCTGCTGCGGCTGGCGCTGCCCACGATTACCGCCCAGCTGGTCAATGCGCTGTACAATATGGTGGACCGGATTTACATTGGACACATTCCAGTGGTGGGAAAAACGGCCCTGACCGGCGTGGGAGTTTGCCTGAGCCTGATTATGATCATCTCCGCCTTTGCTGCTTTGACGGCCATGGGAGGCGCCACCAGAGCCTCCATTATGCTGGGCCGGGGGGACCGGCAGGCGGCGGAAAAGATTCTGGGCAACTGTACCACCGGCGCAATTTTGGTGAGCGTCGTCCTGACCGCCCTGTTTCTTGCTTTCAACCGACCGCTGCTTTTGACCTTTGGGGCCAGTCCCGATACCATCGGCTACGCAGTGGAATATATGAACATCTACGCCTTGGGTACGATCTTTGTGGAGCTGGCTTTGGGCCTCAACGCGTTTATCACCGCTCAGGGCTTTGCCGGAGTGTCCATGGTGAGCGTCATCATCGGAGCGGTGTGCAACATCATTCTTGACACGATTTTTATCCAGGTTTTGCATCTGGGTGTATCCGGGGCCGCGCTGGCTACGATTATCTCCCAGGCCCTATCCGCCGCCTGGGTGGTACGGTTTTTGTTGGGAAAACGAACCGGTCTGCGCATCCGGCGGGAGAACCTCAAGATAAACTGGCGGGTCTATGGTCCTTGCCTGGCGCTGGGCCTGTCCCCCTTTATTATGCAGTCCACAGAAGGTGTCATTGCCGTGTGCTTCAACGCCACTTTGCAAAAGTTCGGCGGCGACCTGGCGGTCGGGGCCATGACGATATTGTCCAGCGTAATGCAGTTTTCCATGCTGCCGCTGCAGGGCCTGACCCAGGGTGCCCAGCCCATCATCAGCTATAATTTCGGAGCGCGGAATCCGGAGCGGGTCAGAAAAGCGTTTGCGCTTCTTCTGGGAATTTCTCTGGGGTATTCTCTGCTTCTTTGGTCGCTGGCCATGCTGTGCCCAGGCGCTCTGGCGGCGGTATTCGCAACAGACGAGGCTCTGATAGCGTACAGTGCGTGGGCTATGCGGATTTATATGGCGGTTGCGCTGATATTTGGCGCCCAGATTGCCTGCCAGCAGACCTTTATCGCCCTGGGAAACGCGAAGGTCTCCCTGTTTTTGGCGGTCCTGCGAAAGATTCTGCTGCTGATCCCGCTAATTTTCCTGCTGCCGTTGTTCTTCCACACCGAGGGGGAAAAGGCCATGGCGGTGTTTTTGGCTGAGCCAGTGGCAGATTTTCTTGCCGTGATCACCACAGTGGTGACCTTTGCGATACTGTTTCGCAGGACGCTGCGGCGTCTGCGGGAGCCGGAGCCGGAGGGAGTGGCGAGATGAGAGCGGAGAGCCTGATTTTCGATGTGGACGGGACCCTCTGGGACTCCGTGGAGCTGGTGGCCAAGGGCTGGAATCGGGGGTTGCGGGAGGACGGGACCACCAATTTGGTCTGTACCCCGGAGCGTCTGCGGTCGCTGTTTGGGAAAACAATGGATGAAATTGAGCTGGAACTGCTGCCGGGCCTAGAGCCGGCGCGGCGACACGCCCTCATGACACGCATGTTTGCCTGGGAGCACCGGACGATGGAGGAGGACCCCTGCCAGATTCTCTATCCCAGGGTACAGGAGACGGTCCGAGTCTTGTCCCGTCGGCACCGGCTGTTTATTGTTAGCAACTGTCAGAAGGGCTATATAGAGCTGCTGCTAAAAAAGTCCGAAATGGGCCCTTGGTTTACGGGTCATATCTGTTTCGGGGACACGGGCCTGTGCAAGGGGGAGACGCTCCGCCTGCTTCTGAAGCGCTGGTGTATTTCCAGCGCCGTGTACGTGGGAGACACCCAAGGGGACCTGGAAGCGGCGCGGATGGCGGGCGTCCCTTTTATTTGGGCGGCCTACGGCTTCGGCGCACCGGAAGGGTATGACGCAAAAATCGAGACCTTTGCACAGCTATCGGAGCTGTTTTGACCAAATCCCCCAATCCGAGTAGTCCGTACTTGCGTAAAGGGGAATTCAGACTGGAGGCGGAGGCTGCAATGGTACTTTTAATAGCAGGCGGGACGCACACAGGGAAGACCCTGCTGGCACAGCGTCTGCTGGAACAATACGGATATCCCTATTTGTCCATCGACCACTTAAAAATGGGCCTGATCCGCAGCGGCCACTGTCCCCTGACGCCGAAGAGTCCGGATCGGGAGCTCACAGCGTACCTTTGGCCCGTGGTGCGGGAAATCATTAAGACCTGCCTGGAGAATCGTCAAAACCTGATTGTTGAGGGCTGCTATATCCCGTTTAACTATCGGGAGGACTTCCCACCCGCTATGCTGAGCCAAATCCGATACGTTTGTCTGATATTCCGGGAGGACTACATCTGCACGCATTTCAATTTAATCCGGGAGCATGCCCGTATCATCGAGGATCGGCTGGACGACAGCGGGTGTACCCAGGAGGAGTTGTTGCGGGAAAACAGGGAAAATTTGCAGGCCTGCCTTGTAAACGGCTGCGCCTACCTTTTAATTGAGGATCCCTATCAGGTGGATTTGGTCCTTTAGTATGTATGCCCGTTTGGGACAGGGGGATGCGAGTATGTCAATTGTGCAGTTTTATTGCGGCGATCCCGCCGCGCCCAAGCCCAATCGGCCCACCCGTCTGGGCGTCAACGCCTTAGTGGAATGGCAGGGAAAGCTGCTACTGGAACGGCGGCAGGACTGTGGCGTATGGGGCCTTTTGGGCGGCGGCGTCCGGGGTCGTGAGCCGGAGCGCCGGGCCATGGCCCGGGAGTTGTGGGAGGAGACAGGGCTGCGATTGCCGGAGGGAGCTTTTGAAAAACTGGGCGTCTTTGATACGCCGCACCGGATTGCCAGCTATCGGGACGGCAGTGTATGGCGCATGATCATCGTGCTGTATCGAATACAACTGACCCGGGAGCCTATTCTTCTTCAGAGCACCGAATCCACGGAGCTGCGGTTTTTTACGCCCGCGGAGCTTCCAAGCCTGGAAATAGTCTGCACCCATCGGGATTTGGTGGAGGATTACTGGTTGTCAACGCGGGGCTTTCATAAATAGGTTCCGTCACTCGTTAAGTGCGATCTTCTACGCCAATCCCTTGACGGAACTGGACTTTGGCATGCTCCGGAACGCCAAGCGGCTGACCTTTTCGGCCATGGACAGCGCCATGAAAAAGGAGTATTTCCATCTGGATGGAGATAATGTGCATAAAGCTTTTACAGCCCGACGTTGGTATGATTATCCCCTTCTACATCACCAATACGGCACTAGTGCGATAGGATAGGGCGGTAATAAGCCGCCTGACGGAACCAGAATCACCTACACCGTGACGGCCTATCTAGACGATGGAGACGAAGTGGCAGACGATGTGTGGTCCTTTAACCTGACTCTGGACAACCTTGCGCCCACCATTGACAACCCGGCCATCCTTCAGACCGATCTGAAGCTGGATGTGGAGAACGGCAGGTGCGGCTGCCACGGACCATCACGGAAGATGAGCCCATTGCAGTTTTGCTGTTCCTGAATTCCAACAGCGTCATTTTGGGCAAGTTCGAGGCGGAGAACATCCCCAGCCAGCCATATACCAATGCCTTCGATATTAAAGGCTACGGCCCTGATTTCACCATCGTTGTGGCGGACTTTGCGAGACTTTTTTGACACGCTGAAACGCTAAGAGGCACCCAAACGGGTGCCTCTTAGCGTCATTTTTTGAAAAGATTTCTTTATTGGGCCGGATGGATCTTAACTTTATTCCTTTTAATCCAAATGCCCCGCAATCATAAACCGAAAGCCCTCCATCTGGAATTCAAAAGCCATATCACCCCAGGGCTGACGTTTAAGCTCCGCGGGATTGAAGCAGAGGTGATTTTGGTATACCTGCTCCAATTGTTTTTGCGGTACTGTCAGATAGAGCTCAACACCGCAGCCAATATCCGCCAGTTTATTCTCTGGCACGTAACCGTCCGTAATCCCCAGCAACAGGGCGTTCCCCAGAAGGGAGACGCCCGCTAGCGGATCCCCGCTGTCCGGCGGGTTGGAGAAGTCCAGCTCCCAGCCGGCGGCCAAAAGCCGGCCCGCCGTTTGGTAAGGATTCCGGCAAGCGAGAATGGGCCGAATTAAGCCCGCTCCTCCCGCCGCAGGGCACAAAGCAGGGCGTCCACCTGCTCCGGCCGGGTGGCCCAGGAGGTGACAAAGCGGACAGCGTCCCGCTCCTGGTCCACAGGTGCGGAAATCTCAAAGGAAAACGCTGCGGCCAACTCTGCAATCTTCTTTTTGGGTAGTATGGGGAAGACCTGGTTAGTTGGGGATTGCGCGTACAGGGGATATCCCGCCGCCAGAAAGCCCTCGGTCAGACGGGCCGCCATTTGGTTGGCGTGCCGGGCGGTCTCCAGCCACAGGTCCTGCTCCAAAAGAGCCTGGAATTGCACGCCTAGCAGCCGGCCCTTGGCCAGCAGGCCGCCGCCCTGTTTTATGGCAAAGCGGAAGTCGGGCCAGAGGGCTGGGTCGCGTAAAACCAGACACTCTCCAAACAGGAGTCCATTTTTGGTGCCGCCGATGGTAAAAGCATCACACAGTTGGGGCAGGTCCTCTGGCGTCAGATCGTTGCCCGGGGCGGTCAGCGCCGCGCCCAGCCGGGCGCCGTCCAGATAGAGCGCCATGCCCAGCCGGTCGCACAGCGACCGCAAAGCCTGAAGCTCCGCTTTGGTATAGACGGTACCCAGCTCCGTGGAATCGGAAAGATACAGAAGCTTCGGCTTGACCATGTGCCCAAGATTGCCGGCATTGTGCGCCTGCCACACCTGTTCCAAGGCCTGACAGGTCATTTTCCCCTCCTGATTCGGGACTGTAATCACCTTATGCCCCCGGGCTTCAATGGCGCCGGTTTCATGCACCGCTACGTGGCCGGTATCCACAGCCACCATGGCTTCCCAGGGACGGAGAAACGCGGCGGAGGCGATGGCATTGGTCTGCGTTCCGCCCACCAGGAAATGTACGCCTGCATCTGGGCAGGCAAAACGAAGGCGGACGGCATGGGCCGCGGCGGCGCAGTAAGCGTCCTCGCCATAGCCGGGCGTGGACTCCAAATTGGTTTGAATCAGCGCATTTAGAATTTTCGGGTGAGCTCCTTCGGAATAATCATTGCGAAAGCTGATCATGATATTCTCTCTTTCTCCGTCTGAGGTAGGCGGTCAAAATCTTTGATTCATTATAGCTTGTCAAGTGCTTGATTGTCAACTGGGTGCACCAACCCCTTGACCCAAAGCCAGTCCTCTTTTCCCAGTACGCCTAAAATCAGCATCAGCAGCGCGAGAATGCCCAGGTAGACGCCGCCCAGGAAAAGGACCCCGCCCAGGCCATCCGCCTGGGGCAGGAGCGTGGCCACCCAAGAGGCTCCAACCGCGCCGGCAATGGCCCGCAGCACCACACCAAGCTGGGGCTTAAACCCGGTGACCTTTTGCAGCCGACGGATGCTCAAAACAAAATTGAGTGCATGTGTAACCACGAAGCTCAGATAGTAGCCGTTTAGACCGAAGGTAGGTAAGAGGACCCAGAGAAACACCACATCCAGAAAAGAGGTGATGGTGTTGTAGCGCACGCACGCCACCTGCTGGCCCATCCCTTTGACAGTGGCGTCCGTCACCGCGTCCACGTAGAGCATGGGCGCCAAAGGCGCGAAACGCCGGAGCAGTTGCCCCACCTGAAGATTCCCATACAAGAGCATGCCCAATGGCTCCGCCGCCACATACAGGATCCCGCCGGCGGCCAGGCCGTACAGAAGCGCGACCCGCAGACTCCGCCCGGTGAGATAACGAATTCTCCGCTGCCGGTTTCCGGCGGCGCAACGGGAGAGCTCCGGCACCAGCAGCTCCGAAAGGGAGAAAAGGATGGAGGCGGGAAACATGAGCGCCGGAAATACCATGCCGCAGACCATACCGTAATCCGCCATGGGATCCGACACGGCGGGAAACAAACCCAGACGCCGGGGCACAATGAGGTTCTCAATGGTGGACAGTCCGGTTCGCAGATTATCCGCCAGCGCCAGGGGTAGGGCCAGACGTAGGAGCCGCCCGGCCACGGGAATACGCTCCTGGGGACGGGGAATGGGATCCCGCCGTCGCAAAGTCAGCAGACAAAGCAGCGTGACCACGGAGGCCACACTGCTGCCGCCTACAACGGCGCAGCAGGAGCGGCCCGGGTCGTCGCCAGCCCAGCGGGACAAAAGTAAAACCGTCAAGCCCATGGACACGATCTGCTCCAGGATTTCCACGACCACCAATTCCCGAATCCGCCCAGCAGCGGTGAAATATCCCGTCATAACGCCGCAAAGGCAGCAGACAGGAAGAAAGGCAGAGAAGACCCGTAGCGCGGCGGTGGTCCGGCTGTCGCCAATCCATGATTCCGCTAAAAACGGCGCAATCTGGAACACCAGCAGGCTGATGGCGGTGCTAAACAAAAAGCTGTAAAGAAAACAGGCGGATAAAACCGGACCGATTCCCTGCAGGCGTTTCCGGCCGATTTCCTCTGCGGTCAGATACATGGTGGAGGTTCGAATACCGGCCATGCCGACGGTCATGGCCAGCATGGAAACGGACAGAACCAGCTGCAGCAGCCCAATGCCGGAGGCCCCAATCCGCCCGGAGAGGTAGACCTGGAACCCAAGCGAGACCAACCGCAGTAGCAGGTTGGCGCCTGTCAGCAGCAGGGCGCTGTAAAACATTGTACCGGAACGACGCATGTCCTCACCTCGATTCACTATATGGCTTGTCAGGTGGGAACTTGCTCTGCAAATGAAAACTTTTTGTGACGAAGGAAATCCATCCTTGTTTTTACAGGGGGCTTTGCTATAATATTGGGAAATTGCCGCTGGAAAGCGAGGAGGGCCGGAGCATGAAATGGTGGAGTGCCTGCGGGATCCTAATTGGGGCGGGGGCCGCGGTGGGAGTCGCGGCGTCGGCACATCTGGCGGTTCGCCGTTATCAGCTCTCGAGCAAAAAACTCACAGGGCCGGTCAAGCTGGCGGTGTTGTCCGACCTACATAGTACACTCTACGGCGAAGGACAGAGCCAGCTTCTGTCTTTACTGGAAGCAGAGCAGCCAAATGGCGTTTTTTTGCCTGGAGATATGGTAGATGACAGGGCGAAGGAACAGGGCGCCTGGGCCCTGCTGGAGACGCTTGGCGGGCGCTATCCCTGCTGGTACGTGACGGGAAACCACGAATTCCGGATTCCAGATGTGGAACGGGTCCTGAACCGAATTCAGGGCTGCGGGATCCATGTGCTGGCAGGCATGACGGAGGAAACAATATTAGCTGGGCAGCCGCTGTGTATCGGTGGCTTTGACGCGCTGGGAATCGAAGATGGCAGATGGCGTCGGCAGCTGGCCTGCTGCCAGGCCAGGCGGACTCCTGAATTTTATTCAATTTTGCTGTCTCATCGGCCCAACTTCGTAACGGAATTCTCCACCTGCGGATATGAGCTGGTGGTTTGCGGTCACGCCCATGGCGGGCAGTGGCGCATTCCCGGCATGCTCAACGGCTTGTATGCCCCAGAGCAAGGGCTCTTTCCATACTACGCCGGGGGGCTATATGAGCTGGGGAATTGTACCATGGTGGTAAGTCGGGGCCTGGCGCGGAATTTTCTGCCGCGGATCTTCAATCCGCCGGAGGTACCGATTATTACCTTGCTGCCAGCATAAAAAAGGCCGCTGTGCAAGCTTGCACAGCGGCTCGACGTGTTAGAAATTGTGATACCAAAGACTAGATTCGAAATTAACGGTAGGACAGCCCGGCGGGCAGGGAGACGGAGCCCCGACGGTGTGCGATGGGCTTCCAGACCTTGGCCTTGCGGAATACCGCTAAAACGTGCAGGGGAAGCCAGGAGGCGGTAAAAATAGGATAGAGTAAAATCGGTTTAACCATTTTCTTTAAGGGACGGCGACCTACCAAAGCGAGGAACAGGGCCGTGAGCGTCATACCGCCCCAGAAGGAGGCCAATGCGAGCAGGATGGCAATCCAGTTATGCGCCGCAACGGTCAGATAAAGAGTCCAGATACCGGGCAGAATCGCCAAGACCTGCACCAGAGGCATGGACAGGAAAACTGCAAAGTCCAGGCAGAGCCGGGGACTTTTCCGGAAGACACCCCGCCAAAGCCGGGGCAGATAGAGCCCTGCGACCTGCATAACGCCGCTGCACCAGCGGCGGCGCTGGACCATGGACTGCCGGAATGTGACAGGCTCTTCATCATATGTAACGGCTTCCGGTACGAACCAGACTCGAGTCCCGGCCATGGCGCACTGAGCGGCGAATTCTGCGTCTTCAGCCATGGTGTCGGTATTCCAGCCGCCCAACCGGTTCATCAGGTCCTGCGTCACTGCAAAGCCGGTGCCCACCAGCTTGGCGGAAAGGCGGCAATTGCTGCGCGGCCGGTTATAGAGAAGATTGAAGTTTTCAAAATACAAGTCGTAGCAGCCGGAAATCCAGGAATCATGGGGATTCATGGCCTTTTGGATGCCCTTCGCGGCCTGGGCGCCGGCGCAGAAAGCGTCGTTCATCCGGGACAAAAAGTCAGGGTCTACCAAATTGTCGGCGTCAAAGACGCAATAGGCGTCGTACCCAGCGTTTTTCAAGGCGGAGAAGGCGCAGTGCAGGGCGTCTCCTTTATTTCGGACCGTACCCGTGCAGGGCAGGATCGTGGCGCCGGCCCGGCGGGCGGCGCCCTCTGTGTCGTCGGTGCAGTTGTTGGGAATGACGAACAGGTCGAAAAGCTCCGCCGGATACTGCTGGCCCCACAGACGCTGAATGGTTCCGCCGATGACGGCCTCCTCGTTACGCGCAGCAATGAGTATGGCAAATCGGGTTTTTGCTGCGGAAACGGGAATCTTCTTTCGAGGCAGTAAAAAAAGCAGGCTGATGAAGGCGGTATACAGTGTAAATATCTTCAGGACAAGGCTGAGCGCCTGCATAAATGCGTCCATGAAGGAACCTCCTTTGTTTCTCTCTTCTATGCTAGGCTTATCATACCGGAAACAATTTTAAGATTCAACGCGTTGGGTTCTTAATTTTTCTTTAATTTTACGAAAAAGCGCGACAGAGCGTCTATATGGCCCGGCGAATCCGGCGCGGGCTGCGCAGCGCGCAAATTGCGGTGAACGGGCTGCGGCGGCCCGAAAGGCCGCCGCAGCCCAACCCAGATATGACGAAATACCTGCTTAAAAAGGCCAGTTTTCTAGATCAGCTGGTGTGTCATCCCTCTGAAGAAAGGGCGGAGGGCTCCTGTTCCTGGGCGTCGGTCCGCGCTTTTTGCTTTCTGGGCCGGAAAATCAGCCGATAGACGAGAAAATACATTAGGATACTGAACGGGATCGCTACCAGGATATCCAAAAGAGAGTGTTGCTTGACAAAAACCGTAGAAATAGAAACCAATGCAGCCCCCACGATAACGAAGAACCGCAGCCAGGCTTTGCTACGAAGACGCTGGCAGTGCTGCAAGGCGAAAACCACGCCGAAGGAACCGATCACGTGAATGCTGGGGCACACATTGGTATTGGTGTCCGATGCATAGATGGTGGCGACCAAACGGGTGAGCACGTTGTCTCGTGGAAACTGAACGGGGCGAAGCTCCTGCTTATTTGGGAAAATGCAGTAGATCAGCAGGGTGGTGAAAAAGGCCACGCCGATAAAGGTCATGTAACGCTTGAAGCCCTCGTGATCCCGAATCACCAGGTAGAGCCCCATACAAAAAATCATGGGAAACCAGAGGAAATAGGGGATAACAAACCCCTCTAAAAAGGGGATTTTATCATCAATAGGGAGGTAGGTGGGCCAGCAAATCGACTCCGGCACCAAAGCCTCCACCAGTGCAAAGGCGATCAGGTAAGCGGGCAGGATCAGAATATACCACAGGTACCGATTTTCCTTCTTTTTTAAAAACGGTATCCCACGTGGGGCGGATTTTGGCATAAAATAGCTCCTTTCTGCGGCGCTGCCACATGGGTATGTATATAGCGCATCCCGGGTAAAAAATCAAGTGTTAATTTTAAGCAGCGGCGCAGGCTGTGGGAAGAAACCGGGAGCGGACACGATGGTTCGTTCCCGGCTTCTTGCTATTGCCCAGCTTCCCCCTGGGGGATCACAACAGGCCGCAGCACGCTGTATTCGTCAAAACGTGTGTCCCTGGATTCCGTGAGAAATACGATTTGAGCCTTTGGGTCGATTACAGCGGCTTTCGCAGCCACGCTGGCCGCCTGTTGGGCGGCCATGCCGGTCAAGTACAGGCGAGACTGGCCGGTAGGCAGGGAAAATGCGGGGTTTTCCGTACAAAAGGAAACGGTGAAGTCGTTGCCAGAAAAGGCTGTGACCAATTGTTGCGCGGCCTGCTGAATGATTTGCTCCTTGGAGGCGGTGGCGTTGTAGACGATGCTGCCGCTATCCGGGAAACGAAAGTCGGAGAATACCACTTCGTCAAACCCCAGGTCCCGCAATTCCCGGCAGATCTGAGACAAGTTGGTGAGCACCATGTCGCTGGCAGGATCCAACCAATAACACTGTTCCGCGTCCGTCCAGAGCGCTCCGCTGGCCAAGGCCAGGCCGGCGGATTGGTTAGCCTGCGCAAAGGCGGAGTCCCGGAAGGCGGGAACTCTGGCGATCACGTAAAGCTCGCTTTGACAGAGCCATGCAATCAGCTCGTCCATCGCTGCGGCGTCGATGCTGTCGGAGCGGGGGGCGTTGGCCAGACTGGTAGAGTAGTAAAAATTGCCGAATTTACTTTTGACATCCAGCAACACCGCCGTTCCCGGCTCCAGCTGCTCCAAGGACGCGCGGAGGGCGCTGAAATTCTCCAGAAGGACGGCGGAGTCTACGGAATAGCCGGACAGAGGCTTCAGGCCGCCGGTGACGGCGTCACCCGGATTGTCGTCAAAAATGATCTCCACAGGAACCGTGACCGCCGTGGCGGCGGGCTCCGGAGGCGTCTGAGCGCCCAAATGCACAGTGGAATGGTCAAAATCAAAGACAACCCCATCCCGGGTATAGACAACAAAGCGCTGCAGCCACACCACCCAGCAGATCCAGGCCGTAAAAAGGACCAGCAGAATCACCAGAATAACAAGTGCGGTTTTTTTTAAGCGAAGCTTGGCGTGATAGGTTAAAAAACGCAATGACAGCACCTCCTCAGCCCGGTTGGACGCCGACCACCAGACACCGCCACTGTTCCTGTTGTAAGCGCTGCAAAACCTGCAGGCCGCCAGCGGCCAGCGCCGATTCCACGTCGGGAAGACGGGGTTGCAGGATTCCGGAACAGATGACAACGCCGTTCGGCCGGAGAATGGTGGAAAGCATAGGCGCCAGGGCACATATTACATCAGAGACAATATTGACCAGAACAAGATCAAATCCGCCGGATCGGTCGGCCAAATACCGCCAAAGTTGCGCATCCTGACACAGGTCGCCGGTCATAGCCCGGAACCGGTCGGCTTCGAACCCGTTGTACCGGGCGTTTTCCCGGGAAATATCCTCTGATTTTGAGTCTAAGTCCACGCCGAACGCGGTTTTAGCGCCCAGGCGCAGAGCGGCAATGGAGAGAATCCCACTGCCGCAGCCCAGGTCCGCAACTAGGGCATCGGGTTTCACATGTTCCTCCAGCGCGGTCAGGCACAGCTGCGTGGAGGGATGCGCGCCGGTGCCGAAGGTGAGGCCGGGATCTAAAATGACGGGCAGCCTGCCTTCTGCTGCTGCAAGAGGAGCCCAGTAGGGTAGAATCGCCAGCCGTTCCCCCACAAATTGAGGCGGGTAGTTTTGCTTCCAGCTATTTTCCCAATCCTCCTCTTGCAAAGTCGCGGCGGTAATGGTCAGAGGGCCCAGATCTGTTTCCTGCTGCTGACGCTTCCAAATAGAAAGCGACTCCCGCAGGGCTTCCAGGCGGGCCTGCGCCCGGTGGTCCTGCTCCAGATATAGCCTGATTTGAGACCGACCGGCTATCTGCCGGACCAACGTTTCATCCACACAGCCCCAGTACATCCGATCCTGTTCCAACAGCGCTTGAGCCTCGGCCCCGTCATCCAGGACAAAGCTGTCGTAACCCAGGGCGGTGAGCCGATCCGCCACGCGGTTAATACCGGCCGATGAGGTTTGAATGGTGAGTTCCAGCCACTGCATACAGGTTTCTCCCTTCCCGCTGGGGAAAAGTTTTGAGCCTCAGGCCCGTTGCCGATTATTTTACACGAATATGGGGAAATTGACAAGGGAAGCAGCAAAATTTTTAAATTTCAGATTTTTTTCGCTTCCACTTCCTTAGAAAGTGTTGTATAATGTTGGAACAATTGAAAGGAAGAATGCCATGGATCAACGGATAGAGATTATGCCCCAGGTTTGGCTGAGGGCCATTTGTACGGACCGGTTCAAAAGCGCGTGCCTCAGCTTCAGCCTGCTACGCCCGTTGCGGCGAGAGGAGGCTGCAAAAAACGCCCTGGTGGCCAACGTCCTGCTCCGCGGCACTCAAATGCATCCGGACCTGCGCAGTATTTCTCAGGTTTTGGATCTATATTATGGGGCGGGCCTGGGTCCTTTGGTCCGGAAAAATGGAGAGCTTCAGACTTGCGGCGTATTTCTGAGCTTTATGGAAGATCGCTTTGCCCTGCCGGGAGATCAGGTGCTGGAGCCTATGCTGGAGTTCCTGGGAGAGGTATTGTTCCAGCCTCGTCTGGAGGGCGGCGCGTTCGTGCCGGAGTTTGTAGCCGGGGAAAAGCAAAATCTGATCAACACCATGGAGGCTCTGCTAAACGATAAGCGGTCCTATGCAGATCGGCAGATGCTCCGGGCTATGTGCCGGGAAGACAGCTTTGGCGTGTCTCGCTTGGGCGAGCCGGAGGACGTGGCCGAGATCGACCCGGCAGCGCTCTATGCGCACTATCAGTCCCTGCTGGCCCATTCCCCCATCGAAATTTTTTACGCCGGCAGCGCGACTCCGGAACGGGTTGCGGCCCTGCTGCGGCGCGTATTGCAGCCTTTGCCCCGAGGTGACATGGACCTCTCCGCCTGGAAACCCATGCGGAAGACCCGGCAAACACAGTATTTGGAAGAAACCATGGGTGTGACTCAGGCCAAGCTTTCCATGGGCTTCACCACCGGCATAACAACCAGGGACAAGGAATTCCCTACGCTAATGGTATTCAACGCCCTATATGGCGCAGGCGTAACCAGTAAGCTGTTTGTGAACGTTCGGGAGAGGCTCTCCCTTTGCTATTATGCCGACTCCTCTGTTTTTGGCTCCAAGGGGATTCTGGCGGTATCCTCCGGCATTGAAACTGGAAAATACGCGATGGCGAAAGACGAAATTTTGCGGCAGCTGGAAGTTTGCTGCGCCGGAGAAATCACAGGTCAGGAGCTGGAAGCGGCCAAGCGGGCTATCTGCTCCAGCCTTCGCACAGTGTCGGACTCGCCTGGTAGGATGGAGGATTTTGCCATGTTTGGCCGGCTGAGCGGCTTTCCGCTCAGCGTGTCGGAATATGAGGCGGCCGTACAGGCCGTGACTGCAGATCAAGTGGCGGCGGTAGCCCGTCAAATCCGGCTGGATACAATTTTCCTGCTGAAGGGGGCGCCTGTATGATCGACCACTACGATCCTATTTTAGATGAGCGGATCATGGAAACCACCCTGGCCAACGGTCTTCCTATTACGATCGTTCCAAAGCCGGGCTTTTCCAAAAAGTACGCCTATTTTGTCACCCGGTATGGCTCCATTGACACGAAATTCCGCTGGAATGGCAGAGAGTTCACAACCCCGGATGGTGTTGCCCACTACCTGGAGCACAAAATGTTTGACCTGCCGGATCGGGATGTGATGCAGGAGTTTTCCGCCCTGGGCGCCAATCCCAACGCCTTTACTAACTTTTTTATGACCGCCTATTATTTTTCCTGTACGGAGCATTTTTCGCAATGTCTGCGGTTGCTGCTAACTTTTGTCAGTACGCCGTATTTCACACGGGAGAGCGTGGAGAAAGAGCGGGGAATCATCGAGCAGGAGATCCGCATGTGTGAGGACCGGTCCGACATCAAGGTGGAAGAGGATTTGTTTGCCGCATTGTTCCGGCATCATCCTGCGCGGGTTCCCATTGCCGGTACGGTGGAGAGCATTGGAAAAATTACTGCCCAGACGCTTTTGGACTGCTATCGGGCCTTTTACACGCCCTCCAACATGATATTGTGCGTGGTTGGGGATGTGGATCCGGAGGAGGTGGTGCGAACAGCGGAGGAGATTCTGCCCCGGGAGCGGCAGCCCGCGGCGGAGCGGGATTATGGACCGCCGGAGGACCTGCGCTGTTATAAAAGCCGGGTGGACCGGCGGATGGATGTGGCCATGCCCACGTTCCAGATGGGCTTTCAATGCCCCTGGCCGGGCCGCGGCCCGGCCGGTATGCACCAGCAGATTGTCGGGGATTTAGCCGCGGAGGCTCTGATGGGGGAATCCTCTGCCCTATACCTCCGGCTGTATGAGCAGGGCCTGATCGACGCCTCCTTCGGCGCTGGCTACGAAGACCTGCCCGGTGTGGCGCTGCTGAGCTGCGGCGGCGATAGCCGCGATCCTCAGGCTGTGCAGGCGGCGATCCTGTCGGAGGCGGAGCGACTGGGCCAAGAGGGAATTGAGAAGGACATGTTCCAACGCCTGAAAAAGTCGGCTTTAGGCCGCCGTATTCGGGGATTGGACAGCTTTGACGGCACCTGTTACCGGCTCTGCGCCTCCTATTTTGACGGCGTCCGGTATCTGGATTTCCCAGAGGCGTACGCCTCCGTGACCAAAGAGCAGACGGAAGAATTCTTGCGGCAAACCATGCGGGCGGACCGGTGCGCCATGTCGGTGGTGTGGCCGCGGCAATGGGAGGAATGACCATGAACGCTTTTTCCGAAATTACCTTCCCGGGTCTGGGCCTTCGCCTGGACCCTTCCACCGGCTTTGCCATCGGGAGCTTTGAAATCCGATGGTACGGCGTGATCATCGCCTTGGGGCTGTGTCTGGCGGTTTTATACTGCGGCAAACGCAGCAGACAGTTCGGTATCTCCGAGGATGATCTGATCGACGGTGTGCTCACGGTGACGCCCTTTGCCATTATCTGCGCCCGGGCGTATTACTGCATATTCTCTTGGGAGCAATATGCGGATAACCCAATCTCCTGCCTGTACATCTGGGAGGGGGGGCTTGCCATATACGGCGGCGTTATCGGCGCGGTAATTGGCGTCTTGGTTTTGTGCAAAATCAAAAAAATCAGCGCTCCGGCTCTGCTGGATCTGGTGTGCTTGGGGTTTTTGATTGGACAGTGCATCGGCCGCTGGGGAAATTTTTTCAATCGGGAGGCCTTCGGAGCGGAAACCGACAGCTTCCTGCGGATGGGGCTGCTTAACGACCTCACCGGCACGGTTACCTATTATCACCCCACCTTCCTGTACGAGTCTGTTTGGAATTTGGCTGGATTTGTTTTTCTGCACTTTATTTCCAGGCGGCGCAAGTACGACGGCCAGGTGGCGCTGCTATATGTAGCCTGGTACGGCCTGGGCCGCGCCTGGATAGAGGGCCTCCGGACGGACAGCCTGTACATTCCCCATACCGATTTTCGGGTGAGTCAGCTTCTGGCTGCGGTCACCTGCCTGGTCGCGGTGACGCTTCTGCTGATACAGGCCTTCCGCAAGCATGATTCCGCCCGGCTGTTTGTAAACCGGGTGGCCGTCCAAGCGACGGAAAAAGTATCGGAAGCCGAAATCCCACAGGGGGAACGGACAGAGCTGGACCCGCAGGAGACTGGCCTGGAAGAGCCGCCGGAGCCTGACAAACCGCACAAGCCAAGCCTGTGGTCTCGGTTTGATGCGTGGCTGAGAACTTAAACTTTTTGTAAAATTTGCTGCTTTTTGCACCGAACAAGCTGGGAAAGTGGTATACTATTCCTATAAGAGCCAGGCGGTGAGCGCCGCCGGAATAGGAGGGACGTCATGATACAATTTGACGATCTGCGGACCAAAGCGGCCAAAGTAGCCGAGACAGCGGTGGACGCCACGAAGCGCGCGGCCAACTCAGCGAGAATCAGCATCCGTGTGGCTGCTGAGGAGGAAAAAATCAAAGCCGCGTATCAGGCCATTGGAAAGCTGTACCACCAGGACCATACCTCTGGCAGCGTAAAGGAAGGGCCAGCTTACACCGAACAGTTAAACCGGATTGCCGCATCCTTGGAGCGGATTCAGGAGCTGAAAAGCCAAAAGGATGTGACTGGAGCCGCGTATTCTCAGAGCGGGGCCGCGACCGAAGCGGATTTTGTGAATTTTGAAGAGGGAAACCTGTAACGCACCCTATTGTGCTACGGAACGAACCGTAGGAGCATAGCGCGCCGCACCCCGGCCTGTATTCGGGTGCGGCGCGTTTTCTTATATGGGTCGGTTTCCTGCAGGGCAGCCAGCACGCGGCGTCCGTGACAAAGTTTTGAATGATACGGCAATCCAGGTGCTGGTCGGAACTAAAAATTATTTACGCGTCTCAAACCGGATTCCGGTTTGAGACGCGTATGGTTTGCAGAATTCTGGGGTGAATTTCTGCACGTACGGAATGGTTTACTGCGCCTTGAATACCTCCAGGCCGGGAGCAGCGTCCGCCAGCTTGCTGACCTGGTAGAGCATGACGGCTGCATCCAGACGCGTGACAGGCGCTTCCGGAGCAGAGAGCGCAACCCCATGTTCACTGATGACCTGAACGGCCTGCTGTGCCCAGACAGGTACAGTTTCCTCTGCTGCAGCGCCGGTTTCTTCCTTGGGCAGGGCCAAAACGTTTTGCAGCATGACGGCAGCTTCCGCTCCAGTAATGGCATCATTGGGCCGGAAGACCACACCCTCGCCCTCCTGAGAGCCGGCGACAATGCCCATCCGCATGGCGGTGGCCAGATAAGGCTGCAGCCAATCAGGAGCGTCGGCTTCATCGGCAAAGCCAGAGGCAGTTTCGGCATCCTCCATCGGAATTTCCAGTAGCCGCATAACCATGGCCAGGAATTCGCCGCGGGAGACAGTCTCTTCCGGCTCAAAGCAGTTCTCCCCAGCTACCTGGGTCCCGGTGAATAGACCCGTGTTCTTCATCCACAGGGCTTCAAATTGATGGAAGGACTGTGCCATATCCCGATAGGTCTCGCTGTCCAGAGGCTTCAGAATTTCAATGGACACCGTGGCCTCGTTAGAAACGGCCCCCGCCTCGTCCGTGGCAGTGAAGGAGAAGGAATCTTTCCCCACCTTATTCTTCTTAGGCGTGTAAGTGAAGGTGCCATCTTCCTGAATGGTCACGTCTCCACGCTTGGGGTCCTGGGTGACCGTAAAGGTCAATTTACCGCCCTCCGGATCGGTGACGGCAAGGGTTCCGGTGTTCTCCAGGTTTTTGTAGGTCTCCAAGCTGCTGTTTTCCGCAACGGGGGCCTGGTTTTCCTTGCTGCGGATGGAGATAGTCATGGTGGCTTCCTGCTCTACCCGGCTGCCATAGATGGGCAGATAGGTGACCATCGCCTCCTGCGAATCTGCGCAGGCGGGATGGAAGGTCATGCCGTCCACCTGCTGGGCGGTCAGAATGTCGCCGGCGCAGATGACACGGCTGCCCAGCTGGATGCGGCCCAAGCTGGCTTGTGGGATTCCCGTAATGCAGATACCGGTCAGGTCATCTACCACATCCGTTTGGAAATCCGCGGATTGGAAGCAGTAGACTGCGTCGGTGTCTACCTCCGGATTTGCCGCCAAAGCGGCGGGAAGCACCGCGCCCAGCATGCACGCAGCCAAGGCCAGGGCCAAAAGCCGCCTGCCGGGACGCATGAATTGGGAACGAACATCGCTCATGGATAAAACCTCCTAAATAACGTGTGCAGAGGTATTGTTTGCTAAATCCAGAAAAACTATACGGCCCGGGAAAAATTTCCCGGGCCGTAACCTTTAAGATCGCGGTTGAATGTATCGATTTTGCGGACTCGCAGATGGTCGGGCGTGCACACTGGAAACTACGCCCATGGCCATATACAAAGAGACGATGGAACTGCCCCCGTAGCTGATGAAGGGTAAGGTAAGGCCGATGACGGGTACCACCCCGATGCACATACCTACATTTACGCAGACTTGGAAAATAAGCGCAGCAGCCGTCCCCATGCAAATGAGCCGGTTCATATAGTTGGGCGTTTTTATTCCCACGTAAATGACTCGGATGATGATGGCGCAGAGCAGGAGCAGGGTAAAAATGCAGCCCAGAAGTCCTAACTCCTCCCCGATGGCGGAAAAAATAAAGTCGGTATGCTGGGCGTTCAGGGCGCCGGATTGGGTTCGGCTGCCGTTAAACAGGCCCTGCCCCGTCAATCCACCGCCGGTCAAAGACGTGAGACTGTGCCGGATATGCCAGCGTTCGCTAAGGCCCTGCGGGTCGATGGTGGGGTCGAATAGAACCAAAATTCGACTTTTTTGATAGTCCGGAATCAGATGGGACCAGACGTAAGGAGCTGCTGCTGCGACGGCGCCAATCCCGGCCAAGAACCACCACAGCTTCACCCCGCCCACGAAAGCCATTACCAAGAAGATAAACACGAAAATTAAGGATACACCGGCGTCCCGGGAGATGACCATATTAAGGCCTACCAGAAAAATCAGGTGAAACGCCATGCGAAACACGGATTTGGGAGATGAAATTTTATTTTGATGGGTGTGCATCACTTTAGCTAGGAGAATTACGAACGTAATTTTACAAATTTCCGCAGGTTGGATATCCACCGGTACCCCCGGCAGGTCCAGCCAGCTCCGGTTTCCGGTGCCGTTGTCGGTGCCGAAGGGCACCAGCAGCAAAATGAGAAAGGCATTGAAGAGAAACAGCAGCTCCCGCCGCTCCGCCAGGATTTCCACATCAATGCTGGATAAGAGAATATACAGGGCCACGCCCAGTAAAGTAGCTACCAGCTGCACCGTGACAAACCGGCGGCTGCCCATGTAGCTCGTTGTGCTGGCAATGACAACGCAGCCGAATCCAGTCGCCAACAGGCACAGGAACAGCAGCGCCAAATCGCCCTTTTTAAAGAAATTCTGCAAGGCGCGAACAATTCTCTGCATGAATGGGACTCCTTTCGCGGATGATATTCATTGTATCATCCGCAGGGCGGGAAGTAAATACGAAAAACTGGGTTTTGCAAAAATGGCGTGTTTGTGGTAGAATAAGCTGCGAAAGACATAGCCACGCTAAAATAACACGCTGCCCTTGCAGCCATTATGGTGGCCAAATCTGCGGCGAATGCAGTTGAAGGCGGAGGCGTCTATTTTGCGGGAATTATCCATCTCTTTATAAGCGCGGAGGAGCGTATGGAATTTTGGACCAACAGCCCGGCGGAAACGGAGCGACTGGGGCAGCAACTGGGAAAGCTTCTGGAGCCTGGACAGGTGGTTGCGTTGCAAGGCCCCTTGGGCGCGGGCAAGACCGCCCTGATCCGCGGCATTGCCCGAGGGCTTGGCGTGACGGAACCGGTGACCAGTCCCACCTATACCATTGTCAACGAATATAGTACCGGCCGGGTTCCGCTGTTCCATTTTGACATGTACCGGCTTTCCGGGCCGGAGGACCTGTTCGATATTGGATGGGAGGACTATTTGGAACGCGGCGGCATATGCGTGGTGGAGTGGAGCGAACGAGTCCTGGATGCCCTGGAGCGGCCCGTCTCAGTTTGCATTGAGAAGCAGGAGCGGGAAAACACCCGTAAAATTACCATAAAGGGGGGGAACTGCGAATGCGGATTTTAGCCTTTGAGACCTCGGCCAAGGCGGCTTCCGTGGCGCTTTTGGGTGAAAACGGCCTGCTGGCGGAGACATACCAAAACACAGGATTGACCCACAGCCGCACGCTGTTGCAGATGACGCAGGATTTGCTGCGGAGCTGCGACTTGACCCCTGGGGACGTGGAGGCTGTAGCTGTGGCGGCAGGACCGGGCAGCTTTACAGGTATCCGGATTGGCGTGGCGGCGGCAAAGGGCTTTGCCTGGGGGCAGGCGTTGCCTTGCTATGGCGTTTCAACCCTGGAGGCGATGGCCCTGGGTTACGGCGCGATCGGAGGACTTGTCTGCCCGGTGATGGACGCCCGCCGAAATCAGGTTTACAGCGCGCTGTTTCAGGCGGAGGGAGACCGCGTTGCGCGGCTGCGGGAGGATCGGGCCGTCAGTCTGGAATTGCTGGCCGAGGACTTGCAGGCAATTAAAGAGCCGGTGCTTCTTGTGGGAGACGGCGCCGCTTTGTGCTATGCTGCCCTGGAAGGTCTGAACGGGCAACTAATTTTGGCGCCGGAGCACCGCAGGCTCCAGAGAGCCGGCGGCGTGGCCCTGGCTGCCCGGCGGGCGATTCAGGCCGGTGCCTCTGGGAACCCGGCTCAGTTGATCCCCCAGTATCTCCGCCTGTCACAGGCGGAACGGGAGCGCCTGGAACGGCAGGCAAAAGAAGATAGAAAAGAAGATAGAAAGGAAGACGCAGCAAATGGGTAGCGTACACGTATTGAATCACCCGCTGATTCAGCACAAGCTTTCGATTCTCAGAAATAAAACCACCGGCGTCAAGGAGTTTCGGGAAAGTATTCGGGAGATCTCCGCTTTGATGTGCTACGAGGCCACTCGAAACCTTCCCACGGAGGAGATCGAAATTGAGACGCCCATCTCCACGGCAAAGGTTCGGGTCCTTTCCGGGAAAAAGCTGGCGTTGGTTCCCGTGCTTCGGGCCGGCCTGGGCATGGTGGATGCCATGATCGATTTGATACCCTCCGCCAAAATTGGCCACATTGGTCTGTACCGGGACCCGGAAACCCATATGCCCGTAAAGTATTACTGTAAGATGCCCAACGACATCGCGGAACGCCAGGTTTTCGTTCTTGACCCCATGCTGGCTACTGGGGGGAGCGCGGCGGCTGCGGTTTCCTTTATTAAGGAATACGGATGTAAATCCATTACGCTGATGCATATCATTGCCTGCCCGGAGGGAGTTGAGACGGTGCGGCAAATGCACCCCGATGTGGACCTGTTTGTGGCGGCTGTGGATGAGAAGCTCAATGAGCATGCTTATATTGTCCCGGGCTTGGGCGACGCGGGGGATCGAATTTTTGGAACCAAATAAACCGGCGCCGTAGGGAATTTCCTGCGGCGTGCATCCCTCTGCTGGGACATAAAGCGGATTTCCAGCTGCCCGCGGGCGTGCAAAGCGCGCCCCGACAGTGTTTTCTGCTTCCGCGGCAACAGGAACAGCCTGCAATTGCCGGCTTTGGAAGGCCGCAGGACTGGGTGGGCAGCCGGCTTGACATTTGCTGGAGGAACCGATATAATAAAATATATAAAATGGAAGCATTTGGGGCTCAGGTCCCAATTTATTTTTGGAGTGAGGAGATTTTATGGTTTATCGCATGAAGATTGCCGGCTTGGAACGGGACCTGCCCATTTGTAAGGTGACCGATGAGCTTTATATCGGCGCGTTCGTTATCTTTGGCGATCAGGAACTCACGGTAGCCGCAGCCAGGGAGCTGTTGAAAAAAGCTCCCCCGTACGATTATCTCATCACCGCGGAGGCCAAGGGGATTCCGTTGATTCATGAAATGGCACGCCAAAGCGGAGCGAAAAAATACTTCCTTGCCCGCAAGGGGCCGAAGCTCTATATGTCTGGGGTTTTCGAGTCCACGGTACATTCTATTACCACTGCAGCAGAGCAGCACTTGTACCTGGATACTGCAGATGCCGAGATGATTCGCGGTAAGAGGATTCTCATTGTGGACGATGTGATTTCCACGGGAGAATCCCTGTCCGCGCTGGAGGCCTTGGTGGTGAAGGCAGGCGGCGTCATTGCCGGACGCATGGCCATTTTGGCGGAAGGGGAGGCGCAGGACCGGGGCGATATCATTTATTTGGAGAAGCTGCCTTTGTTCAACGCCGACGGGACGGTTCAGGTTTAACTTTTTAGTTATAATACATAAAACATAATAGTAGGGCGGCATGGCGTGATCGGCGCCATGCCGCAATTTACAGCCTGAATTACGAGCAGCTCGATTTATTCCTGCAAAACCTGCAGCGTTTTGTGCGGGGAAAGCGACAAGATTGATGGGATTTTGAATGAAAACCTGAATGACAATTATAGCGCATGAACGGATAGCTGCAGCGCCGGACATTTTTGTCCGGCGCTGCTTTTTTCCGCAACGCTGGTGCAATGGTTTCCGTCCTTTCCTCTGTAGGGATCGTTTCGTCGCGTGTTCCACATCTTATAACAAGGAGGAGCTTATGAAAAAACGAATCATTGCGAACATTCTGTGCACTGCCATGTTGTTCCTTGCATTGAGCCCAGGACTGGCGGGTTGCACCGTTGCCTCTGCCAAAGCCTCTAAGGACTTGATGTCCGACCTAAAGCCTAAGCAATCCGCGGAAGGGAAGACGTTAGCAGCATCTACCACGGGGGCGATTCAGAGCTTCTCCATGGAGCTTTTCCAGCGAAGCGCGCAGGAAGGGAAAAATGTACTGGTTTCCCCCATATCCGTGCTGATGGCGTTGGCCATGACGGCAAATGGTGCGGCGGGGGAGACGCTGACCCAAATGGAGGAGGTTTTCGGCTGCCCCATCTCGGAGCTGAACCCATATTTCCAACGCTATTTGGCGGAGCTGTCCTCTGAAGAAATGGCGGCACTGCGGCTGGCCAATGGCATCTGGTTCCTGGATAGTCAGAATTTCACAGTGTCACAGAGCTTCCTGCAGGCCAATGCGGATTATTATGGCGCCAGCGCTTATCAGGCTGCCTTTGACGAAGCCACGTGCCAGGAAATCAATCGCTGGGTACAGGAGCACACCGACAATTTGATTGAAAAGCTCGTGGACCAGATGCCTGCAGATGCAGTGATGTGTCTGGTGAATGCGCTGGCCTTTGACGCCGCCTGGGAGGAACCGTACGAAGAGCAGCAGGTACGTCCCGGCGATTTCACAGCGGCCTCCGGAGAAGCTCAGCCTGTGACGATGCTGTGCGGAGAGGAGAACGCCTATTTGGAGAATGAGGACTTCACCGGCTTCCTCAAGTACTACGAGGGCGGTGCCTATGCATTTGTCGGCCTGCTGCCCCGGGAAGCGGGCTCTTTGGGACAATCCCTGGATCGTTTGACGGGAGAGAAGCTCCAGGCGATGCTGGAGGGGGCACAGAACATCCCGGTAGACGTGATGCTCCCGGAATTCAAAACTGAGTATTCAGTGAAGCTGCGGGGACTTTTGGCGGAGATGGGCATGCCGGATGCGTTTGACCCGCTGAATGCCGACTTCTCCAGAATGAACGACGGAAAGGGCGGGCTTTACGTGGACGAGGTCCTGCACAAAACGGTTTTGTCGGTGGACGCCCATGGAACCAAGGCTGCTGCGGTGACCGGTATCATTATGGAAGCCACAGCGGCCCTGCAGGAAAATAAGGCCGTGTATTTAAACCGTCCTTTTGCCTATCTGATTCTGGACTGCACTGCCGGTCTTCCTATTTTTCTGGGTACGGTGACGGAAATACCAGCATAAACAAGGCGGCGCGCAGCTTGAGCTGCGCGCCGCCTTGTTAAGCCCTATTTTGCAAAAATACGTTTCAACTGGGCAAAGCGGGGCAGGCCGTCCTCCTTCACCATGCCCGTCTCGCCCTGAATCAGGGGCAAGCAATAGTCGATAAAAGCCTGGGTGACGCCGTTGCCGGCTCCATTGATCCAAGAGCGGGGGACCTTTTTTTCTGTGTTCGCCACCAAGGCAAGATCGAACAGAACTGGTTCGCAGCGGTAGGCGCCGGAATCCCGGGTGCAGCGGAAGCCCACCATTTTGTCGGTGGCGCCCCGCAGAGCTTCCTCCACCGCGGTTTTGCCAGAAAGGAAGGCCTCCTGGATATCCGTGCCGGAGGCGCAGTGAGCTGCGCAGCGCTGCAGCAGACTCAGCTCAATCCCCCGTACCTTAGCCCCGGTGGCGGCCTTCACCACCTCCGCCAGCCGCGCCGCAAGACCGCCCAGCTGCGCGTGACCGAAGCCGTCGGTGCCCGAGGTTTTGGCCTCGGAGACAAAGGAGCCGTCGGCATAGTGAATGCCTTCCGATACGGCCACGATGCAGTTCTTCTTTTCCGTGTAAATGCGTTTCACATCGGCCAGGAACTGGTCCATGTCGAAGTCCACCTCGGGCAGATACACCAGGTCCGGACCGTCGCCCTTGAGTCCGGCCAAGGCAGCCGCCGCGGTGAGCCAGCCGGCATGCCGCCCCATACATTCGATGATGGTGACCATGCCGGTGTCGTAAACATGGCAATCCCGGCTGACTTCCATGACGGAGGTGGCGATATATTTGGCCGCGGAGGCAAAGCCGGGGCAGTGATCGGTGCCGGCTAAATCGTTGTCGATGGTTTTGGGCACGCCGATGACCCGGCATTGATATCCCACCCGATCCATGTACTTGGAGATTTTGTTGCAGGTGTCCATGGAGTCATTGCCGCCGTTGTAAAAGAAATACCGGATGTTGTATTTTTGAAATATCTCCAGGATGCGCCGGTAGTCCGTATCGTCCGCATCCGGGTCCGCGATTTTGTACCGACAGGAACCCAGAGCGGAGGAGGGGGTATGGAGCAGGTATTTCAGCTCCTGGGGGTCCTCCTCATCTAAAATCATGAGCTGGTCGTTGAGAACACCCTTGATGCCATGATAGGCGCCATAGACCTTTGTGATGGTCTGACTAGCCAAGGCGGTTTGTATCACACCGTAAGCGCTGGCATTGATGACGGCGGACGGGCCGCCGGATTGGCCGATGACCGCGGCGCCGATCAGGGGTTTGTTAGACATTCTAGATTACCTCCTGAAAAAATAAAAATCGCTATACAAATTGAACAGAACTAGGCGTTCTTCTGGGTAGATATAAGAATTATAGCACAAAAAGTTTCCAATAGCAAACATTATAATTGATATCACCGGGTTTTGTGGTATAATGAAATGGAAATGAACAGGCGGCGTTGCCGCCGGAATATAAAAGGAGTGTATCATCATGCCGCTGACTACCAGCACAGAAATGTTTCAAAAGGCCTATCAGGGCGGTTACGCGATCGGCGCATTCAACGTCAACAATATGGAAATTGTCCAGGGAATTACCGAGGCTTGCCGGGAGGAGCGTGCTCCTGTCATCCTCCAGGTTTCCAAGGGCGCCCGGGCCTACGCCAACCACACGTATTTGGTGAAGCTGGTGGAGGCCGCAATTTTGGAGTGCCCGGAGATCCCGGTGGTATTGCATTTGGACCATGGCCCCGATTTTGAGACCTGCAAGAGCTGCATCGACGGCGGCTTCACTTCCGTGATGATTGACGGGTCTTCCAAGTCCTTTGCGCAGAACATTGCGCTGACCCGTAAGGTGGTGGAATACGCCCATGACCACGGCGTGGTGGTGGAGGGTGAATTGGGTACTCTGGCCGGCATCGAGGACGAGGTGAAGGTCTCCACAGAGGATTCCTCCTACACCCGGCCGGAAGAGGTGGAGGAGTTTGTCTCCAAGACCGGCGTGGACTCCCTGGCCATTGCCATTGGCACCAGCCACGGCGCTTATAAATTTAAGCCCGGCACCAAACCTCAACTCCGCTTCGATATTCTGGAGGAGGTCTCTCGGCGGCTGCCCGGTTTCCCCATCGTCCTGCACGGCTCTTCTTCCGTGCCCCAGGAATATGTGGAGATGATCAATGCCTACGGCGGCAAGATGCCCGGCGCCATCGGCGTGCCAGAGGACCAGCTGCGGCAGGCGGCGCGAATGGCCGTGTGCAAGATCAACATCGACTCAGATTTGCGCCTGGCTATGACGGGAACCATTCGGAAATTTTTCAGCGAGCATCCCGATAAATTTGATCCCAGAGAGTATTTGAAGCCCGCTCGGGCCAACATCAAAGAATTGGTTCGGCACAAACTGGTGGACGTGCTGGGCTGCGCCGGCAAGGCCTGAGCGCCCAAAAGCGGTCTGTTGGGGGCGTGCTTTGCGCGCCCGCGGAACCATCACAAGTCGTTTCTTGCAGCCTGGTAATTGACTGCACCGCTGGGGGCGTTGTCCGTAGCGTCTTGCGGTCGTCGTAGCATATCCCGGAATCAATGGACCGGCGCCGCGAAAACGCGGCGCCGGTTTCTTTTGATTAAGCAAAGGAAATATTGGCAGAGCATGCCCGCACAAGGCGATCAGCGCCTGGGAGGGCATGGCATTTTTTGGATTGAATTTGCTATCTTTATATGCTAGAATACTAAAAATTCCCCGTCCCGTATATACTATACCGATAAGAGCTTGTCTATGTACAGGCGGGCGAATTCTCGCCCGCCCCGGCTTTCCATGGAAGCCGGTTCGCATCGAACCACATGCAATTGCTGTGCGACACGCTTGACAGTGGATGTAATGATGGAGTCCAATCCTTTGATTCAGCGTTCTGCGCCAGACGCCTGAACCTGGCGGTCTCAACAAAATGTACATCAACTGTCCGGCCATAGCTTGCCCGACCGCGCCGACGTTATACTGGAAATTACTTGAAAATCGTGGAACCCAGGAGGTATCGTATGCAAGAAATCATTGCCGTTGCCATTCCAATCCTATTCACCCTATTGCTCATCAAGATCCTGCTGACTCCGATGAAGCTGATCTTTAAGCTGCTGATCAACACGGGATTCGGCTTTGTGTGCCTTTTTTTGCTGAATCTGCTGTCTGGTTTTACCGGAATCCTGTTTGAACTGAACTTTGTAACTGCCGCCATTGTGGGAATCCTGGGGCTGCCTGGCATCATCCTACTGCTGGTATTTCAGTTTTTTCTATAGATTCAGGACAGCAGCGCCGCTTGCCGGTACAGGCCTGCCTGACTGTCCCAGAGGCGGCGGTAATAGGGACAGGACGCCAACAGCGCCTCATGGGTGCCGGAGGCCACCAGCGTTCCGTTTTGCAAGACGAAAATCCGGTGGCACAGACGGACCAGGCCCATGCGGTGGGTGGCGATAAGCGCCGTCTGTCCCCGTAAGAAACCGGCCAGGCGTTCATAGAGCTGTGACTCCTCCAGCGGGTCGATGGCGGAGGTGGGCTCATCCAGAAGGATCAGCTCTCCCTGCCGGAACATGGCCCGGGCCAGGGCGAGCCGCTGCCACAGGCCGCCGGACAGCTCGGTCCCGCCAAATTCCCGGCCCAATCGCGTGTCTGGCGGGAATTCCGCCGCAGGAAAGTCGGCTCCGGCCAGGGCGTCCGCGACGGGCTTGGCGTCCTTTTGAAAATCTCCAATTAGAACATTGTCCATTACAGTCAACTGATAGGCGCCGAATTTTTGAAACAGGCATGTGGCCTTGCGTTGGATCTCCTGGGCGGCAAGCTGGTCTACCGGTATGCCGTTGTAGAAAATCTTCCCGGCGGTGGGCGCATAGATGCCCGAAAGCAAACGCAAAAGCGTGGTTTTCCCAGAGCCGTTTTCCCCCACCAGCGCCACGATCTCCCCGCGCCCGATGGAAAAGCTCAATTCGCGTAATACGTCCGGCTTGGCAGGGTAGGAGAAGCAAAGGGACCTGCACGAAACGCTTTGCAGGGGGCTAAGCTGTGCGGCCCCTGGATGGCGCTCTTCCAGGTCCAGGAATCTGGAATAGTTCTTTATTTTTCCATATTCCTCTGCGAAGCTGCCCAGTCCGTAGGAAATGGCCTCCTGCATGGCGCCGAACAAGGTACCCAGCATGGAGAAGATGGCGGCAAAGGCAGCGATGGAGATGGAGCCCCGGGCGGCGGAAGCCAACAGCAGCAGTAGGACGCCCAGGTAGCCCAGGGCCGTGCAGAGGGACGCCGCGCAGGCGGCGCGGTTGGCCCTTCCATGGGCCTTTGCCGTCAAACGCTTCAGAGCTTCACAGGCGTCGTTGAATTTATCCTGAAACCAGGGCGCGGCCCCCAAGGTCCGGGTCTCTTTCAAAAATGCTTTTGCAGACAGATCGTCTGCAAAGGCTTTCTTTTTTCGCCGCAGCGGGGCGGCGGCCTCCTCCAGCCGGTCAAACTGCCGCAATTTCAGCAGCTCCGCCAGCAGGGCGGGGAGGAACAGCAGCGCCAGGCACAGCAAAAGGATCGGCCGCTGGCGGTACAGATAAACGCCGATCATCACAAAGTAGGGCAGGTAAAAGGTGCCCAATTCTAAAATCGTATTCAGAATGCGCCGGGCGCTGGCGGCGCCGGCATAGGCCTTTTCGATGGCGTCGAGCTGCGCCGGGGTCTCAAACGCTATGGGATCCAGCCGCGCGATTTTACGGTTAATTTGCTCTGTGAAGCGGCAGACGGCGCGGTTGGCGTACCGTTCCCCGCAGTAACCGGTGACGGCCTGCGCCACATTTTGGGCGGTATGGAAGAGAAACAGAATGAGCAGCAGCAGAAGCGCCCGGCCGGGGCCCTGCTGGGGAACCGCCAGGATGGCGCTGAAAAACGACTCCAGCAAAATGCTGCCCAGGGCCATGCAGACCCCGCCCAAAAGGGAGATCAGGTACTCCAGACAAAAGAGCCCCGGACGAACCCGGAAAATTTCCAGGCAAATCCTAAGAAACCGCCGGGTTTTCATCATACCACCCCCTTTGCAGCTGATACATCCGGGCGTAGACGCCGCCCAGAGACATAAGCGCCTCGTGACTGCCTGCTTCGCAAACCGCGCCGTTTGCCAAAACTACAATTTCATCAGCCTGGCGCACCCCACCCAAGCGATGGGTGATCAAAAGGCTCCCGACACCCCGCTGCAGCCGGGAAAACAGTTGATAAAGCTCCTTTTCCCGTACCGGGTCCAGCGCTGCCGTGGGCTCGTCCAGAATGAGAAAGCTGCCCTGGTCCACCAGGGCCCGGGCAATGGCGATTTTCTGCCACTGCCCCCCGGATAAATCCAGCCCTCCCTCCTCCAGCCGTCCCAGATGGGTGGAAAGGCCCTCCGGTAGCGATAAGACCAGCTCCTGCAGCCCCAGCGCCTCCAGGGATGCTTGGATTTTCACCGTGCTGCCGGCGATTGTCCGCCCCACCAGGATGTTTTCTTCCAGGGAGAGCTCGTATCTGGCGAAATCCTGATAAACCACAGAAAAGAACCCGAAGAGTTCTTCTGCGGGGATGTCCCGCAGCTCCCGGCCATTGATTTGGATGCTGCCGGTATAATTTCGGTAAAGACCCAGCAGGAGCTTGACCAAGGTGGTCTTGCCGCAGCCGTTTTCCCCTACCAGGGCGTAGTGCTTTCCCTGGTGAAAGACGTGGGAGAAATGGCGCAAAACAGGCGTCTCGGTCTGCGGGTAGGCGAAGCTCACGTCGGCAAAGACGATTTGCGCCACGCCGCCCCGTTGCAACGGACCCAGAGCGTCCGTCTCTTCGGGAAGCTGGTAAAAGGCCAGGTAATCCCGCATGTACTGTTGGTTTTCCACCAGCTGCTCCACCAGGGAGGTGAAGGGGAAGCCCATGAGCTTCACCGCGCTGAGGACGGCGGTGACGATGCTGATGTAAAAACCAGTGGAAATCGCACCCCGCCCCAGGGGCAGCAGCAGCGCGGCGAAGATAAAAAAGGACAGCAGCACCAGGACCAGGGAGGCGCGCTCCGTGCGAAAGAAGTTTTTCCGAATGGCCTGCTCGGACTGGGTTTGACCCCCCTCAAATTCTCGCTTCCAGCGCCTGCCGATTTCCTGGGAATAATCGAACACAGTCCGTTCCTCCACGTGCTCCCGGGCGGAGAGGAGAGTACGGAAATACTTGGCCCGGCGGAAGTGCCGGTCCGCCTGGGCGTAGGCCTCGTAGTCCGCTTCTCCGCACCGCATGGACACGGGGATCATGGCAAGCAGCGCCGCCAGCACCAGAAGGCCCAGCCACAGGCTCTTCCAGCAGATAGCCACGGACAGGGCCACCAAACGCACCAGGGTTTCCAGGACGGACAGAACGTTGATAAAACCGGAGGAAATTCGATTTGGCTCCTCCTCCGCCACCCGGCTGATCAGGTCGCAGCGGTCCTTGCTCTCCACCACCCAATAGGCCAGGCGGCTTCGTTTCTGGACCATGCGTTGTTCCACGGCGGTGTCCACCTGCAGGCTCAGGCGCCGCCCCAGGAGGGACTGGAGTGCCTGCAGCACAAAGACCAGCAGAATTAGCCCCAGCATCCAGGCCATGCTGGCGAGCGCGGCGCTCCAGACCGTCGAACCGTTCAGCGCGCCCAGGGCATGGTCCAGAAAAGAGCCCTCGGCGTAGAGCTGCAAAGAGGGCAGCAGCGCAAGGGCCAGTTGAACCAGCAAAACTCCCAGGGCTAGAAGGGGGCTGTGGCGGAATGTCTCGGAGAGAAACCTTGCGGTGTACTTCATGGTTATACACGCTCCGTTTCATGTTTATTGGGATTGTCGCCAAGTATAGACAGAAAACCGGCAGGGGCGTGCAAAGCACGCCCTTACATGCATAAGTTCGGCAGAGATACCGTAGGGGCGAGCTTTGCTCGCCCGCGGGCGGCCGCAGGCCGCCCCTACAGGCGCATGAACGGCGGAGGCTTTGTAGGGGCGAGCTTTGCTCGCCCGCGGGCGGCCACAGGCCGCCCCTAAGGGCGTATGCTCGGCGGAGGTTCCGTAGGGTATAGTAACACAAGTGACATTTTATTACAATTGTTCCATGCTGCAGTGATCAAAAATAATCGATTTATTCTGCGCCGCATGGACCGACAAAAAAGCCCGCCCCGGCAAGAGCCGGGGCGGGGGAGTGCTTCCTTTGACCGTGACAAAACGATCAATCTAGCAGGGTAAAGCCGGATTCCGTAGGCAGGAAGGTCATGGAATAGAACTTCGCCATGGCCTGGGCCAGATAGGCGCCGTCCCGGACGCCGGCAGTTTCGAAGCTGGAGTGCATGGCCAGCTGGGGCAGGCCCACGTCCACCGTGGGCACGCTGACCTGGGAGGAGGAGATGTTGCCCAGGGTGGAGCCTCCGGGCAGGTCCGCCCGGTTGCAATAGGTCTGTACCGGGACCTGGGCCAGCTGGCAGACCCGGCGGAAGACCGCGGCCGAGAAGGCGTCCGTGGTGTATTGCTGATTGGCGTTAAACTTGAGCACCACGCCGCCATTCAGCTTGGGCTGATTGCCGCTGTCTGCAAACTCCGGATGGTTGGGATGGACCGCGTGGGCGTTGTCCGCGGAGACCAGGAAGCTGGCCGCCACGGCTCGGCGGTAGTGCATGCCAACGTCGGCGCAGACCCGAATTAAGGTGTCTGCCAGGAAGGTGGAGTCTGCGCCCTGGCGGGTGTTGGAGCCTACCTCCTCATTGTCGAACACGCAGTACACGGGGACGCTTTTCCCGGGTTCCGCCTGGAGGAACCCGTCCAGCACGGACCAGGCGCACTGCAGATCGTCTAAGGCGGGGGCGGAGAGATATTCCTCCGCCAGGCCCCAGAGCGCCGCCTTTTGGCGGTTATACAGGAATAGGTCCATGGAAAGGATATCCTCCTCCGAAGCCTGGGCGGCCTGGGCGACAAGCCTGGCAAACCCGCCCTTGGCCGAGACGCCGCCCAGCAGGGGAATCAGATCCACGGCGGGGTTGTAGGTGTAGCCGTCGTTGGCCTTCCGGTTCATGTGAATCGCCAGGTTGGGAATCAGCAGCAGATCCCGGTCCACGTTGACCAGACGGCTCTCCAGACCGCTTTCCGTCCGGACCAGGACCCGACCGGCTACGGACAGGGGCCGGTCCAGCCAGGGCGCCATGAGCATGCCGCCGTAGCGCTCCACCGCCAGTCGGAGGTAGGCGCCCCCGGTCTCCAGCTCCGGATTTTCCTTTACTTTGAAGCAGGGACGGTCGGAGTGACTGGCGGCCATCAGGAAACCGGCGGGCTGTTCCCGTGGAATTTGAAACGCAATCAGGGAGGATTGGTTCCGGGTCACATAGTAGCGACCGCCGGGCGACAGGGCCCAGTCCCGGGCCTCTGACAGCGCCGTAAACCCGTTTGCATCTAGGCGGGTCATCAAGTTTTGAATCGCGTGATAGCAGCTGGGACTTTGATCTAAAAACTGCATGAGTGACTGGGTTTCTTGATTCGGCATAGCTATATTCCTCTCTATGTACAGCCTTACGCGTTCAGCAGAGCCAGAAACTGATCGATTTCATCGGAGAGTATTTGCAGGCCCTGGGCCCAAAAGGCCTTATCCGTCAGGTCCAGGCCGGCAACCTTGGCCGCGTCTTCCACGGTACGGACGGGCGTCTCGTGCAGGAGCTTTTTGTACTTAGGCAAGAACGCCGCGCCCTCTTGCTCATATTGCGCGTACAGCCCCCGGGCGAACAGGCCTCCGAAGGCGTAGGGGAAGTTGTAGAAGCTCACGTCGCCATAATAGTGGCTCTTGCACACCCACATATAAGGATGCAGGAATTGGGGATCCAGGCCGTCGCCGTAGGACTCCCGCTGGGCCTCCAGCATCATCTGGCACAGCTGCTGCGCGGGCATGAAGCTGTTTTCCCGGTTCGCGAAGACTGCTGTCTCGAAGCGATAGCGGGAATATATATCGCAAATAATTTGAGCGGCGTCGGAGAGCTGGTTTTCAATGAGAGCCAGCTTTTCCTCCTTGCTGGAGGCGGCCTGGATAGCCGCGTTTACGATCACGCACTCGTTGAAGGTGGAGGCGGTCTCCGCAACGGGCATGGTGTATTCCCGGTTCAGCAGCCGCTGATCCCGCAGAATGTGGTTGTGGAAGGCGTGGCCCAGCTCGTGGGCCAGGGTGACCACATCGCCAAAAGCACCGTCAAAGTTGGTCAAAATCCGACTCTCGTTGAGGCATTCAACGCCGGAGCAGAATGCGCCGCCGGTTTTGCCCTCCCGGGGGAAGAAATCGATCCAGGCGTGGTCAAAGGCATGGGCCACCATATCTTGCAGCTCCGCGTCAAAGCCACCGAACAGTTCGACCAGGTAATCCCGGGCCTCCTGGGTGGTATAACGCTTGCCGCTCTGCCCCATGGGGGCGAAGAGGTCGTACCAGGGCAGGCCGTTGGCATGCCCTAGGGCCTTGGCCTTGGCCCGCAGATAGGACCAGAATTTAGGTAGGTAGTCGTCGATGGCGGAGAACATGGCGTCCAACGTCGCCCGTTGCATCCTGGCTTCCTGTAGGGCCTTGTCCAGGGGGGAGTCGTAGCCCCGCAGCCGGGCCTCGTTGATGGTCTCCAGCTTAATAGAGTTTAGGGCGTAAGCCACGGGATCTCTGATCTTTTTATAGCAGGCCAGCTCCGCCTCATAGGCTTCCTTGCGGGTTGCCGGGTCCGCGTCATAAGCCAGGTTCCGGATGGCGGACAGATTCGTGATCCCGCCGCGAAACTCCACCTGCACAGAACTGGTCAAATTGGCCTGAAGCTCGCGCCAGGCGCTGGAACCGGACAGGGACATCTGTGCCATAATATCCTCGCCCCGGCTACCCAGCAGATGCCGGCTCTTTGTCTGAATTTCCTGAAAGAAGAAGCGGTATTCCTGCAGCACCGCATCCTGCTCTAGGAGCTGTTCGAGGTTCGGAAGCTCCGCGGCATATTCCTGGAACCGGGCGTTGGCGCCAGCGCTCCGACTGAGGATCCCCAGAATTTGGCCCAATTGGGAGGTGGCTTCCGCATCCTGTGTATTGGCTGCCTGGCGCAGGGAAGCGTATTCTCCCAGCTTGTTGGACAGAGCGGTAATTTGCTCCAGCGCACGGGTGCAGCGCTGCAGAACCTGCAGCGGCTCCAGCTCCGCCAGGCGCTGGGTCAGAGTGTCGTAATCGGCGCAGGCCTCCTGCAGGGCGGCTAGATCCGTAGCGTATTGGGGGTCCTCAAAACCGCGATATAGGGTGTCTAGATTCCAGAATTCATTCATTGCGATTCTCCTTTATGTTGACATGGTAGCATATCCATTTCTACTCTTCTATAGTTGTAGCATGAAGTTCCCGGTTCGTCAACCAAAAAAGGCGCATCTTGAGCCTGAATGTCTGGGTTTTGCTACAAGAAATGCCCAAGGGAAACAGCCGTGCCTTGGGGAGGCGCGATCAGGCGAAGGCCGCTGCTGAACCGGCGGCAACTACAGGCTAAAAGCGTCGTTTTAAACAAAATGTAATCTCTAAAATGGGATTAGGCGATGGCGTACCTGGTCGGGTTTAAAAAAGCGATATGCCGGCCTTTTCAAAAGGCCGGCATATCGCTCTTATCCTGTCGTTACTGGGTGAAATCAATGGTTTCGTCCCGCCGCCTGCAGGCAGCGTCTTCAGGGCGGAGCCCAGAGCAGCGGGTTCACCCGGAAAGAAAAGAAATCCCCGTCCGGCTAAGAATCCTCGCCGCTATGCGGCGGGGATTCGTGTCAAACAGGAAATTTCTGATCTGGTACGGCAAGACCATGGCCGACTTCCGGGCGGACGTGGCCCGGGAGCTGGCAACGGCGGAGACGGCGGGAAAGGAGGAACCCGACATGAGTAAGGAAGATGTGGCGCAGGCCGTCCAGGAAGCCGTGAGCGCGGATCGGAAGGCCCGTACCTATGCGACGGTAGAGAGGTGCCGGACTGGGCAAGGCCCACAGTAGAGCGGCTGGTAGCCTCTGGAGCCATCCAGGGAGACGGCAAGGCCCTGAACCTGAGCTACGACCTATGCCGGACCCTAGTCATTCTGGACCGGCTGGGCAAGCTGGACTTATAAGATATCCCCCTCCTGGCGGCTTTACGGCTGCTGGGAGGGGGGTGTTTTTTATTTTTCTGGACCCGGAATATACTCCAAAATATCTCCGGGTTGACAATCAAGTAGGCGGCACAGACGATTGATATTCGCCCAGGAAACAAGTTCGTTTTCGCGGAGCTGCTGTAGTGTTGATTGCGCGAGTAGATTTTCTCTCCTTATCCGCGTCGAATTGTATCCAGTATCTTTTAGTAAATTTATTATATTAACCCGATATCGTATCGCCATATTACATTTCCTTTCGGCTCGGCCTTGAGTTGCTCTTTTCCATTGTAGTTATTATAGTATATTATGCACGAAAATCAAGTGTAAATAATGAACAATAATTACACTAATAATTAGTGTAATTTGTCAATTGAATTACACTGAAAAATAGTGTATTATATAATCGTAAGGCAGAGGACAAAACCTCTTATGAAAGGAAGTGAGGGAATGGATGAGATGACAGCAGCGCAGACCACCAGGTTAATTGAGTGGCTAAAGTCCAAGGGCTTGAGCACCGAAGAAATCCTGGACTGCATCCAGTACATCAACAAATAAAAACGGTGCGTAGCTGACCGACCAAGACCCGCTACGCACCAAGGTATTAAGGTGAGCCGGGAGCCTTACCCCGGCCACCTCCTATGATAACAAAGTAAGGACCAAAAATCAAGAACCAAAAATCAAGGAGGAAAACGAGATGAAAAAGTACAATCTGAGCCAAATCATGAAAGAGGCATGGAACATCCGCAGAATGTCCCTCAGATGGACAGAGAGCTTGAGCTTTGGCGAGTGCCTGCGCCGGGCCTGGGCCGCGGCTAAGGCTGCTATCCGCGAGTACACTGGGATTGTACGGGACGTAATGGTCTCCGGGACCCTGATGCACCCCGTACTAGTTAACATCGACATGGATAACCTGAGCGTTACCGGCAATACCTTTGCAGCCCGGCAACTCCTCCGGGATTTGGGCCTTACCTGGGACCGTAAGGCCAGGGCGTGGACTGGCTCCAGGGACCAGCTCAACACCATCTGCCGCAAGTTCGCGGCCTGAAACGGAGGAAAAAATAATGGCACGGATAAAATACAAGAGCTACATCATCGACCGGGACAATCTAGGGCGACTATACATCTACGACCCCAAGAGCCAATACAGCGAGGACTCGGACCACATCCTGGTAGAGTGCACATCCATTAAGGATGCCAAAACAATCATCAACTTGCGTATCCAATACCCAGCTTGCGGCGGGGGGAGGTGTGCGGCCTACAATGGGACGACGTAGACCTAGACCACGGATTTTTGGCGATACAGCGTACAATCTCAGCCACCTCATCCCACGATGTATACATACGGGCACCCAAGAGCAAGAGCTCCCGGCGCAGGGTCGACCTGGACCCGTATACCATAGCCATCCTACGGGGACGCAAGGCGGTAGCCGTAACGCCCTGGGTGTGCGAGTCACCCCGCCGTACTGGAGGGATGCCCAATCCTTGGTATATTACGCAGATGCTGCGTGACGCCTGCAAGGCGGCGGGGATACCCCATCATACCTATCATGCGCTGCGGCACACGCACGCTACCATGTTACTGGCGGAGGGCGTGTCGCCCAAGGCAGTAGCGGAGCGGTTAGGCCACAGCAGGACCCAGATCACGGAGGATATCTATAGTCACGCGTTGCCCACTATACAGGCTGCCGCCGTCGCTGCGATAACTCGCATTTTTCCGGGACGCGCCGCGGGAGGAACTCTATAGGGCGAAGAAGTAGGAGACCGCTAAGTGCGGCCTCCTACTCTTATGGTTACCGCGAAAACGTTTCGAACCACAAAAAAGTGTTCGTATCTCCGCGCTATGGTACGCCGGAAGGGACTCGAACCCCCAACCCTCGGAACCGGAATCCGATGCTCTATCCAATTGAGCCACCGGCGCATACCGCGCTTGTCCCAAGCGCCTATCTATCATAGCATAGGCCCTTGTAAAATGCAAGCGTAATTTTCAGGCTCTCCCGAATTTCTCGAACCAGGGCTTGTGTTCCCCGTGGATGGTTCGTAAGCGAATGCGCTCCCACCGATGGAGTAGCTTTTTCTCCATTCGTATGATATGATACGAAAAACTGTGTTTTGGTTCTTCCAACATAGCATTTCCCACAGCTTGCAGAATCGGCAGCGGGGGACCTGGAGGCGGAAAATGGAAAAGGAGACGCTGGCCCACCGGCTATACCTGTCCACCATTGGGGCGGACAGCCGAGACCTGGCATTGCAATATGGATTGGGGCTGGAGCTGGCCATGTTCTGCACGGCGCAGAATTTGGATGAGGACCTGCAGGCGCATATGGCTGCGGCAAGAGCTGCCATGGCCGGGTTGGACCGCTTCTGGTTCCACGCCCCATTTGCGGAGCTATGCCCGGCGGCTGTGGACCCCAGGGCTCGGGTTCTGGCGGCGGACCGCTACCGGCAGGCAATTGCAGCGGCGCAGGACCTGGGTGTCCATCGCCTGGTGGTCCATGGAGGCTACATCCCCCTGGTTTATTTTCCAGAGTGGTTTGTAGCGCAATCGATTGCATTCTGGCGAACGTTTTTGAAAACAGCACCGGCGGAGATCACCATTGCCCTGGAAAATGTGATGGAGCCGGGGCCGGAGATGCTGGTGGAGATTGTCCGGCAGGTGGACGACCCCCGGTTGGGTCTGTGCCTGGACGTGGGGCACGCGAACACGCTGGTATCCCGCACGCCGCCGATGGACTGGATTGGCCCCATGATCCCGTGGCTGCGCCATGTCCACCTGCACAACAACCAGGGAGAGATGGATCTGCACAGCAGTCTGGGAACGGGCACGGTGCCCATGGAGCAAATCCTGAAGCGGCTGCTGTCGAGCTGCCCGGACATCACGTTTACGCTGGAGAATCAGGTTTGCAGGAATTCTATGGAATGGCTGGACCGCCTGCGCTTTTTGGAGGAATATAAAAGATGAACATAGAGCTGAGAGAAATCAATGAGGCGAACCGCACCCAATGTCTGGCCCTGCGTGTAAAATCGGAGCAGGCCTGTTTTGTGGCGACCAATGAAAAGTCCCTGCGGGAGGCTGCCGAGCTGCCGGGAATCGCCCGGCCCTTGGGCATTTACGCAAATGGGACCATGGTAGGCTTTACCCTGTTGGCCTTCGACCCGGAGGACGGAGACTGGCTCTGGCGGATCATGCTGGATCAGGCCTGGCAGGGGAAGGGCTTGGGACGCGCCGCACTGACGTGTATTTTGGATTATTTTCGAAAGGCCGGTTCCCAACGGATCTTGCTTCACGTCCATCCCGACAATGCCCGGGCCTATGGCTTGTATCGGCAGTTCGGGTTTCTGGCCAATGGAGAGGTGGACGATGAGGAAGAGGTTTTGGTGCTGGAGTTGCAGGGTGAGGAGGATACACCATGACGGAAGACGCGCTACGGGCGTACCTGGCATCTATCCAGCCGGCGGACCGGTCGGCCATGAACAAGGCTGCCCGGCGGCAGGCAGAGCTGGCGAAGCCCCCAGGCAGTCTGGGGAAGCTGGAGGAGATTTCGATCCGTATGGCCGGGGTCACGGGCAAGGTGGGCCATGTGCCGGAGCGATGCCGGGTCCTGGTTTTGGCGGCGGACAACGGCGTGATTGCGGAGGGAGTTTCCTCCTCGCCGGAGTCCGTGACTCTGGCGCAGGCCATCAATATGACCCGGCGGAAAACCGGTATGTCCGCCCTGGCGGCCTATTTTGGCTGTGATGTGGTGGTGACGGATGTGGGCATCAACGGCGATTACCACTGCCCTGCAATCCGAAACCGGAAGATTCGCTACTCCACTGGGAATCTGGCGCAGGAGCCGGCCATGTCCCGGGAGCAGTGCCTGGATGCGCTGGCGGTGGGACTGGACCTGGCTGCGGAGGCGAAGGCGGACGGTATGGACCTGGTGGGCGTGGGGGAGATGGGTATCGGCAACACCACTACATCCGCTGCGGTACTGGCCGCGTTGACCGGCGCAGCCGTAGAGCAGGTGACAGGCCGGGGCGGCGGCGTCACGGACGCTGCGTTCGAAAAGAAAAAGCAGGTGATTGCCCGGGCTCTGGCCCTGCGAGAGCCGGATTCAGGGGACCCTTTAGACGTACTGTCTAAGGTGGGCGGGTTGGATTTAGCGGCCATGACGGGAGTGTATCTGGGCTGCGCCCGGCATCGGATTGCCGCCGTGGCCGACGGCTTCATCTCCGTGGTCGCCGCTTTGTGCGCATACCGGTTGTGCCCTGCGGCGCGGGAATACATTTTTTTATCCCACGTTTCCTACGAGGTGGGATATCAAATCGCGGCGCGTGCTCTGAACCTTACGGCGTTTTTGGAGCTGGGGATGCGCCTAGGAGAGGGAAGTGGCTGTCCGCTGGCTTTTCAAATCCTCCGTGGTGCCTGCGCGGTGCTGCGGGACATGGCCACCTTTCCAGAGGCTGCCATTGACGACAGCTACCTGCAAGAGATACGCGAAGGCGACGCGTTTACGGTGCTGCCATGAGAGTGCTTCTGGTGGGGGGCAGTAAAAGCGGCAAGAGCGGCCTGGCCCAGAGCCTGGTCAAGGCGCTGGCAAAAGACGGCCCTTTGTATTATTTGGCCACCATGGAGCCTGTGGACGGGGAGGATCGGGCGCGGATCGCCCGGCATCTAGATGCCCGGGCCGGTTGGGGCTTTGAAACAGTGGAACAAGGTCGGGGCCTGGAGCAGTGTCGGACGCGGATTGCCTCGCAGGGAACCGTGCTGCTGGACAGTGTGACCGCGCTCCTGGCCAATGAGATGTTCCAATCCTGCTTGGATGAGAAAGCGCAGGAGCGCGCCTTGGCCGAAATTCTGTGGCTTTCTGGCCACTGCCGACATTTAATCTGCGTTTGCGATGATATTTTTCGGGACGCGGGCCAGTATGAAGCCTGGACGGAGCGGTATCGGTGGGATTTGGCAATTCTCTGCCGGCAGCTTGCGGCAGTATTTGAGGTTGTCTGCGAGGAAACGGCGGGACTGCCGAAGGTTTGGAAGGGGAGCCTGCCCACCGTTGACTCCACGGAACGAGAAGGGTGCGAAGAAGCATGAGACGCTGGCTGGATGGTTTCTGGATGAGCTGGGGGATGTTCTTGGCGATACCATGTCCCTGCCGGCGGTGGAATGAAGACGCTAGGACGGAAATGCTGGCCTGCTTGCCCCTGGTGGGTGCGGTAGCAGGCGGCTTCTGGGTGCTGGTCTCTTGGCTCACAGGCCTTTTTCCCTGCCCGGTTCCCCTGCGGGCCCTGCTGCTGGCGACGGCGCCCTGGGCGCTTTCCGGCTTCTTGCACTTAGACGGTTTTATGGATGTGTGCGATGCGGTGCTGTCTCGGCGAGACCTGGCTACCCGGCAAAAAGTTTTAAAAGACCCCCATTGTGGGTCCTTTGCCGTTATTTGCATGATCCTATTGGCGCTGGGACAGTGGAGTTTATTCTGGTCGGCGGAGCCGATGCCGCTGCTGTCTTTGGCTATGGTACCGGTGGCGACCCGGGCCTGCGCGGGCCTGGCGGTGCTCTCCCTCCGCCCCATGGGGGGCAGCCAGTACGCAGGAGTGGATCAAGCCGGGTGCAGAGGAAAAAAGGGTTTGTTATTTGCACTGTTCTTTGTCGCTGTTTGCCTGGCGGTTCTCCTGCATGGATGGGCCGGCTGCGCGCCCTTGCTAGCGGGAGCGGTCTACGCCCTGGCGGTATTTTACGGGAGCCGCCAATTGGACGGGATGTCCGGAGATATTTCGGGCTTTGCCCTGACCTTGGGAGAGTTGGCGGGCGTAGCGGTTGTGACGCTTGTGAGGTGAAAATATGGAATTGGTGATCGGAGGGGCATATCAGGGGAAATTGACCTGGGTATGCAACCACTACTGTCTGCAGGCTGGGGATTTATTTGATTGCAAACGGGGATTCCCTACAGAAAAGGCCCGGTGCTATTATCATCTGGAGGCACTGTCCTGGTTTTGCGTCCAGCAGGGCTGGCAGGTGGAGGACCGACTTCGTGATGTGACTCCCCTGTTTCAACATGCAATTTTGATCTGCCGGGACATCGGCGCCGGCGTGGTGCCTCTGGATTCCCGGGAGCGGGCCTGGCGGGAGCAGAATGGGAGGATGCTTCAGCTCCTTGCCAGAGCATCCGAGCAGGTTACCCGGATTTTTTGCGGCCTGCCGGAGGCTCTGAAATGAGGCTGACGCTGATTCGGCATGGCTTTACCTTGGGAAATGTACAGAGGCTGTATTATGGCAGCACGGACCTGCCCTTGACAGAAGAGGGGAAAAAGGCCCTGCTGCGAAAACGAGAAACCGGTATTTATCCCACTGCGGAGCATTATTACACCAGTGGCATGCTCCGCACTGAGCAGACGTTAGAGCTTCTATACGGTACGGTGTCGCATAGGGCGCTTCCCGGTCTGCGGGAAATGGACTTTGGGGCGTTTGAGATGCGCAGCTATGAGGCGCTCCGGGAGAACCCGGCCTATCAGACCTGGATACAAGGCAGCATGGAGGCAAACCGCTGTCCAAACGGGGAGAGCGCCGCCCAGGCCACGGCCCGGGCACTTGCGGCTCTGGAGCCAATATTGACCTGCGGGGCAGATGCAGTTTGTATCACTCATGGCGGGATTATTGCGGGCCTGATGCTATCCTGGTTTCCTGGCCGGCGGAACCGGTATGGCTTTACGCCTGCGCCTGGGGATGGATACGGCGTGGAGGTCCTTGCAGGCACCGCGCGATCCTTTTTCGAGATCCGTTCTTCCTGTGAATGAAAAGTGACTGCGGCAAACCCGTGATTCTGAGAACACGGGTTTGCCGCAGCTTTGCTTAGTGGACGACCTTGGACGCTGCCTGGTACATCGCGTCCTCCACGCCGGCCGCGGCCTTGTCCGCCAGCTTACGGGCCGGGTTTTGCCGGGGCATCATCAGGACAGCCACCGCGCCGGCGGCCATGCCCAGTCCCATGGTCAGGGCAAAAGAACCAACTTTCATTTTTGCACGCCTCCTTTCGCAGCATTAGTATGCGCGGAAAATAGAAAATTTGTCGAAACGGAGAATTTGGATGCCCGGTACGGTTTTGGATTTGCAGAAGAGAAAAACTGTGATATAATAAAGCTCAATTTAATGGTTATCCCACTTCTTTTTAAAAAGCGGTAATGGATAGCGAGAAATAAAGTGGAAATTTGCTAAGCGATATGGTATGATAGAACTATTTAAAAGAGAATAAAAAGAGGATATAAAATTGGATGACCTAAAACTTATCGATATTACATCAAGTAATTGGGAAAAAATATGCAGCCTGGATCCCGGGGAGGCGGGCAGGGCGTTTGTTGCGAGCAACGCATTCTCTATTGCGCAGTCCGTTTATGAAAAGGGCTGGGTGATAAAAGGCATAGCCAAGGGCGATTCGCTGATTGGCTTTGCGATGTATGGGTTCAGCGAAGCGTTAAAGGCGTATGAATTATGCCGTTTTATGATTGACCAGCATGCGCAGGGAAACGGATACGGCAAACGCGCGTTACATATTATTTTGGATGAAATGTGTGACCGCTATCCATGCGACAAAATTTATCTGAGCACGGCGCCTGCTAATTCAAGAGGTAAGCATATCTATAAAAATGCAGGCTTTGTTCCCACAGGAGAGACTTGTGGAGAGGGAGACGATTTGGAAGATTTGTTCTGTTTTGTATGCCAGCGTCAGTAAATACGAAGCGAGTTTTTGTCAAGTCGGCAGCGCCGAAACAAGCGATATTTTCCATTTATGAAAAACATGGGGGGATCGATATGTCCATGGACGTGCTGCAGGAAAAAATAAGAAAGTGCAAAAATCCCTCGATGGTGGGCCTGGATCCCACGCCGGACGTGGTGCCCCAATTTTTGTTGGAGGAGGCAAGGCAGAGGCTGGGACACACGCCGGAGGCGGCGGCGGAAGCCTACCGGACCTATTGTTTTTCGCTTTTGGACGCGCTGCAGGACCTGGTTCCGGCGGTCAAGGTCCAAAGCGCCTGCTTTGACGTGCTGGGTGGCGCCGGCACTGCCGCCATGCAGGAGGTGCTGCGCTATGCAACCAAGCGGGGATTCTACGTGGTATTGGACAGTATGCGCGGCGACGTGGGGAACATCGCGGCGCTGTGCGCCGGCGGGGTCTTTGGTACGGTGGAAGTGGGCGGCCCGGCATACCGGCCCTATGTATGCGACGGCGTCACCGTCAACGGCTATTTGGGGGGCGACAGCGTAAAGCCATTTCTGCCCTATTGCCAGCAGGAGGAGAAGAACCTTTTTGTCCTGTTAAAAACCTCCAACCGTTCCTCTCTGGAGGTGCAGGACCTGCTGTCCGGGGGTAGGCTGGTGTACACGGCCATGGCAGACCTGGTGAACCGGTGGGGCGTGGGCATGTATGGCAAATGCGGTTATTCCCAGGTGGCAGCGGTGGTTGGGGCGACCTATCCCGAAATTCTGCGGACGCTACGCAGCAAGTATGACCGAATGTTTTTCCTGGTGCCGGGCTATGGCGCCCAGGGTGGCACGGCAAGGCACGTGCAATATGCCTTCGACCGATTTGGCCATGGGGCGGTGGTGAGCGCCTCCCGGAGCATCATCGGCGCCTGGCAGAAAGCCGGAACTGATGGCCGGGATTACGTGGAGCAGGCGATTGCCGCCGCAGAAAAAATGAAAAAGGACATTGATAAATTTATCATTGTGATGTGAAGGAATATGACAACAATTTATTTGATTCGCCATGGGGAGGCAGAGGGAAACGCCTTCCGGCGGCTTCACGGCCAGTACGATTCGATTTTGACCCCAAACGGTTTCCGACAGGCGGAGACAGTGGCCCGGCGGTTTCAGGATATCCCCGTAGATGCGTGCTTTTCCAGCGACCTGACCCGCACCAGCCTGACCGCCCGGTCCATCTACATACCCAAAAAGCTGCCCTTACAGCGGGACCCAGCGTTTCGGGAGGTCTTGCTGGGCGAGTGGGAGGACGTGCCCTTCGGGTATCTGGAGCGGTTTGCCCCTCAGGAGCTGCTTTGCTTTAACCGGGATCCCGTCCACTGGCATGCCCAGGGAGCCGAGCGGTTCGAAGAATATACAGATCGGTTTATCAATGGAATGCGCCGGGCGGCGGAGGCCTTTCCCGAGGGCACCATCGCAATCTTTTGTCACGGCTCAGTGCTGCGGGGAACGCTCATGCGGCTCTTTTTTCACAATGACAGCGGCAGAGTCCCTTATTGCGACAATACCGCGGTGTCCAAACTGTTTTGGGATCAGGAAACCTTTACGTATGCGTATTTAAATGACAACAGCCATCTGCCGCCGGAGTTGTCGACTTTTGCCCGGCAGAAGTGGTGGCGGGAGGATGGAAAAAAAGACTTTAATCTGTATTATCTGCCTGTAGAAGAAACGCACGACCTTTTAGTCGGTATGCCGGAACCTGTGCCTGGGTGCATCTCTTTTCTTGCCATGCTGGGCGATGAGGCTGCGGGGCTTGTTTCTTTGGCCCCCAGCGCAGACCGGGTGGGATGGATCCGGCAGCTTTACTTAAAGCCGGAACTTCGGGGCCGGTGTATGGAGGATCAGCTTCTGGGTCAGGCCGTAAGTGTTTTCCGGAAAGACGGCTGCCGCGCCATGGCGGCAAAGCCTCAGTATGTTGAGCCGGAGGAGATACTAGAACGTTATGGCTTCGTACAGGCGGAAGGGGCCTTGCGGGTCAATATCGACCCAGGGGTTTATCAATGGGGACGGGAGCCCGCAGCGGTTGGTTAGGCTACTATCCATGCAGTAAAAATGGGAAAACCCGCTGCAGAGCGGCGCCAGGCCGGGTGCAGCGGGTTTTTGCGTCAATTACCGGGTGGAGCCGCGGCGGGCAGATACCCCGGAGTCCGTGGGAGCGCTACCAGTCTCGCCGTTGCCGCCGTCCGTACTGTTGCCGGTGGCATCGGAGCCGTCGGTCATGCCGGTAGTGGGACCGTTTTGGTCCGCGCCGCCGGTGGGTGCGGAGGTGGGCGTCGTGGTGGGTTTGGTCGTGGGTGCGGAGGTGCTGTTGGTGCCGTTGACGGTGCCGTCGTTTCCTTTGGAAACATTGCCGCCGCTGTTACAGCCGGTCAGCAGCGCAGCGACCAGGCTCAGCACAACTGTCAGAATCGTTAACTTTTTCATCGAATTCCTCCTGTTTGTCCAGTTCTGGCTTGGATAGTATCTGCATCGGGCAGGAATTTAGCCGGAATAAGGGATGGTAAAGTCTAGAAATTTTTCCAAAACTATAGGAATTGACGGGTTATCGAAAATGAAGTATAATGCAAAGTAGTCAAATTCTGTCAATTTATCTGCCGTGGAAAGGAGCGAGGAATCATGAAGCGTTGTGCGCATTGCGGCGCGGAAAATTTAGATTGCGCAAAATTTTGCGGGTCTTGTGGTAACCCATTGCCGGAACAGGGAACAGAGTTCGACCAACTGGACACTCTTTTGGAGTTCCAGGCAGGCGAGACCCCGGCGGAGTCTTCTCCGTTCGAGGAGGGACCGGCGGTTGAGGCGCCGAAGAAATCCAGGAAAGGCCTGTGGATTGGTCTGGGCTGTTTGGCTGGGGTTTTGGTGCTGACTGCAGTGGTTTTTTGCTGGCTTTTTGCGCAAAACCCAATGCGGAAAATTGCAGCGGCCTCCCAAAAGACTGTCCGGGCCCTGCAGCACGAGATTGCCCCGCTGGAGCGGTTGCAAGAGGTGGGTCAGGCACAGTTGGGCTTGCTGGAAGCCAATCAGTACTCCTATGGTCTGCGATTCGATTTGAATTATTTGCAGCAAATGGAGCTTTATCTGGATTGTTCCGGAAATTATGACGGCCAAGGGAAAAGGGCTGACTTCGGCCTTTCCCTTGGAGTTGCCGACGCCGGTGAGATCCAGGCGCGAGTCTTTGCGCAGGAGGGTCGGGCTTTACTTTCTGCGCCTCAGCTCTGGGATGATGTTTTTTCTTTAAACCTGGAAAACTTTGGCGAGAGGTTTAACGAATGGGCAGGAGAGGATATTTTCCCGGACGATTATACCCCGGAGCTCTTTGGGGACGCCAAAACTCCCAATGCCTATAGCAAGCGGTTTGCGGAGACCTGCGGCGCCGCGCTACGGGAATATATTAGGTCCTTGTCTCCCCAGAAGCTTCAGCAGACCCAAGAGGCGGACAGTACCTGGACCTACTATTTGCTCGTCTCCGAGCCCGCGAAAAAACAGGCCTTGCTAGATTGCTTCAGTCAGTTTTGGAAGCAGAGCGAGGCCCTGCTGATGGCGCTGCCCGATGGGGAAGGCCGTCAGGAAATGGAGGAGGGCGTGGACGAGTGCATAGATGAATTGGCGCAAATGGAGGACCTTCAGGTTGCCGTAGATAGCCGTGGCTATTTGGTGGCAGTGCGGGTGATCGACCAAGAGGGCAATGTAGTGGAAGGAAAACTCACGGGAGGCGAGAACCCCTGGAGTGCGTATAGCTTCTACTACAATGAGAAGCCTGTGCTGCAAGGATCGTTGACTGTGGACTCCGGTACTTTAACCTGTAAAAATCGTTTTTCAATGAAAGGGGAACAGACGGAGCGCAACGTGGTCTACACCGATGCTACCGGCGCGTTCTCCGTGGACGTCGGCATGCAGGAGCCTCCTATTTTGACGGGTACGCTCCGGGAAGAGGACGGCAGTGTCTATCTGGAACTGCTCATGCGTGAGAACATGGTACGGATGAGCACATCCATGATGCCTTTGGCCCAGATGCCAGCCAGTTTGGAGGGACCTCAGTTGGACGTATTTGACCTCAGCAAGGAGGAGCGGGAACGACTGGAGCAGGAAGCCATGCGGGCGGTTATGATGGACGAGGATCTCATGGGGCTTTTCATGTGGTTCATGGGCAACTCCGCAACCACGCCGTTTGTTTAAGGCTTGCATAGTCGTCTGGTCTGGACAAAACGGAGCGCGGCGCGTTTCGTTTGCAAACAACCCAGCGTGTCCCAAAACTTTTGATACGCTGGGTTGCTATTTCTCTAAGGCTCCTGTATAATGGCACCGTGGAAAAAGAAAGAAGGAGACTGGCTATGAAGAAACTCTCTGTGAAAAAGGGCGCCTCCTGCATGGCGTGTCTGGAGTGCGTGCGCGCCTGCTCCCAGGCGTTCTATAAGAAATTTCACCAGGATAAGGCCTGCATTCGCATTGCGGAGAAAAATGGCGCCGTCAAACCTATGGTCTGTATTCAGTGCGGCAAATGCGCCAAAGCCTGCGAAGCGGGTGCAATTACACAAAATCCCAAGACCGGCGTGTACATGATCAACAAAAAGCTTTGCACCGCCTGCGGCAAGTGCGCGGAGGTGTGTCCCTTTGGCGTCATCGTAGCGCCGTCCACTACCGGCGTGACTGCATCGAAATGCATTGCCTGCGGGATTTGCGTCAAGAGCTGTCCTATGGAAATTTTGGAGATTGTGGAGAAATAACGCGGCGAGCAAATCGGCAGCCGGGTCAAACGCGGCCCGACAACAAAAAACTGGGCGTATTGCAGAGCTCTGCAATACGCCCATGTTCTTGCTTGGCACTTTCTTAACGGGAAATATCCATCTCCACCACCAGGGCGTGGGACGGGAAAAACGGCTTGTCCGTGGAACAGCCCAGATACTGATCTCCGAACAGGTCGAACAGACTGCCCCGGACGGAGAACTCCGGGAGCCTGCCCACCAGCCGGCCGCTCTGATATAGGTAAGCGCACTGAACCGGACTTGCAAAATTGCCGTCCGGGGTGGTGTCGCCGCCGCTGGCGGTGTCGATCAGTACCGCAGGCCGGTCTTCCAGGATTTCCACCAGGGTCTTGCCGGTGGGGCGAACGGCCAGAGCCGAGGCGGTCAGGTCCGGGACGCTGTCGTAGGCGCCGCCGGCACAGGACGTGTTATCCACGGAGAACTCTGCGGCGCATTTTTTGTCCGTATAACCCCGGCGGATGACGCCGTTTTCAATCAGCGGCAGCACATTTCCAGGCAGGACGCTGCCCTCCGTGTCGAAAAAGGGCGTCAAAACCATCTCCCGGGAGCGGTCGACAGAAATCGTAAAGGTCTCGGAGAAACATTTTTGCCCCATTTTTTCCGAGAACAGGCTGGCGCCGCGGTGCAGCTTTTGCCCATTGAGATCCCGTTCAAGGGCTCTGCCAAAGGGCTCTAAATCCAAAATGACCGGCAGACGCGCGCTGTCCGGCAGGGGAACGGGATGCAGATAAGCGTTGAGCCGCTGACGGATATCGTCCAAAAGCGCTTGAGGGTCCAGCTCCCGGTAGAGGAAAAACAGGCCCGTATCAAAGATGTTGACGGATTCCTGGGCGCGGAGCAGCAAGGCCACGCTGGTTGCGGCGTCCCGGTCCTCGTAGTCCAGCCCCTGATCGTTGTGCAGACGGAAGACCGTCTCCGTCCAATTGATCTTGTTACTGAGAATAAATTGGGGATATTCTTCCCTTAGCTGCGCCAGCAGTGTTTCCCACTGCGTAAGAAACGCTTCCGGATTAATGGCGCCGCTCAGGCTGCGATGTTCCCGTTTTCCGGATTCCGGGCCGTAGGGGTAGGGGATCTGCCGGGAGAGATTTTGAGCTGCCCGGGCCCAGTCCGCCTCCTGGGGCTCCCCCAGGGTACCGGCGATGCCGATATAACCGTCCCGGTACACCCGGCAACCGGATTTGGTGATATTTTTTTTCCGAATGGAATCAATTTCCCCGCTGGTGACGTTCAGAGAGATTTCGTTGATATATTCCTGATACAGTTCTCTTGTCATAGCGTTACCTCCTCACTGAACCTGAATGTGGTTGACCCGGACGTAGGGACCGCCGAAGGAGACCCGCAGAGGCCATTGCTCCATTTTACCGCAGCCGCCGACTGCGCTGGAGACGATCTCCGCATCCTGGGTCAGGCCGTCGATTTCGTGGAGGGTCTGCATCACGTTGCCCGTGATGACGGAAATCCGGACCGGCTCCGCGATCTTTCCATTGCGGATCATATAAGCGGTGGCCGGCGCGATGGTAAAGGTGGACATGCCCGTGCCATAATTGATGTCCTTAATGTAAACGCCGGTTTCTATGGGCGCCAGTAGCTCCTCCAAGGTCAGATTCCCGCTGCCGATGTAGGTAGAGGTCATCCGGACGATGGGCTCAAAGGTAAAGTCAACGGCCCGGGCATTTCCTGTGACGGCCTCCTGCAGAGCCGCGGCGGTAGCGGCGCTGTGCAGACGTCCGGCGAGAATCCCGTCCCGGATCAGGTAGGTCATCCGGGCTTTCGTACCCTCGTCGTCGTAGGGCACGTAGCCGGAGCCCTCCGGAACGCCGGTATCCATGATGCTCAGAATCTCGGAACCCACCTTGGCGCCGATGGCCCACTCCCGGAGCATGGTCTCGGAGCCCAGCATCAAATCCGCTTCGCTTTTGTGCCCGAAGCTCTCGTGGGCGAAGACGCCGGCCACAATGGGAGAAAGGACGCAGGTGTAGGAGCCAGGGACCACAGGTACGGCATTATTTGCGTAATCCAGGTCCTGCCGTATCCACTTTGTTAGCTCCGCTTGCTGCCCAGCCAGAGACGGGAAATCCTCCCGATAGATGAACTGCTGGTTGGAGAAAGGGGCGCCCACAGCAGAGAAGGTGTAGCGCAGCACCACGCTGGACCGTTGATAGTCGAAGTGCAGGTCGGCGCCCAGGCTGGAGTAAAATTTTTTTTCCGTGTGGGTGTCCAGATAGGAAGCGGAGGAGACGCTGATCTCTGAGAACTGCCGGAGCACGGGCAGATACGAGTCCAACATTGCCGTTTTCTCCTCCTGAGGAACCTGCCGAACGTCTTGGTCCGAATAGCGCAGGCAAACGTCCTGGTTCACCTCCATGCGCCGGACTACGGGGTCGTTTGCAATGTCTGGGTTTGGCGACGCCATGGCGGCCAGGGCGTCCAGCTCCGCCTGCACGCGGTCCAAGTCCGTAATGGCGCTGGTGTACCAGCGTTTACCATCCCAGACCCGCAGGAACGCGCCGCGCTCCCGGCTGGTCTTATTCTGCTTTAAAGTGAAATTCTCATAGGTAATGACGGTTTGGGCGACGTCCTCGACGCGGACGTCGGCGTAGAGATTGGATGGGAAATGGTACATGGCAATTACCTCCTTATAAAGCCATTGTAGCAGGTCCCGGGCATGAGGTCAATCAACTGTGGGAAATTTGTCACAACTGTTGGTTGCATCTTCCGCAACGATTTCTTCGGCCTGGTTGTTTCGGGCGCGAAGCAGACTACTAGCGCTATCGGTTGACTTTCTTTCAAAAATCGCGTATACTGTACCATATAATGGATGTTTGTACCTAGAAACACCAAAGATATGCGTTGTCCGGTGAGACAAGGCTGGGCTGTCGGCCCCGCCTGCGCGCTGGGCAGCGGGGATATTGCGAGGAGCCTATGGCAAGAAAACAGTCGTATGACAACACCTCTATTTCCATGCTGAAGGAGGAAGAGCGGGTACGGAAGCGCCCCGCTGTTATTTTTGGCTCGGATGATCTGGAGGGCTGCAAACACGCGGTATTTGAAATTCTCTCCAACGCCATCGACGAGGCCCGGGAGGGCTATGGAACCCTAATTGTGATTACCCGGTATGAGGACCTGTCTATCTCAGTGGAGGACTTTGGCCGGGGCTGTCCGGTGGATTGGAACGAAAAGGAGCAGCGGTACAACTGGGAGCTGGTCTTCTGCGAGATGTACGCCGGCGGAAAATACGGGGCCAACGGGGAGAACTATGAGTATTCTCTGGGGCTCAACGGCTTGGGTACCTGCGCTACCCAATACGCCTCCTCCTTTTTTGACGCGGTAATCCGCCGGGATGGATTTCAATATACGCTGCATTTTGAAAAGGGGCGCCCGGTTGGAAAGATGAAAAAGGAGCCGGCAGATCGAAAGAAAACCGGTTCCTATTTTCACTGGAAGCCGGATTTGGAGGTTTTCACAGACATCGATATTCCGGCGGCGTATTATGAGGATGTGATTCGCCGTCAGGCTGTGGTCAACCAGGGGATTACCTTCCGGTTTCGGAATCAGGTAAACGGGAAATTTGAGGTCGCAGAGTATTGCTACGAGCAGGGGATCGTGCAGTATTTGGAGGAGCTCACCGGGGAGGACGCCTTTACCATGCCGGTGTACTGGGAGGCGGAGCGCCGGGGCCGGGACGGAGAAAATCGACCGGAAATGAAGCTAAAAATCACCGCCGCTTTTTGCTTTTCCAAAAAGGTGAGCCATGTGGAGTATTACCACAATTCCTCCTGGTTGGAGCACGGCGGTTCCCCGGATAAGGCGGTCCGGCTTGGTTTTGTGGCCGCGTTTGATAAATACCTACGGGAGAGCGGGAAATATACCAAAAATGAGTCCAAAATCATTTTTCAAGATATTTTGGACTGCCTGGTGCTGGTGACAAACTGCTTCTCCACGTTGGTAAGCTTTGAAAATCAGACAAAAAAATCGGTAAACAGTAAGTTTATTCAGGAGGCCATGACGGCTTTTTTCCGGGAGAAGCTTCAAATATGGTTTTTGGAAAATAAGGCGGAGGCGGACCGGGCCGCGGACCAGATTCTGGTGAACAAGCGCAGCCGGGAGACCGCGGAGCGGGCCAAAATCAGCGTCAAAAAAAAGCTCTCCGGCGCGATGGACATCAGCAACCGGGTGCAGAAGTTTGTGGACTGCCGCAGCCGGGACACGGGCAAGCGGGAGCTGTATATCGTGGAGGGCGACTCTGCGCTGGGATCGGTCAAGCTGTCCCGGGATGCGGAGTTTCAGGGCATCATGCCGGTCCGGGGCAAAATCCTCAACTGTCTCAAAGCGGATTATGACAAAATTTTTAAAAGTGAAATCATCACGAACCTGCTAAAGGTCATTGGATGTGGGGTAGAGATCAACAGCAAACGGGTGAGGGACTTAGCCTCCTTTGACCTGCGCAATCTCCGCTGGAACAAGGTGGTGATCTGTACGGACGCCGACGAGGACGGCTTCCAAATCCGAACTCTGATTTTGACCATGCTGTACCGGCTGACGCCTACCCTGATTCGAGAGGGATACGTGTTTATTGCAGAGACCCCATTGTTTGAAATTGTCTATCAGGACAAAACCTGGTTTGCCTATAACGAGGCGGAAAAGGTGCAAATTCTGAGGAAGCTGGAGGGGAAAAAGCCGGCCATTAACCGTTCCAAGGGACTGGGTGAAAATGACCCGGAGATGATGTGGATGACCACCATGAACCCGGAGACCCGGCGGCTCATCAAGGTGCTTCCGGAGGACGCGGAGCGGACGGCCTGGTATTTTGACATGCTCCTGGGGGAAAATTTGAGCTCCCGAAAGGATTTTATTGCGGAAAACGGTCAGCGGTATCTGGACCTGGCGGACCTCTCCTGAGGTCTGCAGCAGAGCCGAGGAGGTGAACTATGGCACGAAAAGGTAAGGAACAACCCAAGAAGCGGAGTGTTACGGGGGTAGAGGGCCTGCACGGCGTGGTTCAGGAGCAGCCGATTACGGAGACCTTGGAGCTCAACTATATGCCCTACGCCATGAGCGTCATTGTCTCCCGGGCTATTCCGGAGATCGACGGATTTAAGCCCTCCCACCGGAAGCTCTTATACACCATGTACAAGATGGGCCTGCTGCGCGGCGGGCGGACAAAATCCGCCAATATTGTGGGGCAAACCATGCGCCTGAACCCCCACGGCGATGCTGCCATTTACGATACCATGGTCCGTCTCTCCCGGGGCTACGGGGCTCTGCTGCACCCATTTGTGGATTCAAAGGGCAACTTTGGCAAGGTGTATTCCCGGGATATGGCCTATGCCGCCGCCCGGTATACCGAGGCGAGGCTGGACCCCATTTGCGCGGAGATTTTCCGGGATATCGACTCCGATACAGTAGACATGGTAGACAATTATGACGGCACTATGAAAGAGCCGTCTCTGCTGCCCACCACCTTCCCCAACGTGCTGGTATCGGCCAACACGGGCATCGCCGTGAGTATGGCCAGCGCCATCTGCGGTTTTAACTTGGGGGAGGTTTGCGCCACCGCCATTGCCCGGCTGCAAAACCCGGAGCATGACCTGCTGGAGACCATGCCGGCGCCGGATTTCTCCACCGGCGGACAACTGCTTTACGATCCGCCGGAAATGCGGCGCATCTATGAAACTGGCAGGGGGAGCTTTAAGGTCCGGGCTAAGTGGCGCTACTTTAAGGAGGGAAACCTCATTGAAATTTATGAAATCCCCTACACAACAACGGCGGAGGCAATTATTGACAAGGTGGCGGACCTAATTCGGCTGGGAAAAATCCGGGAAATCGCCGATATGCGGGACGAGACGGATTTATCCGGCCTAAAGCTGACCATTGACTTGAAACGGGGTGTCGATCCGGAAAGGCTGATGCAAAAACTATTTCGGATCACGCCGCTGATGGACACCTATGCCTGCAATTTCAACATCTTGATTGCCGGCATGCCCAGAGTCATGGGCGTGGGAGAGATCCTGGAGGAGTGGAGCGCATGGCGGGCGCAGTGCGTCAAACGGCGGATCTATTTCCAACTTATCAAGAAGAAGGACAAGCTGCATCTGTTAAAGGGACTGGAGCGCATCCTCCTGGATATCGACAAGGCCGTGGCCATTATCCGGAAGACGGAGCTGGAAAGTGAAGTGGTGCCGAACCTGATGATTGGCTTCGGCATCGATCAAGTACAGGCCGAATTTGTCGCGGAAATTAAGCTGCGGAACATTAACCAGGAGTACATCTTAAAGCGGACGGCAGAGATCGCGGACCTGGAAAAAGAGATCGTGGAGCTGGAGCAGACGCTGCAGAGCGAGACGAGGGTCCGGGACATCATCATCCGGGAATTGGAGCAGGTGACGGCAAAGTTCGCCGTACCTCGCCGGACGGAGCTGCTGCAGCACTGGCAGGCTGCGGCGCAGGAGGAGGAACTGGACGAGACGCCGGATTATCCTGTGACCATTTTTGTCACGGAACAGGGCTACATGAAAAAAATTACGCCGCAGTCTCTCCGGGCGTCGGCGGACCAAAAGCTGAAGGAGGGGGACCGGATCCGCTTCGCGGTGGAGACGAGCAACCGGGTGGATATACTGGTTTTTACGGATAAGTTTCAGTGCTACAAGGCAAAATGCAGCGATTTTGAGGATGGCAAGGCGTCACAATACGGTGAGTATTTGCCCACTAAGCTTGCAATGGAACAGGGGGAGAGCGTGGTACAGGCGGTCCTGCCGGCTGATTACAGCGGATTTGTGCTGTTCTGTTTTGAAAACGGCAAGGTGGCGAAAATCCCGCTCAGCGCCTATCAGACCAAATCCAACCGGCGCAGGCTCACAGGCGCCTATTCGGACAAAAGCCCGCTTAGAACCGTTTTATATCTGGCGGCAGACGCGACCCTGGCTGCCTTCTCCACCGATGGCCGGGCTCTAATCTTCTCCACAGCGCAGCTCACACCCAAAACCACGCGCAGCTCCCAGGGGGTGGCGGTACTCACCCTGCGGAAAAAAGCGGCTTTGGACCGGGCTGATTTCCTGGAAAAAACCGGCATTCAAAATCAAGCCCGCTATCGCGCGCGAACGCTTCCCGCCGCCGGCGCCCTCCTGCGGGACGAGGACCAGGAGGAGAAACAGGTTTCCTTGGAATTAGAATGAATTTTGAGCCGCGGGATAAACCGACGGCTCTGCAAAGGAGCGGATTTCATGGATAAACTAGATAGGGTCATGAAACGGTTTTCAAGCTGGATCTGGGTTCCCATGGTAGTGGCGGGATGCGCTATTTTTTCATTGGGATTCGACCTGTTCCTGGCGCCTCACGACATCAACTGCGGCGGTCTGTCCGGTTTGGCGATGGTATTTGTGGAGCTGTTTGGCGTGGGGACCGTGGGTACGGTCACAGCGATGATGAATGTGCCGCTGTTTATTTTAGGTGGAAAGAAGATTGGAAAAAAGTTTTTTTTCGGCTCCCTGGTGGGTATGCTGGCCATGTCCCTCTTCCTGGACTTATTTACCATGATACCGGCTCCCAATACGGAACCCATGCTGGGCGCTTTGTACGGCGGTCTCATTTCCGGCGTTGGTATGGGCCTGGTATTCTTGTCCGGGGTCTCCTCCGGGGGGACGGACATCATTGTGCGACTTTTGAAGCTGCGCCACAGGGATGTGCCCATTGGGAAGATTTCTCTGTGCCTGGACGTGGTGGTGGTGACCTTGACCGGTATCGTCTTCCACGACATGACCAAGACCTTGTACAGCGGCATCACGCTGTATGCCAGCTCTATGGTCATCGACGCGGTAATTTATAAATTCGACTATTCCAAGGTCTGCCTGGTCATCTCGCCCCAATATGAGCTGATTGCAAAAACCATCTCGGACCGGCTGCATCGAGGCGTGACGTTCCTGGATGGGCAGGGCTATTACAGCCACCAGGATACCAAGGTCATTTTGTCGGCCATCAAGCTCCAACAGGTTTCGGAGCTGAAAGAGCTGGTGGTGGGGATTGATCCCAACGCTTTTATTATCCTGCAGGAGGCACACCAGGTGCTGGGCGACGGATTTCGGCGGTATTCCAAGAATTCTCTGTAGGAAGGAGGCGTGAGGCGGTGAGGCGGGCCATATTTTTCCTTGCACTTTTCATCCTGACCGGGGTTTTAGCAGGCTGTACCTCGTGGATGACGGGCAGCTATGTGTCTGTGAAGCCTCACGCCGAGGTTTATGCGCAGACGGAACCCCAGGAAACGGAAGTGGCGTCCAATTATCAGCAGCTTCGGGACGCCTTTTTAATCTTGGTGGAACGTTATACAGACAAGGGCGCCGTGGATGTAAGCCAATATGGGTCCACGCTGGAGACGGACCTGGAGCGCGCGGCGGCGTATGTCACAGATCAAGACCCCATGGGCGCCTATGCGGTGTCAAAAATTCAATACGAGCTCAAGGAGGTCGGCGCGCGCCGTGTTGCCGCGGTGGAGATTTCTTATCGGAAAACATTGGAGGAAATGCAGGAGATCCAGGCCGTATGGGGGCCGGAAGGCGTGAGAACCAAGGTGGGGACGGCGTTGGATGCTTTTACGCCGAAGCTGACCCTTCGCGTGTCCGGATATGAGATTTTGGATTTAACGCAAATGGTGGAGGACTATTACAGCAGCCATTTTAGCAGCGTGATGGAGTGCCCGCGCGTGACGGCCAGTCTCTATCCCAGGACTGGAACCGTTCGATTGATGGAAATTCGGTTCCATTACAGCACCAGTCAGGAGACCATGCGCAGTATGCGCCGGGAGGTTCAAACGATCTTCTCCTCGGCATCCGGTTATGTAGGGAAGCAGCTGCCGGATTTGGCCAAGGCCACAAGACTGTATTCCTTTCTCATGGCGCTATACAGCGAAGCGGGGCCCTCCGTCACCCCGGCCTACAGTCTGCTTTGCCAAGGAGTGGGGGACAGCGAGTCTTTTGCGCTGGTTTATGCCGCCTTGTGCCGGCAGTCCGAACTGGAATGCCGGGTGGTTCGGGGAACGCATGGAGGAAAGACCTGGTATTGGAATATTGTCCGCCTGGACGGCGTGTACTATCATGTGGACCTGATGGGGGACCGGGAACTGGGCCGGTTAAATTTGAAAAGTGATCCTGATATGGAAGAGTATGACTGGGATCAGACCGCCTATCCATCCTGCGAGGTCCCGCCGGAGCCGGAGGTTACGGTTCCCGACGAGACCCAGCCGCAGCCAGTACAGACAGGTCAAGCCGAGTCTACAGAGCCGGCGGCGGTCACCGAGATACCTACGGAACCTTCGGAAACCACTGCGCCCACGATTCCTTTACAGACGGAGGAGGCGCCGTAATTTTTTTAATCGGCCTTGACAAACCAATATAATTTGGTATAATAAGGCCGGTTGTTGCGGGTGTAGCTCATCTGGTAGAGCGCCACCTTGCCAAGGTGGAGGTAGCGAGTTCGAGCCTCGTCACCCGCTCCATTTTCAAAAGAAGCCGACTGCTGTAAAGCAGTCGGCTTCTTTCCTGTTTTGTAAAATTTTGTATTAAAAAATAAATCTATACTTTGTGGGGTATGTCGTGTTTTCCTATCCCAAATTGAACGGAAACGGCCCTGCTCATCAGGGCCTTTGATGGCGCCAATCCCGTATGGTGTAAGGTAAGAAGAGCACGGATAACATGATACCTTCACGCTTTTCTTAACCATAGGTTTATTGAAAAGTGGACTCAAATTAAACTTTTGACACCTGGCCCCGTGCCCATGCAAAAAAAGGCTTGGCCGCTTTATTGATCGGCATATTTTCCATTACACGGAGTCAAGGGTTGGCGGTTCCTGGCAGAGAAAGCTGCGCATGTGCCTGGTGAGCCGCTCCACAGCCGCCGAATCTGTCCGGTAACAGACCCGGTTTGCGATAATTTCCTGGGTCAAAAGGCCCACATTGCACAAGTTATTGAGGTCCCGGAAAACAGAGCCCGGATTGAGCCCCAGAGACTGGGACAGCTCCTGCACGCTCATGGTCTGGCTGGTCATGACCCGAAGCATCCGCGCCCGGTCCGGGTGGGACAAAAGGCGCAGGGCGGTGAACTCCCAGTCATGCAAGAAGTCCGCATCCTGGGGGGCATCCTTGCCGGGCAGTACGCCGACACCCATATGGAGGCTGAGGTGGGAACCTTGGCACTGAAACTCCCCGGGCCCGGCATAGGGAAAGAAATACCGCAGGGCCAGGTCCAGGCGTTGAATCTCCGGCTGTTTCAGGCCGGTCTTCCGCAGCATGGTCTGCATGGCTGAGGGTTCCTGCAGATATCGCTCCCACTGCTCCGCCCTGGGCATGGCCCGCTCGACCCAGGGGGTCAGCAGCGGCGCCAGACGCTCCGCCGAAGGGCGCAGGTAGGCCATTAGCCGGTCCAGATGCCAGGTAAAGGCGGAAAACACCTCCACCAGCTGCAGTTGATAGGCGTGCGGTACTGGCAGTCTGGAAATCTCGCTGGCTAAGGTAGTGAATTCACCGGTATCGGTGGAGGTCAGATTGATGCTAATCCCGTTGATACCACCCACCCGGAATGGACGTTCCTCCAAAAACCAACCGCTTTTCAGGGAGCGGACTGTCTCATCCACGCCGCTGCAGCCCAGATTCATGGTGCTGTAAATCATGCAGCAGGCCAGACAGGATAAATGCTTCTCTTTCCCCTCCACAGGCACGCCTCTGAAATAAAATTGGAGCTCCGCATCGTCCGGGTCAAGCGGTCCACAAACCGCTTGCCGAATGGCCGAGATATCTCCGGCGGGGATGCAATATTCCGCGTCCTCCGTCAGCTGCTCTGCCGGCACCTGATTGACATAGCTATAGACAAGCTCTACGGTTTCCAGGAGTATGCAGGGCTTTTTATGAACCTTAAAATTCACGCAGCTCCCCCTTTCCAATAAATGATGCGCATTATAGCGATTTTTTGAAAGATCATGCAAGAACCGCGGCCACTGGACGTTTGCCTGCGGGTGTGGATGGGTTCCGGCATTGCCTGCTGTTACGGTGCATTGGGGGCGCGATGCGCCCCCAATTTGTGTTTGAATTGGAAAAGCCGCACCCGAGCTTCAGTCGGGCTGTGCGGTCTCCCAGGTTAGGTAGCGTACCAAAATCACCGCCGCCTGGGCCCGGGTAGCAGAGGCCTTGGGCCGGAGGGCTGTGTCGGAGACGCCCTGCATGAGGCCCGTCGCCACGGCCCAAGCCATGGGGGATTGGGCGTAACTGCTGAGGGTTCCGGCATCCAGATAGGCAGAAAGGTCCGCCTGCTCCGATACATCCTGACCCTGGAAACTGGCGTAACGGTACAAAATTGTTACAAATTGCTCCCGGGTCACGGAACTGCCGGGGCAGAACTGTTCTGGGGTGACGCCTTTGACCAGGCCCTGCTCTTTGGCCCAGGCCACAGCCTCGGTATAGTAACGGCCCTCCTGCACGTCCTGGAAGCCGCCGGTGCCGGTGGCTCTCGGGCTCCCGGCCAGGCGGTGGAGTACCGTGACCAGCTGCCCCCGGGTGAGGGAATTTTCAGGACTGAAGGCAGCGTCGCTGGTTCCCCGGAAGAGGCCGCTCTGAATGGCGGTGATGATATCTTCCCGGGCCCAATGACCCGCGATATCTGGATATTGCCCGGCAATTTTTTCTCGCTCCGGGTCCCGAACTGCAATGTCCAGGGCGTTTAAATATTCCCCAAAGCCGCCGGAGATGCTGGCGTTGCCAGGCTGCAGCGCCCGGACGGTGCAGCTGTAACCGTCGTACTCCAAAATTTCCAGGATTTCCGGGTTGTCGTTCACCCATTCAATCTGGATGTCATATATATTTTCCGCTGTATTTCGGATGGTCAGGGTCTCGCCAGGATCCAGAACTGTTTTTTCTGCGGTGAGTTCCACATAATTCCGCATGCTTTCGCCCAGTTCAAAGACAGCGACCGAGGTATTCCCAGCGCAGTCTATTGCAAGATCGATCTGCTTGATACCGTCTGCTAATTTACTCGAACCATGGTCGAATACCAGTCCTGTTGCGGTGCTGTCCAAATGATAAGGCAGAGGAGACCCCTCGTAAAAAATAGTAAATCCGGTGCCGCCCCACTGGCCGGTACTTTCATTGTAGCTCAAAGCTAAGCTTGTGGAATAATCCAGGAACCAATCCTCGCTGCCTGGAATTTTGTACTCGTACATCTTATGGGTACCAAATGGCGTATCCGTAACTTTAGCCACAAAGGATATATCTTCCGCTTTAAAAGGACCGGTGTTATCGATGTAAAGGCTGAAGCGCACGGTATCGTTGGCGTTGGCTTTGCCACCGGCATATTCCGGCGTCACCTCTGCTTCGATATCCACCCAGGTATTCTCCGCTAGCAGGCAGTGATTCCAATCATAGGAAATAAAGCCCTCTTCATCCCGGGTGCTGGCGAACAGCCATTCATAGGACAAAGCATCTTCCCAATTACTGCCTGCATATAAGACGGTATCGGCCTCCGCGCTGAAGTAGGTCTTGGACACAAAGCCGGTGTCCTGCTCCCAGAGTACTTTGCCGGTTGCCCGGTCGGTCACGGTATAGTGGATGTTTTCTGCGTTCCGCTTCAGACCCAAACCCATTTCAAAATTGTCCAGAGAGCCGTCTCCATTGGGAGAGATGCCGGCCATTTCCGGGAAGAAACGGCTTGTTTGATTGGGAATCCAATCTTCCTCCGGGACGCGGTACCAGTCCGGGATGCAGGTATCCCCCAAATAGAAGGTGGCGTTGCTGAGCAGGCCGAGGTTGCGGTCATACACCGGGCGGGTACCCCGGAGGCTGTTGTGGAACTGGTCGGCAGTGGTATACGCCGTTTCAACACTGCCCATCAGCGTCTGATAGGTGCCTGCCTCCAGGACGGGGCCTTCCCCAAAATCACCATAGAAGGCCAGGAAAGGAGCGGAGAGGGTGATACCGTCCTCGCTGAGCAGCTGCACAAAGCCCTCCACATAGGAGCCATAAGGGAACCGCTCCTCCAAATAGGCCTTATCTGCCGCCGACAGGGCTATGGAGACAGAGACCTTCGCCGTGGAATTGGCCGCGACGGTTATGGTTCCATTGGCCGCGCTGCTGGTTATGTCGGCATCTAGCTCCCTGGCATAGTCGCAGACCAGATAGGTGACCTTGCCGTTCTTGAATTGGCCTCCCTGAGCGATCTGGCCCAGGACTGTGGTATCCAGGCGATAGGTTTTGTCTTCGCCGGAGAAGTTCACCACCTCGAAGTTCATGGTGTAAACTCCGGTGCGGTCCGGGTCATCTCCCAGCTCCAGCTTGGCCTTGTCGGTTCCCGTCACCTGAATGTAAGCCCCGGAGGCCATAGCCGCGCCGACGTTGGCCAAGCCCGCGCCCTGACGGCGGACAAAATAGAGAGAGTCGTGTTCTTCATCCCGCACGGGGGTGGCTGTACTCATGAGCAGACAATTCACCATGTGAGGAAGTTTATCTTCGGCCACACCAGTTTGCCGCAGGTACTGCCGTACCAGCGCCGCCGACGCTGCCACGGCGGGCGAGGCCATGGAGGTGCCGGAGGCAACGGCAAAGTCGTTGCCCACATAGGCGGAAAACACATTGCCGCCTATGCCGGTGATCTCCGGCTTTAGGGTCAGGCCTTCGGTGGGCCCCCAGGAAGAGAAGCTGGACATCTGCCCGGCTGTCTGGCTGGGGTTCCATATTGTATCCACACGCAGAAGATTCTGATCCGGACGTTCCACCAGCATAAAGTCATACTGCATTTTCGAGGTGGCAGCCGTCGGGATCTCAAAATGCGTCAGGCTGAAATCCACAACGCGATATTGCGAATTTGGTTCACTGGGGTCTGGTGTGGGATCGTATAACACTACAGCAGCTGCTTGCGCCTGAATTGCCCGATCCATGATGGAGTCTGCATTGCCCCCTTCAAAGGGAACAAAGAGCAATTTGCCGGAAGCGTTTTCCCACTGGGTGGTATAGGTCAAGTATTGGCCACCAAGCCGCTCCTTGAATCCCATCCCTTCTGGGACGGATTCTGCTTCTTGGTAGTCTAAGTATTGCCGGTATCCCCGGGCTTGGTTGTACCAACTGACGGAATCAATGCCCTGGATTGGATTAAAGGAGATTTCACCGGGATTCTCCAAGCTGGCCACCGTCAGCACTGAGTCAAAGGTTCCGGGCATACCCAGGGTGCCGGTGGAGACGGAGCTGGATGCCACCAGGTTGTCGCCCCAAAGGCTTCGATAACCGGTGAAGGCGTCGTTGCCGGCAGCCACCACCACGTTGATGCCGGCCTTACGGGCTGCATCGTAGACCTCTGTCACACCCTCGTAGTAATAGGGGCCACAGGCCGAGCCTAAGGACAGGTTGGCGCAGTCCACGCCCAGGACAATCGCGTCTTCCATGGCGGCGACCAGGTACTCCAGATAACACATTCCCTCCTGGTCAAAGACTTTCATGATGACCAACTGAGCCTCTGGGGCAATGCCCAGGGTCTGCATGTCAAACTGCTCCTGCGCTTCCTCCGGCAGATTGCCCGCCACGATACCGGCCACATGGGTTCCATGGCCAAGATAGGTGTCGTCGTCGGTCCCGAAATTGGCCAGGCCGTCGGCGTAGTTGAAACCGTAGGGCACCTTGCTGCTGTAGTACACGGTGTCCAGGCTGGTTTCCTGGGATAGGGTCTGCGCATGCAGGTCTTGGGTTTCTAGGATGGCGGCGATGTCGTCTCTGGTGAAGGCCACCCGGCTTTGATCCAAGGGTTCCTGGTCAAAGCTGGGGTTTTCATAGCTCAGGCCTGTGTCAAGGATGGCCACGCTCATGCCCTCGCCTTTGTAGCCCAGGTCCCAAGCCCCTGTGGCTCCCATGCCAGGGCCTGCGTATTTCATACTGGGAAGGATATCGTTCATGCTCTGCACAACAGTCGCGTCCGTCTCCGGCACAGAGAAGGTGGGCATGACAAAGGCGGCTTTTACCCCGGGCTGCCTGCGAACCGTTTCCAGGTCGCCGTACCGGACCGAGACGGAAACCGCGTTGGTCAAAAGAGTGAAGTGGCCGGAGACCTCCAGGTCGTAACCCAGCTTCTTTTCCAGCGCCTGAGTCCGGCGCGTCTGGCTTTCCTCCATGCGTGCCATGGCTGTTTTTTCCGGCTGGCCCAAAGGCTGGCCCAGGTGCACGGACATGTTCTGCATAGCGGCAACCGGCGCGTCCTCAAAAACCACCATAGCCTTCACCTGGGAGTCCCGGGTGTAAAGCTCAGACAGAACGCTGACTTGCTCCCCGCTTTGCACATCCGCTGCTCCCAGGATCTCCCGCACCGCCTGGGAATACTGTGCGGCCTGCTGGGCGTCAAAGTCCTGGCACTGTATAACGGTGCCATCCTCACCCGTCACGTACCGGGTTTCGCCCCCCTCCAAGTCGGCCAGGGCGGCCGCCTCCTGGTGGGTCAAGACCCGCTGGGAAATGTACATGTTTGCGGCAGCCTTTTGGGTATAGACGCTGCCGTCTGCCTCCTCGAAAACATAGGTATATCCCGCCGGGACAAAGGTAGTCTCACCGGCTTTTCCGTAGACGGTCAGGGGACCGTAATCATTTCCCCCTGTCGACACCTCGTGAGCCCGGCTCTGGGCCGGCCCTATGACGCCCAGCACCAAAATGGCGCAGAGCAGCAGGGTCAAACCGCGTTTCAGTATGGGTCTCATTGCAATCCTTCCTTTCTTCCTTTTTTTGGTATGCTATCATTATAACGAAAGGAATGCATAAACGCAATTAAATTTTGCTTTTTTGCAAACGTCAGTTTTGACAAAATTTGAGCTGCGGAATTAGGTAGGATGCCGGGATGATTGAACCGTCGGAGAAGTCTCGCGCCCGCAGCTTTTCTCTGGGGATGAGAAACTGGCAATGGCCTTCACGCCCCTACAGGGTGGTAGACGATGGCGTATTGTAGGGGCGGCCTATGGCCGCCCGCAGGCGAGCGCAGCTCAGGTGCAGCACAATATCCTGCCGCTGGAATAGAGCTTGCGTCCTGAAAAGCCAGGCCCCATCTCTGGGGCCTGGTATTGGGGATAGGTATGCTATAGATTACAACAAGATTGGTTCAATGATTGACGGAAAGATTACGCCCCCGTCTGGGTTGGTTAATAGAATTGTTCCACAATTCTAACTTCCCCCGTGTCCACGTCCCGGAAGCGCAGCTCCACGAGTTCTCCGTCCCGGCGTTGGCTGAGATATTCCATGGGTGAGTTTTTGCCCATGGGCCACTCAGCATCTTGAGCCCAGCGCGGATATTTTTTGCCTTCAATGTGGAATGCTTCTCTAATCTTTTCCTTCGCGGCCTTGATCCGCCTTGTTTTGCCCATAGTGGGAGGAAATTCTTGCAGCAACTTATCAACGTAAGCCTCAACTTCACATCCGCCATAGGAATCTCCAACGGCGTCAAAAAAGAAATCGCTTTCCTTCCAGTAGTAATTGGTAGGCTGGATGTTTGGATATGCTGTGGTAACTGCGACGGCGATGTAATCAAATATCGTCGCTTGACGTAATTTATTTGGTGATTTTGGGTCAGGATATAATTGCTTTTTTAGGATTGGTACAATGTGGCCATTGGCATGCTTCTGTATTGAAATACGATAACCAAGGAGTTCGGAGTGCTCTTTTTCCGGTGCAGGTAACGCCAATAGGTCGATCTGATCCAACCAATGTGCGATTTCAAGGTCAGTATTCCATGCGTTCCAGAATTCTTCAAATGGTATTTTCCCTTCGACAAAATCAAATACAATTTGCATGTGTCAACCTCCTACACTAAGTAAATATCAATATAGTTTTTATATCCATACGCTTGGTGGAAAGCACGATGCGCACTTCCTCCAATTTCAACAAAATTATTTATATCTTTTGCGATACCTCGAACATGATGTAATACTACCTTTTCGCCGTCATAGCCAATCGGTGCTTTGCCTTTTTTCATTTTACGGAAATTATCGTGAGCATAAATGTCATACCATGTATCATTTCCACCGATTTCCGCTTGACCTTTCCAGTAATTGCTCCTTGTTTTCTTCCATTCGTAGGATTTATGCAGATTAACCTTGTTTGCTGCCTTCCCAGCGTCAATTGCGTTATCAGCAGCTTTTACGGTATCGTAAGCATCATCGATTACGTCAGCGGCGTCGCCCAAGGCGCCGACGGCCTTGGTGGCCTCTCCGACGCCGGAGACGAAGGGGACGGCGACGTCGACCACGTCGCCCACGAGACCGGCCCAGGCCATGGGATCGGAAGGGTTCTGGATCACGTCGGCAATGCTGAAGCCCAGGGAGACCACGTCAAAGACGATGTCCCAGAATTCCCCGTCGGCGTCGGCGCGGTTGATGGGATTGTTGCCGCAATAGGCGAAGGCGTTGTAGCCCAGGTAGCTCTGGCCGGTGCTGGCGTAGCTGTCGGCGTTGAGAAAGCGGCAGATAGCGGGGTCATAGTAGCGGCTCTGGAGGTAGTAGAATCCGGTTTCCCCGTCCTGGTAGTAGCCGCGATACCGCAGGGGGTTGAGCTCGGCCATGGGGCCCTCGGCGGAGACGGTTTTGCCGAAGGGGTCGTAGGCATAGGCGGCGGCCTGGGCGCCTTGGCTGTCCACCAGGTACATCACGTCTCCCTGGAGATTGGTGATGTAGTAATAGGTGACCGGTGCGGCGGCGCCATTTTGATAGGTCAGGGAGTAGGGCAGGCCCAGGTTGTCGTAGCGGAAGTCCAGGGTTTTGACGGGCCCGTTTCCGGTAATGGTCTCCCGGAGGAGCTTGTCCCCAGCGTAGAGGTAGCTGTGCTCCTGGGTTTCGGTGGATTTGAGCACGCGTTTGGAGGCGCAGCCGGTGGAGGAGGCGTCCAGGCTGTACTCGGAGATGGGGGGCTTGGGCTCCTCCGGCACGGTGATGATGGGGGAACTGTACCAGGTGCCGCAGCGGGTACAGCGATAGGAAATATGGGTGGCGGATTGGCCGGCCTTAACGTAATTATGCCCCAGCTTGGCGAGCTCCCGGTCCCGGTAGGTGTGGCCGCAGGCACAGGTGTGGAGGGTATAACCGCCTTCCGCGCAGGTGGGAGCCACCACGGTGGCGGTATAGCGGTGGGTGTGCTCCGAGTAGGTATCCCCGCAGCGGGTGCAGGTATAGGTATCCGGGCCGCTTTCCACGTAGCTGTGCCCCAGGGCGGCGGTGGTATCGGTGCGGTAGCTCTCGCCGCAGTCGCAGGAATGGAGGGTATAGCCGCCCTCGGTACAGGTGGGCGCAACGACGGTAGTGACATAGCTGTGGACAAGAACCGTATCATAGGTCTTTGTGACCACGCGCTTGTCCGTGCGCAGGCCGCTTAGGTCGTAGGCGAAGGTCAAGGCGGTATCGGTTGAATCCGAGGACGCCTCGGCCTGGGTCAGGTTCCGCCCCTCCGTCCAGTCGAAGCGCCAGCGGGTCCCGTTGAAGTAGCTGACGGGTTTGCCGCTTTTGGGCGCGCCGGTGACCGTACCGCTGGCGCTGAGGCTTTGGCCTTCGTAGAGAAGCTTCTCGCCGTTGAATTCCGTCAGCAGGTCCTGCCAGGTGTATTTGCTGTAGCGGTAGGTATTCGTATACTGGTCGTCGGGGTATTCCGGCGAATAGAAGGAGGTCCGGGTGAGATTGCCTGTGCTGTCATAGGCGTACTGGTAAGTCGCCAAATCGCCCCGATACAGACAGTTGGCCTGTGTGAGCTGGCCCAGTGCGTCGTAGGTATAGGTGTCCGGCACGTCGCCGCCCTGCGCCGCCGACGCCAGATTGCCCATGGAATTGTAGGTATAATGAAACGACAGGCCGCTGAGACGGCCGGTAAGACCGGAATACTGGAGCCTGCGCACCTGGGAGGTGGTTTGGGCGCTGCTGATATCCCTGTAGGTATAATTCTTAGTGTACACGCCGTTGCCGGCGGTGGCCAGCCGCTGCAGGGGGTCATAGGTAAACTGGAGCGTATTGCCGCCGCCCTCCGTGTCGATGCTCACCAGGCTGCCGTCCTTCTGGCTGTAGGTGTAGGTCTCCCGATAGCTGGAGGTTCCCATTTGCCAGCCTTGGGACTTCACCCGGTTGCAGTCGTCGTATTCCCAGTGGGTCTGGAGCAGCGTCTGGATCCCCCGGCGCGCCTGACAGTTGATCACCCGGCCCAGGGTATCGTAGGTATAGGAGTAGATGGTGTCGTCGGCGGAATTGCCGGGGCTCGAGCCGTTGTCGGTGATGGAATATAGCTGCCCGTCGCCGGTGTAGGTGTAGCGCAAGACCCTACCGCTGGAATAGGTGGATTTTGTGATACGGCCCAGATTGTCGTACTCGAACGAGACGGAATCCCCGTTTCCGTAGGTCTGCTTTTGCAGCGCGCCGTTTTTCGGGCCGTATTGATAGCTGACTAGCTGGACGCCGCCGACCATAATGCCGGTCAGGTTTCCGAAGCCGTCGTGGCCATAGGCGAAGGCCTGCATATTTCCCGCGGCGTCCGTTCGAATCACATTGGTTAAGAGCCCTTCCCGATAATTATAATTGAGCCTGCCGCTGTTTACAAATCCTTTTTTAAATACGCGGCCCATTGTGTCGTACGTTGTGGTCGTAACGTTGCCGTCGGCGTCCCGGACGGAGGTGGCCTGGCCGGTCATAACGCTTTGCTTGTCGCCGTAGGCGTAGAATTCTGATTGCTTGGACGAATCGGTCACAGACGCCACCAGGTTATTGTTCCAGGTATAGGCGGCCGCCGTATGCAGTGTTTTCAAATAGCTGCTTGTGTTGCTTTTCAGCGTGGTGGCGTTGACGTTGCCGGAGGCGTCGTAGTCCATGGTCTGGGTGACCACGTCGTCGGTCACGGACTTTAAGCGGTGCTTGTGCGTCTGGTCATAGGTATAGGTGTATGTCCCATAGCCTCCCGTGACGCTCCGAATGAGATTGCCGTTTTGATAGGTATCCGCGTCGGGCTTCAGGCCGGTGGTTGCGACGGATTGCAGGTTGCCCTTTTCGTCGTACCGCATGGTCTGGGCTGCTTCCCGGACCAGGGATAGGTCGTCGAACCAAGCGGTGTTGGCGTTCTTCTCATAGGCGCATTCCACACGGATGTACGATACGGTTTTGTCCGCTTGCCTGGGAACGATGGTCAGGGAGGTAAACTGCCAGTCGCGCAGCTCCGGGTTGAAGGCAGCGTAATGGTACTCCGTGCCGCCGCCAGCATAGGTGAGGACCGCCCGAAGGCCGAATTGCTTGTTTTTGTCCTTCGCCGCCGCTTCCTTATCCTTTTCCGGGTCTCCGTCCAACTTGTTATCCGGCACGGAATTCGCCTTGGCCCAGCCGGACAGCACATAGGTCTGGCTGCCGGGCAGGTTGACCGGCACAGTCTGGGAGGCGTAGTGATTGGCCTTGGGATTGCCGGTCACACGGATGGAATAGGCGTAATCCGAGGCGGAATTGACCCCGACGCCGGAGGCAAAGCTTGCGCCGGAATTCATGGTCCACCCGTAACCCCAGTACTGCAGGCTGCCGTTTTCCAGCAGATTGACGTTGGATACCGCCTGCGTGTCCGCTGTTTTGGCGGCGGACACCGGCGCTCTCGACCACTCCAGCTGCATGTCGTCGGCATAAATCGCGCCGCCGACGCCGTCGTTATAGACCGCTAGCGTATGAATTCCCTTAATTTTGGTTTGAAAAGTCAGCGCGACCCGTACCCAGCCGTCGTCTACCAAAGCGGAGGTCTTATAATTGACGCAGGGACTTTTCCAGGTGTTGCCGGAGCTGTCCGTCGCCTGCAGATAGATACCCTTGCCGGAAAACGCCTGGGCCTGGCTGGTATTGACGTAGGCGGACAGAATGTAGGTCGTATTGGTCTGCAGAACATTGGAGGCCTTTGCGGCGCCGGTCAAGCCGGCCTTGCCCGGCGTAATCCAGGTTTTAAAGGACCTGGAGCCGGTTCTGGGCTTATCCGTGTTCACCACAGCGTTTACCGTGGCGGTGGAGTCGCCGCTGGATTTATGCAGCTGCCAAGCCACGTCGGAGGCGGTTGACTCAAACCCGAAGTTTCGCAGCTCCTGCTGGGCCGCAACGCCAATGGCGGCCGTGCGCAGGGTCCGGTTGTTGGTACGGTCCGTACTGCCAGTGCCGGAGTAGGCCGCGTTGGATGCGCCCAAAATATTACCGGTGGAATCTGTCGTATACGCGTTCACCGTGCGGCCAGCGTAGTCAAACCCATAATAAGTCAGGATATCATCGGCGGTTTCGCTGGTTCTGTCCTGGCCAAAATCCCGATACAGGGTGCGGCGGTCGTCCGTTTGGCTGATTGCAAGCTTGCTGCCGGCGGCGCCGGCTGCGGATTCCTCCACGGAGGAGACCTTGTGATTGGTGTAGGTAAAACTCAGGGTGTACCCGGCCTCCACGTCTGTCATGGCTATTAATTCGTTCAGGAGCCAGTTGTTGCCGATCCGCATGGTATACCGTGCGATTGGCTGACCGTTGAACGAGATGGTAATCAGTTTGCCATGCTGGTATTCAAAGGAGTAACGATTGCCGGCATAGTCTGTAATCGCGTCCACATAGTTGGCAACCGCCGTGCCGGTGGGGGAATGACTCTTATAGGAAAACGTGGCGATTGTGACTGCGGACGCGCCAGCATTTCGCTGTGTAATTTTTTCGAGGCGATCCTTTGCGCCGGTGGGATAATTGTTGGAAGTGGCAGCGCCGTTTTTCGAAGAGAATTTATTTTTGATAGAAAAGTCCTTGACATTTCGTCTCTGGCAAGAGGGCGCGCAGCATACTTATTTCATGCGGCGCGAGGCTGGCCCCCTTCGACATCCCCCAGCTCCGTGAGATCATGGCCTATGACGAAATGGAGCTTGACCGCATGGGCGACCGGCGGACGGCTACCTTTTTCGTGATCTCCGACACGGACAGTACCTACAATTTTTTGGTGTCGCTGGCCTTTTCGCAGATGTTCAATTTGCTTTGCGAGAGGGCGTATAACATCCACGGGGGCCGCCTGCCCCATCATGTGCGGGTACTGTGGGACGAGGCGGCCAACACGGGACAGGTGCCGGAGCTCCAGAAGTTGGTGGCCGTCATCCGCTCCCGCGAGGTGAGCCTGTGCCTGTTTTACCAGCAGATGGCGCAGTGCAAGGCGATTTACAAGGACAATGCCAAGACGATCCTGGGCAATATGGACAGCGTGATTTTCCTGGGGGGCCGGGAAAGCTCCACCATCAAGGAGATTTCCGAGAACTGGCTGGGCAAGGCCACCATCTCCATGCAGACCGAGGGCCGCTCCCGTGGGCAGTCCGAGAGCTTCAACCTGAACACCCAGCGCCTGGGGCGGGAGCTGATGACCCCCAGCGAGCAGGCGACCATGCCGGGGGACAAGTGCATTTTGCAGCTCCGTGGCCTGCCCCCGTTCTTCTCCCCCAAGTACGACCTGAAAAAGCACCCCAATTACAAGTTTACCGCCGAGGCCGACAAGCGGAACGCCTTTGACCTGGACCGCCTGACGCACCGGCGCATGGATCGCATAGACCCCGACGAGCTTTATTCTGTGTACGAGGTGGACGTGCCGGACGAACACATGGAAGAGGACGAGGACATCCTCAACTATAACGATTTAGACGACCCGGACACCTTTGTATAGCTTCTGGCCAGTGTGGCCAGAGGTGGGGCCGCCCCCTGAAAGGGCGGTTTTTATGTATGGTCACAATGGCCGGAAGCGTAAGCCGCCGCCTGCAAGGGCGGCTTTTTTCATGGCCGGGGCTTGTCCCCGGAGAAATGGAGGCAACATGGCTTTCTTAACTTCCGCTGTTGATACTCTGAAACTTCTCGTTGTGGCCCCGGGGGTCGGTTTGGCGGTGTGGGGCGTGGTCAATCTGCTGGAGGGCTACGGCTCGGACAACGCGGCGGCCAATGCTCACGTGCGATAAAGTAACACAAGAATTTGATTGACAGCAGCCTTCTATTCCGTAAGATTAAAATTTGTGTTTTTAATGGAAAGTACGCTTGACATTTCAAGTCGCCATTGATATAATAAACGTATGGAAAGTACGCTTTCCGTAAGGGGGGTCTTTATGAAAAACCGCTTAGAGGAATTACGAAAAGAGCGAGGTATCAAACAAGAAGAATTAGCTGCCGAGTTAGAGGTGTCACGACAAACAATAGGGTCTTTGGAAAATGGAAGATATAACCCCTCTATTCTGTTGGCGTTCAAAATTGCAAGATATTTCGGAATGAAAATTGAAAAAATTTTTATTTATGAGGAGGACGCAAAATGAAAGACAAGAAACCCTTTACTATCCAACTTGTGATTGGTGTTATTCTAATTGGTGGCGGATTGATAACACAATTTGACTACTACTCAACTATGCTTTTTGCAATGGGGTGTGGTCTTGCCTTTAGTTCGATTGTTCAGACAGTTCGTATTGTCTACTGGCAAAACCCAAAACGTCAAACCTTATTCGAGGAAAAAAAGCAAGAAGCACACATTAACAGTATTGATGAAAGAAAACAATATCTGCGAATGAAAGCAGGTTATGTAACTTACCAAATCATGACTTTTTCTCTGCTTTTGATAGCATTCGTACTTGCTTTATTTCGTGTAGAAGCATGGGTAATTGGAATGATATTTTCACTTTTTATATTCCAATGGTTAGTTGGAATTATTGTATATCGAATTTTAGAAAAAAGAATGTGAAATCGGCACTTCATAATATGTAAAGAGTTTTAAATAGCAAAGCCAGCCGGAGCAGTCAACGGTCAAGATGAACGGGCTGCGCCCGCCGTTGACAGCCCCGCCTGTCCTTGCTAGTGGGCAATCAAGGGGCGACAGCAAGGAGTGATTTGCTCCCTCTATGAGAGACAGAGAAAAAACACTGTCAAACATGGAGGGAGCCTTGTTATGCCGCGAAAGCAAAAACTGAGTTTAGAAGAAAAGTTCGATGTTATACGGGATTACCTCAAAGGAACGATCAGCCTAAGCGAAGCAGCTCGGAGAAGCAGTGTAGTGCGTGATACAATAAATCAGTGGGTGCGCAACTACGAAACAGACGGAAAAGACGCATTTCTATTGTACAAGAACCGTGTGTACGACGCAGAACCAAAGAGGCAAGCCGTGGAGGATTGCTTGTCCGGTGTTGGAAGTCAGTCAGACATTTGCAAGGAATATTATATTCGGAAACGAATGCAGCTCCAAAAGTAGATTAAGATGTATAATGCACATGGAGATTTCAATTCCGTAAAACAATCTGGAGGTGGAAGCTACATGAAGCAGGGACGTGAAACAACACAGGATGAGCGCATTCAAATCGCCAGGGAATGTATTACCGGTGGGGAGAACTACGGTGAGATGGCCTTAAAAAACCAGATAAGCTACCAACAGGCCCGTACTTGGACGCTTCGCTTTGAGCAGATGGGGAAGCCGGCCTGCAAGACCGGCGCGGCTGACGCAAGAGAGGCCAAACACCCCGCACCGAATTAGAAGAGGCAAAAATTGAGATTGAACAGCTCAAGCACAAGCTACATCTGGCAGAAATGGAGAATGCCCTGCTAAAAAATGGGGCGAAATGGAAAGGAGAGATGCCAATCGGAAGTAAAACAGCGCCCTGTTTACATGTCCATTAAAGAATGTCATAAAGCGCATGGATTTCCCATTGAATCAGCCTGCGAACGACCCCATGTGTCTCTTCCAGCTTACCACAAATGGGCTTCTGGAAAGCTGAGCCACAGAGCATTGACGTCTACGAAATATCGGCCACCTTCGCAGGCAGTGAAACCCGGCGGCCCTGGGCCAAGTGAAACAGATTTTGCTATCGTCCTTCGCCAGCAACGCCCCTAAAAATAGGGCCGGAGGCATCCTTGCAATCCACCTGGAACAGAGGGATCACATAAGTGGGGGTACTCCTCATGTACCTTGAAAAGTGCACATTAACCACGTATTGATTTGCATCTCAATTTGAAAACATATGATTGAGACAGGACAAATCAATATGGAAAATCGGGTTTATTGCTTGCACATTGATTTTAACATTGACTTTGACCAGTTTAGTCTCGGTCTGGACATTATGACCATCGCTGCATAAAGCAAAAAACCCGTTTCTTTTCAGAAACGAGTTTTCGCTGCTTCTTCTTGAAGTTGGTGGAGATAAGCGGGATCGAACCGCTGACCTCTTGAATGCCATTCAAGCGCTCTCCCAGCTGAGCTATACCCCCATATTCAATTTGCATCCTGCAAACTGCTTTTCTATAATAGCACAATTTTAAAAGTTGTCAAGCAGAAATTTATCTTTTTTGCGCTTTCATAGCTGCAGCGCGAAGATACGGTACGATCAAAAAATTCTTGCTTCAATGAAAAGCATGGGCGCAATCAGAACCCCCGCAGCAGGCAGCTGCGGGGAGTCAATATCAAGTCTTTTTCACAAACTTTTCGTGGCATTTCGGACAGGTGATGGAGATTTTTCCCTTCCCCTTTGGGACCCGAACCAGTTGCTTGCATTTCGGACATTTAAAATACCTGTTTTTGCGGTCTTTCATCCGATCTAAGAACTGCAGATATCTGCGGTTTTCCTGATAACGACGATAGGTATTGCGGGACATCATCCGGTAAATCACCAGAATCATTGGTAAATACGCCAGCAGGCTCAGCCAGCCATTGCGTAGAAACATCCCAATGATGCAAAGTACCAGGCCGAAAACCAGGATAACCAGATTTAGCTGGTCGACGCCATAGCGGCCCTGAAAAAAACGGCGAAACCAATCGCCAAATCTATGTTTCATGCGTCCATCACCTTACGGAAATTGATAGACACATTATATGGCAAAATCCATAAAATTCAACAGTTTTTAAGGATTGTTTACGGATTGTTAAATATTCTGAGATATCTCAGAAACAATCCAGATAAAATGCGTCATGACATGTAAGCTGGAAGGCAAGCGGGCGCCGTGGGGCGTGCCGGCGGGCTCACTAGGCGGCAATGCTGAGAAGCTGTGGTGCAACCGGGTCTATAAGCCGGGTTCTGTCGTGGACAGCCATCTATCTAGACCCGCCGTTGCCGACAGGTTCCAGCCACCTCTTGGGAACGGCCGGGCCAGCCCATGTTCCCTGCACGGTGTTGCTCCGGATAGAGTTTACAGCATCCCGATGTTCCCATGGGACGGGTGAGCTCTTACCTCGCCTTTTCACCCTTACCCTTCGAAAAAGGGCGGTATTTCTCTGTTGCACTTGTCCTAGGGTCACCCCCGGCGGGCGTTACCCGTTATCCTTGCCCTGTGGAGCCCGGACTTTCCTCACAGGACGCCTTTCGGCGTTCCCGCGCGGCTGTCCGACCCGGTTGCCGGAATATTGTACCGTATTTTTTTCGGGTTGTCAAACATAGAGAGAAGAAATCGTCGGTTATTTTTAGATAAAGCGGGTGGAACATACGGTAGTATCCCGTTTTGTCGGAAAGAGGCAAGATTCTGCAGGGGGCAGATGCTGCTCCGTGAAACGAGCCGCCTGGAATCAGACTTTCCTTTTCGAATTGCGTTGCAAAGTTACCAGAAAACGGCTATACTAATTCCAGACTGAATTTGCAGAGAATGTGTGAAGGAAATGGGGCGTTGATATGGAGGATTCTGCTTTTGAGCATTATTTTGAGGACCTGCGGGGGAAGCGTGCGGCTGTTTTGGGCCTTGGAGTCAGCAATCGTCCCCTGGTTAAACTGCTGCTGGCCCATGGCTGTCCGGTCATAGGCTGTGATCGGACGCCCCGGGAGCGGGCGGACCAGGCGGTGTTGGAATTGGAGAGAGAGGGGGCTGTGCTCCGCTTAGGTCCTGACTATTTGGAGGATTTACAGGCAGACGTGGCGTTCCGGACGCCAGGAATGCACCCGAATATGCCGGCGCTGGAGAAGCTGCGTCGGACAGGTGCGGAAATTACCTCGGAAATGGAGGCATTTTTTGAACTGTGCCCCTGCCAGATCATCGGCGTCACAGGCTCCGACGGAAAGACCACCACCACGACTCTTATCGCGCAGATGCTGCAAGAGGCCGGATACAGGGTTTGGTTGGGAGGAAATATTGGCCAGCCACTTCTTTCGCTGATTCCCCAAATGAAGCCGGACCACTATGCAGTGGTGGAGCTGAGTTCTTTTCAGCTGATGGACATGCGGCGCAGTCCGCATATCGCAGTCGTGACCAATTTAGCGCCGAACCACCTGGACGTTCATAGGGATATGCAGGAGTATATACAGGCCAAGCAAAATGTCTACCGCTATCAGAGCGGGTCCGACCTGCTGATTGTGAATATGGATAACCCGATCACCAAGGAATTCGTGGGTCCGGGTGCGCTGCGGAAATTCTCCCGGCTGGGCAGGCCGGAAGCCGGGGTATTCCTGGAGAACGGCGGCGTGTATCGCTGCAGCCCGCAGGGACAAACTGACCGGATTCTCCTACAGCAAGAGATTTTACTGCCGGGTATCCACAATGTGGAGAACTATATGGCGGCCATTGCTGCCGTGGAGGGCCTGGTGCCTGACGTGGCGATACGGAAGGTAGCGGAGCATTTTGCGGGCGTGGAGCACCGCATTGAGCTGGTACGGGAAAAAGACGGGATTCGGTATTATAACGACTCCATTGCCTCATCCCCAAGCCGGACCATCGCGGGCCTGCGCAGCTTTCCGCAGAAGGTCGTGCTGATCGCCGGCGGGTATGATAAACATATCCCGTATGATGCGCTGGGACCAGAAATTTGCAGGCATGTCAAGCTCCTGATTGTCACAGGGGATACGGGGGAGAAGATTCGGCAGGCCACTGTGCAGGCCCCGGCCTATCAACCCGGCGCTCCTGAAATTCAGAGCGTACCGGAGTTTGCACAGGCGGTGTTGTCCGCGGCGCAGGCGGCAAGGCCCGGAGATGTGGTACTTTTGTCGCCGGCCAGCGCCGCCTTTGACCGGTTCCCCAACTTTATGGTTCGGGGCCAGTATTTTAAGGAATTAGTACAGAGCCTGTAAGGAGGATAGCGGATGAAGGAACTGCTGAAAACGGCGGATATCGTTCGAAAAACCCTGCGCTGTAAGCCCTGCGGCGCGGTGATCGTGGCGGCTGGATCCGCGACCCGCATGGAGGGCATCGACAAGGTGATGGCCGACCTGGGCGGCGAGCCCTTGATTTTGCGGACGGCGCGGGCCTTTCAGACCTGCAGCCTGATTCATGAGATTATCGTAGTGACCCGCCCGGACCTGATACTGCCGATCGCGGAGCAATGCCGGGAAAAAGGGCTGGACAAGGTCCGCGCCGTGGTGGACGGTGGAAAGACAAGGCAAGAATCCGTGAATTTGGGACTGGGCTGCCTATCCCGGAAAGCCAAGCTGGTCGCCATCCAGGACGGGGCCAGGCCGCTGATAACAGTGGAGCTCATTGAACGTGTGGTGCGAGCCGCCAATACCTATGGGGCGGCCGCTCCCGCGATCCCGGTCAAAGACACCATAAAGATAGCCAAGGGTGGACTGGTGATGCGTACCCAGGACCGATCTTCCTTATATGCCGTTCAGACGCCCCAGGTCTTTGATTTTGACCTGATCCGGGGCGCGCTGGCAAAGGCCGAGCGGGATGGGGCGGAGGGAACGGACGACTGCGCAGCCGTGGAGCGCATTGGAATGTCCGTAAAATTGGTGGACGGGGAGGAGCGGAATTTTAAAATTACCACGCCCATGGACCTACGCATGGCCCGCGCTCTTTGGAGGGAGGAATCGAACGTATGAGAATTGGGCATGGATACGACGTACATCGGCTGGCGCCGGGCAGAGATTTGATTTTGGGTGGCATGAAGGTGGCGTTTGACAAGGGACTGGAAGGCCACTCCGACGCAGACGTATTGCTCCATGCGGTGATGGACGCCCTGCTGGGCGCCGCGGGCCTGGGAGACATTGGCCGGCACTTTCCTGACTCCGACCCCGCTTATGCGGGCGTTTCCTCCCTGCTGCTTTTGAAAGCGGTGGCGGGAAAAATTGAAAAGGCGGGGTTTCGCGTGGGGAATCTGGATGCCACCGTCCTGGCACAGGAGCCGAGGCTGGCCCCGTACTTGCCGCAGATGGCCGCAAATATTGCGGTGCTGCTCCATACGGACGCCCGCAGGGTCAACATCAAGGCCACCACGGAGGAGGGGCTGGGCTTCACCGGCGCCGGCGCCGGTATTGCCTGCCATGCCGTGTGCCTGCTGCAGGAAATTTAACCAATATCGATTTAGATAAAGGGCTTGACAAGCTATCTGGCGAACAATATTTTAGAACGTATTCCATGCTTGCCGTGTGTTTTCTGTCAATTCTGCATAGCCTGGGGAGTTCCTTCCAGTTATTACCCGGATTCCATGCGGCTGCTTCAATGCATCGCCGTGCCAGCGGCTTGAGACGCGGCAAGAACAGAAGAAAATAGGGCGCTGGCTGGAATGTTTGCTTCCCTGTGCGCCCCCGAAATACTGCAAGAGTTTTCGCACCCTTTCGACCTCCCGGGCATAGGTTAGCCCGGGAGGTTTTGCCTTATGAAAGAGTATTTTGTCACATTTCGCTCGATTACCTTTGCCCAGAGGGGACAATCGGTTTTAAACAGTGCAGGAATCCCCTGCACATTGCAGCGCACGCCCCGCTGGATGGAGGAGAAGGGCTGTGGCTATTCCCTGCGCCTGAAGCCCGGATACGCCAGAGAGGCGGTGGATCTGCTCAGGAGCAAGTCCGTGCCCTTTAGTAAGCTCTATGCCCGCCGGAATGACAATGTATTGGAGGAGCTGCAGCCATGATCTATCTGGATAATGGCGCTACAACCCTCCATAAGCCTGCTGCGGTTTCGGCTGCGGTGCAGCGGGCCTTCGGCCGGTATGCCAATCCTGGCCGCGGCGGGTATCCCGCTGCGATGGAGGCTGCGGACGCGGTTTACCGCTGCCGCTGTACCGCTGGGAGCCTGTTCCGGTGTGAACCGGAACAGGTGGTTTTTACTTCCAATTGCACGCACGGCCTGAACATGGCCATTCAAACCCTGGTTTCACCCGGAGCCCGGGTGGTTATTTCTGGCTTTGAGCACAACGCTGTGACCCGGCCGCTGTACGCCTTAAAGGCGCAGACCCAGATTGCGGGGCGCCGGCTGTTCGACCCGGAGGATACCCTTGCCCAGTGGGAGCGGGCGCTGAAGACACGGCCCGCAGCGGCGGTATTTACCCACGTATCCAATGTGTTTGGATATATCCTGCCGGTGGAGGAAATGGCATTGCTGTGCCGGCGGTACCAGGTGCCGTTTATCCTGGACGCGGCCCAGTCGGCGGGAAGCCTGCCGGTGGACTTTCAGGCGCTGGGGGCGGAATTCATCGCCATGCCGGGGCATAAGGGCCTGCTGGGACCTCAGGGTACGGGCTTGCTGCTGTGCCGGCAAAATCCAAAGCCTCTGCTGCTGGGCGGCACCGGTAGCCTGTCGGCCCAACAGGAGATGCCGGACTTTTTGCCGGACCGGGGGGAGGCCGGCACCCTCAATGTGCCGGGCATCTGCGGCCTGGACGCCGGTTTGCGCTATATTATGCAGCAGGGGACGCAGCGCATCCGGTCCCGGGAAGAGCGGGAAATGCGCCGTGCGGCGCAGGGGCTCGCTCAGCTGGGGCTACAGGTGTTCACAGGCGCGTCCCAATCCGGCGTGCTGTCCTTTCTGCCGCCGGATGGGGACTGCGAGTCCGCCGCCCAGGCCATGGCGGAGCGGGGCGTGGCGTTACGGGCGGGACTCCATTGCGCACCCACGGCCCACGAGAGCGCGGGGACGCTGGAAACCGGCACGATCCGGGTGAGCTATGGCCCGGACGCCTGTCCGGCGCAGACGGAAAGCCTTCTGCGTGCCGCGTCCCGGGTATTTCCCCGTATTTGAATTTTTTTGAATATCCCTTGCTATTGAAGGCTGAATCCGCTATAATCATTAAGATAATAGGCTTACTTTGTGCGGATGCCTATCGTCCGCGCCCAAATGGGGCGGTGGAATCCCTGGCCGTCGTGCCGGCGCAAGTGGGAGACTGAAGATATGAAGGCAATTGTAGAGTATTTTAATGAATTTTTCCGGCTGTTGAAAACCATACAGCCGGCGGATATTATAGATATTTTGTTGGTGGCCTTTGTGGTATACCGGATTATTTTAATGATTCGGACCACCAGCACCTCAAGAATCGCCAAGGCCGTTGTGTTCGTGCTGCTGTTATCCTGGGTAACAGGGCTTTTGAAGCTGCACGTTTTGAATTTCATTATGGGAAAGGTCCTGGAGTTGGGCCTGATTGCCCTGGTTATTCTGTTTCAGCCGGAACTGCGGCGGGCTGTGGAAAAGCTGGGTGGCACCAGTTTGCGGGAGGTCCTGAGTCCAAAGGAGCGCAATAAGGAAATGAACGACGTTATTTCCCAGACTGTTACCGCCTGTGAGACCATGTCTCGGGAAAAGGTAGGGGCTCTGATGGTATTTGAACGCAGCAGCCGGCTGGACGAATATTTTAAGACCGGGACAATGATTGACGGCAAGGTATCCGAGCAATTGATCCGAAATATCTTTTTCCCCAAGGCGTCTTTGCACGACGGTGCCATGGTAATCCGGGATGGCCGTGTAGCGGCGGCGGGCTGCGTGCTGCCCCTGTCAGAAAATCAGCACCTGAGCGCGGATTTGGGAACCCGGCACAGGGCCGGCGTGGGAATCAGCGAAGTTACGGACGCGGTGGTTGTAATTGTCTCGGAGGAGACCGGCACCATATCCGTGGCGGTAGGCGGCATGCTGAAGCGCCATCTGGCGCCTCAGACTCTGGAGCGGCTCCTGCTTAACGAACTTGCGCCTGAGGTAGAGACTGGGAAGAAGCCTGGTCTGCTGGGGAGGCTGAGTCGAAGAGCCGGAAAGGACGGAAGCCATGAAGAGTAAGATTCCAGCCATGCTGTTATCTCTGGTCGTGGCCTTGGGGCTTTGGCTGTATGTGGTCACGACCGTGAGCCCGGAGTCGGAGGATGTTTACTACAACATCCCTGTGATTTTGGAGAACGAGAGCGCCCTTCGGGATAAAGGCCTCATGTTGGTAAGCGGAGCGGACTCCACCGTGACCCTGCGCCTGTATGGAAACCGGTCCGACCTCAACCGGTTGGACCGGAACAGCATTACCGTGACGGCGGACCTGAGTAAAATTTCCGAGCCCGGCGAGTACAATCTGAATTTTAACGTGTCGTATCCCTACAGCATTCCCTCGGCGAATATCAGCATATTAAAGCGGAATCCTTCCATGGTGGCGGTGACGGTGGCGGAGTTCGCCACTAAGGATGTGCCAGTTGCGCTGAATTTTGTGGGGGATATGCGGGAGGGCTTGATATTAGACCGGGAAAACGCCGCCCTGAACTTTGAAACAGTGACAGTTTCCGGACCCAAGGAGGTCATTGACCAGATCGACCACGCGGGAATCGAGATTGACCGCACGAACCTGACGGAGTCCATCGATGCGGACTTCGTATACACGCTACAAAATGCCGACAATGAGCCTGTGGATGTGTCACTTGTGACGACCAATGTGGGACAAATTCATCTGCAGCTCCCGGTGGAACATTACAAGGAAATTCCCCTGAGAGTGGAACTGGTTTCGGGCGGCGGCGCGACGGCGGAGAACGCCACCGTGTCCATCGACCCCGGAAAAATCGCGGTGTCCGGCTCAGAGGAGGCTCTGGCGGATCTGAATGAGTTGGTGATCACCACGATTAACCTGGCTGAAGTCGGGGCCCGATACTCCCAGGAGTTCCCCATTGCGCTGCCAGAGAATGTAACCAACCGCGCGGGCGTGGACAATGCGCGGGTGACTCTTGCGCTCAATGGCTTGGGGAGTAAAACCTTTACCCTGACCCAATTTCAGCCAAACAACGTGCCGGAGGGCATGCAGGTAAACGTTTTAACCCAAAAACTGGACGTTATTTTGCGGGGGCCGGGAACCGAGATCGAACACGTGACCCTGTCGGATATCACTGCCACCGTCGATTTGCAAAATGCAGAGCCCGGTACGTTTACTGTTCCCATCACCGTATCTGTGTCGGGGCATGATGGGGTTGGCGCATATGGTAAGTACAGCGTCTCGGTCACCCTGACGATAAAACAGGACCAGGACGAAGACGCACAAGGAGGCGTGTAATTCGTGCAGCAGGAGGCTTTGGTGCGCGCTTTGCTGCCGGATGGTAAGGCGGAACTGGTTTGCCAGCGTGCCGGCGCTTGTTCCGGAGACTGCAGCCAATGCGGCGGGTGCACTGCAGGCCGGCAATGGGCCTTAGTTACAGCGGAGAACCCAATTGGGGCTGAGGCGGGGGACCGGGTGGTGGTGGAGACCAGCTCGGCCGTTGTACTGCGTGCTGCGGCTTTGGTCTATCTGGCGCCGTTGTGCCTGCTTCTGTTGGGATATTTTTTGGGCGGCGGCTGGGGCGCCTTGGGTGGGTTTGCCGCTGGAATGGGCGCAGCCGTTTGGCGGGGCCGCGATTGGTCCCGGAAGAAAAAAATACGGTACACCATCACGGCGTTTTGCCAAGGACTTTTAAATGCCGATACAAAAGGGGATAATGATGTTGATTAAGAGCATGACGGGATACGGCAGGGCCGTCGAAACGGTTGGAGATCGAGAATTCACCGTGGAGCTTCGGTCGGTCAATAACCGCTATTTGGATTGTTCGGTGAAACTGCCCAGGGCTTTGTCGTTCGCGGAGGATGCCGTCAAGCAGCGAATCAAAGCCCTGGTCTCCCGGGGCAAGGTAGACGTGTTTATCGCGAGTAACTCCGTTGCAGCCGGCGCCGTTCAGATTTCCCTGAACAGGCCAATTTTGGAAGGGTACTTGCAGGCAATGCGTGCGATGGTCCAGGATTACGGGGTTACCGACGACATCAGCGTATCCACACTGTCCCGTCTGCCGGAGCTGTATCAAATGCAGCGCCCAGAGGAGGATGAGGAACAGGTTACGGACGATCTGCTTCAGGTTCTGGAGTGCGCCTTGGTCCCTTTCGACGCCATGCGCGCCGCGGAGGGTGCGGCCCTGGACGCGGATTTGAGACGGCGGATTGGCACGCTTCTCCAGCAAATCGCTGAGATTGAGTCCGGTTCCGCGCAGACGGTTGCAGATTATCGGGCCCGGCTGGAGGTAAAGATGCGGGAGGTGCTGGAAAATACGGCGCTGGATGAAAGCCGAATTTTAACGGAGGCGGCGATTTTTGCAGACCGGGTGGCGGTGGATGAGGAGACGGTACGCCTGCGCAGCCATCTAGCGCAGATGGAGGCCATGCTGGACGGAGGCGGACCCATCGGTCGCAAGCTGGATTTCTTGCTGCAGGAAATGAACCGGGAGACCAATACCATAGGCTCCAAGTGTACAGACCTGCGGCAAACCAGGATTGTGGTGGATATGAAGGCGGAACTGGAGAAAATCCGAGAGCAAACCCAAAACATTGAGTGATGGAGTAAGCTATGAAGTTGATTAACATCGGTTTTGGCAATATGATTTCCTCCAGCAGGCTCCTGGCCATCGTAAGTCCGGAGTCTGCACCCATCAAACGCATGATTCAAGAGGCCCGGGAGCGCGGGATGCTCATTGACGCCAGCTATGGCCGCAGAACCCGCTCTGTGATCATCATGGATACGGATCACGTCATTCTCTCCGCGATCCAGCCGGAAACTGTGGCAGGCCGCACAATGGAGAAAACTGCTGGGGACGAGGAGGAAGAGCCGTGAGAGAAGGCAGGCTGTTCGTGATCTCCGGGCCCTCCGGCGCGGGAAAAAGCACGGTGCTCAAACGCATCTTAGCAAATCATCCGGACTTCTTTTTCTCGATCTCCGCCACGACCCGTCCTCCGCGGCCGGCAGAGGTGCCAGGAAAGAGCTACCACTTTATCAGCAAGGAGCAATTTGAGGCCATGATTGCGGCGGATTCCCTGCTGGAGCATAATCTCTATGCGGGCAATTACTACGGCACGCCTGCAGAGCCCTTGTTGGAGGTGCTGCACCGGGGCGGTTCCGTGCTGTTGGACGTGGATCCACATGGGGCGTTTCAGGTTCAGCGGAGGCGTTCGGATGCCGTATTGATTTTTTTAGCGCCACCGAGCGTGGCGGAATTGGGGCGGCGTCTGCACGCACGGGGAGACACCCCGCCGGAAAAGATACAGGCCCGCCTAGAGCAGGCACGCTGGGAGTACCAGCAGGCGGAAAAATATACTTATATTGTAATTAATGATCAAGTGGACCGGTGTGTACGGGAGATTGAGGCCATACTAGCACAGGATCCCTCCGCAGACCGTTATTTATATCAAAACCGAAAAGATGCCCTGAAGGAGGAACATTAATATGCTTTATCCCCCCATGTCTGAATTGCTACAGCATATCAACAGCCGCTATCTTCTGGTCAACGTAGTCGCTCGCCGGGCCCGCCAGATTGCCGCAGAAGCGGAGGAAAGCCAGGAGGCGCTGGAGGACAAGCCGGTGACCATGGCCATCCGGGAGGTTGCCGAGGGCAGGCTCATGGCAAGCTTAAAGGAAGAGTACACCAAATAGCGGAGCCTGTCCGCTAAAGGGAGGGACGGCATTGCTTGCGAAGGTTGCAGTTTCCGCGGCAGTCTATGCCATTGATAAGCCCTACAGCTACCGGATTCCGGACGGGATGCCGGTTGCACCCGGGATGCGGGTTATGGTGCCCTTTGGGCGGGGAAACCGGCGGACCGAGGGCATCGTTCTTTCCCTAGAAGCCGGGGAGGAGACGGAGCTCAAGGCAATTGATCAGGTTTTGGACGATGCGCCGGTGCTGGACGGAGCTATGCTTCGTCTGGCCGCTTTTGTGCGGGAGCGTTATTATTGCACGTTTTATCAGGCCATCCGGGCGGCGTTGCCGGCAGGGCTGTGGTTTCAAGTGCGGGATACCTTTGAGTTGGTGCCGGACTGCCCCTGGCGAGAGAAAAAGATTCGCCAGAAGGATGCTGAGACAGTCCTGCAAAGGATGGAGGATCTAGGGGGCCGGGCCCAGTATGCAGATCTCCGGCAAGGCCTGGAGGAGGACGCGCTGCATGACGCGCTGCGGTACTTGCTGAACAAAAAATGGATTACGTCCCAGACGGACTTCCTGCGCAGGGTCGAAGATAAGACTGAACAGATTGCGGTCCTCTCCGCCTCTGCTGAGGAAGCCATGGAGTTCGCAGTCCGGCGGCGAAAATCCGCGCCGATGCAGGCTGCGGTTTTGGAGCTTCTGTGCGCAGTGGGAAGCTGTGCGGCCAAGGAGCTGCGCTATTTTACAGGCGCCACCGCCGCCACGGTCCGGCGGCTGGAGCATTTGGGCTATTTACAGCTGTCCCAGAGGCCGACACTGCGATGCCGGGAAATTCGGCCTGCGGCGTTGACCGGCCCGTTGGAGCTCAATGGAGACCAGCAGGCCGCTTTTGATACGCTGTCCCAGCAGATGAGGCGGACGTCGCCTGGTGTGGCGCTACTGCATGGCGTTACTGGTAGCGGGAAAACTTCCGTTTACCTCAAGCTGATCACCCAATGTTTGGAAGCGGGGAAAACCGCGCTGTTTCTGGTTCCAGAAATTGCCCTGACTCCGCAGCTTCTGAGCCTTTTTGCCGCACACTTTGGCCAGGAGGTCGCTGTGCTGCACAGCAGTCTCTCTGCGGGTGAGCGGTATGACCAATGGAAACGGGTGCGGGCGGGAGAGGCCAAGGTTGTGGTGGGAACCAGATCAGCAGTGTTTGCGCCTTGCCAAAATTTGAGCCTTATCATCCTGGATGAGGAGCAGGAGCACTCCTATTTATCAGAAAATACGCCCCGGTATCACGCAAGAGAAGTGGCGATTTATCGTGGAGCCAAAGAAAGGGCCCTGGTTTTGCTGGGGTCAGCCACGCCCTCTGTGGAGACAATGTACCGCGCGAAGACCGGGGCCTATGCTTATTGCATACTGCCAAATCGGTATAACGGCCAAGCCCTGCCCCAGGTGCAGATTGTGGATTTGAAGCAAGAGCTGCGAAATGGCAATGTTTCTGCCATCAGCGCGCCCCTGGCTAGGGCCATGGAGGAGAATTTGACCCGGGGAGAACAGACCGTTTTGTTCTTAAACCGGCGCGGCGCCAGCCGGATGCTCCAGTGCGTTGCGTGCGGGGGAGTGCCCGAGTGCCCGAGATGCAGCGTCCATTTGACGTATCACAGCGTCAACCGGCGCCTGATGTGTCATTACTGCGGGCATTCCGAGCCCGCGCCATCCCAATGCCCGCAATGCGGCGGGCCGCTGAAACAGGTTGGGGTTGGAACGCAGCGGGTACAGCAGGAGCTGGCTGAGCAGTTTCCTGGCATAGAAGTGGCTCGCATGGACGCGGATACGGTGAGCGCCGTAAACTCTCATGAAAAAATTTTAGAGCGATTTCAGCGAGAAAACATCCCTGTGCTTTTGGGGACGCAGATGGTGACCAAGGGGCTTAACTTCCAGCGTGTGACTCTGGTGGGCGTTTTGGACGCAGATTTGTCCCTGTATCTGGACAGCTATCGGGCGGCGGAGACAACATTCAACCTGATTACCCAGGTTGTAGGGCGGGCCGGCCGAGGTGACCGGGCTGGCCGGGCCATCATTCAAACGATGACGCCGGAGCACCGGGTCCTCACACTGGCCGCCGCGCAGGACTATGCAGCGTTCTATGAGCTGGAGATTGGCCTGCGGCAGGCTAAGGGCTGCCCCCCGTTTCGGAACCTGTTTATTGTGACCTTTTCCGGCCCGGAAGAGGTCCGGGTGCTGCGGGGCGCCATGGTATTCCGGGATAGCCTGCTGCAATGTCTGGCCCCGCCGGAATACCGGCAGGAGGATTGTCAGGTTTTAGGTCCGGCGCCAGCGCCGGTGTTTAAAATGAACTATAACTACCGTTATCTGCTGACCCTTCGTTGCCAAGGGGGCCGCCCTTTTCGGCGGTTGTTGGCTTATCTACTGCGGCAGTTTGCTCAGGACCGGGCAAACCGGGGGGTTGCGGCTTTCGTTGATGTAAACGGATATGAATGAACGGGTTGAAATGAGGAATTGCAATGGCATTGCGAAGAATTTTAACGGAAAAGGACCCGGCGCTGCACAAGGTATGCAGGCCGGTGGATAAGTTTGACGCCCGGCTGGCGAAGCTTTTGGACGATCTGGGGCAGACGCTGCAAGAAGCCAATGGAGCAGGTTTGGCTGCGCCGCAGGTTGGTATATTACGCCGCGTGGTCGTTGTGGATGTGGGAGACGAGATACTGGAATTGGTCAACCCTGTGATTGTGGAAGTCAGCGGTGAACAGGAGGGTCCGGAGGGCTGCCTCAGCGTGCCGGGGAAATGGGGCATCGTTAAACGGCCCAATGTGGTGAAGGTCCGGGCGCAGGACCGCGACGGCGCATGGTTTGAGGTAGAGGGGCAGGAGCTGGTTGCCAGGGCCTTTTGTCATGAATTGGACCATCTGGACGGACGTCTGTATACGGAGAAGGCGTCCCGCTTTTTAACAGAAGAGGAATTGGAGCAGGAATAAAAGGGGTTGGACAAATGAGGATTGTATTTATGGGAACGCCGGAGATTGCGCGAACCTGCCTGCAGCGCGCGGTGGAGGAGGGCCTGGATGTCATCGCCGTGTATACCAAGCCGGACGCACCGCAAAACCGGGGCATGAAGCAGGCGGAATCCCCTGTAAAGCAATACGCCAAGGCCCAGGGAATTCCCGTATATCAGCCGGAGCATTTCCGGCAGGACGAGACCGTGGAGCAGCTTCGGGCGTTGCGGCCAGATCTCATCGCGGTGGTAGCGTATGGCAAAATTTTGCCCCAGCGGGTGCTGGATATTCCGCCAAAGGGGTGCGTCAATATACACGCCAGCGTTCTACCGGCGTTGCGGGGTTCTGCTCCGGTGCAGTGGGCCATTCTCAATGGGTTGGAGGAAACGGGCGTCACTGCAATGTATATGACGGCGGAGATGGATGCGGGCGACATCATTGAAATCCGTAGGACGCCCATTGCACCCGAGGAGAATACGAAAGCTTTGATGGAGCGCCTGGCGGAAATTGGAGCCGGGCTGTTGGCGGACACACTGCACCGTTTTTCAGCCGGGACTGTGGCGGCGACGCCTCAGGACCCGACTAAGGTTACCCTTGCTCCCATGCTCAGCAAGCAGATGAGCCCCATTGACTGGAATAGGTCGGCCCGTGAGATCTGCTGCCATGTCCGGGGTCTGGATCCATGGCCTGTGGCAACCATGGAGCTGCAGGGGAAACGGTTCCGGGTCTATCAGGCATGGGATACCCGGAAAACCACGGAAGCGGCGCCGGGAACGCCTTTGGGCGTGACCAAAACCGGGCTGGAAATGGCCTGCGGCCATGGCGGCGTGGTAGAAATCCGGGTCCTGCAGGCCGATGGTGGCAAGCGCATGGGAGCGACGGATTATTTCCGGGGTCATCCCTTGCAGGAGGACATCCGGCAATAGGGACCCTTTTGTTTAGCCGGTACAGAGTCTAATATTGTTCTGAGCGACAGGAGAAAAGGGGGCATTCCCGTGGCTGCGAGAGAGACGGCCCTGGGCGCGCTGATTGCGTGCAGAAGACAAAAGGCATGGTCCGATGGAATTTTAAAGGAATATGTGCACCGGGATCAACTGGACCGCCGGGAGGCCGCGCTGGCATCGCGGCTCTGCTACGGCGTTTTACAGAACCGGCTTTTGCTGGACTATTATTTGGGACAGCTGCTGCGATGCCGGATTCGGGATTTGCAGCCGGTGGTCCTGGATATTCTGCGGTTAGGCCTGTATCAAATTCTGTTTATGGACAAAATTCCGCCTTCCGCCGCAGTGAATGAGGCAGTGGAGCAGGGGAAGCAGTATGCCAACGCCAGGGCGGCCGGATTAATCAACGGGGTGCTGCGCAGCGCGATCCGGCAGGGCGGCCAATTTCAGCAGCCGCGGGATCTGGCGTTGCTTTATAGCCATCCACAGGCTCTGGTGGAGCTGCTGCGCCAGGAACTGGGGGAACAGATGCTGGAACAGGTGCTCCAGGCAGACAATCAGGCGCCGGAGACGGTGCTGCAAGTCAATAGCCTCCGTGCCTCTGACGAGGCGGTACAACAATCGCTGGAGGAGGCCGGTGGTATCTGCACCCCCCACCCCTGGTTGGAGCACTGCTTTCTGGTCAGCGGCGCCGGGGGACTGGAGCGGTTAGAGGCGTTTCGGGCGGGCCTGTTTTATGTGCAGGATGCGGCCTCCCGCCTTGCCGTGCGGTGTGCGGGGATTCGGCCGGGAATGCGAGTCCTGGATAGTTGTGGTGCGCCCGGCGGCAAGACCTTTGCCGCGGCTATGGAGCTGGGGGGGCAGGGAATGGTGCTCTCCTGTGATCTTCACCTACATAAATTAACTTTGATTGAAAACGGCGCCCGGCGGCTGGGCCTGAATTGGATTCAAACCAGGCAGCAAGATGCGAAAGTGGCGTGTCCCGAGCTGAGGGATTCCATGGATGTGGTTCTGGTAGACGTTCCGTGCAGCGGACTGGGCATTATACGCAAGAAGCCCGACATTCGCTACAAGGATTTGGAACAAATTCAGGAGTTACCGGCGCTGCAAGGACAAATCCTCTACCAGCAGGCACAATATGTCAAACCTGGCGGTGTGTTGCTATACAGCACATGCACCGTCTTGAAGAGGGAGAATCAGGAGGTTATATGGGCGTTTCTCCAGGAGAACCCGGAGTTTTCCCCGGAGCCCCTGCCGCTGCCGGCGGCACTGCCTCAGGATTCCAGCGGAATGCTGACCCTACTGCCCGGTGAATACGAGACGGACGGCTTTTTCATCTGTAAGCTACGGAGGTATGCATGCGGGAAGACTTGAAATCCATGACCCTGGAAGAAATGACCCAGGCATTCCAGCGCCTGGGCTTGCCCCGCTTTCGCGCAGAACAGGTGTTTATCTGGCTGCATCGAGGTGCCACCGCATTTGATGAGATGACAAACCTGCCCAAGCAGCTGCAGGGGCAGTTGGAAGGCCAATATCTGATCTCTGTTCCCCAGATGGTCCGCAGGCAGGAATCCCAGCGAGACGGGACTATAAAATATCTTTGGAAGCTGACGGATGGGAATTGCGTGGAAACGGTGCTGATGCGATACAAGTATGGCAACAGCGTTTGCATCTCGTCGGAGGTGGGGTGCGCCATGGGCTGCGCCTTCTGCGCCTCTACCAAAGGGGGATTGGTTCGGCGCCTGCGGCCTGCGGAGCTGCTGGACCAGGTGCTCTTTACGCAGCAGGATGCCGGCGGGCCGATCTCGCACATTGTGCTTATGGGGATTGGCGAGCCGTTGGACAATTACGACGCGGTAATGCGGTTTTTGACGCTAGTCAATCATCAGAAGGGGCTCAACATTGGAATGCGGCATATCAGCCTGTCTACCTGCGGCCTGGTTCCCCAAATTTACAGGCTGGCGGAGGAGCGCCTGCAGCTGACGCTGTCCGTATCGCTCCATGCCCCCAGCGACGAGCTCCGCACCCAGTTGATGCCCGTGAACCGTGCTTACCCCGTTGAGAAGCTACTGAAGGCATGCCGAACGTACTATGAAAAAACCAGCCGGCGGATATCCTTTGAATACGCCATGATAGATGGACTCAACGATACTAAGGAGTGTGCGCGGCTCCTGCTGGCACGGCTCCGCGGCTTGCCGTCACACGTTAACCTGATTCCGTTGAACCGGGTGGCGGAAAGCCCTCTGCGGCCCAGCGGTCGGCAGGCAGTGGCACAATTTCAAAAATTGTTGGAAGAGGGCGGTCTTGCCGTAACCGTCCGCCGCACCCTAGGCGGGGATATCGACGCCTCTTGCGGTCAGTTGCGGCGGAATTTTGAAAAATCTGCGGCAACAGATGGGTCAAGGCAGAATTTGCCGGAAGAAAAATAACCGGAAACGATTGCATTGTTCCCAAAAAGCTGGTACAATTTTTAAAATGAACCGGTGTGAAGGGAGGCTCCGCCATGCAGGCGTGGGGACTGACGGATCCGGGCTGTGTCCGGACCCAAAATCAAGATGCCTTTCAAATTGAACAATTTGACTGCAATGACCTGCTTTTGGTGGTCTGCGATGGGATGGGCGGCGCCAAATCCGGAAACATCGCCAGCTCCCTGGCCATCGACGTTTTTGTGCAAGAGGTACGCAGGTGTCAGAAGCCGGGGCTGCTTCCGGAGCAAGTGGAGCAGATGCTCCAAGGCGCTGTAAAGCTGGCCAATAGCACAGTATTTGACCAAGCGCAGCAATTTGAAGACTTTTCCGGGATGGGGACCACCCTTGTGGCGGCGTACATAGCCGGAAGCGAGGCTTATGTGGTCAACGTGGGTGACAGCCGGGCTTACCGGCTGAACCGGGATGGCGTCCAGCGCATTACCACGGACCATTCCCTGGTGCAATTAATGGTGCAGCGGGGCGAGCTCACCCGGGAGGAGGCTAAGTCCTATCCCGCAAAAAACTTAATTACCAGGGCAATTGGAACGGAATCCACCGTAGAATGCGATTTGTTCCGGCATACGCTGCAAAAGGGCGACTGCCTATTGCTGTGTACCGACGGGCTTTCCAATTTGTTGGATGATCAAGAGATGTTGTTTGAGGTGGTCCATGGCGTAAACAAGCAGCTGTGTTGTCAGCGGCTGCTTGGTATCGCCAGAGACCGGGGCGCGCCGGACAATGTGACCAGCGTCCTGGCTGTGTTTTAGGACGAAAGAGACGGAAGTGCAACATGGAGAAAGGAGTTCTCTTTATGGATAAATACATTGGGCGCCTGCTGGACAATCGATACGAAATTTTGGAAGTCATCGGTACCGGCGGGATGGCGGTTGTATACAAGGCCCGCTGTCACCGGCTGAACCGGCTGGTAGCCATTAAAATACTCAAAGAGGAATACTCACAGGATGAGGAGTTCCGCCGCCGGTTTCACGCGGAATCCCAGGCAGTCGCAATGCTCAATCACCCCAATATCGTCAGTGTGTACGACGTGTCAACCAGTGGAGACGCGGACTACATTGTGATGGAACTGGTCGATGGCATGACCCTGAAACAGTACATGGAGAAGCGGGGCATTCTAAATTGGAAAGAAGCGCTGCATTTTGCTATGCAGATTGCCAAGGCATTGGAGCATGCCCATAATCAGGGGATTGTGCACCGGGACATTAAGCCGCACAATGTGATGATTTTAAAAAACGGCTCGGCAAAGGTGACGGATTTCGGCATTGCTCGCATCATGTCCTCCCAGAATACCCTGACCAAGGAGGCGCTTGGCTCTGTTCACTATATCTCTCCGGAGCAGGCAAAAGGAGGCAGGGTGGATAACCGTTCGGATTTGTACTCCTTGGGCGTTGTCATGTATGAAATGCTCACAGGGCGGCCTCCCTACGACGGGGAGTCTCCAGTGGCGGTGGCACTGCAGCATATTAACGGCGGCGCGCCCATGCCCAGTACCATCAACCCCAACATCCCCGGTGGTCTGGAGCAAATCATTATGCACGCCATGTCAGTGGATCCGGTCCGGCGGTACGCTTCCGCCACGGAGATGCTGTACGATATGGAGGAATTCCGAAAAAATCCGTCTATTTTATTCTACTTCGACGCAGAACCGCAGCCGGTCCACGACCGTGCCGCCGTCCCGGCCGGGGTTGCGGCAGGCACGGCAGCGGCCCGCAGACCCGCGCCCCGCAACTCTGCGGAGCGGGTGGCGGGCGTGAGGCAGGATGTGCCCCGTCCGCGTCAAGTGGAACCGGACCGGGCGCGGCAGAATTCCGCACGGATGCGGGCTGTGCCGGAGCCGGAGGAGGAAGAGCCCCGTCGCAGTAAGGGCGTCACCATAGCGGTGATTTCCTGCGCGGTGGTAGCCGTCATCGCCGTCGTGGTCTTAATTGTGCTTATGACCAAGGGAGGGGGCGGCGTCATGGTGGAGGTCCCCAGTTTTGTCGGAGAGGTTTTCAATGACATTGACCAGAGCAAATATCCGGATCTGGTCCTTTTGGACGACGAATACGTGTATCATGCAGAGGTTGAAGAGGGGAAAGTTATTTCCCAGGACCCGGATGCCCACACCAACGTGGAGAAGGGGACCAAGGTGAAGCTTGTCATCAGCATGGGAGTTCAAACCGGGGAGATGAACGACCTGGTAAACCGAACCAAGGAAAATGCACAGAAGTATCTGGACGGGCTGACGGATCTGAATCTGACTATCGTGATGGAGGAGGAATTCAGCACGGAAATTGAGGCGGGGCGCGTGACCCGAACGGATCCGGAGGCCGGGGAGACGCTGCAGGCAGGCCAGACCGTTACGGTTTGGATCAGCAAGGGCCCGCAGACCATGACCATGAAGGATCTGGCAGATGAAACGCGGGCGAATGCCGAGGCTTATCTCCGAAACCTGACCGATATGAATCTGAATGTTCAGGCGGAAGAGGAGGCCAGCGAGGAAATTGAAGCAGGGCGTGTCATCCGGACAGAGCCCAAGGCAGGGGCCACCCTCACCGCCGGCCAGACGGTAGTGCTTTATGTGAGCAAGGGCAGCGACGTGGTCCTGGCAAAAGTACCCCAGGTCATTGGCATGGATATCAGTAAGGCCATTTCCATTTTAAAGGACGTAAATTTGAAGTGTGATTATGATTACGTGGACAGCGACAAGCCAAAGGACCAGGTTGTCAAGCAGTCCATTGACAAGGGCGAGGAGGTCCCGGAGCAAACGGTTATTAAACTGGAAATTTCCAACGGCCCGGCGGAGACGCAGCCTCCCACCAACCCAAGCGTATCCAAAAAGGTGACCTTACAGCTGCCGTCTGACATTACTGCCACCTATATCATAGCAGTTTACTATCAAGGGGAGCAGATCACGGATAACTACGAGGTACAAGTGGGGGAGACGGAAGTAAAAGTGATTTTGGATGGTAAGGGCGTGCAGTATTTTGACTTCTATGTCAATGGGAAAAATGTCACCAGCTTCAAGGTGGACTTCTCAAACTCCGGCGAGGATAAAATTCCACTGAGCTTCCGGGTGGATGGATGATTGGTAGAATTGTAAAATCTCTCAGCGGTTTTTATGATGTACAGACAAAAGAGGAAGTTCTGATTTGCCGGGCAAGAGGCAATCTGCGCAGGGGGGACCTGACACCGCTTACTGGAGATCAGGTGGAAGTGTCCGGCTCGCATGGACAGGGTATGGTGGAACGGATTCTCCCCCGAAAGAACAGCTTTGTGCGGCCTGCTGTGGCTAATCTGGACGCTCTGGTGGTTTTTGCCGCCAATGTCAATCCGATAACGGAGCCGTTTCTCATTGATCGGGTGGCAGCCATTGCGGGCAATCAGGAGGTCCCGGTGGTGTTATGCGTGAACAAGACGGATCTGGACCCAGGAGATCGGCTGGCTGCAATATATGAGGCCGCAGGGTTCCCGGTGATTCGGACCAGCGCCGAGACAGGTGCAGGCATACCGGAGCTGCGCCAGGCCATTGCAGGCAAGCTTACAGCGTTTACTGGCAATTCTGGCGTGGGGAAAAGCAGCGTGTTGAATCGTTTGGTGCCAGGCTTGGCAATTCAAACGGGAAGCGTTTCCGAAAAGCTGGGCCGGGGCCGCCACACCACCAGACATGTGGAGCTGTACCGCTTGGAGGAGGATACCTATGTGGCGGATACGCCGGGCTTTTCCTCCTTTGACACGGATCGAATGGAGCTCATTTTAAAAGAGAATCTCCAATATGCTTTTCCGGATTTTGCGCCGTATGTGGGGCATTGCCGGTTTGCTGACTGCGCCCACCTGAAAGAGCCCGGCTGCGCCGTGACAGAGGCTCTGGGCAAAGGGATCATTCAAAGAAGCCGGTACGACAGCTACGTTCGGCTATATGAAAAGGCCAGGGAAATCAAAACCTGGGAGCTTTCGGAAAAGGAATAAAGATAAACCGCGGGACTGGTCTGAGTCGGCCCCGCGGTTTTTCTTTGTGTTGTATAGACAGCGCGGCAAAGCCGTGATAAAATAGACGGAAAGCGGCCCCGCCGTTACTTTTTGCGCCTGCTTAACCGGGGGCGCCGCAAGACCAGAAAAGGAGAGTTTATATGGAAAGACATCCCTTGGCAGGGTTGGAGCCCGCCTGTGTATTTCGTTTTTTTGAGGAAATCTGTGCTATCCCCCACGGGTCCCGTGATACAAAGGCCATCAGCGACTATTTGGTCCGCTTTGCACAGCAAAGGAGCCTTCGCTGGCTGCAGGACGAAAGCAATAACGTGATCTTGTTTGCAGCCGGGACGCCTGGCTATGAAGATCACGCGCCCGTGATCCTTCAGGGCCATATGGACATGGTCTGCGAGAAGGACCCGGAATCCACCATTGATTTTTCCAAGGATGGCCTGGACCTCACGCACGACCAGAAGGACCTGTTTGCCCGGGGCACAACCTTGGGCGGTGACGACGGGATCGCCGTGGCTTACGCTCTGGCGCTTCTGGACGCCAAGGATCTTCCGCATCCGCCTCTGGAGGTCATTCTCACGGTGGATGAGGAGATCGGTATGCTGGGTGCGGCGGCCATTGACGTTTCCATGCTGCGGGGCAGGACCCTAATTAACCTGGATTCGGAGGACGAGGGTGTCCTGACGGTCTCCTGCGCGGGAGGTGCTACTTCCACGATCCTGCTGCCTGTAACTCGCCGGACCGTTTACGGCCCCTGCGTCTGCTTAACTGTACAGGGTCTGCAGGGCGGGCACTCCGGTGTGGAAATTCACAAAAACCGAGCCAACGCCAACAAGGTTATGGGTATGCTTCTGAGCAGGATGCAGGAGAGCATGCCCGTGTGCCTGACCAATTTGTCCGGTGGCGCCAAAGACAACGCCATTCCCAGAACCTGCCGGGCGAGCTTGGTGATCATGGATCCGGACCTGGACTTAATTGCGGAGATAGCGCAGTCCGTGGAGGCCGAGGCTCAGACTGCATTTGACGATCCGGCGCTTGCCATCTCTGTGGAACAGGCGGAGGCCTTGGGCGGCATGGCTTTGAGCCCGGAGGACACCAAACGGGTGATCGATCTGCTGCAGGCGGTTCCCAACGGAGTCCAGGCCATGAGCCAGGATATTGCTGGATTGGTTCAGACTTCCTTAAATTTGGGAATTGCACAGCTGGAGGAAAATCTACTGCGCTTAACCTTTTCAGTGCGCAGCTCCGTCAATGAGGAAAAGCAGGCACTGCTGGACCGGCTGCGGAAGCTGGCGGAGCAGTTTGGGGGCACTTACGAGCAGATGGGAGAGTACCCCGCTTGGGAATACCGGAAGGACTCTCCGCTCCGGGAGCTGATGGTGCAGGTCTACCAGGAGCTGTTCCATGCCGCTCCTCAGGTTGTGGCCATTCACGCGGGCTTGGAGTGCGGCATCCTGGGCGATAAGCTGCCCGGTTTGGATTGCGTCTCCTTCGGCCCTCAAATGCAGGATATCCATACCAGCCGAGAGCGTCTGAATATCGCCTCTACCGCCCGGATGTGGGAGTATTTATTAGAGATTCTGCGCAGGCTGTAAAAGAGGCGGAGTATGAAAATTTTTGATGTTCATTGCCATGTGTATCCTCCCTCTATTGCGGAAAAGGCCGCAGAGGCAGTGGCCGAGTTTTATCAGGTACACCGAGGCGAAGAGGTGCCGCACTTGTCGGGGACCCTAGAGACGCTGCTGCGGGAGCAGAAGGCGGCCGGAATTACCCAATGCTTGATTCACTCTGTGGCCACGGTTCCGCATCAGGTGCAGCGCGTGAACGCCTCCCTGGCCAGAATTGCAGGGGAGAGCGGAGGCCGCTGCATCGCCTTTGGTTCGCTCCATCCCGACAGCCCCGATTTGGCAGCTGACGTGGAGCATTTGCGGGGGCTGGGCCTGCCAGGGGTGAAGCTGCATCCGGATATGCAGGACTTTGCGCTGAACGACTCCCGGGCGATGCGGCTGTTTGAAGCGGGAGGGAACCGCCTAATTTTTCTGCTGCACACGGGGGACAAGCGGTTCCATCGCTCCAATCCCCCTGAGTTCCGCGCCGCTTTGGAGGCATTTCCGCACACAACATTTATTGGCGCACATATGGCAGGCCAATCTTTGTGGGAGGAAGCGGCCCATACCTTGGCGGGAAAATACGAAAACCTATATGTTGATGTTTCCTCCACGATGTATGCCATGTCTCCAGAACAGTGTGTCCGGCTGATCCGGGCCTTTGGCGCAGATCGGGTGCTGTTCGGCACGGACTTCCCCATGTTCCGTCCCAAGGACGAGGTGGACAATTTCCTGGCTTTGCCCTTGACGGAGGCGGAGCGGCATGCAATACTCTGGGAGAACGCGGCCCGGCTTTTGTGTTTGCAGGAACCGTCCTTGCCGCAGTGACGCCAGCGGGCTGCTGCGCCGCGCCTTGGTATTCCGGGGGGGCCGCTGTGCAAAATCGATATACCCATATGGTCCGCATTGGCGGAAATAACAGCATGCCTCTTGCTTGATCGGCTGCATTCCGGTCATAAAAAGGCATATTAGAGATCGAAAAAGGAGGCTCACGAATGTCCAGCTTTGCCATTGTCACAGATTCCGCCGCCGAGCTGTTGGAACCCCTGGCTGTGGAAAATGATATTCACGTTATGCCCATGGAGTTTATTTTGAATGGAAGGCCTTACCAGCATTACGCAGACTACCGACAGATGAGCGCAAAAGCGTTTTATGAGCACCTGCGCAATGGAGACGCGATCACGACAGTTGCCATTAATCCGGGAGCTTACGTGGCGTATTTGACCCCCTTGCTAGAGGCGGGGCAGGATGTTTTGCTGCTGGTATTTTCATCCGGCCTGTCCAGCACGTACAGAAATAGCCTTTTGGCTGTGGCAGAGCTGCAGGAGAAGTTCCCGGCCCGTAAAATCTATGCAGTGGACACCTTGGCGCCTTCCGGGGGCCAGGCCCTTTTGGCCTGGCATGCGGCGCAGCACCGGAAGGCAGGGGACACCATTGAGCAGACCCGGGACTGGGTGGAGAAAAATAAGCTGCACCTGGCCCACTGGTTTACGGTGGATGATTTGATGTTCCTGAAACGGGGCGGACGCATCTCCGGTGCTACAGCGGTGATGGGAACCATGCTATCCATCAAACCGGTGCTCCATGTGGACAACGAGGGGCATCTTGTCAATGTGTCAAAGGCGCGGGGCAGGCGCGCTTCCTTAAAGGCTTTGGTGGATCGCATGGAGCAGTCCGCCATAAAGCCCGGGGAGCAGACCGTTTTCATTGGCCATGGGGACTGCCTGGAGGATGCCCAGTGGGTTGCAGAGGAGGTCCGCCGACGCTTTGGTACCCAGTCCATCTATATAGCTTACACCTGCCCTATTATTGGAGCGCACTCCGGCCCCGGAACTCTAGCGCTGTTTTTCCTCGCCACGGAGCGTTAAAGGCTTTTGCCTTGTCTGCGGTGCAAGGGCGGCGCATACGCCGGCTGAGCGCATGGCGTAAAGAAATAAACAGAAACAGGATGGTTGCCCCGATGCTGCAAAAATATTTGCTTGTTTTTTTGGTTTCTATGGTACCCATGGTGGAGTTGCGGCTGGCCGTACCGATGGCGCTCGGGATGGAATTGCCTACCATTGCCTCCTATGTGGTCTGCGCGATTGGGAATATGATACCCGTGCCGTTTATTTATTTGTTTGCCCGGAAGTTGCTGATCTGGGGTTCTAACAAACCTGTGATTGGAAGGCTGTTCAGCTGGTGCCTGTTGAAGGGGCACCGATGCGGAGAGAAGCTCAAGGCCAGGACGGGGCGCGGATTGTTTGCGGCGCTGCTGCTTTTTGTAGCCATCCCGATCCCTGGAACCGGAGCGTGGACCGGAACCCTGGCCGCCAGCATATTGGATATGGACTTTCGTCCAACGGTTTTGGCTGTCCTGGCCGGTGTCGCCATCGCCGGCGTCATTATGGGGCTGCTAGGCGCCGGGGTGCTTCATGTATTCTCAACGCTTTAAGCTTTTTTGTGAAAAAATCTGCCGATATTACAATGGAGCTGCGAACCTTTTCTTCCCATAATCACTCGCCGGCGCATGGAGAACCCATGCGCCGGCAAAGTTGAAAAATTGAAGCCGCTCTAAATGCCTGTAAGCGTTTAGAGCGGCTATCTTACTGGTTGACGACATTTTGGGGCGTGCCCTGTAGAAAGCGTTCCAGATTTTGAACGGCAAGGTCCATCAAGCGCTGGCGGGTCTCCCGGGGGACCCAGCTGATGTGCGGGGTGAGGTAACAGTTTTTTGCGGTAAAAAGAGGGTTATCCGGCAAAATGGGCTCCTGGGATACCACGTCCAGGGCGGCCGCGTACACTTTGCCCCGGTCCAGCGCGTCTGCCAAATCCTGCTCCACAATCAGCCCGCCCCGGCTGTTGTTCAGAAGGATTACGCCGTCTTTCATTTTTTGAATGGTGTTGCGGTTAATGAGTCCAGCCGTTTCGGGAAACAGCGGGCAGTGCAGGGAAATGACGTCAGACTGGGCCCAAATAGCATCCAGGGAGACACACTGAATATTTGAGGTATCCCGTGGATTAGGGTCGTAAGCCAGGACCTGCATCCCCAAAGCCCTTGCAATGCCGGCTGTGGCCTGGCCGATTTTGCCTAAGCCAATAACTCCCATGGTCTTTCCTGCCAGCTCAATGAGGGGCCGATTCCAGAAGCACCAGTCCGGCTGCGCGCCCCATTGGCCGGCATGGACCGCCTGACTGTGCTCGGCAACGCCGCTGCAAATGGCCAGCAGCATGGCAATGGCGTACTGGCTCACGGCGGCCGTACCGTAGGTGGGAATGTTGGTGACCGCAATTCCTAGCTCCTTTGCGGCTTGGATATCCACCACGTTGTAGCCTGTGGCCAGCATGCCGATATAACGGAGCTTTGGACAGGCTAAAAGGGCGGCCCGGCTCAGAGGCGTTTTGTTTGTCAGAGCGATCTCCGCGTCCCGCAGCCGTTGAACGCAGCATGCAGAGTCCTGCGTCCGGTCATATACAGTGAGGCTGCCCAGCTTACGAAAGCCGTCCCAGCTCAGATCGCCGGGATTTAAGCAATATCCGTCTAGCACAACAATATGCATGGATTCCACCTACTTATTATAAAATTGAACCGTTTTCGGTCCTGCCTAGCGGCATGCCGTTTTAGGCGGACAGCATCGGCCTGCACGGCCCTGCGCGAAACTCAGCATTTCTGCGCGGAGACCAGCAGCATCATAGGCCGGCGGAGCTCGTCCAACATACCGGGCATATCGCGCATCCGCTCCGGCGGTTGCGGCTCCACCACCCGAAGCAGGCGGAACCCGTTGGTCAGAAGGCCATCCAGATAGGTCGTAAGGGTTTTATGATATTTTGTCACCGATGCTCCCAAAAAGTTTGCGGTTCTCTCTCCCTCATAAAAATAGGAGTCCACAGGAAAATGCTGAATGGTCCCCGTTTCATCCCGGAACCAATCCTGAGAGCCCTGGGCTGTGAAAATAGGATGCTCCACGGAGAAAATGAATTGCCCGCCCTCCGATAAAAAGTTGGCTATCTTCCGGGCGAGCGGAGTAAAGTCCGGCACGTAATGCAAAGCGAGAGAACTGAGGACAAGATCGAAGCTTTCCTCAGGGGCTTCTACATCCTCCATAGCCGCGCAGCAATATTGAACCTGAGGGAATTGGGTTTTTTGCCGAGCCACGGCCAGCATTTTTTCAGAAAGATCAACACCGAGTACGGAGGCGGCCCCGTGCTCCGCCGCATAAATGCAGTGCCAGCCATAGCCGCAGCCCAAATCCAGCACCCTCTTGCCGGTCAGGTCCGGCAAAAGGGCCTGTAGGGTTTCCCATTCTCCAGCACCGGCCAAACCCTGGGTAGAGCGGTTCATCTGGCTGTACTTTTCAAAAAAAACTGGATCGTCATATTGATTTTTCCCCATGGGAGCACACCTTCTTTCTTTGGATCGCACGAGTCCATTTTATAACACTTCCGAAAGGAAAGCAAGCAAAGTAGGCGTTTCTCCCACTATTCCTCCATGTTGTTGGCAAAGGCGCAGGCGAGTATGATTAATAGACATTCATCTTTATATCTGATTTTTCATGCAACTGGGCTTCCTGGTAAAATGCCTGGTTTCATAAGAATCCTTAATCAGTTTCAGATCCTGCCTGTATGTTTCGACACTCATAGCGCACACCCATGACCATAACAGGTAGTCGTATAACAAATACCTGATCCTCTTCTATTGCGTCTTTTTTGAAAAACTCATTTCCTTTATCGGCAGCAGCAGATCAATCTGTGTATCTTCCATTTTAGCGCCATTGTTCATAAGGTTGTAATAATTTAATATTTCCTCAAAGCATGGCCCACCGGCCTCTTCATATCTCTCGCTTTTACGAACCCACTCCTGGAGCAAACGCCAATCCTGAAAATTCCAGTCCCTCAAAACATGGGCGGCATACATCCCGCCGCCGAACGTTTTTTTGACCAGAGGCGGCTTAACCTCCATATCCTCAGGGATCGATACCCATGCTTCATATGCGGTTGGAGTCGGCCCTACTTCCACTTTGAAATCCGCTCTGGAACAGTCAAATCCCATCCCTCTGGCATCGGGTTTTATCTTCAGCAGTTCTGTTTCGTACACAAATTTCTCAATCATACCAGTCGCTTCCGGCCCCACGCCATATTCAGCTTTCCCCGAAAAGTGAGCTGCAGCTACGGTCATGGGCGGAAGGTAAATAATCCGCACGTCTTTGTCCTCCAGCTTTTGTAACGTCTCATTTGCTTTGTTAAGATCTTCCATTGACTTTTCCTCCTGAATTGTGTTTTTTGGAAAGGAAATGCTGTCCACAACGGCAAAAACTGAGCTGTCTCCAAGATAATCCAGCTGTAGATGCAGATTTGCTTTTTCCTGAAGTTCCCGAACAAGACGGCTGAGTATAGATTTAACCGTTGATAACGCTGTCATCTGCTCGTCAAGCTCCCGGATATTTTGCACAAATACCTCCATTACACCCAATGCGCTGCTATTGCCGAATATCTCACGGATTTGCTTTACTGGTACCCGAAGCTTCCGCAATATAATGATTTGACGAAGCCTTCGTATTGCCTCTTCATCATAAACCCTGTAAGCATAATCCTCCATGCGCTGGCTCTCTATCAAGCCTATTTGCTCATAGTAGCGGAGCATACGGCTTGAAATACCAAGCTTTTTTGCTACTGTGCCGATAGTCTGTATTTGATCCATCGTGTTTACACCTTCCTTTTGATTAAGTATAAAGCACGACACGGTGTTCTAGTCAAGAAAAAATTTTTCATGTAATATAATCCAATATTTTTTGGGGAGCCTAAAAACAAAATGTTCTATGGAAAATACTGACCAGGCATTTCCATAGAACACTTTATAAAACAACTCAATGATTAAATTTAAGTTATATAAGGCAATCGAGAAAACAAATTCAGAAATTTTTGCCATAAAGAAAGTTCCCTTTCTGCTGTGTTCGGAACCTTTTACGCTTCTTTCATTTCGATGACATCCGTTTGGATGACAAACTGCACTGAGCGCACATTGGTATTTTTCTCGAAAACGAACAATACCAGATCCACCATGCTTCCCCCGATGAATTCCAACAGGCTGTCGATTTGTTCATCAATCTGCTCATCCATATTCGAGGTTTCCGAGCGGAACGCCCCGGCGCCCTCCGCCATTTCCTGAGCGCCGTCACAGAGGGATACCACTCCGTCGTATAGGTCCACCGTCTCATCGTATAGCTCGCTGGAGCCAGAGAGGAGGTCCTTGCTCCCCTTCGCCAGGGAGGACACCACAGCCATCACCTGGCTGTATCCTGCCGCGATCCCGGCAACATCACCGGTATTAGTGCCGATGCCGGAACAGTCTCATCGGCTGCTTCGACTCCAGGTAGTAAAGATAAACATCCTCCAGGCTTAGGTTATGCGTCACCGGTGTAAAACCCTCCGGGAGGCTGTCGCCAACCAGGCGCAGTACTTGCCCCTCTTTTCTCTGCTGCACGTTACCCAAACCGTATTTTTGCTGGTAGAGGGCGAGCGACGCCGGGTTGCACAGCCGCTCGCCTACCTTGCCTTCCACCGAGGCGATAAGGGCCTCCGGTGTCCCAGATCGGACGAGGCGGCCACGCTCCAGCAATAGAACGCAACTGGCGATGCATTCAATATCAGTGACCACATGGGTGGCCAGCAGGACAATACGGTCCTGTGCAATTTCCGAGATCAAATTCCGTATTCTGATTCGTTCTTTGGGATCCAATCCGGCCGTGGGTTCGTCCAGGATGACCAGTTTGGGGTTGCCCAGCAAGGCCTGCGCCAGTAAAACGCGCTGGCGCATGCCCCCAGAAAAACCACCCAGCTTTCTGCTCGCGTCCTCCTGCAGGCGAACGGTATCCAGCAGGCCGTCTATTTGTATCCGGGCGGCTTTTCTGGGGATTTGCTTAAGCTGGGCCATATACATCAAAAACTCCCAGGCGGTCATCTGCTCATAGATTCCCTGTTCCTGGGCCATGTACCCGACTAGGCGCCGGTAAGAGGCGCCCAACCGGAGAATATCCGTCCCCTCCCAGAGGATCTCTCCGGCTTGCCTGCGTAGCGTATCGGTCAAGAGACCCATCAATGTGCTTTTTCCGGCGCCGTTGGGGCCCAGAATTCCGGTGACCCCCCGCTCAAAGGAGAAGGAAAAACGGTCCAGGGCTAGATGTTTTCCATACCGTTTGGTAAGGTCGTGAATTTCCAGCTTCATGCGCGATACCGCCTCCATCTTTTTGAAGTCATCCAAACAGCGACGCATCCAATGACGCCCCATATCATGGGGGGGCCCGCCCGCGGCGACAGATCCATGCCAGCAAGTTGGTTTGCCCAGGCGGCGGCGGAGAGCCAGGACCCGCCGGACATCGACGACAAGAAGGATGGCAATATCAAAAGCACCGCAGAGAGCCCAATGCCGCCAAGCTGCGAGCTGAGGCAGCAGGAAACCAGAAGTACGATCATTCCAGCTCCCAATAGACCGAGTAATCTGCAAAGATACAAGATGGCTAGATGCGCTGCAATCGGAAAGGCCCGCATGCCGGCATCCCAATGGCGCAAACTCCATCCGCTGGCTTGCCAGCCGGGAAAGCCGCCCCAAGCCCCGCATATTAACTGCCACTCCCGGGCGGAGGATGCCAGCCAAAGAAAGATGATGGTTCCAAGGGCAATATAGAGCTTGTGCTGGATAACCTTCGTTCTGCCGGTTGGAAGCGTTTGCAGAAAGGTCCGGGTCCTGCTGTGGGTCTCATAACCAAAAATTGGGATCAGCAGCAGAATAGACGCCAACAGAGTGACCACTTGGTTTTGTAGACGCCAGGAGAAGGAAGTTTTTCCAAATAGGGTTTCATATGGGAGCTCTCCCAATACCCAAAGATTTTCCCGCGGCAACTCAAGAAGCGCCTGGGTACGGCTGGTGAGCTCCTCCAGGGCCTGCACCTGGGCGAGGCTGTAAGAGAGCTCAGACGCATAGAACAGCTCCGCTCCGGCGCCGGCTTCCTGCATGGAATCCAGTAGCTCCGCGTACTGCCTTTTAGCGTTTTCCAGCTCCTGATTGAGCTGCGCCTGCTTTTCCTGGGTTGCCGGGCCCTGATATTTTTGACAATACTGATTGAGAATGGCATCCTTTTGCTCCAACGGCGGCTGCGGCAGCGCAACCTGGGTCCAGGTATAAAGAAAGAACACGGCCAACACCAGCAGTCCCCGGTTGCTTACCCAGGCTTTGCGCCATTCAGTCAGAACAGGGGGAAGGCCGCGTTTGCTCCGCCTGGTAAGGCGCAGGGCTGAAAACCACCGGGACAGGGAGCTGGACTCCTTGGGCCGGCGCCGGGCCTGCCCCCAGATGCACAGCCCGGCGCAGATCATCAGCAGAAGCATCAGAACCAGCAGCGCCAAAAGTGGTTCCCAGATCAGAATCCCGAAGACCTCGTAATTGAGATACCGGGTGAACACGGGCAGCATGGAGGCAAAGGTGAAAAGATTGATTCCCCGCAGCCAGGGCAGGGCGTCGGTGGCCTTGAGATTTGCAAACCAATAGTATTCCAGGGCGAGGAAGATTGCGGAAAGAATTAGCCCCAGGTTCCGGGGCAGGTAGGTGAGGACCGTCCAGAGCAGCAATCCCATGAGCCAGGCGCCCAGAAATTGCAGAAAGCCGTAGAGCAGCAGAAAGGTCCCCACGTTTATGGGAATGGGGAAATACCGGAAGACCTCCATGGATTGGACCAGCCGGGAAAGGTCTATGGCCTCGCCGTAAAATCCCATGGCGGCCAGCAGTTTCGCTCCATAGAATACCGCTACGGCAATCAGAGAGGCTACGCCCAGGGCACCGAAACGCCAAAGGGCCAACCGCCCACGGCCACCGCCCGTGGCAAAAACGGCGCCGCGCAGGCTTCTCCTTTGTTCGTCCAGGCATAGGATTACCGCCGTCAGCAGGAGAAGCAGGGAGCAGATGGGTCCGGACCGGTCTTCCAGCACGGAAAGAACGATCTCATCGTTGCCCGGCGACAGGGCGCGGCCCTGCATGGCTGAAAAATCCCGGACCGTTTTTTCAATGTTCCGATAGGCAAAGGAGTCTGGGTCGCTGAAAATTGAGACCTTTTTCATGTCCTGGGCCTGCTGTTGGATTTTTTCCAAGGAAGCCTGGTAGCCGGAGAGGTACGTCAGCCGGGCTTTCCAACGTTCCGCCGCCAGGGAAGCGCCAGCCCCGGGCGCCGCCGCTCCAGCTTCCAAACGCTGGATATATTGCTCCAGCTCCGGATGCCTTTCCTGCATGGCCTCCGCCTGCTGGGCGTATTGCGACCGGTCCTCCTGGCGCAGCTGTATCAGATATCCAGCTAGAGACCAGGAGAGGAGCTCCTCTTGCGCGCGATCCAAGGCAAGAATCCCTTCCTCCGGCGCGAGGCCCGCGAGCCGGGCCTGCCAGGCCCGGTGCTCCTGCCGGTACTCCTGCATCGGGACGGGGGTACGCTCCCGCTGGAGCCTGCCGTAAAACAGGAGGCTGCCCGCCGTCAGAAGCAGGAGCACCGCCAGGAAGGTTTTGCTGACAAAAATTCGTTTCCACTCTCTCATATCGTTAAATTAAGTCAGGTCCTGCGCGGATTCGATGGGAATCCACTGGAGCTCACCAGTGAGGATTTTATCTTTTTCGATGTAATAGCAGGGGATATGGTCAAGTTCAGTGAAATTGTAGAAAAATACCCGGTCCGCCGTAGTGAAGGCATAGCTCAGATGAAAATCAATGCCGTTGGCAGAGAGAAAGGCGAGCTCCTTGGCATCCCGGTCATAGATGTGCAGGCCCCGCTGCTCTGGGGGAACCGTACCGGTTTTATCAGCGCCGGGGGTGGCGTTGTTTAAATAAATATATTGGTCGTCATAAACACCAGCGCCCTGCTCCACTACGGGGTCGGCGTCCCGCAGCATTGTAGTCTCTCCGGTTTTCAGGTCCAGACGGTAGAAGCCTTCGCCCAGAGTGAACCAATCTATTTCCGTTTCAGAAGCATATAGGTCTCCCAACAAGCCATAACGCCAGTTATCCATAATTAGGAGGTACTCTTGCGTCTCAATGTTGTACCCCCAGAGCTCGTGGCCGCGTTCCGTTTCTTCAATTTTCAGGGCAAGGACCCAGGGGTATGCTTCTTTGAAAATTTCGTAACGGCTGTTCTCTTCGCCGTTTAGGTCCTTAAAAATGGGAATGGGGGGCTCGTCGGAATCCAGGGAGACCAGATAAATGGTACGGTCGTCGCCCTCCGTGATGTCCGGCGCGTCATAAGTGACCACCAGGTAGGGTCCGCATTTTCCGGCGGAAAACCCATAGGAAGCGGAGCGGTTGAAAAAATCCAGCTTCCGCACCAGATGCCGGTTCTGCCCAGTCAACGACATTTGGTAAATGCCGCGCTTTCCCATTTCCTCCGTGTAGAGATAATATAGACTCCCATTGTGATAAAAAATATTGGATGTTTCAATTAACGCGTCGCAATCTTTGTTGTGGTGGTCGCATTCCGGCCGCCCGCACAGGGGCGCTAAATTGCAATTTGTGTCCATAAAATACAGATATTTCAGGTAGGGGATATTTGAAATGCCGGGATTATCGGCAAGAATATAGTAACCGTTTTCCGCTGCAGCCCAGCTTCCGGACCAATTCATGAACTTGTTGTAATCAATTGCGGCGTCCGGCGGCTGGTCGGAAGGCTCCGTGGCTTGATTTTGCAGATTGCTGACGCAGCCAGCAAGAAGGAATATCGACAAAGCAGCGAAACATGCCAGCAATCTCTTCATAAAAACACGCCCTTTCCTCGTATTCTCCTGTGCTCCAGGAGGAAATCCTCCTGGAGCAAGGCATGAAACCTAATCCTGTAAATTTCTCCCACTCAAGCTGTTAACGGTTCCTCCGTTTATAAAGTAACTGGCGCTGGCGTCTGTCGCAAGAACAACACCGGAATCCCACATATGTTCGTGATTATGGCTATCATAGGAATACGTCGTCTTATGATAGCCTTTAAACTTAACTCCCATAGATAGGATAATGGTTGAAAGGGTATTGCAGTCAATGATACAAATTGACTAAATTGGTAATATTTTTAAGAATTTTTTTGGAAACCCGGCAAAAAGTATTAAGAATGATTGCCGCTGGCCTCGATGGGAATCCATGCCAGCTCACCGGTGGGAATTTTGTCCTTTTCAATGTAATAAATGGGAATAACGCTGCCAGCGTCAAAATTGCAGAAGAAAACCCGGTCCGCCGTAGTGAAGGCGTAGGTTAGGTGAAAATCCAGGCCGTCCGCTGAGAGGAAGGCAAGCTGGTTTGCCTCCAGGTCATAGATGTGCAGGCCCCGCTGCTCTGGGGGCACCGTGCCCAGCTTGTCGACGCCAGGGGTGGCGTTGTTTAAATAAATATATTGGTCGTCATAAGCGCCGCCGCCCTGTTCCACTGCCGGGTCGGCGTTCCGCAGTTTCCTGGTTTCCCCTGTTTTCAGGTCTAGGCGATAGAAGCCGTCGTCCCGTACAAACCAATCCATCTCCTGTTCAGAAACATACAGATCCGCCACCACGTCGAATTGCCAATAGTCCATAATCAGTCGATACTCCTGGGTTTCGATGTTGTAACCCCATAGTTCGACACCATGCTCAGCATCTCCCCCAAGAGCGAGTACCCAGGGAAATACAGTTTTAAAGACCGTGTAAGAAGCTTCGTCTTTGTTACTCGATTCGCCAAATATGGGAAGAGAAGCATCGTCAGTGTCCAGAGATGCCAAGTATATAGTCCGGTTGTTTCCCTCCGTGATGTCCGGCGCGTCATAAGAGACCACCAGGTAGGAACCGCATTTGTTCACCGAAATGCCATAAGAATCGGAGGCATTGAGAAAGTCCAGCTTTTTCACCAGATGCCGGTTCTGCCCGGTCAGAGACATCTGGTAGATTCCCCGTTTTCCAGTATCCGAGATGCCAATGTAATAGAGGCTGTCGTTATGATAAAAGATATTTCGCGTATCCACCAAAGCGTCACACGCTTTGTTTCGATGATTACACTCCGGCCTGCCGCACACTGGGGTGATTGCGGTCAAATCCTGATTCATGAAATACAGAAAGTACGAGGTGTTATTTTCCGGAATGGCTGCTTCATTCGTCAAGATATAGTATCCCTGCTCCGTCACGGCCCAGCTCTTGGACCAATTCATAAACTCGTTATAATCCAGATTTGAATCCGGTGGGGAAACGGACGGTTCCGTGGCGGTTTGCAGTTTGGTATCACAGCCTGCGAGCAGGAGCAACAGCAATGCTAACGTGAAGGCGAGCTTTTTTTTCATGAAATTCACCCTTTCCGTTTATTTTTCTACACTTCGGGAGGTATTACCTCCCGAAGTGCAGAGCAGTACCCTACTGCAGGTCATTTCCCCCAAGACTACCAACGGTTCCTCCGTTTATCGAGTAGCTGGCACTGGCGTCCACCGCAAGATAACGACCAGCATCCCACATATGGGTGTGATCATGGCTATCAATCGAATATGTAGTCTCATAATAGTGCTCATAGTACCATCCCACATAAGGAGTGCCGGTTCGTACATCCAATAAAATTCCCAATTTGGATGCTTTCTCATAACTCATGCTGCCCGATACTCGATCTGCACGGGCATAAAAACGTAAAACATAGTAACCGCCCAGGTATTGTCCATCATCGAAACCGGTCCGCTCGACCATCCTGGGCATCACAGGCTCTTCCAAAGGTTCTGTTGAGTCCATTTCCAAAGTTTCCGCTTTTGCTGTGAATGATCCTTCCGAGTCCACAGCCAAAGCCGGGCTGCCAAAGGCACAAAGCATGCAGACGCATAGGAATAGGCAAATTGATTTTTTCATAAATTTTTGCTTTTTTACTCCCATTTATAGCTATAAACCGAAGATGAATCTACAAACTGCAGTAACCAAAAATTAGCCCATTGAAATTCTCTCCTTTCCAATTGGTTATAAAACGCGTCGGTTGTGGTGACGAGCATGACCACCCAGGCGCGCCAGACAGGTGAACACGGGTGGAAGTGCCATTCCGCCGCGTCAAATGAAAAGGTAAACGTTTTCCTGATTATACTAAATTACGCTTACAATGTAAAGCAAAAAATTGCTAATTAGAATTGTGAAATATGACGAAATTATTCCATTTTTTTAAAAACATGAAAAAAACAAGCTGAAAATATACCATTAAGACATAGGCGTGATAGGACGATGAAGTGGAAGGCAGCTCTATACCCCCTGACCGAAAAACGGAGATAGAAAGGGTGCAGGGGAATCATTGGAAAACCTTGCTCAATAGATTGAGGCCCCGCCGCAAGAATGCGGCGGGGCCTTTTGCTGGCACCCCAGACTGGACTCTAACCAGCGACCTGCCGCTTAGGAGGCGGCCGCTCTATACAACTGAGCTACTGGGGCATATTGGGTTGTCAGGATACGAAACACGGCCTATTGTATCGAAATTTTCTTGGCCTGTCAAGGTTATATAAGGAAAACCTGGCATCATGGCGCACCGATCGCCTTGGAAGCATCAGAAAGGGAGGCCTCGTAAATCACATTTTTGGGAAGTCCGGTTTCCAGTGCCGTCTGACGTGCGGCGTCCTTGCGAGAGGCCCCGGAATCCATGAGGCTTTGGACACGTTGAAGAGCAGTCTCCAGTGGAATCTGCCTGCGTTCCTCCGGCGCCGCGCCGGCGATCACCAGCACAAACTCACCCTTCGGCTGAGCCTGCTCATAATGGGAAACAGCGCCGGAGAGCGTGGTACGTACCACCTCCTCGTGGAGCTTGGTGAGCTCCCGGCACAGGGAGATGGGGCGGTCACCGCCAAATACCTGGATCATGTCCCGCAGCGTGGTAAGCAGCTTGTGGGGCGCCTCGTAGAATATCATGGTACGAGTCTCTCGAGCCAAAGCGGTCAAATGCTCCGCCCGACTTTTTTTGGCCGTGGACAGAAAGCCCTCGAAGGTAAACCGGCCTGTGGGTAGGCCCGAGATACTCAGGGCTGAAACCAGAGCACAGGGGCCGGGGACGGCTGAGACGGCGATGCCCGCTGCGGCACACTGGCGGACCAGGTCTTCGCCGGGGTCGGAGATGGCAGGGGAACCTGCATCAGAGACCAGGGCGCAGGTTTCACCTCCCAAGATCCGTTCCACGATTTCCACTCCGCGGGAGAGTTTGTTGTGTTCATAGTAACTCACAAGGGGCTTGCGAATTTGCATGTGATTCAAAAGCTTCAACGTGACGCGGGTATCCTCCGCAGCAATGAAGTCCACTTGTCCTAAAATTTCCCGGCAGCGGGCGGAGATGTCGCCCAAGTTCCCGATGGGGGTGGGCACCAAGTAGAGCAGACCTGCCATTATGGACCTCCAATTTATGTGAATTATGCCCTGTCACAGGCAGAGGCGTTTTCCTGGGATAAAACCAGATCAGATTCTAGGTGAAGCCCGGGGCCAGCCCCCAGGCGGTATTGCAGCAAAACCAGGGACACGGGTCCGGCGGCCTGATGACGCACCAAGCGAAGCCGTTTGGGCTCCAGGCGGAGTGCGCGGCCCCAGAACATCAAATCCGTAAGACGCTCCGGCCGATGGACCAAATACAAATCGCCGCCGTAACGTAGGAGCCAGGCCGCTGCACGGAAGATTGCCTCCAGGGGGCAGCAGTCCTCCCGGCGGGCCCGAAGGGCTCCCCGGCCGGCCGCAGGAGCGCCGAAGGTGGAGAAATAGGGTGGATTGCAGACAACGCAGTCAAAGTGCCCGGCTGGCAGCAAATTGCGAACCTGGCGCAGGTCGCCTAGAAGGTTTTGCATGCGTGGTTCCAGTTGATTGCGGTGAATGTTAGCCAAGGCGGCGGCATGGGCTTCCGCCTGGAGCTCTAATCCCGTGACAGTGCAGGCGGGATAGCGGCCGCACAGCAAAAGGCCCAAGGTTCCGCAGCCGGAACCCAAGTCTGCCACCCGCTGGGCTCCCCGCAGCCGAACAAATTCCGCCAAGCACAGAGTGTCTGTACTCAAGGGGAAGCAACCTTGCCCGAGCGCCAAGACCATCCCGCCAGGAAGCGTCTCAAGCTGTTTCATTTATGCTATCCTTCTCAAAAAAATGTGCCTGCACCAGAGCGGCACAGGCACACGCGGTATCTTCCATTAGCCCTCTTCAATAGCCTCATTGGGGCAGGAGTCCTTGCAGGTACCGCAGTCCACGCACTGGTCCGCGTCGATGACGTATTTGTCATCACCCTCGGTGATAATCCCCATGGGGCACACATCCGCGCAGGCGCCGCATTTGACACAGGCATCGGTGATCACATAAGCCATGATTGATTCCTCCATTTGTAATTTCATGTAAGGCACTTGGCATGTATTGCTCAGTGCAATGCTATTCTAACATGTTTTTTTAAAAATGCAAATGAAATTTCTTCCGAAAGGCTAAAAAGCCGCCGTATATTCTCAAACCCCCTTGGACAGAATCCAATGCGTGAGGTGAGAAATTTGGCGGCAGTACCCTATGCAGGAAAAACGAGGCAGCTGCTGGTTCAGGCAGCCGCGGAGGCCAGGGGGCTTGGACACAGCTATGTGGGCAGCGAGCATCTACTGCTGGCGCTTTTAAATCAGCAGAACACCATGGCAGGCACGATTCTGCGCAGCGCGGGGTTGGACCCGGAGCTCACCCGAATCATGACGGCAGCGGTGACGGGCCTGGGTGCTCCGGGTCTTCGTCTACCCCAGGGACTCACGCCCCGTGCCCGGCGGATACTGCGGTGCGCAGCCGGGGAGGCGTGCCAGTCCGGCAGTCGCCGTATCTGGCCGGAGCATGTGCTGCTGGCCATGGCGCGGCAGCAGGACGCGTCGGCGCGGCAGATTTTGGAGATGTCTGGCGTATGTGTAGACGGCGTATTCACGGAAACCATAGACCGGGTCAACCAACACCACCAGGTGGAGGAGAAAAGGAAGAGGAAGGTGGAGCCTACGAAACTACTGGAGCAGTTTAGCGAGGACCTATTGGAAAAGGCAGCGTCCATGGAGCCGATTATCGGCCGTGAAATGGAGATCGAGGCAGTAATCGGCATTCTGAGCCGAAAAAATAAAAACAACCCGGCGCTGATTGGCGAGCCCGGCGTGGGAAAAACCGCCATCGCAGAGGGCCTGGCCCAGCGGATGGTAGCCGGACGGGTTCCGGTTCAGCTCCGGGGCAAGCGGCTCATGGGTCTGAACATGGCCAACCTGGTGGCCGGGACCAAGTATCGCGGCGAGTTTGAGGAGCGAATTCGGGATCTTTTGCAGGAAATCCGCCGGGCGGGCAATATTATTTTATTTGTGGACGAGATGCACACCATTGTGGGCGCCGGCGCTGCCGAAGGGGCCATTGACGCAGCTAACATCCTGAAGCCGGCGCTGGGCCGGGGCGAGCTGCAGATGGTGGGCGCTACGACTCTCACCGAATACCGCAAGTATATTGAAAAGGACCCGGCTTTGGAGCGGCGGTTCCGTCCTGTCATGGTGGACGAGCCCTCCCCGGAGGCCACGCTGGCTATTTTGCGGGGACTGCGGGGAGGCCTGGAGCGGCACCATCACATGAAAATCACCGACGAGGCTTTAACGGCGGCGGTGGAAATGTCCCGGCGGTATCTGCCGGAGCAGTTTCTGCCGGATAAGGCCATCGACCTGCTGGATGAGGGAGCAGCGCGGGCCCATTTGGAAGAGCTGCGTACGGGGCATGGGAGCTATGAAACGGAGAAGCAGAACCTGGAGCGGGAGCTCTGCGACGCTGTTCGGGAAAGCCGGTTTGAAAAGGCGGCGGAGTTGCGGGATAAAATGCAGCGGATGCTCACCCGAAACGCCGACGGAAAGCGGGGCCGTGTGGTAACGGCGGCTGATGTGGCGGGGGCAGTCTCCGCCCGGACCGGTATCCCAGCCGGCAATCTGGCCATGGAGGAGCGGCAGAAGCTACTGGGACTGGCCGACGCCCTCCGGCGGCGGGTCATCGGCCAGGAGGAGGCGGTGGCTGCCGCCGCGGCCGCGGTGCGCCGGGGCAGGTCCGGCTTGGCGGACCAGAACCGCCCCATCGCAAGCCTCCTTTTTACGGGCCCTACGGGAGTGGGAAAAACGGAGTTGTGCCGGGCGCTGGCGGAGGAACTGTACGGGAGTCAGGACGCAATGATTCGTTTGGATATGACGGAATACATGGAGAAGCAGTCGGTATCCCGGCTCATCGGCGCGCCACCCGGCTATGTGGGCTACGAGGAGGGGGGCACGCTGACGGAGAAGGTCCGCAGGAGACCTTACTGCCTGGTGCTTCTGGACGAATTGGAGAAGGCGCACCCCGACGTCACGGGAATCCTGCTGCAAATTATGGAGGATGGGGTCCTGACAGATAGCTTGGGCCGAACGGTGAGCTTCAAAAACGCTCTGGTCATTATGACCTCCAATCTGGGCGGGGAACGGCGCGGCAGCGAGGGCTTGGGATTTGTGCCGGACGGACGGGAGGACCGGGTCATGGCCTGTCTGCGAGAGCGGTTTTCTCCAGAGTTTTTGGGTCGAATTGACAAAATCGCGGTCTTTGCACCGTTAGATTCGACGGTTTTACGTCAGATAGCAAGCAACCAATTGGAGCGGCTGCGTGCCAGAGCCGCAAAAGGCGGGCTCCGGCTGGTATTCGACCAGACGATGCTGGAGGCTCTGACAGCAGGCTGCGGACAGAGTGGCGCCAGACAGATTCGACGGAATCTGCAATGCCTGGTGGAGGACCCTCTAGCGGAATTCCTCTTGGCCAATCCACCGGGAGGCCGGGGGGTTCAGATTCGTTGGGATGCACAAAAAAAGCGGGCAGATTTCTCGGTGGAGAGGATCCGCGCCTGAGATTCCGGAAACAGCCGCCTGGTGGAGCGCCGGGCGGCTGTTTGGCAAAATTAATATCGAACAAACGTTTAAAATGAAAAATTTGGTCGAAAAAGGGGAGAAACCTGTGAAATTTTCTGGCGGATTGTTTGAAAAAGAGATTGATTTTTTCCTGCCTTGGGGTTATACTACTAATGCGTGGAGTAAAGGGGAAAATTTGTGGAGCAAAGTGGAGCGAGGTGAGGACAAGTGATCGGCAAGTACACGGCGAAAGTCGATGAGAAAGGCAGATTGATTGTTCCTGCCAAGCTGCGGGCGGAGTTGGGCGAGGATTTCTATGTCACCATTGGCACCAATGCAAGTCGCCGCTGCCTCACCGTTTATACGAAAGAAGGTTGGGAGGGCCTGTGCGCCAAATACGACGCACTGCCGCTGTCCCAAAAAACCGGTACCACCAGCTTTTTATTTTCCAACGCGGTGGAGTGCAGCCCGGACAAGCAGTTTCGGTTTCTGCTCTCCGCGAATCTATATCAGTATGCCGGCATCACCCGAGACGTGGTAATCGTGGGACGGGCGGGCCAGGCGGAGATATGGGACGCCGAGGCCTATGGCGAATTTGAACAGGCCATGCTCACCCCGGAAAATTTGTTTGCGTCCCTGGAGGCGATTGGGCTGTAATGGAATTCCAACATAAGCCGGTGCTTCTGGAGCCCTGCCTGGAGGCGCTGCACCTGCGGCCAGATGGAATCTATTTGGACGGCACCGTTGGAGGCGCCGGGCATTCCAAACGGATCGCGGAGCAATTGACCACAGGCCGCCTCATCTGCCTGGACCGGGATGAGAACGCCTTAGCCGCAGCAAGGCAGGCATTGCAGGCGGCAACGGAACGGGTCACCCTGGTCCATTCCAATTTTCAGGATATGGAGCGTGTACTTCAGGACCTGCATATACCGGCTGTTGATGGAATTCTGCTGGATTTGGGCGTCTCTTCGCCGCAACTGGACGATGGGGCCCGGGGCTTTTCCTACCTGGAGGACGCGAGGCTGGACATGCGCATGGACCAGGGGGATGCTTTGACGGCCTATGAGGTGGTGAACACCTGGCCACAGGAGACCCTCAAGCGCATTTTATATGAGTACGGAGAGGAACGCTATGCTCCGCTGATTGCTGCGGCCATTGCCCGAAGGCGGGCGTCACAGCCAATTGCAACCACCCTGGAGCTAGTGGATGTTATCCGCGCCGCGATGCCGGCACAGGCGTTGCGGGAAAAGCAGCATCCAGCCAAACGAAGCTTTCAGGCCATTCGCATCGCAGTCAACGACGAGTTGGCCGCTGTGCGCCGGGGCATGACCGCGGCCATTGCCAGCCTGGCTCCCTGCGGTCGTCTGGCGGTCATCACCTTTCACTCGCTGGAAGACCGGATCGTAAAAAACGCCATGCAGGAGGCGGCTCGTGGCTGCACCTGCCCACCGGAATTTCCAGTGTGTGTCTGTGGGAAAAGACCACAGGTTCAAATCTTAACCAAAAAACCTGTAACCGCCTCCCGGGAGGAGCTGCAGGAAAATCCCCGCGCCCGCAGCGCCAAGCTCCGGGTCTGTGAAAAAGAAAGCAATTGAAAGGAGAATCGAAGATGGCACAGCGCCGAACTGCGTTCGAGTTTCGTACCGACGGCTCTGCCGCCTACGATCCGTCCTACTTCGCCGGACAGGAGAGCACGGCCCAGCCGCTGCCTCAGCCACGGCAAACGCCCAGCCGCCGACCGAGACCCGGAAAAAAAACCAGGGTCAGACAAAAAATGGCGGTTTCTCCCTTTGCTGTGCTGGGAATGACCATGGCGATTGTCATGCTGGTTTTGGTGATCTTCGGGTATGTTCAGGTGTATGAGGCCGGCAGTCAGGTAGACGAAATGCAAAGCCGGGTGACGCAGCTCCAGGAGGATAACCGGAATTTACAGAATCAATACGACAGCAGCATCAACCTGGAGGATATTGAGGCCAGGGCCCGGGAACTGGGGATGCAGCAGCCCTCGGCCAAGCAAATCATTACGCTGAACATACCCGCTCAGGACACCGCGGTCATTGCCAGAGAATCCGCCGCAAATCCCATCGCAGCGGCCATAAATGCAATTGTGGATACCTTCCGCAGTCTGCTGGAATATTTACATTGAGGAAAGAATACAGTTTGACATAGGTTCGTTCGCGGTGGGCAGTGAGGCTTGTCTTGCTGCCCACATGCTGCACAGGGCCTAAATCCAGAAGATACCAGGTGGCGTTATGAAATCCAGAAATCGTGCAGAGCACAGGAATTCAAAACATAAAACACCGCGTCGGCAGGACAGAGTTCGGGCCGACCGAGGAATGCTAAGCCGCACCGGAGTGATTATGATCCTGTGCGGTATTGTCGCGTTTTTGCCAGTTGCAGGCATGCTGATGAATTTAATGGTGTTTCGCCATGATGAATACGCAGAAAAGGCGTTGAATAACCAGACCCGGACGACCACGATCACCGCGTCCCGCGGCAGCATTTACGACCGCAATATGAACGTGATGGCGGTCTCCACCAGCGTGGAGAACGTATTTTTGGACCCCAAAGAGCTCAGTGACAACAAGGTGGATTTGGATCTGGTTGCCAGCACCCTGGGTCAAATCCTGGATTTGGATCCCCAGTGGATCAAAGAGCAAGCGGCGGATAAGACCATGCGGTATAAAATGCTGGCGACGAAGCAGCCGGCGGAAATTACGGACCAAATCCGGGCGTTTATCAACGAAAACGATGTCATCGGCATACATATGGAGCCCAACTCCAAGCGGACCTATCCGTACAGCTCTCTAGCCGCCCAGGTTATCGGCTTTACCAACGCCAGCAATGTAGGCGCGGAGGGAATAGAATCGTATTACAACAAGTTTTTAGAGGGTACTGCCGGCAAAGTCATCACCACCAAGGGCAACTATGAGACGGAGATGCCCTACTCTTACGAGAAATATTATGAAGCAACGGACGGCGACAGCATTGTGCTGACGCTGGACACTACGGTTCAGTATTATTTAGAGAAAAACATGGAGGCGGCTATTGAGAAATACGACGTTCAAAATGGAGCGTTCGGCTTGGTGTTGAATGTCAATACCGGAGAGATTCTGGCCATGTCCACGCTGGGTAGTTACGATCCCAATAACTACCTGGAAATCACCAATCCAACGGTTCAAATGGAACTGGACGACTTAAAAAAGGCCTACTTAATTCAGACGGAGGGCACGGAGGCCTACGACAACGCACTGAGCGCGTATCAGGACGCCCTGGTGGCGGCCCGGCTGGCGCAGTGGAGAAACCGGGTGGTTTCTGACGGCTATGAGCCTGGATCCACCTTCAAAGTGATCACCATGGCCGCGGCGATTGAAGAGGGGACCACGACACTCAACGACAGCTTCTATTGCAGCGGCGCGGAAAAGTTTGCAGGACGCGGCGATCAGCCCCTGAACTGCTGGAAGCACGGGGGACACGGCTCGGAGACCACCTTCCAGGCTTTGCAGAATTCCTGCAACATCGCTTTTGCCCACATCGGTTTGTCCTTGGGCGGTGAAAAATACTACGCCTATGCCAAGGCCTTTGGCCTTTTGGAGACCACGGGCGTGGATATGTCCGGCGAGGCTTCCGGTTATTTCTTCCCGGAAGCTACCATCACGGATCCCAACGCCAACGGCTATGAGGCGGCCGTGATTGCGGGCTCCTTTGGCCAGACCTTTAAAATTACCCCGTTGCAGCTGGTCCGGGCGATTTCCGCCGTGGTCAACGGAGGCTATGTCCTACAGCCCTATGTGGTGAGCGAGATCCTAGACTCTGACGGCAATGTGGTCCAGAAGGCGGAGCGCACAGTGATCCGGCAGGTCATCAGCGAGGAAACTAGCCAGATTATGCGGGAAATGATTGAGTCCGTGGTTGCCGAGGGGACCGCCAAGAGCGCCCAGATTGCAGGCTATGCCATTGGCGGCAAGACGGGTACCTCAGAAAAAACTGACGTTTACGACGAGAACGGCCAGAAAACCAACGATAAAATTGTTTCATTTGTGGGGATTGCGCCCATGGATGATCCGCAGTATATTGTACTGGTGGCCTTGGACACACCCTCCAGTTCCAGCGGCATTTATATTTCTGGCGGTGTTATGGCAGCGCCCACAGTGCGCGGCGTTCTGGAGGATATTCTGCCGTACCTGGGGGTAAGCCGGGATTATACGGACGTGGATATGAGCGGGGTTGAGATGGATATGCCCGCCCTGATGGGCTTTACGGAGCAGGAAGCCAAGGAAGCCCTGGCGGAGCAGAGCCTGACCTATGAGGTGATCGGGGAAGGGGATACCGTTACCGGACAAATCCCTGCGGCTGGAACCAAGCTGCCCGGTAATTCCCAGGTGATTTTGTACATGGGCATGGAAGCCCCTGCGGACCTTGTGGCCGTACCGGACTTTTCAGGCATGACCATCAGCCAGGCCAATCAGGCCGCCACCAATGCCGGCCTCTACATTCTGGTCAAAGGCGCCTCCGCGGACAGCGGCAGCGTCACCGCCACGGGGCAGGATGTGTCGCCGGGGACCGAGGTAAGCCGTGGCACCACCATCCGCGTGGAGTTTGTAGACCATTCGGCACAGGATTAGGGCACAAACCATTGCAAAGGAGCCATAAGTTTTGAAGCTATCCGATTTGCTGCGCGGCGTGGATATTCTGGCCGCAGACGCAGACTTCTCGCTGGATGTATCTGGCGTGCAGTATGATTCCCGGAAGGTGAGGCCGGGTGATGTGTTTATTGCCATCACTGGCTTTGCCACGGACGGAAATCGCTATATCGAGGCGGCGCTGGAGCAGGGGGCGGTTCTGGTGGTCACGGACCAGACACCGCCGCCCCGGGCGCCCTACGCACTGGTCTCAAAAGCCCGGCTGGCCTTGGCTCAGATGGGTGCAAACTGGTACGGCCATCCGGCTAAAAAGCTGACGCTGGTGGGCGTGACGGGGACCAATGGAAAGACCTCTGTGACGTGGCTGTTAAAGTCCGTGCTGGAGCAGGCCCGAGACGACAAGGTGGGGCTAATCGGTACCGTGCAAAACATGATTGGGGAGAAAGTGCTTTCCACAGAGCGCACCACCCCGGAGAGCTGGGAGCTGCAGGGCCTGCTGGCGGACATGGTTCAGGCCGGCTGCACCCATGTAGTGATGGAGGTGTCTTCCCACGCCCTGGCCCTGGACCGGGTGGGCGGCATCGACTTTCAGGTGGGGGTATTTACCAACTTGACCGAGGACCATTTGGATTTCCACGGCACCATGCAAGCCTACCAGAAGGCCAAGGCGCAGCTCTTCCAGCAATGCGAAATCGGCGTGTTCAATTTGGATGACCCCTATTGTGAGGCGATGCAGGCCGGCGCAGCCTGCCGGATGCTCACGACCTCCCTGCGGGACCGGAAGGCGGACCTATGGGCCAGGGACCTGACGCTTGCGCCGGACCACATCGCGTTTACTGCGGTATCCAAAGGGCGGGAGGTGCCGATAACCTTGGGCATTCCCGGCGCTTTTACTGCGTATAATACATTGTCCGTATTAGGCGCGGCGGTTGCCCTGGGGATTCCCCTGGAGGCGGCGGCCTGCGCCCTGCGTACAGCCAAGGGCGTGAAGGGCCGGATCGAGGTCGTTCCCACGCAGGGAATGGATTTTACGGTTTTCATCGATTACGCCCATACGCCGGACGGCCTAAAAAATATCCTTCACGCGGCGCGCGGCTTTAGCCGGGGGCGCGTGGTAGCCCTGGTGGGGTGCGGCGGCGACCGGGACAGGCTGAAGCGGCCTATTATGGGTAGAATTGCGGTGGAGCAAGCGGATTTTGTGGTATTTACCTCAGACAATCCCCGAACGGAAGATCCTATGGCGATCCTACAAGAAATTTTGGCGGGAACCGTGGGATCCCAAACCCCTTATGTGGTGATACAGGACCGCCGGGAGGCGATCCGCTACTGCCTGGACCATGGGCAAGAAGATGATGTGATTGTACTGGCAGGCAAAGGACACGAGACCTATCAGGAAGTCGCAGGCCAAAAGCGCCATTTGGATGAGCGAGAGGAAGTCGCGGCCTGGCTGGCCGCCCGGCACCCAGAGAAAGAGGTGAAGCTCCATGAGCAGGATTTCCCTAGAACAGGCGGCCCAATGGTGCGGCGGCCAGATTGATCCCAAGTACGCGCAGGTTTGTTTCTCCGGCGCTTCCAATGATTCCAGAAGGATTGAACCGGGCCAGCTGTTCGTGGCGCTGCAGGGAGAACGGGACGGACACGCCTTTATCCCCCAGGCTCTGGCTGCGGGCGCATCGGTAGTTCTTTGTTCCCATCAAGATACAGACTACCCGGCTATCCTGGTACCAGATACCCGCCGCGCCTTGGGGGATATCGCCAGAGAAGCGCGCAACCGTCTTGCGATTCGCGTGGTAGGCATCACGGGTTCCGTGGGCAAGAGCACCACAAAGGAGATGATCGCCCGCGTTTTGTCCAATCGATATAAAACCGGAAAGACCCCTGTGAATCACAATAACGATATTGGGCTGCCCATGGCAATTTTAGCGATCCCAGAGGATACAGAGGTGGCTGTGCTGGAAATGGGGATGAACCACTTCGGGGAGATGTCCTATTTGACCTCCATTGCCAGGCCCGATGTGGCTGTCATCACCAACATCGGCACCATGCACATTGAGCATCTCGGCTCTCGGGAGGGAATTCTTCACGCGAAGCTGGAGATACTGGAGGGGTTGAAGCCCGGCGGCCATGTGATTTACAATGGCGATGAGCCGCTACTGTGGAATCTACGAACCAGCAGCGGGGTAACCCCCCAGTATTTTGGGTTGGAAAATCCGGCCTGCCAGATCTTAGGCTCTGACCTACGGGAGGAGGACGGACGCATCACCTTTACCGTGACTATCCAGGAGGAGTCTTTCCCGATCACGCTGCCGGTGGAGGGCCGCCATTTCGCCAGCGACGCGCTGGCGGCCATCGCCGTGGGCCGGTTATTGGATGTGCCCATAGAGCAGCTTCAGGCTGGACTGGCGGGCTTTCAAAGTATGGAAGGCCGGCAGGAGTTTTTGGAAGCGGGCGGCTATACCATCATCAAAGACTGTTACAACGCGGGCCCCGAGTCCATGGCGGCGTCCCTGTCGGTGCTCGGCAGGCGGAAAGGCAGAAGGATCGCGGTTTTAGGCGATATGCTGGAGCTGGGCGTATGTTCCCAAGCGGAGCACTATCGCGTAGGCCGCATCGCGGCGGGGAAATGTGATTTTCTGTTTGCGCTGGGGGAGAACGCAGAGCGCGTGGTGAACGGCGCAGTGACGGGGGGCATGCGTCCGGAGTGCACTCTGGCTTGCAGCACCATGGAGGAGCTGGTGGAGGCCCTGAGAGGCTGCGCCATGGCTGGTGATGCCCTCTTGTTTAAGGGCAGCAGGGGTATGAAAATGGAACGCGCTCTGGAGCTGTTCCTCGCAGGAGAAAAATAAATTCGGAGGCTGTTATGCGCAATGTAATTCTGACGATTCTGAGTGCCTTTGCATTGGGACTTTTGCTGGGCAGAATTCTCATACCGCTGCTTCGCAAGCTGAAAGCGGGGCAGACGATTCGGGAGGTGGGCCCCAAGTGGCATGACGTCAAGGCGGGCACGCCCACCATGGGTGGCCTGGTTTTCATTGGAGCGAGTCTTCTGTGCCTGGTTTTCGGCATTGGAAACATGCGTAGCGGAGATTTTTCAGCCCTATTTGTGCTGGTGCTGGCGCTCTGTTTTGGACTGATCGGTTTCCTGGATGATTTTTTCAAGGTCCGGTATCAGCGCAACCTTGGATTGACAGCGCTTCAAAAATCCTTGCTGCAGATGGCAGTTTCCGCTTTGTTCTTGTACATTCTGTACCGAAATGGCCTGATGAGCTGTGACCTTTACATTCCGTTTGCTCAAGTCACCCTGCAAATTCACCCCATTTGGTACATGTTCTTTGCCATGTTTGTCATGGTGGGCGGCGTGAATGCCGTGAATCTGACTGATGGGGTCGATGGCCTGGCCACGGGCGTAACGCTGCCCGTCATGGTCTTTTTTACAGCCACAGCCCTTCTGGCGGGCCGGGAAAATCTGGCGCTGTTCTCCGCGGCGCTGGTGGGAGGCCTAGCGGCTTTTCTGACTTATAATTTTCACCCGGCGAAAGTGTTCATGGGAGACACCGGATCTTTGTTTTTGGGCGGTGCGGTATGCGGGATGGCCTTTGCACTGGACATCCCTCTGATTTTGATTTTAGTGGGCCTTGTGTATATTGTGGAGACCCTGTCTGATATCATTCAGGTGGTGTATTACAAGCTGACGCATGGAAAGAGAATCTTTAAAATGGCTCCAATCCACCATCACTTTGAGATGTGCGGGTGGAAGGAGGAGAAAATATTCGCCGTGTTTGTTGGTATTACTTGCCTGATGTGTTTGTTGGCCTGGTTCGGTATGGCTGGGCGCTATGCAACGTAATTTTTGGAGAGGAGTGGTACCATGTCCACAGAGCAACTGACCCAGGCGGCTGCGGAGCGGCAGCGGCCCCAGGTGGATGACCGTGGCATGATGGACGTACCGTTCCTGGTACTGGTTTTGCTGCTGGTGGCCATTGGCCTTTTAATGATGTTTTCCGCCAGCTACGCCCGCGCCTACTATGAGACGGGAAATTCCGTGCATTACTTTATCCGGCAAGCTGCGTTTGCGGCAATCGGACTTGGCGCCATGTACCTGGCCAGCCGGTTTAATTGCCATCTATGGCAGCGGTTTGCCAAGGCCATTTTCGGTATTAGTATTTTCCTTCTGATTGCCGTGCTTTTTGTGGGCAAGTCCGCTGGCGGCGCCAAGCGCTGGATTGAGATTGCGGGCCAGCGGTTTCAGCCCTCAGAGGTAGCAAAGTTTTCCCTCATTTGCATGATGGCCTCTATGGTTGCCCAGTACAAAGAGAAAATGGCGGATTTCCGATATGGAGTGCTGCGAATGGGCGGTGTGATGCTGATCATCGTGGCACTGGTGGCATTGGAAAAACACCTGTCCGCCATTATGATTTTGGGCCTGGTGTCCGTGGTCATGATGTACGTGGGCGGGACAAAAAAGAAATGGATATTTTTGGCCATTGGGATTGCGGCGGTGTTTGTGGTCCTCTACATCTCCCTCATGGGCTATGCCGGGGACCGAATCACCGCGTGGCTGAATCCGGAGGCGGACTCCAGCGACAAGGGCTATCAGGTGCTGCAATCGCAATACGCCATCGGCTCCGGCGGCCTGTTTGGTTTGGGCTTCGGCAAGGGACGGCAAAAGTATCTATACTTGCCGGAGGAGCACAACGACTACATTTTCGCCATTGTCTGCGAGGAATTGGGTTTGGTCGGAGCGCTGGGCATTATCATCCTGTTTGCCCTGCTGATTATCCGGGGATATTGGATCGCGCTGCATGCCGCGGACCGGTTTTCTACCATGCTGGGAGTGGGCATCACCACGCTATTGGCCGTGCAGGTGGTTCTGAACATGGGTGTTGTGAGTAATCTGTTGCCGTCTACCGGCGTGGGCCTTCCTTTTTTCTCCTATGGAGGCACCAACCTGCTGATGAATCTGGGGGAGATGGGGATTATGCTTAGTATTTCCCGCTGGAGCTCCAGCACCAGAAGCTGACGGGAGGGACGGCTTTGAATGTGATTTTTACCTGCGGCGGGACGGGCGGCCATATCAACCCCGCGATTGCCGTGGCCAATTTACTGCGAGATCGCCGGCCAGACAGCAAAATTTTGTTTGTGGGCGGAGAAGGGGGCATGGAGTGCTCCCTGATCCCTAAAGCAGGATATCCGTTGAAGACCTTGAATCCTTATAGTTTGCAGCGGAGCCTGACTCCAAAGGCAATTGTCCACAACATATCCGGGATGTATCATACGATGCTCTCCCTGCGCAAGGCCAAGCGGCTGATCCGCAGCTTTCAGCCGGATGTGATCGTGGGGACCGGCGGTTACGCAAGCTTTCCAATTTTAAAGGAGGGCGCTAAGCTTGGCGTTCCCACCTGCCTCCACGAGAGTAATGCCGTACCGGGCCTGACAACCCGCATGGTAGCGGATCGAATGAATCAGATTTTAGTATCCTTTGCTGAGAGCAAGTCCCATTACAAGCATCCTGAACGGGTGGAGGTAGTGGGCATGCCCGTGCGGCAGGAGTTTCTTTACACCAAAAAGGAGGATGCCCGTCAGGCGCTAGGCTTGGACGAGCGGCCGCTCATTGTCTCCGCCTGGGGCAGCCTGGGCGCGCGGGAAATGAACAAGGTCATTGCCGCATTTTTTAAGCTGGAGCAGGACGCCGGCTGTCCTTACCAGCACATCCACGCCACCGGTTCCTATGGCTGGCACTGGATGCCGGAGTATGTCAAGGAGCTGGGCGTGGACCTGGCGGCGGACGACGGTCTGGAAATGCGGGAGTATATCTATGATATGCCCATGCTGATGGCGGCGGCAGATTTGGTCATTGGCCGGGCGGGCGCTTCCACGCTCAATGAGATCGCAGCGTCCGGTACGCCGTGTATCATTGTACCGTCCCCGAACGTCACGGATAACCACCAAGAAAAAAATGCCAGAATTCTGGCGGACCGCGGCGCGGCGCAGGTAATTCCGGAATCGGAATGCACAGGTCAGTCCTTATTTCGACAGGTGCAGGCGCTGCTGGGCGATTCGGCCCGCTGTCGCGCCATGCGCAGGGCGCTGCTCAATTTAGCGGTCGTGGACTCCGCAGAGCGAATTTATGGAGTCATCTTAAAGCTTGCAAATTTGAAAGCCTGAAACACCGGCACCGTGCCTCCTGCATAGGATGGGCAAAACCCATCTGGGGTGGGAGGAATCGGGCGAATGGAATATTTTTCTGTGCGAGGCGGACATAGGCTGCAGGGGAGCTTGGCCATCTCCGGCGCGAAGAACAGCGTTTTGCCTCTGCTGGCCGCATCGGTGCTGTTTCAAAACGGCTGTGTACTACATAACTGCCCATGCCTCACAGACGTGGAGGCAGCAATAGAGATTTTAAGGCATTTGGGATGCCAGGTGGAGAGAAAGGATCATGATATCTGGGTTAACCCGGGCGGTCTGACCTGTTGCGAGATTCCAAGGCCGCTCATGACTCGCATGCGTTCTTCCGTTTTGTTCCTGGGCCCGCTGCTGGCCAGGACAAGGCGTTGTACGCTGTTCGAGCCTGGGGGATGCTGCCTGGGGGCAAGGCCGATTGACCTGCATCTTTCCGGGCTGCAGGCTATGGGCGCGGAATTAGCCTGGCAGGAGGACCGGTTGGACTGCCGGTGCGCCGGTTTGACCGGGACGGCGGTGACGTTGGCCTTCCCCAGCGTAGGCGCAACAGAGAATTTGATGATGGCGGCCCTGGGCGGCCAAGGCACGACTACCATCTATAATGCGGCAAAAGAGCCAGAAATTGTGGATTTGGCCTGTTTCCTTCGGGCGGGCGGCGCCCGAATTTATGGAATGGGGACCGCCATGCTGCAAATCGAAGGCGGCTTCCCAGACTTTGCGGAGTATACGGTCCTGCCAGACCGCATGGAGGCTGCCACCTTTTTGGCCGCGGCTGTCTGTGCTGGTGGCGATATCTGCGTGAAGCGCATCATTCCCAGCCATCTGGCACCGGTGTGCAATACGCTGGAGGCGGCGGGCTGCCAGGTGACAGCTTCGGGCGACAGCATTCGCCTGCAAACCAGGCGGCTGTGCAGTCCGCCACCAATTCGTACGGCGCCTTACCCCGGTTTCCCTACGGACGCACAAGCGCCGATTATGGCGGCGCTGCTGCGAGCCGAGGGGACTACGGTATTTGAAGAAGCAGTATTTACAGACCGGTACCGGCATGTACCGGCGTTGCGCCGTTTAGGCGGTAAAATTCAAGTCAGCGGCGCGATAGCCGCGATCACCGGCGTTCCCAATCTCACCGGTGCGGCCCTGGAGGCAACAGACCTGCGGGGCGGTGCAGCCATGGTGGCGGCTGCCATGGGCGCGGAGGGAGAGAGCAAAATTACGCAGATTCACCATATTCTGCGTGGATACGAAAATTTTGCCCAGCGGCTTTCTTCGCTGGGCGCGGACGTACAACGGATACAGGATCCAGCGGCTCCATGAGGGCCGCAATGGAGGGACAGGCATGGAACGAGACAGACAGAATCCCCAGCGGCGCAGAGATAGTAACGGAGGCAGGGACCGGAAGGAACCCTTACCGCGGGACCATAAGCAAGCGCCGGAGGAGCGGGGCGGCCAGCCAGGGCGCTATCGGGACTCCGACCAAGACCGGAACCGCGCCAGCCTCAGGCAAAGCCAGGCGGGACGGCGTCGACCGTCGGAGCAGGAGCGAGCGGCGCGGTCGGATTCAAACCGACGAGAGCATTCGGCACGGGAGCCTGCGGCGGAGCGGCGGCGGGCGCAAGAGACCCGGCGCAGAAAAACGGAACAAAAAAAACGAATGCCGCCTCGTCGGACCTCACCCAAGCCTTTTCACAGGCGCAGCTTCGTTTTAAAGCTGCTGACCACGGCAGCGGTTGTGGTGGCCATTGCCTTGGGCCTGACAATCTTTTTTAAGGTTCAGACCATCACAATAACTGGGAACCAAAAGTATACTGTTGAGGCTGTGCTGGAGGCTTCCGGTATCGAAAAAGGGGACAATTTGCTGACCTTTGGCAAAGCGCGGGCAGCCGGACGTATTTTAACGGAACTTCCTTATGTCAGTCAGGTCCAGATTGGTATAAAATTGCCGAATACGGTTAATATTGACATCGTGGAACTAGAGGTCGTCTATGCTATCCAGGCCTCGGACGATAGCTGGTGGCTGATGAATTCCGCAGGGAAATTGTTGGAGTCTGTAGATGCGACGGAGGCAGAGAAGCACACCCAGGTGGTTGGCATTCGTGCGGCACAGCCTGGCGTGGGCGAGACCATAAAAGCGGTGGAACAGCCAGGTAAGCCGGAAAGGCCGGAGGAGGAGACGGCCCCCGCAGGAACGCCGGCGGATCGTGCGGACGCTGCGGTAGAAATTTTAAAGAATTTGGAAAAGACCGACCAAATGGGCGAGGTCACGCAGGTGGATGTCTCAGAGCTTTACGATATCCAGCTTTGGTATGGACAGCAGTATCAGGTTTTGTTAGGCGGCCCCACGGAGCTGCCTTACAAGATACAGTATATGACCCAGGCAGTAGAAAAATTAGCGGATTATCAAAGCGGAGTTTTGGATTTGACTTTCCAGGAGGAGAAAACCGCTCGATTCATCCCCTGGTAACGCGTTGGAAAAAAATATGAAAATATTTGCCGAAATATGAGAATTTCTATTGACCAAACGAAACTTCCACGATAAAATAGAAAAGTATAAGTGTGCTGATCTCTGCCGATTGCGGCGTGAATACAAAGTGTACATAGGAGGAGAACAAATATGTCTGACATGTATCCGGATAAGGTTGTAAATATTAAAGTGATCGGCGTGGGCGGCGCTGGCAATAATGTCGTCAATCGGATGATCGAGGCCGGCGTAGACGGCGTGGAATTCGTTGTGGTCAATACGGACAAGCAGGACCTGAATAAATCCAAATGCTCCAATAAGGTGCAGATCGGGGAAAAGTTGACCGGCGGTATGGGGGCAGGCTCCAAACCGGAAATCGGCAAAAAGTCCGCGGAGGAGAGCCGCGCCGCGATTTCCAAGATTCTAGAGGGTACCGACATGGTGTTTATTACCGCAGGCATGGGCGGCGGCACGGGGACCGGTGCTGCACCGATTGTGGCGGATCTGGCCCACGAGGCCGGCATCCTGACCGTTGGTGTAGTGACCAAACCCTTTAAGTTTGAGGGCGCCAACCGCATGAAGCAGGCGGAATCGGGGATTACTGCGCTGTCGGAAAAGGTGGACTCCTTAATCATTATCCCCAACGACCGGCTCAAATACGTCACGGATCAGAAGATCACGTTTGCCAATGCGTTTGGCATCGCAGACGATGTGCTCAAGCAAGCCGTGACTTCCATCTCGGAATTGGTCGGGTACTCGGAACGCGTCGTCATCAACCTGGACTTTGCCGACGTATCTGCTGTGATGAAGAACGCAGGCAGGGCCCACATGGGTGTGGGTATCGCCACCGGACGGGAAAAGGCGGAACAAGCCGCCATGACTGCTGTAGCCAGCCCGTTGTTGGAAACCTCCATCAATGGGGCCACGGGAGTGCTGATCAATGTGACGGGTTCCCCGGAACTAACCCTGGACGATGTGGAAACTGCCGCCAATATTGTGCAGGAGGCGGCCAATCCCGAGGCGAATATCATCTTCGGCGCCACCTATTCGGACGACTTCGAGGACGAAATGCGCGTCACCGTTATTGCCACGGGCTTTGAGGAAAAGAAGCCGGAAACCGGAAAACCGGGCGCCTTTACAAAGGCTGGGGAGAAGGCCAAGCCGGCTCCCGTGGTAAATGAAGATGTGGACGACATTGATGAAATTTTTAAAATTTTCAATCGTTGAGTTTTTACCGTGTAAGCGAAGTGCAATTCATAGTCCTGCACAATGAGCCGACGCGCTGTACGGGAAATCTGTATAGCGCGCCGGTTTTCCGGCCAAATGTGAAAATGATAAAAAAATTTGTCAAAATATAAAAAAATTGTTGAATTCCCTCTTTACTTTTTTAATTTTATGCATTAAAATGAAACCGTACCGGAATTTACAATATATTTATTGGAGGATTAACTTATGAACAGCAGGAATAGAAAAGCCAATCCAGACAGCAGCCTGTACCGCGCGATCTTGACGTTAAAGACCCCGGAAGAGTGTTATAATTTTTTCATGGATTTGTGTACGGTTCCGGAGCTCAATGCTATGGAGCAGCGCTTTGAGGTGGCGCAGCTACTAAACCAGGGCATGATCTACAACAAGATTTTAGAACAGACCGGCGCCAGCAGCGCGACCATCAGCCGTGTCAACCGTTCCTTGAACTATGGCACGGACGGCTATCGCATGGTGATTGACCGCCTGGATGAAAGCGAAGGGGAATGAGCGCATACGGGGCACTGGCAGAGTCCTATGACCGTCTTACTAGAGATGTTGACTACGATCAAATCCTAACCTTTGTCCAAAAGATTTTGGCGCTGAGCGACCTACACCCGCATTCCGTTTTAGATTTAGCCTGTGGAACCGGCTCCATGTCTTTGCGGCTGGCACAGGCGGGATATCTGGTGATTGGGGCGGACTTGTCCGAGGAAATGCTCACAATGGCTTTTGACAAGGCTGTTGAGCTGGACAACCGCCCCATTTTCATCTGTCAGCCCATGCAAAGACTTCGTCTGCCGACTCCGGTTGACTGGGTCTTTTGCGGCCTGGACAGTATTAACTATTTGATTCATCCGGCGGACTGCCGCGAGGCATTCCGCCGGGTATTTCAATGCTTGAAGCCGGGTGGTATTTTTCTCTTTGACGTCAATACACCGGAAAAGCTCCGGGCCATGGACGGTCAGGTTTTTTTGGATGAGGATGCGGAAGTGTACTGTGTCTGGCGAAGCGAGTATGAGCCGAAAGAGCGGCTCTGTTATTACGGCATGGACCTATTTCAACGGCATGGTTCCCTCTGGCGGCGAAGCTTCGAAGAGCACCGGGAGTACGCCTACGAGTTGGATGAAATTCAAACGTATTTGCAGGAGGCGGGGTTCTCAGAGATCGCCTGCTTTGGGGATCGGAGCCTAGAGCCGCCGCAGCCTGGAGAGCAGCGAGTTTATTGGAAGGCGATCAGGGGGGAAGCTTGATGGGAGACTATATCGTGCGTGCGCTGTCGGCAGAGGGCTTTGTGAAGGCCGCAGCCATCCGTTCCACGGAGATGGTTCGTAGGGGCAGACAGATTCACAAGACCACGCCAACCGCCACAGCGGCGCTTGGAAGGGCCCTGACAGCGGCATCTCTTATGGGAAATATGCAAAAGGTGGAAAACGGTTCTGTGACGCTACAGATCAAAGGCGGTGGCCCTTTGGGGACCCTTTTGTGTGTGGCTGATGCCGTTGGTAATGTGCGGGGTTACGTACAGAACCCGGGAATTTCCCTGCTGGAGAAATACCCGGGTAAGCTGGACGTAGGCGCTGCGGTGGGAACAGACGGCTTGCTGACGGTGGCCCGGGATTTGCAGATGAAGGAGCCTTATGTGGGCAGCGTCGCTTTGGTTTCCGGAGAAATTGCCGAGGATGTGACGGCTTATTTCGCACAGAGCGAGCAGACGCCCACGGCTTGCGCCCTGGGCGTTTTGATAGACCGGGATCAGTCCGTTCAGGTAGCGGGAGGTTATCTGATCCAGTTGCTGCCGGAAGCGCCGGGGAGCGTGGCGGAGAGGCTGGAGAAGGGGATCCGGGAGGCGGGCGCGGTGACGGCAATGCTGGCCCGGGGCCTGACGCCGGAGCAGATGCTGCAAACGGTTTGCGCTGGTATGGATGTGGAGCTCCTGGAGACAACGCCCGTGGCTTACCGGTGCTATTGTTCCAGGGCACGAGTCACATCGGCGCTGATCAGCTTGGGGGAGCAAGAGCTGGATGAAATTGCAGAAAAGGGAGAAACTGTAGAGGTCGGCTGTCAGTTTTGCGATACTGCCTATGCTTTTGCCCCGGCAGAAATCCAGGAGCTGCTGCGAAAGCTTCGTGCTGGGGAGCGCGGGACCTAGCGTTTCCGCGCTTTTATCTGTGCATGGGGAGACGCCGATTCAAGGACTTGCCATGTGGAAAAATCTATGAAAAAAGCGAAAAAAACGCTTGACAAGAACCAGGGCCATGTGTATAATTAAACCCGTCGCTGAGATGTGCCGAGTTTTCGTTTGCCCTGTGCGTCTCGGTTTGCACGGTTGGGGAGCATAGCTCAGCTGGGAGAGCACATGCCTTACAAGCATGGGGTCACAGGT